>NZ_CP075371.1:654402-1308804 GCF_018459925.1 Nocardioides aquaticus
CCGTCGTGGCGATGGCGTCCAGCGGGCTGCACTCCAACGGCTACTCCCTGGTGCGGCACGTGCTGCTCGGCGAGCAGGGCCTCGGCTGGTCCCTGGACCGGCACGTGCCCGAGCTCGGCCGCACCCTGGGCGAGGAGCTGCTGGAGCCCACGAAGGTCTACGCGAAGGCGTGCCTGGCCGCCGCGGCGACCAACGCCGTGCACGCGATGGCCCACGTCACCGGCGGCGGCCTCGCGGCCAACCTGGCCCGCTCGCTGCCCGAGGAGCTCACCGCCACCCTGGAGCGCGGCACCTGGACCCCCGGGCCGGTCTTCGACCTGGTCCGCACGGCCGGCGGCGTCGGCGTCGAGGACCTGGAGGCCACGCTGAACTGCGGGGTCGGGATGGTGGCCGTGGTGGCCCCCGAGGGCGTCGACGCGGTGCTCGGCGTGCTCGCCGAGCAGGGCGTGCGCTCGTGGGTCGCCGGCGAGGTGATGCCGGCCGCGGCGGACGCCGACCGCGGCGCCGTCCGCCTGGTGGGCCGCCATCCCGGCTGGTGAGACCCGGGGCCGCACCGGGGGCCGTACGGGCCGCCGGACGGCCGTCGCGCCGCGCCTCGCCTGCCCGGGCGTGCGGTTCCGACCGGTCATTGGGTAGCGTGTGACTCACGATCACCGATGGAGACAGCCCGGTGCCCCGATCTCAGCGTCGGGCCCGGCCGAGTGTGCGAGGGGGCTGACCCTATGGGGCGCGGCCGAGCGAAAGCCAAGCAGACGAAGGTCGCCCGCGACCTGAAGTACCAGACCCACGAGACGGACTTCGGGGCGCTGGCACGCGAGCTGCACGGTGGCGAGGACGACAGCGGCAAGGCCGAGGAGCCCGACGACTGGTCGTCGGACCACCGCAGCCGCGACTGACACCTCCCCGCGGTGGGGACCCGGGCCGACCCGTGTGGGTCGGCCCGGGTTCTCGTGCGCGCCGACCGCTGCGTCGGGCGGTCCGATCGCAGTGGAAGCGGGCGCGAGCGCAGCTGTCACGCTGTGTTACGTCGACTCGTGCGGCGCCGTGACGGCCCGCCAGGTGAGGTAACACAGCGTGACAGCACCGGCCGGCGCGCCGGGAGCGTCATCTCGGCGCGCCGCGAGCGTCACCTCGGCGGTCAGGGGGTCCAGATGCCGCGCAGGCGGCCGACCTCGTGGATGCGTCGCTCGGCGACCCGGTCGGCGGCGACCGCGGGCGGGACGCCGTCGGAGGCGGCGCGCGCGAGCACCGACCGCGTGGTCTCGAAGATCCGCGAGGCGCGGTGGTGGGCGCGGTCGAAGGAGAAGCCCTCGAGCTCGTCGGCGACCTGGACCAGTCCACCGGCGTTGACGCAATAGTCGGGCGCGTAGAGGATGCCGCGGTCCTCCAGCACCTTGCCGACGCCGGGGTGGGCGAGCTGGTTGTTGGCCGCCCCGCACACGATCCGCGCCGACAGCACCGCCGCGACCTCGTCGGTCAGCGCGTCGCCCAGGGCGCAGGGGGCGTAGACGTCGAGCCGGGAGGCCACCATCTCCTCGGTGGAGCCGACCACGGTGACCGCGGGGTGCTCCTCGCGGACCCGTTCCACCGTCGGCGCGTGCACGTCGGTCACCACCACCGAGGCGCCGTCCTCGAGCAGGTGGCGCACGAGGTGGCGCCCGACCTTGCCGACGCCGGCGACCCCGACCGTACGGCCGGCCAGCGTGGGCTCGCCCCAGACGGCCTCCGCCGCGGCGCGCATGCCCTGGAAGACGCCGAGGGCGGTGAGCACCGAGCTGTCGCCGGCGCCGCCGTGGGCGGTGGTGCGGCCGGTGACGAAGTCGCACTCGCGCGCGACGAGGTCCATGTCCTCGGAGAACGTGCCGACGTCGCAGGCGGTGCGGTAGCGGCCGCCGAGGGTCTGCACGAAGCGGCCGTAGGCCCGCAGCAGCGGCTCGGTCTTCTCCGTCCGGGGGTCACCGATGATGACGGCCTTGCCGCCACCGAGGTCGAGCCCGGCCAGCGCGGCCTTGTAGGTCATCCCGCGGGACAGGGCGAGCACGTCGCGCAGGGCGTCGGCGGTCGAGGCGTACGGGTGGAAGCGCGTGCCGCCGAGGCCGGGGCCGAGCGCCGTCGAGTGGATCGCCACGATCGCCCGCAGGCCGCTGGCGGGGTCCTGGCAGAAGACGACCTGCTCGTGGTCGTGCCCGTCGCCGAAGGGGTCGGGCAGGGAGCGGTCGGGCGCGGAGGGGGAGACGTCGGCTGCAGGCACGGGTGGTCCTTCGGGTGGTCGGGGCGCGCCCGGGGGTGGTGGGCGCCGGTCGGTCGGCCCGCGGGGTGGTGCGGGTCACCTCATCCTGGCAGACCGTCCGCCCCGTGACGGGTGTGCCGGGCGGGTCCCTCCGGACTCAGCGGAGCCTGCGCCCCACGGGCCGGTCGAGGCGGGCGGCGGTGCCCCCGCGGGGCACCACGACGTGCACCGCGTCGCGGTCCACGCCGAAGGTCAGCGGGGTGGTCGCGACCACCTCGCCGTCGAGGTTCACCGGCATCGGGGGGTCGGTGACCAGGCGTACGGCGGTGGTGGTCAGGTGGCGGACCCGCTCGTGCTCGACGAAGGTGCCGTCCTTGAGCAGCCGGGCGATGGACACGTGGTCGCGGGCCCGGCCGCGCTGGATCGCGTAGACGTCGAGGCGCTGGTCGTCGATCGACGCGGTGGGAGACACGGTGGTGCCGCCGCCGTGGTGCCGGCCGTTGCCCACCCCGACCTGCAGCAGGTCGTCCAGCTCGAGGGTGGGGTGGTCGCCGTCGGGGAACTCCAGCCGGGCGGCGAACGGCACGTGGGTGCGGTAGGCGCCCAGGGTCGCCACGGGGTACGCCAGCGGGCCGAGGCGCTTCTTCAGGCCCGGGCGCAGCCGCTCGGTGACGCCCACCGACAACCCGACCGAGGCCACGTTGAGGAAGGCGCGCCCGTCGGCGCGGCCGAGGTCGATGTCGACGACCTCGCCGGAGATCAGGGTGTCCACCGCGCCCGCCAGGTCGCGGGGGACGCCGAGGGTGCGGGCGGCGTCGTTGGCGGTGCCGAGCGGCAGCACCCCGAGCACGACGCCGGTGCCGGCGACCTTGTCGGCGGCCAGCGCGAGCGTGCCGTCGCCGCCCCCGACCACGAGCAGGTCCGGGGCGCCGGCCAGCGCCTCGTCGAGGGCCGCGGCCAGGCCCTGCCCGGTGCCGGCCGGGTGCAGCGACAGCCGGCCCCAGCGGCCCTGCGCGGCACGGATCAGGGTCTCGGCGTGGGCCGACCGGGCGGCGCCGGTGCGCGAGGCCTCGTTGACCACGAGGGCGGTGCGGGAGAGCAGGGGGAACGCATGGTCGTGACCTTAGGAGGGTCCGATGAGGCGTTCATGAGGGGAGGCTGGGAGGGGCATGAGAACCGGCCTGGGGCCCGGTCTGGGGCCCGGTCCGGGGCCCGGTCCGGGGCCCGGGCGGTCGGCCCGTCAGGGGCTCGAGGACCGCGCGGACGTCGGCCAACCGCGGCCGGGCGGCCGGGTCGTGGTCGACGCACGACAGCAGCAGCGCCGCCAGCGGTGAGGGCAGGTGCGCGGGCGGGGTGGGGGGACCGGGCGGACGCCGGTGCAGCAGCGGCCAGCGGCGGCGGGTGTCCCAGGTCGCCTCCTGGCCGAAGGGCTGCTCCCCGGTGAGGCACTCCAGCAGCACCACCCCGAGCGCCCAGACGTCGGTCGCGCTCGTCAGGGTGCCGCCGTGGGCCTGCTCGGGGGCGAGGTAGCCGGGGGTGCCGGCGCCCGGGCGTCCCTCGCCGGGTCGGCCGGCGAGGTTGAGGTCGATCAGCACCGCCCGGCCGTGGTCGACCACGACGTTGCCGGGCTTGACGTCGAGGTGCAGCCAGTCGTGGTGGTGCAGGAACCCGAGCACCGCGGTGAGCTGCAGGCCGAGCTCGGCGACGTCCGGCACGCCCAGCGCCCCGTCCTCGACGACGCGGCCCAGGGTCTGCCCGCGCAGCGTCTCGAGCACGACGGCGACGGGGTCGTCGAGCACCTCGTAGCCCCGCACGAGGTGCGGGTGGGCCAGGGTCGTGGCGATCACGCCCTCGCGGCGCAGCGCCTCGACCACCCGGTCCTGGGCCCGGCGGTCGGGGCGGACGAGCTTGATGACGCAGCGGGTGCCCCGCAGCTCGTCCCAGGCGTCCCAGGTGTCGAGCCGCTTGCCGTGCGCCATCCGCTCCAGCAGCCGGTAGCCGGGCACGGTCGGGGCGGGCACGACCGGGGGGACGACCGGCGCGGTCGGGCGGGCCCTCACGCCGGCACCGGAGCCGCGGGCGGGGACACCGGCGGGGGCACCGGCGGGGGCACCGGCGGGGTGGCGGGGTCGGCGGCGAGGTCGATCACCCGGTCGACGTACTCGAGCGCGACCGCGTCGTGGGTGAGCAGCAGCACGGCGTGGTCGCCGGGACCGCGCAGCACGGCCTCGAGCAGGCGTCGGCTGGTGGCCTCGTCGAGGCCGGTGGTGGGCTCGTCCAGCACCAGCAGGCGGCTCTCACGCAGCAGCGCCCGGGCCAGGGCGAGGCGCTGGCGCTGACCTCCGGAGAGGCTGCGTCCGCGCTGGCCGACCCGGGAGTCGTAGCCCTGCGGCATCCGGGCCACGAAGTCGTGCGCGTCGGCGGCGCGCGCGGCCGCCTCGACCTCGGCGCGGGTGGCGTCGGGACGCGAGAAGGCGATGTTGTCGTGGACGCTGGCGTCGAGCATCAGCTGCTCCTGGTGGACGACGGTGACCGCGGCGCGGACCGACGTCGCGGTGCGTTCGGCCAGGTCGTGGCCGTCGAGGAGCACCCGGCCGGCCTCGGGGTCGAGGGCCCGGGTCAGCAGCCGCGCGACCGTCGACTTGCCGGTGCCGCTGGGCCCGACCAGAGCCACCCGCTCGCCGGGGCGCACGACGAGGTCGAGGCCGTCCAGGACGGGGGACGCGGCGTCCGGGTAGGTGTAGGAGACCGAGCGCAGCTCGACGCCGCCGCGGGGGGTGCCGGTCACCGGGGCGGGCAGCGGGGTGGCGCCGGGACGGTCGCCGGCGGCCGGCTCGTCGAGGAGCTCCACGATGCGCTCGACGCCGGCGGTGGCCGAGAACAGCGCCGGGACGAGCTGGCTGAGCTCGCGGACCGGCTTGTAGCAGGTGATCAGCAGCGTGAGGAAGGCCAGCAGCCCGCCGAGGGTCAGCCGGTCCGTGGCCAGGGCCCAGACGCCGAGCCCGATCACCAGCAGCATCCCGGCCAGCTCGGCCAGGTCCACCAGCGGCAGGAACACCGCCCGGACCCGGCTGCCGGCCAGCTCGGCGGAGGCGATCGCCTCGTTCTGGCGCTGGTACGACGCCACGGCGTCGGCCTCCCGGCCGTACCCCTGCACCAGGGAGGCGTTGGCCAGGCTCTCCTCGGTGACGCTGCTCAGCGACCCGCCGCGGCGGCGGCGCTCGCGGGAGACGTCCTTGGTGAGCCGGGCGAAGCGGGTCGAGACCCACCAGAAGACGGGCACCACGACCAGCGAGGCCAGGGCCAGCTGCCACTGGAGGTAGAACAGCGCGCCGAGGGAGAACACCAGCTGCAGCACCGCGCCGATGCCGACGGTGAGCTGGCCGACCATGAAGCTCTCCACGGCGGAGACGTCCGAGGTGAGCCGGGTCAGCACGTCGCCCATCCGGCGGCGGTCGTGGGTCAGCGACGGCTGCGAGAGCACGTGGGCGAAGGAGTCGCGGCGCAGGCCGACCAGGAACTTCTGGGAGATCCAGGTGCCGAGGTAGTCGTCGGCGCCCGAGACCACGCCGGAGAGCAGGTTGAGGCCCAGGAACACCAGGGCCAGCCAGAGCAGCGGGCCGGGATCGGCCGGCACGAGCACCTGGTCCACGAGCTGCTGGAAGAGCAGCGTCTCGGCGACGGTGATCGCCGGGGCGGCCGCGAGCAGGACCAGCCCGAGGACCAGCCACCCGCGCAGCGGACGCAGCCGCGGCCAGAACCGGCGTACGACGTCGGCGATCGTCATCCCGCGGGCCTGGGCCACCATCGGGTCGTCGTCGGCGCCGGGGCGCAGCGACGCCGCGGCGCGCGCCAGCAGGCCGGCCCGCGGCGTGGCAGGATCCGGGAGCGGCCGGGCGGGTGGCTCCTGAGGTGAGCCACCCGTCCGGTCGTCTGTCGTCACACCGAGGATCCTGGCGCCCGGCGGTGAGCCGCCGGTGAGAGCCGGATGAGGGTCCTCTCATCCGGGCGGGGCCGGCGCACGGGTCAGCCCTCGGCGGGGCGCTGGAGGACGAGGTCGCCGTGGGTGCCGTAGCCCAGCAGCGGGCCACCGGCCGGGGTGGAGTCGAAGCCGATCATCAGCGGGCCCGCCGCGGTGCGGGCGAGCGTGGGCCAGGGCAGGTTGGTCGGGTACGCCGCGTCCAGCCGGCCCACCTCGCGCAGGTCCAGGTCGAGCACCGGGTAGGTCGCCGCGGCGCCCTCGGCGTCCTTCCTGCCGTCGCGCCCGTGGCTGGCCAGCACCCGCCAGCCGTCGGTGGTGCGCAGCAGGGACGGGCCCTCGCAGGCCGTCCGCGCGGTGGCGGCGGCGCGCAGCGTCCAGCCGGCCGGGTCGGTGGGGTCGGGGCCGGCGGCCAGGGCGGGGTGGAAGACGAAGAACAGGGTCGCCTGGACGAAGGCGAGCAGCCAGGTGCCGTCGTCGTCGCGGACCAGGTGCGGGTCCCAGGTGCCGACCGGGGCGGGCCCGTCGGTGCCGTCGGTGTCGTCGGTGTCGTCGGTGCCGTCGGGGCCGGGGCCGGTCGGGGCGGGCAGCGGGACCGTGTCGAGCACGTGGCTGCCGTGCAGCAGGTCCGTGCCGGCGGGCACGACCGCGAGCGTCATCGAGACGTGCGGGTTGCGGTCGACGTCGAAGTCGCCCCAGGTGCTGGTGGCCACCAGCCAGCGGTCCCCGTCGCGGACGACGTGGGTGGCGTGGTCGCCGAGGACCCCGGCCCGGTCGGTGCGGTGGAAGAACAGGTCGCCGCGGTGGGCCAGGGCCAGGGTGGTCGGGTCGAGCGACCACAGCGAGGTGTGGCCCGTGCCGAAGCCGCCCGGCCCGGCCGAGGTCGCGCTGAGCAGCAGCAGGCCGTCACCGCCGTCGTAGGCGGTGCCGTCGGCGTGGGTGACCAGGTGCGGGTCTCGGAGGCCGAGCTGGCCGAAGGTGCCGGCCCGGTCGGCGCCCGGCTCGGCCCGCAGGCCGGCGAGCCAGTCCGCGTCGAACGGGTCGGGCGTGGTCGCGGGCTCGCGGCTGCGCAGCTCGGCGAGGTCCAGCACGGCCCGGGCGCGCCAGGTGCCGGCCTCCCGGGTCCAGGCGGTCGCCAGGGAGCCGGTCAGCGTCACCGCGAGCGCCTCGGCCCGGGGCGAGCGGGCGTGGCGCCGGCTCTCGTGGCGCGAGGTGGTCCCGTCGTGCTCGAGCTCGAGCCAGGTCCGACCGGCGGCGCGTCGCGCGCGCAGGGCGGTGGGGGCGCCCCCGGCCGGACCGGCCGCGAGCCCGACCACCGCGTCCGCGTCGGGGGAGGCGAGGTCGAGCTCGGCGGCGGCGTACGGGGCGGCGACGACGGCGGTGCCCGGCTGGGCCAGGGCGACCGGGCGTCGTCGGGCGACCGGGGTCAGCGGCGGGAGCGCACCGAGGTCCCAGGCGTCGGGGTGGGTCACGGTGCCGGGTTGTCCACCTTCGCGCCGGTGGCCTCCTCGTGCTGCTGGCGCGCCTTCTCGATCTTCTCCATCAGCTCGGTCTCGTCACGCATCATCCGCTTGGACTCGGGGCCGAGCGACCTGACCTGCTCGGCCTCCTCGACCAGCTTGCAGTAGACGCGCTCGCGCTCGCCCTCGTCGGCGGTGTAGTCGAGGTCGAGGTAGGCGTTGACGTGACGGCGGGCGTTGCCGATCGCGACCTTGGCGCGGCCCTTCTTGCTGACCAGGGACGCGACGACGGTGATCGTGAGCAGCCCGAGGATGACGCCCAGCGAGACGGCGGTGCTGATCTCGGTGACCTCGATCGGCTCGCCGCCGTTGATGAACGGCAGGTTGTTCTCGTGCAGCGCGTGCAGGATCAGCTTCACGCCGATGAAGGCGAGGATCGCGGCGAGGCCGTACGACAGGTAGATCAGGCGCTCCAGCAGGCCCTCGATCAGGAAGAACAGCTGGCGCAGGCCGAGCAGCGAGAACGCGGTGGCGGTGAACACGATGAAGGTGTTCTGGGTGAGCCCGAAGATCGCCGGGATCGAGTCCAGCGCGAACAGGATGTCGGTACCGCCGATGGCCACCATCACCAGCAGCATCGGGGTCAGGACCCGCTTGCCGTCGATCTCGGTGAACAGCTTGTCGCCGTCGTACTCCGGCGAGGTGTGCACGAGCTTGCGCGCCACCTTGACCATGAAGTTCTCGTTGTCGTGCGGGTCGTCGTCGCTGACCTCACCCTTGAGCATGTTGCCGGCGGTGAGGATCAGGATCAGGCCGAAGAGGTAGAAGACCCAGGCGAACTGGTTGATCAGCGCGGCGCCCAGGAAGATGAACCCGGTCCGCGCGATCAGCGCGAAGACGATGCCGAACAGCAGCACCTTCTGCTGGTCCTCGCGGGGCACCTTGAAGCTGGTCATGATGATCAGGAAGACGAAGAGGTTGTCGACCGACAGCGCCTTCTCGGTGATGTAGCCGGCGAAGTACTCCCCGCCCATCGTGCCGCCGCCGAACCACAGCACGACGAGGCCGAAGACGACGGCGATGCCGACGTAGACCGCCGACCAGACCGCGGCCTCCTTCAGCGAGGGCACGTGCGCCTTGCGGGTGTGGAACACGAAGTCGTAGACGAGCATCGCGAGGATGAGCGCGATGGTCGCGGCCCAGACCCAGGTAGGCACGGTCATGGTGGAACTCCTCGTCGGTGGCGGGCTCGTCGGCTGCGGGCCCGTCGGGGGCAGGTCGACGCAGGACGCACGCCGTCAGGTCAGGGTAGGGCAGCCGCGTGAGAGGGCATCTCACCCAGGGCGACGCCGCGGACCCGCCGAGATGACGCTCGCGGACAGCCGAGATGACGCTCGCGGCGCGTCCAGGTGACGGTTGCGGTCAGCGCAGGCGCACCAGGTAGCGGGCCGCCCGGCGGGCGTCGGCCGAGCGGTCCTCCCAGGTGACGCCGACGGCGGTGAGCACCGCACCCGCGGCGGCGAGCAGCAGCCACTGCGGGACGACCGCGGCGTACGGCACCAGCTCGGCGGCGACCAGGACGGCGCCCGCCGCACCCCCGACGACCACGGGGGCGCTCCAGCGCAGCCGGGCGCCGGCCAGGAGCAGCACCAGGCAGCCGAGCCCGAGGGCGGCGGCGCGGGGCGAGACGGGGTCCTCGGCCAGCACCACCAGCAGCGAGGGCAGCGTGGCGAGGACCAGCCCGGGCAGCAGCGTCGTACGGGTGGGGGCGTCCGCGTCGCGGCGGAGCCGGACCACGCCGACCGCGACCAGGACGAGCGCCGTCGGGAGGGTGTACGCCTCCGGGGCGCTGACGCCGAGGTCGGCCAGACGTACCCACGTGGCGGCGGCCAGCAGCAGCCCGCCCGGCCACGCCAGCAGCCGGCGGGAGGGGTGCATCGCCGCGCTCGCGGCGAGCAGCGCGCCGGCGAGGGTCAGGTGCAGCGCCAGCGACACCGACGCGGACCCGGTGACCGAGGTGGCGGGCGACGCCGCGACGGCCGCGAGCGCGGTGAGGGTCGCGGGCAGCGCGGCCGCGGTCGCCCCGAGCTCGACGGCGAGGCGGGGGCGGAGCACCGCCAGGGCACCGACGACCAACAGCACGGGGAGCGCCCGGTCGGCGACGGCGAGCCCCGTCACGTCGGCGACCGACCAGGCCAGGCCACCGAGGGCGAGGGGGAGCGCGGCGTCCGCGGCGGTCCGGGTCCGGGTGCCCGCGTCGCCGTCGAGCGCGACCTGGCCCGCGACGACGGCGACCGGGAGGAGGACGAGCGCGGTCAGGGCGGCGCTGGGCAGGGCGGCCGCCAGGGAGGTCCCGGCGGCTCCGGCGGCGGCGAGCAAGAGCGGCGTGCGGTGGCGTCCCTCCAGTGCGGCCGGCGCGACCAGGGCGGCCGTCGCGGCGAGCAGGCCGGGCACGGCGGCGACCGCGACGACCAGGGCGAGCGGCACCGGGACGGCGGCCAGCGCGACGGCCGAGGCGGGGACGGCGAGGGCGACGGCGGCCAGGAACCCGGTCCGGCGGTGCCGGGCGGGGAGGTGGACCGCGCCGGCGACCGCGACCAGGCAGGTGGTCGGCACCAGCAGGGCCGGTGCGGCGGCGGTGACGGTCGAACCCAGCACCGCGTCGAGCGGTACGCCGCCGGGGGACCCGACCCGCTCGGCCAGCCGGGCCACGTTGTCGACGGCCGCGGCGACGAGGTCCAGGGCGACGAGCGCGGCGGGGAGGGCGAGGACGAGCTGGGGCGCCGCGATCGCGGCGGTGCGGTCACGGAGGCCGGTGCGGCCGGCAGCGGCGACGACGACGGTCCACGCCGCCAGCCCGACGAGGCACCCGACCAGCAACGTCCCGGCGCCCTCGTCGGCCAGCGGGACCACGGCGAGCAGCGTCAGCAGCAGCGTGGAGACCGCCACGGCGGCCGGCCCGGCGACCCGCGACCGGCGTACGGCGGGGTGGGCCAGCGGCAGCAGGGCGAGCAGCCCGGCCGAGAGGAGGCCCGCGCCCGCGCCGTCGAGGACCAGGCCGCGCACGGAGGGGGCCGCGGCTGCGTCCGCGAGGCCGACGGTGGTCAGCCCGAGCCACCACGCGGTGGCGACGACCGCGGCCGCGTCGGCGGCCGTACGCAGGTCGAGCCGGTGGGCGAGCGCGGCGAGGAGCGAGGCGGCGAGGACGGTTGCGGCCGCGGTGCTGGTCAGGTGACCGGTGGCGACGACGGTGCCGCCGGCGAGGAGGAGCAGCCCGAGCGCGCCGCCGACCTGGGCGGCGACGGGGGCGGCGACGCGCTGCCGCGTCGCGGCCACCAGGGCGACGGAGGCGAGACCGACCGCCGTGCCGACCACGGCGGTGGTGCCGCCCCCGCCGAGCGGACCCAGCCAGCCCGACGACCGCACGCCGAGCACGTCGAGCGCGACCAGGCCGAGCGCGACGGTGGTGAGCGCCTCGGCGGCGACGGGCAGCGGTCGGTGCGCCAGGACCACCGCCGCGGTGGCGGCCCCGCCGGTGAGCAGGAGCAGCACCGCCGTACGCCCCTCGACCCCGAGCCACGACCACGTCACGGCCAGGAACGCGACCGCGGCGACGAGCAGGCAGGCCGCGCCGAGCCCGAGCAGGACCCGGGGACCGACGAGCCGCGCAGGCCGGACGCCGGTGCGGGGGCGGGCGCGGCCGGCGGCACCGGGACGCCTGCCGCGGGCACCGGCACCGCCGCGGGGGCCGGCGCGGAGGCCCGCAGCGCGGCCAGCAGCTCGTCGGCGCGGGTCAGCGTCGCGAGCAGCGTCGCGGCGGTCGGGCCCCGCAGCGGCAGCGCGCAGGTCGGGCACTGCGCCGGCGCGGCAGGCAGCACGGTGCGGCAGTCGGGGCAGGAGCCGGGGTCGGCGTAGCGGGGCATGGGTCCAGTACGCCGCACCGCGCACCCGTGCCCCAGGGTCCTCCTACTCGACCTGCTGAGCAGGACTACTCAGTCCGCCGGGCACCCCGCCGAGATGACGCTCCCGGACAGCCGAGATGACGCTCGCGGCGCCTCGAGATGACGGTCGCGGACACCTCGGCCGCGGTTGGTCACCGGCGGGGCAGGCCGAAGACGGTGTGCACGCCCGGGCTGAAGGCGACGTGGTCGGGGGCCCGGTCGAGCAGCTCGCCGAAGCCCACCGAGGCCAGCAGCCCGTCGGCGAGGTCGACCACCTCGGCGTCGTGCAGCGGCCACTGCTCGTGCGCGTTCGGCACGACCAGGGCCCGGCCGAGCACGGCCGTGTGCAGCCGCCACCGGGCGGAGACGAACTCGTCGAGCGCGTCCGCGGCCCGCGGTGCCCCGACCCGTACCGAGACCCGGCTGCGCCCCGAGGTCCCCGGCCAGCGGAGCCGCGCGGTGTAGGTGTGCACGTCGCCCTGCGGGCCCGGGCCGCCGCCCGGCGCCCGGTGGTGACGCATCCGCGCCCAGCGGTACGGCACGTTGAACGCCGCCCGCGCGCCCAGCACCACCAGCAGCCGGTCGGCATCGAGGCTGACGAAGACCACGCCCCGCCGGCCTCGTTCGTCGACGGAGTAGAGGCGCACGTTGGTCTCGAGGAACGTCCCGGCCCACGGCACGCTGACGCGGCCGCCGGGCCCGGCGTCGACCATCCGGAACGGCACGAGACCGACGTACGTCACGCCCTCGTGCACGTCGGGGCGTACGCCCGGCGGCATCAGGTGCGCCACCCGCTCCGGCGGCACCGCCCAGTGCAGGTACGTCAGGTCGCGCCAGTCCTGGTTCATCAGCGTCGGCCCGGCCAGCGGCGGGGCGAGCGGGTCGACGGGCTCGGGGCGCATGGTGCGAGTGTGCCCCCGACGCCCGCGCGACCGGCGCGGTGAGCCGCCCCGAGGCGCCGAGAGCGTCATCTCGACGCGCCGCGAGCGTCATCTCGGCTGTCCGCGAGGGTCACCTCGGCGGTGGGGCTACCGTCGCCGTCCGAACCACACGCACCCGAACCACCAGCCCGGACCACCCACCCCCATCACCCGCACACCCCGAGGAGCAGCCGTGGCCCCGTCCCGCCCCCGCGCCGTCCGCGCGGTCCCCGGCGCCCTGTCCCGGGGGCGCGAGCGCGTCACCGGCGTCTGGTCGCACCGGTTCCCGACCGTCGCCGTGACCGGGATGACCGGCGTCGGCAAGTCCGAGCTGGTCGACCACCTGGTCGGGCGCCCGCAGCCCGGCGGCACCCCCGAGGCCGGCTCGGCCGTGCTCGAGAGGCGGGTGCGCCGCGGCGGGCGGCTGAAGGGGTTCCGGTTCCGGGTCGTGCCCGGCGAGAACGCCGCCACCCGGCTCGGTGCCCTCGACGAGGTCTTCCACGACGACCCGGTCGACGGCGTCCTGCACCTCGTCGCGCACGGCCACGCCACCGGCCGCCGCCCCGCGGGCACCACCGGCCCGGCCCCGGTCACCCGCGAGCAGCAGCTGGCCGCCGAGCTCGAGGACTGGACCGTCACCGCGCACCGGATCGCCGCGATGTCCGTACGCCGGGAGCGCCCCACCTGGCTGGTCGTCGTGGTGACCAAGGCCGACCTCTTCGCCGACGACCTCGACGACGTGGTCCGCTCCTACTCCCCGGGCAGCGGCACCCCGTTCGGGGACCGCCTCGACGAGCTCCGCGCGCTGGCGGGCGCGGCCAAGCTGTCGATCGACGTGCTGCCGGCCTGCAGCCACCTCGAGGACCACGCGAAGGGCGTCGACCCCGCGGTCACCCCGAAGCAGCGCGACGCCTACCTCGAGGCGCTGCGGGCGCGGATGGCCCAGCTCGCCGGCCACGTCTGACGCGCGTCTGACGCACGTCCGACGCAGCCGGCGGGCCGGACGCCCCCTTAGAGGTCGCTCTTGCGGATCAGCGCGTGGATCCCGGTCGTCCGGTTCACCACCTGCGAGCACTGGAAGTCGGCAGCGGCGGAGAGGTAGGCGTACGCGACCGGGCCGGCGAGGCCCACGTCCTCGGTGAGGAACGCCATCGCCTGACGCACCGCCGCCTTCATCGCCACGTCCAGGCTGGTCTCGTTGCCGCCGTTCTCGGGGCCGTCGGGGTCGGACAGCCCGATCGGCACCCAGTGCCGCTGCGTCTCGGCGAACGGCCCGTCGAAGGCGGGCGAGGGCGCGCCACGGGTGCCCTTCTCGACCACGCTCAACCGGAAGGTCGGTCGCAGGGAGCCCTCCATCGCGGTGAGCGCGACCTCGCCGTCGCCCTGCGCCATGTGCGGGTCGCCGCTGAAGAACATCGCCCCGGCGACCTGCACGGGCAGGTAGAGCGTCGAGCCGACCTGCAGGTCGTTGATGTCGATGTTGCCGCCGGCGTCGGTCGGCGGCACCGAGTCGACCAGGGCCGAGGTGTCGCGGGCGACGCCCATCATCCCCATGAACGGCGCCAGCGGGAACCCGACCGGCACCGGCCCGGGCAGCCGCGCACGCTCCCCGTCGACGCGGGTGAAGACGCTGATGTTGCCGCCCTGGTTGAAGTACGGCTCGGCACCGGGGTCGCCGACGAACTGCTCGGGGTACTCCCCGGGCAGCGCGCCCTTGCCGTGCCGGTTGGAGATGACGCCGTACGGCACCCGCAGCTGCAGCCGCAGCACCTCGATCTTCAGCACGTCACCGGGACGGGCGCCCCGCACCGCGACCGGGCCGGTGACCACGTGCGGCCCGGGGCCGTCGTGCGGCGTCCTGGCGGCGACCTCGATCGCGTCGTCGAGCACCTGGCGGCGCGGCACCCCCTGGTCGGCGAAGTACGCCCGCGGGTCCTGGCCCTGGTCCTCCAGCAGACCCTCGTGGCTGATCGTGTCGAGGGTGACGACCGAGCCGCTGCGGACGCGCGCGATCGGCGTGCTGTCGCGGTTCGGCAGCCGTCCCCACAGCACCTCGTCGGCCTTCGCGGGGACGTAGCGGCCGGGGGTCCGGCCGGTGCCCGGCTGCAGGATGCCGGCCCTGCCCTTGCCGGGGCCCTTCCCGGGGCCCTTCCCGGGGCCCTTACCGGGCTTGCCGGGAGCGGCCGAGGCGGCGCCGGCGCCCCCGGCCAGGGCACCGCCGGCGAGCGCGCCGCCGGCGGAGGCGCGCAGCAGGGCGCGGCGCCCGAGCAGGGAGCCGAGGGAGCGGGCGAGCTCGTCGTGGTCGGCGGCGTGGAGGTGGTGGACGGACGGCACGGGGTCTCCTGGGGGTCGGTACGAGCGTGGTGGGTCGTGCGGTGGTCCAGACCACCAGCGTCGTGTTGCCGACGTGTTCCGTCCCCGCGTCGGCGCGGTTGCCGCTCGACGGGGCCCCTCCGACGACGGTGCCGCGCGGCGTACTGTGCGACGCATGGAGCGTGAGATCACCCCGGACCTGGTGGAGCGGCTGACCATGGAGCTCGACGCCGACCCGCGGCACCGGCTGCTGCAGAACGCCGTCACCCGCAACCAGGTCGACCAGGTCGCCCTGGACCACCAGCTGGCCCGGTCGATCGACCGGACGATGAGCCACCAGCTCGACGACTGGGCGGCGACCAACCAGAAGCAGACGGGCCGCTGCTGGATGTTCGCCGGGCTCAACCTGCTGCGCGTCGGTGCGGCCCGGCGGCTGGGGGTGAAGGAGCTCGAGCTCAGCCAGAGCTACCCGCTGTTCTGGGACAAGCTGGAGAAGGCCAACCACTGGCTGGAGTCGGTGCTGGCCACCGCCGACCGCGACGTCGACGACCGCACCGTGGCGCACCTGCTGTCGGCGCCGACCGAGGACGGCGGGCAGTGGAACATGTTCCTGGCGCTGGTCGCCAAGCACGGCCTCGTGCCGCAGTCGGCCATGCCGGAGACCGTCTCGTCGTCCTCCACCCGCCAGCTCAACCGCGACCTCGCCACCGTCCTGCGCCAGGCCGCCCGCGACCTGCGCGGCGCCGCCGCGGACGGGGCCGACGCCGCCGCCCTGGCCCAGGCCAAGGCCGACGTGCTCGAGGTCGTCCACCGGATGCTGTGCCTGCACCTCGGCACGCCGCCCACCAGCTTCACCTGGCAGTGGCGCGACAGCGACAAGACCTTCCACCGCGACGGCGAGCTGACCCCGCAGGAGTTCGCCCGGCGCTACGTCACCGTGCCGCTGGAGGAGTACGTCTGCCTCGTCCACGACCCGCGCGCGAGCAGCCCGTACGGCCGCACCTTCACCGTCGAGCACCTCGGCAACGTCGTCGGCGCCCCGCCGGTGGTCTACCTCAACGTCGAGATGGACGTG
Source organism: Nocardioides aquaticus (assembly GCF_018459925.1). NCBI lineage: Bacteria > Bacillati > Actinomycetota > Actinomycetes > Propionibacteriales > Nocardioidaceae > Nocardioides > Nocardioides aquaticus. Next base: position 670,321 of record NZ_CP075371.1, read on the forward strand.
CTGAAGCGGCTGGCGATGGAGGCGATCGTCGGACGTGACGGCGGTGAGGGGGACCAGGCCGAGCCGGGCGAGCCGGTGTGGTTCGGCTGCGACGTCGAGCCGATGCGCGAGGCGGAGAACGGCTACTGGGACGCCGCGCTCTTCGACTACGACGCGCTCTACGGGTCCACCACGACGATGACCAAGGCCGACCGGCTGCACCACCACGCCACCGCGATGACGCACGCGATGCTGCTGACCGGGGTGGACGTGGTCGACGGACCCGACGGGCCCACGGCCCGCCGGTGGCGGGTGGAGAACTCGTGGGGCACCGACAAGGCCGACAAGGGCTTCTGGACCATGAACGACTCGTGGTTCGGCGAGTACGTCTTCGAGATCGCGGTCCGCCGCGACGCGCTGCCGGCCGACCTGCGCGCGGCCCTCGACCAGGAGCCGCTGGTGCTCCCGGCGTGGGACCCGATGGGGGCCCTCGCCCGCCAGGGGTAACGGTGGACATCTGTGCACCGACGGGTCGGGTCTGGTAGGACCTCCCCATGAGCCAACCCACCGTCCTGGTCACCGGGGCCGCCGCCGGCATCGGCCGCGCCGTCGCCCTCACCTTCGCCCGGCAGGGCTGGACGGTCGGGGCGTACGACGTCGACGAGGCCGGACTGGCCACGCTGGCGACCGAGGTCGAGGGGCTGGGCGGCACCGTGCGTACGGGCCGGCTCGACGTCACCGACGCGGCCGCCTTCGCCGGGGCCGTCGACTCCCTCGTCGGGGCCACCGGGCGCCTCGACGTGCTGGTGAACAACGCCGGGGTGCTGGTCGGCGGCTGGTTCGCCGACCAGGACGTCGAGCGGCACCGCCGCGAGGTCGACATCAACGTCGGCGGCGTGCTGAACGGCTGTCACGCCGGCTTCGAGCACCTGCGGACGACCGCGGCCGCCCACGGCCGGGCGACCGTGGTCAACATGGCCTCGGCCTCCGCGATCTACGGCCAGCCCGAGCTCGCCAACTACAGCGCCACCAAGTTCTACGTCCGCGGGCTGACCGAGGCCCTCGACCTGGAGTGGGGTCGGCACGGGGTGCGCGTCGTGGCGATGTGGCCGCTGTTCGTGCAGACCGCGATGACCACGACGCTGAAGACCGGGACGACCTCGTCGCTGGGGATCCGGCTCGGCCCCCAGGAGGTCGCCGACGCCGTGTGGGCCGCGGTCCACCCCAGCCGCCCGCGCGCGGCCATCCACCAGGTGCACTTCCCGGTCGGGCTGCAGACCCGGGCACTCTCCCTCGGCTCGCGGTTCTCGCCGGGCTGGTTGACCCGGGTGGTCAACCAGCGTCTCGGCGGCGGTCACTGACCCGCCGGCGACCATTGCCACGGTCGGCGGCGCGCCCTACTCTGCGGCAACCGCCCCGCCGATCGGCTCGGGGCCAGAACACCTCGGGAGCACCATCGTGTCCTCACGTCCCACCACCCGTCGCCGGCTCGGCGCCGGCGGCCTGGCCCTCGGCCTGGTCCTCGGCGCCACCGCAGCCGGGGCCACCGGCCTGTCAGCGGCCACCGCCGCGGAGAAGAAGCCGGGCGCGTCCGCGGACCGCAAGGCAGGTCCGACCGTCGACCGGCTCTCGCGGCAGCTGCAGCGCGCGACCACGCCGCAGGGCGTGCGCGAGCACATGCTGCGCCTGCAGGCCATCTCCGACGCCAACGGCGGCAACCGCTCCACCGGCACCCCCGGCTACCAGGCCAGCAAGGACTACGTCGTCAGCCAGCTGCGCAACGCCGGCTACCGGCCGCAGGTGCAGCCGTTCTTCGTCGACGTGTTCCGCGAGAACGCCCCGACCGAGCTCGAGCAGGTCTCGCCGGACCCGACCACCTACGTGGCCGACGAGGACTTCACGGTGATGGACTACTCCGGCTCTGGCGAGGTCTCGGCCGAGGTCGTCGTCGTCGACACCGACCTCAGCCCGAGCGCGACCTCGACCAGCGGCTGCGAGGTCGACGACTTCGCGACCTTCCCCGACGGCGCGATCGCGCTGATGCAGCGCGGCACCTGTGCGTTCGCCGTCAAGGTGGCCAACGCCACCGAGGCCGGCGCCGCCGGCGCGATCGTATTCAACCGCGGCACCGAGGGCGAGGACGGCGTCGTCGCCGGGACCCTGGGCGGACCGGGCGACTACGTCCCGGCCGTCGGCGCGAGCTACGCCACCGGGCTCGACCTGGCCGACGCCGGCACCGTCGCGCGGATCGCGGTCGACGCCACCTCCGAGAACGCCCGCACCTGGAACGTCGTGGCCGAGACGCGGTCCGGCAACGGCGGCAACGTCGTGATGGCCGGCGCCCACCTGGACAGCGTCGCCGAGGGGGCCGGCATCAACGACAACGGCTCCGGCTCCGCCGGCCTGCTGGAGCTGGCCGAGGCCGCCGCCGAGCGCGGCTCCTTCCGCAACACCGTCCGCTTCGCCTGGTGGGGTGCCGAGGAGCAGGGCCTGTTCGGCTCGGACCACTACGTCAGCGACCTGAAGGCCGACAACCCGGGCGCGCTGGCCGACATCCGGATGTACCTGAACTTCGACATGATCGGCTCGCCGAACTTCGTCCGGTTCGTCTACGACGGTGACGGCTCCGCCGGCGGCCCGGTGGGCCCGGCCGGCTCCGCGGCCATCGAGAAGTCCTTCCGCACGCACTTCCGCGGCAAGGGCCTGACCTCCGCCCCGACCGAGTTCAACGGTCGCAGCGACTACGGCCCGTTCATCGCCGAGGGCATCCCCGCCGGTGGCCTGTTCAGCGGCGCCGAGGGCGTCAAGACCGACGAGGAGGCCGCGCTGTTCGGCGGCACCGCCGGCGAGGCGTACGACGCCTGCTACCACCAGGCCTGCGACGACATCAACAACATCAGCATGCGCGCGGTGAACCAGTTCACCAACGCCATGGCCGACGTCACGGCCCGGTACGGGGCGAGCACCAGGGCGCTGAACGCGGACTACGAGCGCACCTCGCGGGCGTTCACGCCGCGCAGCGACGCCGCCCGCCGCTGACCCGGCCGGGCACCACAGCACGACAGCACGCACGACAGGACGGCCCCGGGACCACGGTCCCGGGGCCGTTCCCCTTCCTGCGGCGCCGACGTCGGAGGGTGCGGAGCAGGTCGCGCATCCGGGCGACCTCGGCGGACTGGCCGGACGACACGTCGAGGGCCAGCTCGGAGACCTGGAGGGCGCCGCCGACGACCGCGACGTCGTCGGCCATCGTCACCGCACCCAGGGCGGCATCTCGGCGTGGAACCTCACCAACGCCGCCAAGCCCCGTGAGATCGGCTGGTTCGCCCGTGGTCCGATCTCGGACGAGCGCCTCGTGCTCGGCGGCTCCTGGTCGGCCTACTGGTGCCGCGGCCACATCGACAGCAACGACATCCAGCAGGGCCTGGACGTGCTGAAGATCGAGTTTCCGCGCCTGGCCCGCTCGCCCGCCAGCCCCGCGGTGCGTCCCGGGAGGGCGCTCGTGAACCTCGACGACAGGTCGACGCGGGGTGAGCGCTCGTGCGGGCGGACTCGGTGGTCGAGGAGCGAGCGCCAGTGTCACCGGTGGTCGAGGAGCGAGCGCAGCGAGCGTCTCGAGACCAGGGCCGGTGGTCGGTCGACGTGTGATCTGCATGCATCTGGTGTGTGCAGATCACCCATCGACGGGGGTGAGGGGGCCTGGGCGTGCCGGTACCGCCGGTGGGCGTGGCCGGTCCGGCGGTACGGGTGCTGCTGAGTGGTGGGTCAGAAGGGTGGGGTGTCGTTTCGGGGTGGAGGCTCGGCGGCGCCGTCGGGATCGTCCGGTACCGGGGGCGGTGCCTGGTACGGGGTGGTGTCGGGTTGCTCGGGCAGTGGGTCGGGTGGTGGCCCTGGTGGGAGCTCGTCGAGGGGGTGGGTCCCGGCGTGGGATCTGAGGTACCGCTGGCCGGCGGGACTCCGCCAGAGGTAGAGCCCGGGTCCGAGGACGTCGTAGTTCCATCCCATGTGGGTCTTGGCGCGGTGGTGCTGGCGGCAGGCGGGGGCGACGTTGCCTGTCTCGGTGGGGCCGTCGGGGTGGGGGATGACGTGGTCCATGTCGGCGAAGACGGCCGGGTTGGTGCACCAGGGGAACACGCACGTCAGATCGCGCAGGGCGGTCTGTTCCTTGAGGCGGTCGGAGCACTCGTAGGAGTCGCAATGGATCGTCTCGGCGAGGTCGATGACGGGCCGGATGGTGATGCTGGCGGCGGTGTGGGCCCACTGGCGGACCTGGGCGGTGGTGATCGGGCCCTTCGCTGGGTGGCGGTGGTCCAGGCGGGAGAGCTGGGACGCGCTGGTGGGGCTGGTGGTGCAGAACAGCGGGTTGAAGACGGCGCCGGGGATGTGGGCGTACAGCACCAGGTGCTTGCCGGTCGCCGGTGACGCCTTCCCGGTGCTGGTCGCGGTGTCGGTGTTGTTGTCGGGGAGGGTCTGTTCGCCGAGGGCGAGGGAGCCGAGGGCCTGGGAGCGGCGGACGTCCAACGAGTCGGTGGATCCGTCGGCGGCGAGGGTCTTCGCCCGGTCGCTGACGGCTGCTTCGAGGGCGATCGCGTCGGCGAGGTCGAGGCCGGCGTCGAGCTGCACCGTGCCATCGACGTGCTCGCTCAGGCCGATGCGGCAGTACCTGCCGTCAGCGGCGGCTTTCCGCTTCTCTTCGGCCGCCTCAGGGTCCCAGCGTAGGAGTGCTTCGTCGGTGATCCGGGTCAGCTGGGCGTAGGAGAGGGCGTGCGCGAAGGGGGCGACGAGGCGGTCGACCTCGGCGGCGCCGTCCTCGCACAGGCTCATGGTCTTCTCTGCGACCTGGCGGGCCCGCCACACCGGACACGCGCCGGAGGTGACGCGTTCCCACAACCGGGGTAGCCGGTAGCGCAGCTCGAGCGTGATCGCGACCTGGTTCGCACCGGACCGGGTCGAGACACCCAGCACGGCGGACAGCTCGATGACCGCGGACTCGCGGACCAGGGGGCAGCCGGTCCCGCCGAGGGTCAGGCCGTGGTCGCCGTACCCGGCGATCCACATCGCTTCGTCGTCGGTGAGGGCCTCGTTGGCCACGCACCAGTCCACGATTGATTGGAGGACCGCGACGTCGGCTGCGGCTTGCACGGCCTTGGCGTTCTTGACCACCGCGAGTGCCTCGACGCGGGTGGTCTCGCGTGTGGTGTCGAGTGCGTGGACCCATTCCCAGAACGAGGGGTCGGGTGACATCACCGCCTCCACCTCCACCTGCACGTCAACGTCGAGCGTCGGGTCGGGCCCGGTGCTGTCGTCGTCGGCGGTGGTGGTCATGCATCCAGTATACTCGAACACGCGTTCGAACGCTAGCTGGATCTGGGGGTTGTGGAGGGGGTCTCGAGACGCTCGCTGTCGCTCCCTCCTCGACCACCGGGGCCGACGCTCGCTCCTCGACCACCGGTGGGGTGCTCCCTCCTCGGCGGGCGGCGGCGACCTCAGGCGCGGGCGGCCATCAGGTCGAGCAGGGTGGCGGGGTCCCCGACGCGGAGGAGGTGGTCGAGGCGGTCGCGGCCGACGAAGCCCTCGTCCACGGTGTGCTCGACCAGAGCCAGCAGCGGGGACCAGTACGCCCCGGTGTCCAGCAAGCCGACCGGCTTGCGCTCCAGCCCGTGCAGGCCGAGCTGGGCCCAGGTGAGGGACTCGAAGAGCTCGTCGAGGGTGCCCAGCCCGCCGGGGAGCGCGACGACACCGTCGGACAGCTCGGTCATCAGCGCCTTGCGCTCGTGCATGCTGCCGACGACGCGCAGGTCGGTGAGGCCGTCGTGGGCGACCTCGCGGTCGGCCAGACCCTGGGGGATGACGCCGACCACCTCGCCGCCCCCGGCCAGCGCGCCGTCGGCGACGGCGCCCATCAGCCCGACGCGGGCCCCGCCGTACACCAGGCGCAGCCCGCGGGCGGCGAGCTCGCCGCCGAGGGCGGTCGCCGCGGCGGCGTACTCCGGTCGTCATCCCGACGCGGACCCCGAGAACACGCAGACGCTCCTCACGCGGCCACCGTACGACGCGCCGGGCGCCGCCCGACCGCCACCAGCGCGTACCCGCAGCCGACCAGGACCGCTCCCAGCACCAGGACCTGTCCGGTCATCAGCAGCGGCCGGGCCGGGTCGAGGGCGTCGTAGACGGCGAGGTCGGCGGAGACGTACCAGGCGAGGTAGACCAGCGGCGCGAACGTCCAGGTCAGCGGGTGCCACCACGGCGCGACCGTGCGCCGGCGACCGACCAGGACGTAGTCGAGGACGACCAGGACGGGCGTGACGACGTGCTCGAGCAGCGACCACGCGCTGAGCAGGTTGCCGTTCTGCATCGGCAGGTAGGCCAGCGCCACCAGGCGCCAGCACCACGCCGAGCAGGCCGCTGAGGGCGACCGTCGACCGCCACGCGACGAGGGGGAGGACGGAGGACGGAGGCACCCGCCGGATCATGCCCCGTTCAGGTCCCGTCCACCATCCGTTCGCCCGGGCACCCGCGCCCACCCGTGCGGAGGGTCCCCGCCCCGGGGGGTCCTGGCAAGGTCGTCATGGCGCCACGGCACGTCGGCCCCGTTCGCGGGCCGCTCCGGCGGCGCCCCCACTTCCACGCGACGACAGGACACCCATGACCGCCCTCCTCCTCGGCTCCATCAGCACGCTCGCCGACACCTCCGAGATCCAGCGCGACGCCTTCAACCGGGCCTTCGCCCAGCACGGCCTCGACTGGGAGTGGGGCCAGGAGGAGTACCGCGGCCTGCTCCAGGGCAACGGCGGCAAGGACCGCGTCGCCGACTACGCCCGCGAGCGCGGGCAGGACGTCGACGCCGCCGCCGTCCACGCCACGAAGTCCGAGCTCTACCAGGCCGCGCTGGCCGAGGCCGACATCGCGCCGCGCGACGGCGTGGTGGAGACGATCCGCCAGGCGCAGGAGGCCGGCACCAAGGTCGCCCTGGTCACCACCACCTCGCGCGACAACATCGACGCCCTGGGCCGCGCGCTGGCCGCGCACCTCGACCTGTCCGGCCTGGACCTCGTCGTCGACGCCTCCCAGGTCGACGCCTCCAAGCCCGACCCGGCCGCCTACCGCTACGCGCTGCAGCAGCTCGGCGAGGAGCCGGGCGCGTGCGTCGCGGTCGAGGACAACGTCGGCGGCGTCCAGGCCGCCAACGCCGCCGGGGTCGCCTCGGTGGCGTTCCCCAACGAGAACACCGCCGGCCACGACTTCTCCGCGGCGTCGGGCCGGCTCGAGCAGCTGACCCTGGTGGACCTGCAGGAGTACCTCGCCGCGTCCTGAGCCCGTCCCACCGCCCCTCGCCCCGTCCGCTCCGGCGGAGGGGTGGTGGGGCCCTCGTACGATCCGACAGCACGACCCTGATGTACCCCTGCCGCCCCACCGCACTGCTCCACCGCACCCAGTCCGGCCCGTGTGGGCCACAGGAGATCATCATGAGCGACCCCCAGGCCCGGCTCGAGGCCACCGAGAACGCCTTCCACGTCGAGGCCTACGAGAAGATCGACTACTCGCTGCTCCTCACGCCCCACGTCTTCGACCCGGCGCGCCCCGAGCTCGCCGACACCTTCCGCCCCTTCGGGCGCTGCCTGATGGTGATCGACGAGCAGGTCCAGGCCCTGCACGGCGAGCGCGCGCAGGCGTACTTCGACCACCACGGCATCGACCTCACCGTCGTGGAGGTCCGGATCGCCGAGACCGCCAAGTCGCTGCGCACGCTCGAGGACATCGTCGACTCCTTCAGCGACTTCGGCCTGCTGCGCAAGGAGCAGGTCCTGGTCGTCGGCGGCGGCCTCACCACCGACGTGGCCGGCTTCGCGTGCGCCTCCTACAAGCGCACCACCGACTACGTGCGCATCCCGACCACCCTGATCGGGCTGATCGACGCCAGCGTCTCGATCAAGGTCGGCGCCAACCACGGCAAGTTCAAGAACCGCCTCGGCGCCTACCACGCCTCGAAGAAGGTCTTCCTCGACTTCTCGCTGCTCCAGACGCTGCCGACCGACCAGGTCCGCAACGGCATCGCCGAGATCATCAAGATCGCGACCGTCTCCCACGCCGGCATCTTCGAGTCGCTGGAGAAGTACGGCGACGAGCTGCTGCACAGCGCCTTCGGGTACGCCGAGGGCGCCGAGCACCTGCGCGAGGTGTCGGACTCGATCACCTACGACGCGATCCGCACCATGCTCGAGCTCGAGGTCCCGAACCTGCACGAGCTGGACCTGGACCGGGTGATCGCCTACGGCCACACCTGGAGCCCCACGCTCGAGCTCACGCCCGAGCCGCCCCTCTTCCACGGCCACGCGATCGCCGTCGACATGGCGTTCTCGGCCACCATCGCCGAGCAGCGCGGCTACATCACCACCGCCGACCGCGACCGCGTGCTGGCGCTCTTCAGCCAGCTCGGCCTAGCGATCGACAGCCCGTACTTCACCGCCGAGCTCGTCGAGCGGGCCACGGCGTCGATCCTGCAGACCCGCGACGGCAAGCTGCGCGCGGCCGTGCCGCGCCCGATCGGCACCTGCCACTTCGTCAACGACCTCACGACCGAGGAGCTCGCCACGATCCTGGCCGAGCACAAGCGCGTCGCCGCGGGCTACCCGCGCGGCGGTGAGGGCGTCGACCAGTACACCTCGAGCGAGAAGGTCGGCCCGCAGGTCCCCGAGCTGCCCGAGGCCGCCAGTGCCTGACCCGCGTCCGGTCACGCCGCTGGGCATCGCCGCCGACCTGCTGGAGCAGGTGGAGAAGCGCCTGGCCGGGGTGGACGGCGTCGGCGACGACGTCCGGGCCGACCTGGCCCGGGCCACGTCGCTGGTCGCCGGCCTCGACCCGTACGTCGCGGCGGTCACCAGCCCGGCCTCGCCGGCGCTCGAGGCGCTCGAGACGCGGACCCGCCAGGCCGACTGGGGCACCCGCACCGAGCAGGCCGGCCTGGTGCTGGAGCAGGAGATGCTCTCGGGGCACGTCGAGGGCCGCTTCCTGGCCTTCCTGGTGCACGCCACCCGGGCCCGTCGGGTGCTCGAGGTCGGCATGTTCACCGGCTACTCCGCGCTGACCATGGCCGAGGCGGTCGGTGCCGGCGGCAGCGTCGTGGCCTGCGAGCTCGACCCGGCCACCGCGGCCTTCGCCCAGGACTGCTTCGCCTCCTCCGAGGCCGGCGAGCGGATCACCGTCGAGGTCGGCCCCGCCGCCGACACCCTCGTCCGGCTCGCCGACGACGGCGCGCTCTTCGACCTGGTCTTCGTCGACGCCGACAAGCCCGGGTACGCCGGCTACCTCGACGCCGTGCTCGGCACCGGTCCGGACGACCCGGGGCTGCTCGCCGACGGCGGCGTGGTCTGCGTCGACAACACCCTGCTGCAGGGCGAGCCCTGGGCGGCGACGGCCGGGTCGGCCAACGGCCGGGCGGTGGCGGCGTTCAACGAGCGGGTGGCCGCCGACCCGCGGGTCGAGCAGGTGCTGGTGCCGCTGCGCGACGGCGTCACCCTGCTGCGACGGGTCTGAGGGTGCGGGTGACGACGGCGGCACGCACACGGGGCCGGACCGTGGGCCGGACGCTGGGGGCGCTCGCGCTGCTGCAGGCGACGCTCCCGGTCGACTCCGTCGTGACCGCCGCGGCCCTGCTGCGCCGGCGACGCGCCGAGCCCGCGCCGGCGGCGCAGCGCCGCACGGTCCTGGTCAGCGGCGGGAAAATGTCGAAGTCGCTGGTCCTGGCCCGGGCCTTCCACGCCGCCGGCCACCGCGTGGTGCTGGTGGAGTCCGGCCGCTACCGGCTGACCGCGCACCGGTTCTCCCGCGCCGTGGACGCCTTCCGGGTCGTGCCCCACGAGACGGACCCGGCGTACGCCGCGGCGCTCGTCGAGGTCGCCCGCAGCGAGGGCGCCGACGTCTACGTCCCGGTGTGCAGCCCGGCCTCCAGCATCGCCGACGCCGACGTGCGCGCGGACCTGGAGGCGGTCGGCTGCGAGGTCGTCCACCTCGGCCCCGCCGACCTGCGGATGGTCGACGACAAGGCGTCCTTCGCCGAGGCCGCGGTGGCCGCCGGCCTGGCCGTGCCGGACTCGTACCGGATCACCGACCCCCAGCAGGTGCTGGACCTCGACCTCGCCGGCCGGCCGCGGCCCTACATCCTCAAGTCCATCCCGTACGACCCCGTGCGCCGCCTCGACCTGACCCTGCTGCCGCGCCCCACCCGCGCCGAGACCGAGGCGTTCGTCCGCTCGCTGCCGATCTCGCCCGAGCAGCCGTGGATCCTCCAGGAGTTCGTCGAGGGCACGGAGTACTGCACCCACGGCACCGTCCGCGACGGCCGGCTCCAAATGCACGTCTGCTGCCGGTCCTCGGCCTGGCAGCTGACCTACGACCACGTCGACCACCCCGGCATCCGGGCGTGGGTCGAGACCTTCGTGGCCGCGCAGGGCGAGGGCTTCACCGGGCAGGTCTCGCTGGACTTCATCGAGGACGCCGACGGCGTCGTGCGGGCGATCGAGTGCAACCCCCGCACGCACTCCGCGATCACGCTGCTGGACGGCCACCCGGGGCTCGCCGCGGCGTACCTCGAGGACGCCCCGGCCGGGGCGCCCGCCCTGGAGCCGGTCGGCGCGCGCCCGACGTACTGGACCTACCACGAGCTCTACCTCGGGCTGCGGCACCCGCGGTCGCTGCCGGGCCGGCTGCGCACCCTGCGCGGCGGGCGGGACGCCGTCTTCGACGCCGCCGACCCGGTGCCGTTCTGGTGGCTGCACCACGTGCACGTGCCGGCGCTGCTGCTCGGCAACCTGGTCCGGCTGCGGCCGTGGCTGAAGATCGACCTCAACATCGGCAAGCTCGTCGAGCCGGCGGGGGACTGAGATGACCGAGCCGACCGCCGTCACCGTGCTGCACCTCGCGGGCTCGTCGACCAGCGACTTCTACGCCGACGTCTCCCGGCTCTACGCCGCCGACTGCCTCGAGGCCACCGCGGGGGAGCGGTACGAGTTCCACGTCGCCTACGTGACCCCCGACGGCCGGTGGCGCTTCCCGGCCGACCTGTCCGCAGCCGCGATCGACGCCGCGGAGCCGACCGACCTGCCCGGTGCCGTCGCCCGCATCGCCGCGCTCGCGCCCGACGTGATGGTGCCGCAGATGTTCTGCGTGGCCGGGATGACCCACTACCGGGCGCTGTTCGACCTGCTCGGCGTGCCCTACCTCGGCAACACCCCCGACGTGATGGCGGTGGGCGCCGACAAGGCCCGCGCCTCGGCGGTCGTCGGCGCGCGTGGCGTCCGGGTGCCGGCCTCGCAGGTCGTCCGGCCCGGCGACGCGGTCACCCTCGACCTGCCGGTCGTGGTGAAGCCGGTCGACGCCGACAACTCCCTGGGCGTGACGCTGGTCCGCGACGCCGCCGACCTGCCCGCGGCCGTCGAGGCCGCCTGCGCGCACGCCGTCGGCGCGCGGCGGGCGCTGGTCGAGACCTACGTCGAGCTCGGCCGCGAGGTCCGCTGCGGCGTCGTCGACGTCGACGGGGAGCTGGTGGCGCTGCCGCTGGAGGAGTACGCCGTCGACGCCACCACCAAGCCGATCCGCGACGAGGCCGACAAGCTGCGTCGCGCCGAGGACGGAGAGCTCGGCCTGGTCGCCAAGGACGCCGAGCACGCCTGGATCGTGGCCGACGACGACCCCGTCGTCGCGCGCGTGCAGGAGGCCGCGCTGCGCTGCTACGACGCGTTGGGCTGCCGGCACTACGGGCTCTTCGACTTCCGGGTCGACCCCGACGGCGAGCCGTACTTCCTCGAGGCCGGCCTCTACTGCTCCTACGCCCGCACCAGCGTCGTGGCCGTGATGGCCGGCGCCGCCGGGATCGACCTCGACCGGCTGTTCGCCCTCGCCGTCGACGACGCCCTCACCAGCCCCCCAGCCAGCCCTGCCGCCCGTCCCCGACCCCAGGAGTGACCATGCAGACCGAGATCCTCGAGCCCGTCGGCGTCCGCGTCACCGACGTCGACCTGACCCACCCCGACGCCGACCTGTGGCCGGTGCTGCGCGCGCTGCTCGCCGAGCACGGTGTGGCGGTGCTGCCCGGCCAGGAGATCGACGACGACGCGTTCCTCGCCTTCCTGCAGGGCTTCGGCGAGCTCGCCTTCACCGCGGGCGAGACGCCCCTGGAGGGCTACCCCGACCTGAACCTGATCAGCAACGTCGGGCGCGAGACGCCGCCGGTGAGCAACTTCCACGTCGACACCTCCTACGTCGCGCAGCCCCCGGCGTACACCGCGCTGCGCGCGGTGAGCATCCCCGCGGCCGGCGGCGCGACGCAGTTCACCAACCAGTACCGCGCCTACGAGACGCTGCCGGCCGACCTGTGCGAGACGCTCGAGGGCCGCACGATCACCCACGTGGTGACCGGCGTCGACCTCGGCCCCGACGACGAGGCCGCCGCCGACCACCCGGTCTTCCGCCCGCACCCGGTCACCGGCCGCCCGGCGCTGTACCTGACCAGCCCGAAGCGCTGCTCGGCGATCAGCGGGATGAGCCCGGCGGAGACCGAGGAGACGGTCGCGACGCTGCTGGCCCACTCCACCCGCCCCGAGAACGTCCTCGACCACGCCTGGGCGCCCGGCGACGTCGTGATCTGGGACAACGCCGCCGTCCTCCACCGTGCCGACCACGCCGGCGTCGTGGGCGACCGGGTCATGCACCGCGGGATGGTCGGGGCGTACGCCGCGGGCTGACCCTCAGCAGCACCGACCCTGGGTCGCGCCCTCCCGCACGTGGTCGCGGTGGCGCTCGAACGCGCGGCGGGTCATCGGCTCGGTGCCGTCGCGGTCGCAGCGGGCCAGGTACTCGTCCCACTTCGCCTCGCCGCTGAGCTCCCGGGCGTACCAGCGCACGCCGGCCAGCGCCCGGCGTACGGGCCCCGGGCCCGGCACGGCCCGCGCCGTCGGGGCGCTCACCGTCGGGCCCCCACGTCCTCGTGCTGCCGCTCCTCCCAGGCGCGCACGGCCTCCTTCTCCTCCGCCGTGGCGACGAAGTCGGCCGGGGCGACCAGCTGCGAGGGCTGGGCCGGGACCTCGGTGGTCGGCAGCGACCCGCGGCTGATCGCGCGCACCCACACCAGCACGGCGTTCGCGAGGATCACCAGCACGAGCACTGCGAAGCTGGCCTGCAGGATCCCGTTGAGGGTCGAGTTGAAGACGACGGTGTCCATCTGGCTCGCGTCCGTCGCCGGGGCGAGCACCTCGCCGGCGTCGCGGGCGGCGCGGTAGCGGTCGGCCTGGGCGAAGTACCCGATCAGCGGGTTGTCGGAGAAGACCTTCTGGTAGCTCGCGGTCATCGTCACCACGAGGTCCCACACCAGCGGGATGCCCGGCACCCAGACCCACCTCAGCCAGCCGTGCTTGAGGAACAGCGTCACGCAGAGCGTCAGCGCGATCGCGGCCAGGAGCTGGTTGGCGATGCCGAACAGCGGGAAGAGCTGGTTGATGCCGCCCAGCGGGTCGGTCACCCCGACGTAGAGCATGTAGCCCCAGCAGGCGACCACGACCGCCGAGGCCGACCACGACGCGGGCTTCCAGGAGGTGTCGCCGAAGCGCTTCCAGACGTTGCCGACGGTGTCTTGGAGCATGAAGCGGCCCACGCGGGTGCCGGCGTCGACGGCGGTCAGGATGAACAGCGCCTCGAACATGATCGCGAAGTGGTACCAGAACGCCGCCAGCCCGCCGCCGAACGCGGTGGCGAAGATCTGCGAGATGCCGAAGGCCAGCGTCGGGGCGCCACCGGTGCGCGAGACCAGGTCCTCCTCGACCGACGCCGCCGCGGCCTCGAGGGTCTCGGGGGTCAGCGTGAAGCCGAGGCCGTTGACGAACTCGGTCGCGCCCTGGATGGTGCCGCCGGTCGCGGCCGCCGGGGAGTTGATGGCGAAGTAGAGGCCCTGGTCGATGACGCTGGCCGCGATCAGCGCGGAGATGGCCACGAAGGACTCCATCAGCATGCCGCCGTAGCCGATCATCCGGACCTGGTTCTCCTTGGCCAGCATCTTCGGCGTCGTGCCGGAGCCGATCAGGGCGTGGAAGCCGGACAGCGCGCCGCAGGCGATGGTGATGAAGAGGAACGGGAACAGCGACCCGGCGAAGACCGGGCCCTCGCCGCTCGAGGCGAAGTCGGTGACGGCCTGGTTCTCCAGCACCGGGCGGGCCAGCACGAGGCCGACCGCCAGCAGCAGGATGACGCCGATCTTCATGAACGTCGACAGGTAGTCGCGCGGGGTCAGCAGCATCCACACCGGCAGGATCGAGGCGACGAAGCCGTACAGCACCAGCGCGATGGTCAGCGTCTCCGGCGAGAGGGTGAGGGTGTCGCCGAGCGCGCTGTTCTCGACGTAGCCGCCGCCGATGATCGCGGCGAGCAGCAGCACGACGCCGATCCCGGTGACCTCGAGGACCTTGCCGGGACGCCAGAAGCGCAGGTAGAAGCCCATCAGCAGCGCGATCGGGATGGTCAGCCCGATCGAGAACACGCCCCACGGCGACTCCGCCAGGGCGTTGACCACGACCAGCGCCAGCACCGCGAGCAGGATGATCATGATCGCGAAGACCGCGATCAGCGCGGCGGTGCCGCCGACCACGCCGATCTCCTCGCGCACCATCTGGCCCAGCGACTTGCCGTCGCGGCGCATCGAGAAGAACAGCACGACCATGTCCTGCACCGCGCCGGCGGCGATCACGCCGACGACGATCCAGATCGTGCCGGGCAGGTAGCCCATCTGGGCGGCCAGGACCGGCCCGACCAGCGGACCGGCGCCGGCGATCGCGGCGAAGTGGTGCCCGAAGAGCACCCGGCGGTCGGTGACCTCGAAGTCGGTGCCGTTCTCCAGCCGCTCGGCCGGGGTGGCCCGCGTGTCGTCGAGCTGCAGCACCCGGCGCGCGATGAACCGCGAGTAGAAGCGGTAGGCGATCAGGTACGACGACAGCGCCGCGAACAGGATCCACAGCGCCGAGACGGACTCGCCGCGGCTGAGCGCGAGGACGACCCAGCAGGTGGCCCCGACGAGGGCGACGAGCACCCAGACGGCGATCGAGCGCGGGGTGGCGCGGTCCGCGCGGCGCGGCTGCGGGGCCGCGTCCCCGGGTGGTCGCGAGGTGGTGGACGTGGACATGGGATCTCCTCCGAGCAGGATGGTGAGCGTCGTCACGTTACCTCCGCGAGGCGCCCGCGCGCCGCACGCCCGCCGTACGGGGGCGCGCCCGGGCCGCGCGTGGCGACCCGGAAGGGGGGTGTGGTGTGAGTACCGTGCGGCCATGTCCACCACGACCTGGCTCGTCCTGCTCGTCCTGGTGCTCGCGGTCCCGCTGGCCGCGTGGGCCGGGGTACGCCTGCTGCGCGACCCGCATCGCAAGCGCTGACCACCCCCAGGCCCGTCTTCCCCCACCGCAAGGAGTCCCTGCCATGACCCAGCCCCCTCCCGAGAGCCCGTACGGCAACAACCCGAACCAGCCGGGCCAGCCGAACCCCTACGGCAGCCAGCCCGACCAGTACGGCAACCAGCCGAACCAGTACGGCAACCAGCCGCCTCAGTACGGCAACCAGCAGTACGGCGGCCAGCCGCAGTCGCAGAAGAAGGGCCTGGCCATCACCGCGCTGGTGCTCGGCATCCTGGGCCTGCTCGGCAGCATCTTCGTGGTCGGCGGCCTGCTGAGCATCTTCGCGATCATCCTCGGCGTCGTCGCGCTGATCCAGAGCAGGAAGCCGACGCACGGCGGCAAGGGCCTGGCCATCTCCGGCATCGTGCTGGGGGTGATCGGCCTGGTGATCGCCGGCGCGATCCTCGCCTTCGTCGGATCGATCTTCGGCGACATCGCCCAGTGCGTCGACGACGCCGGCGGCGACCAGGCCGCGATCGACCAGTGCGAGCGGGAGTTCAACGAGCAGTACACGAACTGACGCACGACCCCGTACGCCCACCGAGGCCCCCGTCGTCCGCGACGGGGGCCTCGCTGCGTTCGCGGGGGATCAGGCGCGGACCGTGAGGACGACCTTGCCGATCGTCGAGCCGGACGCGAGCTGGCGGTGCGCCGCGCGCAGGGTCGCGGCGTCGAGTCCCTCGACGACGGTGGTCGCGGTGTGGCGCAGCGTGCCGGCGTCGACCAGGCGGGCGACCTCGTCCAGGAGCCGGCCCTGCTCGACCAGGTCGGCGGTGCCCTGCATCGAGCGGGTGAACATCAGCTCCCAGCGCCACGCGATCGACTTGCCCTTGAGCGGCAGCAGGTCGAGCTGCTCGGGGTCGTCGATGGCCACGACCTCGCCGAAGGGCCGCAGCACCTCGGCGAACGCCTCGACGTTGCCGGCCGAGTGGGCGGTGAAGACGAGGTCGACCCCGTCCGGGGCGATCTCCCGCACCGCGGCCACGAGGTCGTGGCGGTCGACGACGTGGTGCGCTCCGAGCCCCTGCACCCACTCCCGGCTCTCCTCGCGGCCCGCGGTCGCCACGACGGTGAGTCCCGTCAGCTGCCGGGCGAGCTGCACCAGCACCGACCCGACGCCGCCGGCACCGCCCACGACCAGCAGCGTGCCGGTGCGCCCGCGGTCGCCCGGGGTCAGGCCGAACCGGTCGAAGAGCGTCTCCCACGCGGTGATCGCCGTCAGCGGCAGCGACGCCGCCTGCGCGTGGTCGAGCGTGGCCGGCTTGTGCCCGACGACCCGCTCGTCGACCAGGTGCAGCCCGGCGTCGGTGCCCGGCCGGGTCAGGTCGCCGGCGTAGTAGACCTCGTCGCCCGGGCCGAAACGCGTCACCGCGGAACCGACGGACTCGACCACGCCGGAGGCGTCCCAGCCGAGCTGGCGCGTGCCCTCGGTCAGGCCGGCGTGGACCTTGGTGTCGACCGGGTTGACCGACACCGCGGCCACTCGTACCCGGAGGTCGTGACCCTCGGGCGCGGCCACCTCGACGGTGGTCTCGGCGAAGGCGTCCTCGTCGTCGGGCCCGCGGCCGCCGCGGGCCACCCAGGCGGTCGTGGTGGTGGGGGCGGGGGTGCTGGTCATCGGGCTCCTCGGGTCGGCGCTGGTCGGCGGCACAACCACCGTGGCGGCCGCCGTGTTCCGTCGCCTCACCGGTCGCGCCGGCCGGTGCCGCAGACACGACATCCCCGCCACCGGTGCGGTGACGGGGATGCGCGCGGAGCTCGCTGCGGGTGTCGGTCAGTTGGTGCGCGAGCGCGACCGGCTGCGGCGGTTGCGCCGGCGGTTGCGCCGGCGGCGTCGACCGTCCCGGCTGCGCGAGTCGGTGTTGTCGCCGCGGGCGGCGACGGCGGGGGTGAGGGCGGTGAAGATGCCGGACCGGGCCATGGGGTGCTCCTGGGGTTCGTGGTCCCCCGCGTCCGCGGGGCTGATGTCATGAACCTTGGCTGGCCCCGGTGAGGGGGCCGTGAGACGCCGATGAGAGACCACTCACCTCGGGCGCCGCGCCCGGCCGGGGCGGCTACGCCCGCCGGGCCAGGTCGCGCCGGACCGCCGGCAGCTCGGCGGCGTCGGTGACCTCGTGGGCGGGGGCGGGCCCGTCGGGGTCCACGGCATGGCCCGGACGGACCAGCCGGACGACGTCGATGCCGGCCTCGAGCGCGCCGCGCACGTCGCGCGCCGAGGCGGCCACGTGGATGAGCCGGTCGGGCGCGGCCGCGTCGACGGCGGCGGCGTAGATCCGCGGGTCCGGCTTGAAGGCGCCGAGCCGCTGCGAGCTCAGCACCAGGGACGGGTCGACGAGCGCGTGGGCCCGGGTCAGCCGGGCCAGGTCGTCGTCGACGTTCGACAGCAGCCCCACCCGCGCCTGCTCGGCGACCGCGGCGACGCCGGCAGCGACGTCGGGCCACAGCGGCCAGTCGCCCGCCCCGGCGTGCAGCTCGGCGAGGTCGGCCCCGGCGAGGGCCGGGTCGACGCCGAGGGCGCCGTAGGCCTCCGCGAGGGCGCCCAGCGAGACCTCGCGGAACGAGGTGGGGTGCTCGGCGGTGCGCTGGGCGGCCTTGTTGCAGCCGTCCCACCGGTCGTAGAGCTCCTCACCGGTCTGCGACCACCCGCGCCGCCGGGCGATCGCGTCGAACGTGCGGGAGGCGCCGGTGCGGGTGTCGGTGAGGGCGCTGAACAGGTCGAAGGTGACGATCACGCCGCCCATCCTCACCGAGGCTGGTCGTCCTGCGTAGGGAAGGTGGACCCGCGGCCCCTGCTGCCCGCGTCGCTGCAGGTCAGCGGCTGCCCTGACCGCGCCTCGCGCGATCACTACGCGGGACGACCAGGCGGATGCCGACGGAAGAACGTACACAAGCCGTCCCGCCGTGAGCGCGACCAGAGACACACCTGGCTGACCTGGGACGATGCGGCACGGGCGGCGGCCAGATCGGGTCGGGACCGGGTTGTGTACGTTCTTTCGTCGGCGGCGGTCAGCGCCAACCGCCCCAGCGCGCCTGGACGGTCACGTCCTCGCCGACCGCGGTCAGACCGGGCGACGCAGGGCGGGTGAGGCGGGGGTGCAGGTCGTCGCGCCCCCAGCGGGCGGCGCGGCGCTCGGCGCGCAGGGTCGACCACGTCACGAGCGGCGCGCCGCGGGTCACCTGGACGTGCCCCGCGGCGTCGGCGCCGCGCAGCAGGTCGGCGTGCTCGGTCCAGGCCGCGGGCGGTCCGCTGACCGCGGCGTGCAGGTGCAGGCGCCGCCACGCGGTGCGGGCCGGTGCCGTCGTGAGGTGGTCCGCGCCGGCGGGGTGCACGAGGACCCGGTGGTCCCCGAGCAGCAGCGCGTGCTGCTCCGCCGTCGCGAGCACCCGGGCGCGGGGCAGCGCGGCCAGCAGGCTGTCGACGGCGACGACCAGGGCGTCGCCGCCGAGCCCGGGCGCCAGGGTGACCAGCGGGTCCGCGGCCCCGTCCGGGGACAGCCCGGCCGGGCCCAGCCCGGGGGCGGGGATGCGCCGGCCGACGGCGAGGGTCTCGGCGAGCAGCCGCTCCCGGCCCTCGCCCTCGGTGCCCCAGCCGGGGCGCTCGGCGCGGTCGGGGCCGTCGTGCCAGGCCACCGCGTCGGGCACGTGCGCGAGCAGCGCGCCGTGGGTCCAGGCGCGGTGCGCCCACTCCCAGTCCTCCCCGCCGTACCGGTCGAAGGTCTCGTCGAACCCGCCGACCGCCGCGAACATCGCCGCCGAGCAGGACACGACCGCGCCGAGCACCAGGCGCAACGAGGTCTCGTCGGCGTCCAGGAGGTCGCGGCAGCGTGCGAGCTCGTCGCGCAGCCAGGTGGGCGCCGCCAGCTCGTGCGCCGGCCCGGCGACCTCGACGTCGGCGTCGGCGGGGACGCCGGACAGGTCCGCGTGCCGACGGTGCCCGGTGGTGACGACCTCGGGGGCGAGGCCGGGCAGGCGGGCGACGCGGGAGACGTACCCGGGCTCCGGGGTGGTGTCCGCGTCGAGGAAGACCAGCACCTCGCCGGTCGCGGTCGCGGCGCCCCGGTTGCGGGCCTTGGCGGCCCCGAACCCGTCGTGCACGTGCGTGACCACCTCGACCCCGGCGGGCACCTCCGGCGGCTCCGGGGAGCCGTCGTCGGCGACCACCACCTGCAGCCGGTGGGCCGGGTGGTCCTGGCGTGAGAGCGCGTGGAGGGTCCGCGCCAGCTCGAGCGGCTGCCGGTAGTGGGTCACGACGACGGTCACCGACGGCGGGGCCGGGTCGGCCGGGTCGGCCGGGTCGGCTGGGTCGGCCGGGTCGGTCAGCAGGTCCCAGCGGTTGCCGGGGACGGTGCGGCCCCTCACCGTGGCCACCAGCCGAGGTACGCCGCCGCGACCTCCGGCAGGCCGGGTGCGAGGCCGACCCCGGGTGCGAGCCAGGTGCCTGCCGGGTCCGCCGCCGCCCGGGCCAGCGCACCCGGCAGGTCGCCGGCGAGGGTCAGCGTGCCGGGACGCAGCGCGGCCATCTCGCGGGCGTAGGTGCCGTCGGTGACCAGCGGTCGACGTCGCGCCGCCACCCAGCTGTTGACCGACCCCGACGCGGAGACGTGGTGGTGGGCGGCGACCGGCACGTCGACGTCGGCCAGCGCGGCGGGCAGGTCGGCGTCAGCGACCCACCCGCTCACCTCGAGCCCCACGTCGAGCTCGGAGGCGAGCGCGCCCAGCTCGTCGAGCAGGTGGTCGTGGCCGGCGGCGACGCGACCGAGGGCGCGCAGGACGACCGGGCCCGGCCGGTCGCGGCGCAGCCCGGCGCAGGCGCGGAGCACCTCGTCGTGGCCCTTGCCGGGGTAGACCCAGCCGAGCACGCCGACGACCAGCGGGTCGCCCGCCGCGCGTTCCCGCGGGCCGGCGCCGTGCGGCACCGGCAGCGGCATCACCGGCAGCGGCACCACGACGCCGTCGTCGGTCGGGTCGAGGTGGCGTCGCACCAGCGCCCGCTCGTGCTCCGAGCTGACCACCCAGCCGCGGGCGGCGGCCACCACCGCGGCGTACGCGGGCACGCGCCGCGCGAACACGTCGCCGTCGCCGGGCTGCGGCACGTCGTGCAGGGTCACCGTCATCGGCTGCCGGCGCCCGAGCGCGACCAGCCGGGCGGAGGTCTCCTCGCCGGTGGCGCCGAGGAGCCGGTCGGTGACGTGGACGTGGACCGGCTGCGGGTCGAGGTCGAGCAGCGCCGTCAGGTCGAGGGTGCGCGCGCCGACCGCGGCGGCGACCTGCATGGCGTGCAGCGTGACGCCGTGCCCCGGCAGGTCGGGGACCAGGTGGACCGGCGGCGCGCTCACGGCGTGCCCCCCGGCAGCTCCAGGCCGAGCAGCCCGCGCAGCGCGACCGACCGGGCCAGGACGACGTCGAGGACGTCGGGGCGGGTGGCGTACCAGGCCAGGTGGGCGGCCTCGACCTCGGCGACCGGCACCGGTCGGCCACCCAGCAGCCAGTGGTCGCGTGCGGGTGCGGCGGGGTCGAGCACGGCCGCGACCGAGGCCTCGCGCGGGGCGTGCACGTGGTCCAGCAGCGGCCGGGCGACCCGCGTGGGGCGGTCGGTCAGACCCAGCGCCGTGCGCACCCGTCGGCCGAGGGGCTTGAGCAGGGCGTTGCCGGGGTGGTTGACCGTGCGCAGGTGGGCGAAGGTCGGGGCGAGCAGCAGGTCGTGGGCGACCAGGGTGCCGTGCCGGGCCTCGCGCAGGGCCAGCTGGGCCCGCGAGTCCTCGCAGACCGCGGCCACGGTCGCGGCGTCGGGGGCCGGCCCGAGTGCGGCGCCCACCGGCGGCGGGGTGCGCCCGGCGCGCAGCCACGCGGCGCGGACCGCGGTCCGCACGTCGTGGTAGGCCACCAGCGGCGGGTCGGGGTCGGCCAGGCCGGGCGGGTGCACGACCAGGTGGCAGGGGTACGGCCCGGCGTGCCGCACCGGCGGCACCAGCACGTGCCGCAGGTCGGGGCGGGCCCGGTCGAGCACCTGGGCGGTGCCCAGCGGCAGCCCGCGGTAGTCCTCGCCGACCGGCTGGCTGACCAGCAGGTCGAGCCGGGGCAGCAGCCGGTGCAGCGGCTCCAGGTCGCCCGGTCCGAGCTCGTGCAGCGCGGGCAGCCGGACCGTGCGCACGTCGTCGTCCTGGAGCACCAGGCGCAGCGACTCCGCCTGGCAGTTGCCCAGCACCGCGAGCAGCGGGACGCCCTCGGGGGGTGCGGGCGGACCGTCGTAGAAGTCGCCGTAGTGCGCCCGCTCGGCCGGGGTGCGCGCGGCCGTCCAGGCGGTGGAGGTCGCGGCGGGGGAGGTCGGGGCGCTCATCCGGCCACCTCCCAGCCGTCGGGTCCGAGCCGGACCAGTCCGCGCTCGCCCAGCTGCTCCAGCCAGCCGGCCATCGGCCACCAGCCCCACCGGCGGTGGAAGACGTGGGCGTTGCGGACGATGTCGGCGACGTGCTCGACCGGCGGGCTGCTGACGGGGTGGTGCTGGTGGTAGGCCCGGGCGCCGCCGAGCCAGGTCAGGCCGAGGCCGGCGCGCCGGGCGAGCTGGGCGGCGTCGGTGTCCTCGCCGCCGTACCCGACGTAGTCCTCGCAGAAGCCGCCGAGCGCGTCCAGGTCGTCGGCGCCCAGCGCGAAGGACAGCGACCAGAACAGGTCCCAGTCCTCGGAGTCCTCCTGCTCGCCCGGGGCCGGGGCCGGCCGGGCGGGGTGGGGGGCGTCGGCCGCGGCCAGGCGGGCCAGGTCGTAGCCGGCCGGCGGGGCCGGCGGGAGGTAGGTGACCGGGCCGCACCACACGCGTCCGGGGCGCGAGCGGACCGCGTCGGCGTACGCCGTCACCAGGCCGTCACCGGCCAGGCAGTCGACGTCGAGGTGCACCAGCACGTCGGCGCCGAGCGCCCGGGCGCGGCGGGCGCCGGCGTTGCGGGCCGCCGCGAGCGGCAGCCCGAGGGGGTCGCGGTCGACCTCGACCACGTCGGGGACGAGGCCGTCGGGGCGCCAGCGGGCGACGGACGGGTCGTCCATCGCCACCACGACCCAGTGGTCGGGCGGGTCGGCCAGCAGCGAGTCGTGCTGACGGCGCAGGTGCGGCGACCGGCCGTGGACGATCGTGACGACGGCGGTGCTCACGGTCGGCCTCCGGCGCCCAGCACGACGTCGGCCATCCGGGAGGCGGCGCCCCCGTCGACCCAGCCGGCCCAGCGGCCGCCGTCGAGGCGGGCCGCCCTGCGCACGAGCCCGGCCCAGTCCGCGCCGGCCGGGTCGTCGACGACCAGCGCGGGCCACGCCTCGTCGGCCAGGACCCGTCCGGTCGTGGCCTGCTCGTCGTGCGGGCGGTCCTGCGGCACGACCACGGCGGGGACGCGGGCGGCGGCGACCTCGGCCAGGGAGTTCTGGCCGGCCGCGGTGACCACCACGTCGGCGGCCCGGATCTCGGCCCACGGGTCCGCGCTCCACGAGCCCGGCCCGAGCACCCGCCAGACCAGGTCCGGTGCGGCCGCGGCGCCGCGGGCCGCGGCCTCCTGCAGGACCCCCGAGCCGCCGCCGGTGCCGGCGAGCACCACGACGGAGCCCGCGCGGTCGGACGCGACGGGGGAGGGGTCCGGGGCGAAGCGGGACAACCCGCCCAGCGGCTGCAACCGGGCGGCCACGTCGGCGGGCAGCCCGGGCGCCATCCCGTGCGCGGCGCGCGGCCAGAAGGACACGACCGCGGCCGAGACGCCGAGACCCAGCGCGTGGGCGGCGTCGTCACGGCGCCCGGGCAGCACGACCGAGACCACGGGCACGCCGTGCAGCCGGGCCAGCAGCGTCGCCTCCTGGGACACGTCGGTGACCACGACGTCGGGGTCGGCGTCGGCCAGCCAGGCCGACAGCTGCGCCGTACGACGGGCCAGGCCGCGGTGGTGGCGCGGCACCCAGTGCAGCCGCCCGTGCGCGGTGGCGTCGACCGCCCCGGGGTCGGCGACGGCCGGGTCGTCGTCGCGGTCCAGCGCCACCCACTCCCCGGGCCAGCCGGTCGGGCGGGGCGCCGACGACAGCCCGGTCACCACGACCCCGCGACGGTGCAGCTCGCCGGCCACGGCGGTGGCGCGGTGGGCGTGGCCCGAGCCGTGGTGGTGGACGTAGTAGCCGACGGTGCGCGAGCCAGCGGTGCTCACGCGACCAGGTCGCCCTGGTCGGCGCGGGCGTAGACCCTCTCGTACGCCGTGAGCATGACGTCGTGGGAGTAGTGCCGCACCGCGTGCTCGCGCGCCGCGCCGCGGTCGAGCCGGGCGGCGGTCCTGATCGCCCGGGCCAGGGAGGCGACGTCGCCTGGGTCGGCGAGGGCGCCGACCCCGTCGGTGAGGATCTCCGGGAGCGCGCCACGGGCGTAGGCCGCGACGGGGGTGCCGCTGGACAGCGCCTCGATCGCTACCAGCCCGAACGGCTCCTCCCAGGCGGGGGTCACCACGGCCACGCAGGAGTGCGCGGCGACGTGGCGCAGCGCGGCCCGGCCGAGGTGGCCGAGGTAGCGGGCGTCCTCGGCCAGCAGCGGGCGTACCTGCTGCTCGAAGTAGGCGCGGTCGAGGACCGGCCCGGCGAGGTCGATGGCCACGCCGGCGGCGCGGGCGGCGAGCACGGCCTCGTGCGGCGCCTTCTCGGGGACCAGGCGGCCCGACCACAGCGCGCGGCGCCCGCCCGGCCCGGCGTACCAGGCGTCGGTGTCGACCGCGTTGGGTACGACCTCGGCGCGCAGGGCGTGCCGCCAGGACCGGGCGGTGGCGCTGCTGACGGCGACGAACCGGTGCCGCTCCGAGGCCAGGGCGGCCGCGGACTCCAGCCACGGCACGGGCGGGGTGTGCAGCGTGGTGACGACGGGCTCGTCGAGCACGTCGGCCATCGCGATCGGCAGGTGGTGCAGGGAGTTGTCGTGGACGACGTCGAAGCGGCGGCCGGTGCGGCGGCGCAGGCCGAGCATCAGGTCCAGGTACGCGTGGTGCTCGCGCATCCACCGCTCCGGCGGCGCGCCGACGTCGGCGCGGGCCGCGGTGCTGCTGGTGAAGGTGTCCACGGCGAGGTCCACCGCGGCCAGGCGGGGGTCGCTGCCGGGGGCGGCGAAGACGGTGACGGCGTGACCGCGGCGACGCAGGCCGAGGACCAGGGCGTGGGTGTGGGCCTCGAGGCCGCCCGCGAACGGCTCGACCAGCGGGAAGCGGGCCGGCCCGATGACGGCGACGCGCATCCGGGGCCCGGCCCCGCCGCCCACCGTGCTCGTCGGCGGCGGGCCCGCCACGACCGCCGTCACGCGGCGCCCTCGCTCGCGCCGGCGCGCGCAGGACGGGCGGCGGCGGTGCGGACTGCGTCGCGGTAGACCGCGTCGTGGGCGCGGGCGACGGCGACCCGCTGGGCGTGCCGGGCGTCCGCGTCGAGCCCGGGCAGGCCGGTGGCGCGGGCGGCGAGGGCGTGGTGGACCGCGGCCACGACCGACGCGGTGTCGGCACCCTCCCCGTCGGGGGCGTCGGGGTCGGCGGCGTACGTCGCGTCGGCCCCCTGGGTCGCGTAGTGGCCGGTGCCCGGGGCGACCACGGAGGTGCCCAGGTCGTGGCACATCTCCAGCCAGCCGGAGTGGGTGCCGAAGCGGTAGGGCAGCACCATCGCGTCCAGCGCGGCGACCGCCGACCAGAGGTCGTCGTCGTCGAGCGGCTCGTGCACGACCAGCTCGATCGTGCCGCGGGCGGCGGCGTCGTCGAGCGCGGCGACGAGGCGGGCGGCGCGGTCGTCGCGGGGGTGCCGGTGGGTGGCGCGGTGGATGCTGACGACCGGACGCACCCCGTCGCCCGCCAGGGCCTCGAGGGCCGGCAGGAGGCGCAGGACGTCGGTGTTGGCGCGGAGGTCCTTCACCGCGACGCCGACGCGGGGATCGGCGGTGGGTGCGGCGGAGCGGGACGCACGGACCCGGCGCATGACGTCCAGGTCGACCACGTGCGGGTGCGGGACCACGGTCGGGCGCCGGCCCCAGCGGGCGAGGACCTCGTCCGCGGCGCCGTCGGTCAGCGTCAGCAGCGCGTCGGCGGCCGGCACGAGGACGTCGAGCTGGGCGCGCAGCAGGGCGGGGTCGGTGTGGTGGGGGTTGCGGAGGTCGTGGACGGTCAGCACCAGCGCCCGACCGCGGGCGTGCAGCGCGGTCACGAGCTCGTCGAGCTGCGCCGGCGTGCGGTCGTCGAAGCCGAAGTGGACGTGCATCAGGTCGACGTCGCGCGCGGGCACCCACTCCGGGCGCAGCATCGCCGGCGGCCACCAGCGGCCGTGCGCGGTGCGGGTCGGGTCGCCGGGGTGGTCGGGGTCGGGGTCGGGCAGCCGGACGACGGTGCCGGGCAGCGCGTCCGCGGGGGCGGAGAGGTGGCGCACGTACGGGTGGTCGGCCGGCACGGACGCGACGACCAGCGGCACCGGTGGCGCGGCGGCTGGGCGTGGGCTCATGACGTACCTCTCGGGCGCGGGCGCACCTCTCGAGGACGAGGGTGCGCGGGGTTCAGGGCGGCCGGTGGTTCGGGGCACAGCACCTGCCTTCGCTGCAGCCCACGTTCGTCGGTCGGGGCCGGACCTACTACCCCCCTAGGTGACCCTTTCGCGGGTCCGGCGGTCCGGCCGCGTCACACCGCGGGCCTGGTCGAACCGGCACCGGGGCGCCGCGGCGGGCGTACGCTCGTCCCTGTGGCCTCCCCCCGACCACGTCCCCCCTCCCGCCCGTCGCCCCGCACCCGGTTCCTGGCCGGCACGGTCGTCCTCGTCGCGCTCGCTGCGCTCGCGCTGCGGCTCGACGTCGGTGCGCGGCCGGGCGGGCCCGACGCGTCCGACGCGTCGGTGGGCGGCGCCGACGCGGTGGCGGAGGGCGGCGACGTGCTGACCGGGGTCAGCCTGGACTGGGCCACCGACAGCCTGGCGGCCTACGCCGAGCGGCTCGGTCGTACGCCCGCGGTCGTGGTGACCTTCGCCGAGGTGCCGCTGCGCGAGGAGGACCTCGCGGCGGTGCAGGGCGTGGTGGACCAGGCCGGGGCGGCGGGCAGCAGCGTGCTGCTGACCCTGGAGCCGAACGCCGGGCTGGCGGCGGTCGACGAGGCGGCCACGGCCGACCTGGTCAGGCGGCTGCGGGCGTGGAACGACGGCGGCGTCGAGGTCTTCCTGCGCTACGCCCACGAGATGAACGGGTCCTGGTACCCGTGGGGCCAGCAGCCGGAGGCGTACGTCGCCTCCTTCCGCCAGGTGGCCGCGGCGGTGCACGACGGCGCCCCGGGGACGCAGATGATGTGGGCGCCGAGCTATGCCGGCGGCTACCCGTTCCTGGGGGGTGGCTACCACGCCGACCCGGCCGCCCCGGGCGTGCTCGACACCGACGGGGACGGCGTGCTGACGGAGCGCGACGACGGCTACGCGCCGTTCTACCCCGGCGACGACGCGGTCGACTGGGTCGGCATGTCGCTCTACCACTGGGGCGAGGACTACCCGTGGGGCGAGAACGAGGTGCCCGCGCCGGACAAGCTGGTCGACCAGCTCGGCGGCACCTACGTCTCGACCACGCGCGACGAGCGGGTCGTCCCGGACTTCCACGGCGAGTACGGCGTGGCCCGCGGCAAGCCGGTCGCGGTGACCGAGACCGCGGCGCTCTACGTGCCCGGCGCCGGCGGCGCCCCGGAGGCCGAGGTCAAGGCCGCCTGGTGGGACCAGGTCTGGGACCCCGCGCTGGCCGAGCGGCTCCCGGCCCTGGGCATGGTCGCGTGGTTCGAGTGGGCCAAGACGGAGCCGGAGGTGGGCGGCCAGGTGGACTGGCGGGCCACGGCGGACCCGGGGCTCGCGCAGGCGTACGCCGCCGCCCTCGACCGTTCCGGCCGCGCCCGCTGACGCCGAGATGACGCTCGCGGACAGCCGAGATGACGCTTGCGGCGCGTCGAGATGACGGTCGCGGCGCGTCGGGGGACGCAGAAGCCCCCGCCGGTGACCGACGGGGGCGTGCGTGCGCGCGGGGCGCGCAGGGGGTCCTACGAGGTGCGGTCGATCAGCGACCGGCGACCTTGCGCTTGAGCTCGGCGCCGGCCTTGAAGGCGGGGGCCGTCGTGGCGGCGACCTGGATGGCCTCGCCGGTCTGGGGGTTGCGGCCGGTGCGGGCGTCACGGTCGCGGGTCTCGAAGGTGCCGAAGCCGGGGATGGTGACCTTGTCGCGGGCGACGAGGGCCTCGGTGATGGCCTCGAGGACGGCGGCGACGGCGCGGTCGGCGGTGGCCTTGTCGACGTCGGCGCGGGTGGCGACGTCCTCGACGAGCTGGCTCTTGTTCATGAAAACTCCTTGGTGTGGCGTGCGATCTCTTCTCGGCACCGTAGCGGCCCCGCGGCCCGGAACGCGCGCCCGGGCCCACCGCGGCGTGGTGCGGGGACCACCTGGAGCCGGCCCAGAGCCGGCCCGGAGCGCCCTGGACGGCGGCCGATGCGGGCCCTGGTTGCAGCTTCGTGCAGTGCATCGACCTGCATCACAGGTTCGTGGCGCGGGGGTGCCGGGAGGGGCACAGTGACCGGTGACGGCCCCCCGGCCGTCAGCCCTCCTGTCTCGGGAGGTGCCCGCCACGTGGCCGTCCGCGGCCCGCCGGAAGGTGCTTGGAAACCATGAAGAAGACCACCCCGCTCGCTGCCCTGGTCGCGGCCCTCGCCGCCGCCGGCACCCTCGGCGCCGGCCCGGCCTCGGCCGCACCCGCCGCCCCGTCGGCCGCCGGACCCGCCGCGCCCGCCGCCGCCCCCGACCGCCCCGCTCCGTTGGTCACCTCCGATCGTGCCGTGGCCGGTCGGTACGTCGTCGTGCTCGACGAGGCCGCCGCCGGCCAGGCCCGCAGCGAGGCCCGCGCCGCCGTAGACGGGCAGCGCAGCGACGTCGAGCACGTCTACGGCACCCTCGGCGCCTACGCCGTCTCGCTGACCGACGCCCAGCTGGCCGAGGTCCGCCGGGACCCGCAGGTCGAGTTCGTCCAGGAGGACGCCCGCGTCAGCATCGCGGCGACCCAGAGCAACGCCACCGGCGGCCTGGACCGCATCGACCAGCGCGCTCTGCCGCTCTCGCGCAGCTACACCTACAGCCGTACGGGCTCCGGGGTGCGCGCCTACATCATCGACACCGGCATCTACGCCGCGAACCGGGAGGTCAGCGGACGCGTCGCCGCCGGCGTCACCGCGATCAACGACGGGCGCGGCACCAGCGACTGCAACGGTCACGGCACGCACGTCGCCGGCACCGTGGGCGGCACGACGTACGGCGTGGCCAAGGCGGTCACGCTCGTCCCGGTCCGCGTGCTGGACTGCCGGGGCAGCGGCACCAGCTCCGGCGTCATCGCCGGGATGGACTGGGTGGCCGCCAACGCGACCCGGCCCGCCGTGGCCAACATGAGCCTGGGCGGCGGGGCCGACGCCGCCACCGACACCGCGGTGGCCCGGATGGTCTCCGCCGGGATCACCACCGTCGTGGCCGCCGGCAACGAGAACGTGAACGCCTGCACCTCCTCGCCGGCACGGGCGGCCTCGGCGATCACCGTCGCGGCCAGCACGTTCGGCGACGCCCGGGCCTCGTTCTCGAACTACGGCTCCTGCGTCGACCTCTTCGCCCCGGGCCAGAGCATCACCTCGGCCTGGATCGGCGGCACCACGGCGACCAACACCATCTCGGGCACCTCGATGGCCTCCCCGCACGTCGCCGGCGTCGCCGCCCTCTACCTCCAGGGCAACCCGTCAGCCTCGCCGTCGACGGTGACGGGCGCGCTGGTCGGCAACGCCACGAGCAACGTGGTCAGCGGCGCCAACGGCTCGCCGAACCGGCTGCTGTTCTCCTCCTACTGAGCCGGCCGCCGGGCCGCCCCGGCCCGGTCCACGACGCCCCTGCCGTTCCTCGGCGGGGGCGTCGTGCCGTACGGCCCGGGCCCGGCGGGTGCGCCGGAACCGTCACCTCGAGGCGCCGCGAGCGTCATCTCGGCTGTCCGGAAGCGTCATCTCGGCTACACGGCCTCGTCGTCGCCGATCACGAAGCCGTCGCCGGCGGGGTCGAGGTAGAGCCGGCGGGTCTCGGTCTGCGAGCCCCCGTCGGTCGTGTACGTGACCTGGACGTCGACCGTGGTGCCGTCGTCGGCCACGGTGGTGGAGCCGACCGAGACGTCGTCGATCGTGCGCCAGAAGCCCGCGTACGACTGGAAGGACGTCGACTGCCGGTAGCTCGGCGAGAGCTGGGCGTAGGCGGCCTCGAGGTTGTCCGGCAGCTGGGAGTAGTACGACGTGGCGAACGCCGCGGCGTCACCGGTCGACGCCGAGGGTGACTCCGACTCCGGTTCCGAGGGGGACGGGCTCGACGGCTCGGGCTCGGGGGGCGCGGAGGTCGTCGGCGGCGCCGACGTCTCCGGCTCCTGGGTCGGGGTCGGCTCCTCGGTCGGGGACGGCTCCTCGGTCGGCGTCTGCGCGGGGGTCGCCGACGGTGCCGGCGTGGGGTCCGTGGTGCCGGCGACGGGCTGCGCGTCGTCGCGGCCGACCTGCCACACCACCCCGCCCAGCAGCAGGACCAGCAGGACCGCGGCCGCCACCAGCCAGCCGCCCCGCCGACGGCGGCGGTCATCGGTCGCCGGCCCTGTCGCCGGCCCTGTCGCCGACCCGGTCGCCGGCCCCGAGGGCGGCACCGGCGGCGGCACGGGAGGCACGGGGTGTCCGGCCGCGTCGTCCGGCTCCGGCGGGGCAGCCGGTGCTGCCTCGCCACGGTGCACCGCCTGCAGGGACGCGACCACCATCCCCATCGAGGGTCGCGCGCCGGGGTCGTGGTCCATCATCCGCGTGACGTGGTCGGTGAGCGGGCCGCCGTGCGCGGGCACGGGCGTGGGCTCGGAGACGATCGCGTTCAGCACCGCGAGCGCGTTGTCGCGGTCGGCGTACGGCCCGACGCCCTCGACGGCCGTCCACAGCGTGGCCCCGAGCGCCCACACGTCGGAGGCCGTGCCGCCGCTCTCGCCGCGGGCGGCCTCGGGGGACAGGTACGACGGGGTGCCGGTGACCAGGCCGGTCCGGGTGAGCTCGACGTCGCCGTGGGTGCGCGAGATGCCGAAGTCGGTGATCTTGACGTGGTCGTCCTCGGTGATCAGCAGGTTGCTCGGCTTCACGTCGCGGTGCACCGTGCCGCGGGCGTGGGCCGCGGCCAGGCCCTCGGCGGCCTGCGCCCCGAGCCCGGCCACCCGGACGGGGTCCAGCGGCCCCTCCTCGGCGACGATCTCGGCGAGGGTGCGCGAGGGGACGTACTCCATCACCAGCCAGTTGCCGGTCTCGTCCTCCACGGCGTCGTAGATCGCGACGACGTGCGGGTGGTTCAGGGCCGCCGACGAGCGGGCCTCGCGCAGCGCCCGGGCCACGTCGAAGGTCGTCTCGCCCGGCAGCGCCCCGATCTGCTTGACCGCCACCTGGCGCCCCAGCACCTCGTCGCGGCAGAGCCACACGGTGCCCATCCCGCCCCGGCCGACCGCGCGGTCGACCAGGTAGCGGCCGGCGATGGTCCTGGGTGGCATGCGCTCCTCCGTACGTCCTGGTGCCCGGGCGGGCAGGATCCGGCAGCCCGGGGTGGTCGGCCCATCATGACCCGACGACCCCCGGGTGGCTCCACCCGTCGACGCAGAACGCCCCCGCCGGTGACCGGCGGGGGCGTTCGTCCAGGTCGGGACCTGGTGCTGCTCGTGGGCAGGGGCGGGGTCGAACCGCCGACCTTCCACTTTTCAGGCGGACGCTCGTACCGACTGAGCTACCTGCCCGAGCGACGGTCACCTTACCGGAGCCCGGGTCCCGGCCCGCAACCGGACGGCGTGGTCCTAGGATGTGGCCGCCTGGCCCCCATCGTCTAGCGGCCCAGGACCCCGCCCTTTCACGGCGGTAGCACGGGTTCGAATCCCGTTGGGGGTGCCGAGTCCGAGCCCGGGTCCGAGCCCGGGCGGGGCCTGAGTCGGGCCCGAGTTGGGCCTGAGTTGGGCGGCGCAGCCGCCGTGGGTTAGAGTCCTACCGCTTCGTCCGCGAGGCCCGATCCGGGCTGCGCGGAAGAGCGAACTAGGCCCCGTAGCGCAGTTGGTTAGCGCGCCGCCCTGTCACGGCGGAGGCCGCGGGTTCGAGTCCCGTCGGGGTCGCAGGATGACGCCCCGGACCACTGGTCCGGGGCGTCGCTGCGTTCCGGGGGCGTCGCGTGCTGTCGTGGGTGGAGTCGTGACGAGCCCTGCCGGCGCGTTTCGGGCGTCGGGGAGGATGACCGCGTGCCTCTCGACATCAGCCCCGAGGAGTTCGAGCGCCTGGTCGACGCCGCGCTCGACGAGATCCCCGACGCGCTCGCGGAGCGGGTCAGCAACGTCGTGGTGCTGGTCGAGGACGAACCGCCGGCCGACCAGCCGCGCGACATCCTCGGGCTCTACGACGGCGTCGCCCTGACCGAGCAGGAGGGCGGCAACCTGGCCCGCCTGCCGGACCGGATCTTCGTCTTCCGGCTCCCGCTGCTGGCCTACTGCTCGACGCCCGAGGAGCTCGTCGAGGAGGTACGGATCACCGTCGTGCACGAGATCGCCCACCACTTCGGCATCGACGACGACCGGCTGCACGACCTCGGCTACGCCTAGGCCACCTCAGCCCGCGACGAGCGCGAACGCGACCGTGCAGCCGAGCAGGCTGAGCATGAGGGTCCCCACGGCGTAGGCCGCGCCCCGCGCCCCGCCGGTCCGCCGGGTCTGCACCACGAAGCTCGACCAGGTGGTCAGGCCGCCGCAGAAGCCGGTCGCCAGGAGGGCGTACGCGCTGCCGTCCAGGGCCAGTGCCGCGAAGGCGCCGAGCAGCGTCGAGCCGACCACGTTGACCAGCAGCGTCCCCCACGGCAGCGCCCGGTCGAGGTGGTGCGCGGCCACGAACCGCAGCGGCGCCCCGACAGCACCGCCGAGCGCCACCAGCAGCAGGTCCACCGGGCTCACTCGTCGCCCTCCTCGTCGGCGAGGTCCTGCTCGGGCCCGGTCCCCACCGCGGCGGACACGGCCACCACGGCCAGCAGGCCGACGGTCAGGGAGCTCCCGACGTACGCCGCCGCGGTCACCGTCTCCTCGGCGGCCAGCAGCGCCCGGGTCTGGTCCGAGACGGCCGACAGCGTCGTGAACCCCCCGAGCAGGCCGGGCCCGAGGCCCGCGGCCAGGACGGACGACCGGCGGACGGCACCGAGCGCCGGGAGGGCGGCCAGCGCGACGGCCCCGACGAGGTTGACCACGAAGATCACCCACGGGAAGTCCGTGGGGCCGGCCGGGACGACCTCGCCCACGACCGCGCGCAGCACGCACCCGAGCGCGCCGCCGACGGCGACGGCCGCGACCGCCGCCGGAGCCGGTCCCCTCACCGGACGGTCGTCCGGGGGCGCTCGTCGTCCCCGTCCCCGTCCCCGGGCGCCCCGTCCCCGGGCGCCCCGTCCCCGGGTTCCTCGTCCCAGCGCCGGGGCGCCGCTCCGGCCCCCTGCGCCTCGAGCTCCTCGAGGAACCACCGCTGGAACCGTCGCTGCTCGTGGTCGCGGGCCAGGGCGAGCAGCCGCTCCTCGCGGCAGAACACGTCGGCGGCCTCGAGCAGCTCGGCCAGCCGGCCGAGCTCCGCGGCGCCCTCGCGGGTCAGGTCCACGCGCAGGTCGACCGCGGTGTGGCCCTCGGCGTGGTCGTGCACGGCCGCGTCGGCGGCGTCGGCGATGTCGGCGACGGCGAGCAGGAGCCCGTCGTACGCCGGGGCGTCCAGCGCCGTGAACAGCTCGGACAGGTCGCGGGCCAGCGGGTAGGTCGTGGCGTGCGCCAGCGCGAGCAGCCGCACCTCGCGCCGCAGCTCGCGGTAGTGCCGGACGAAGGCGACGTGCAGGCGCAGCGGGACGCCGGGGAGCACGAAGGTGCGCACGCCCGCGCGGTCCAGGGCGCGGCGCCGCGCGGCCTGCCCGGTCAGGCCGGTGACCACGCCCTCGGTGGCGACGTCCTCGACGTCCTCGGCCGGCTCGAACCAGACGACCTTGCCGTCGTCGTCGATGTCGGCACCCCAGGCCCGCGAGACGCGCGCCACGATGCCCAGGCCGCGCCCGAAGGTCAGCAGCGCGTCGTCGTCGAGGTGGTCGCCGAGCAGGGTGGCCTCGGTGCCCGAGCCGATCCGGGGCGCGTCGGTGGAGGCGTCGCGCACCTCCACGCGCGGGTGGGCGGCGGTGCCGGCGACCCCCACCTGGATCGGGGCGGACCCGTGCAGCAGCGCGTTGCTCACCAGCTCCGAGACGCCCACCTCGGCGCACTCGGCCAGCTCTGGCCGGCCGAGGTCCCGGCAGCGGCCGACCACCCACCGGCGTGCGTCCTGAACGCTCCGTGGCCCGGGGGCCAGGGCGATCTGAGGCGGGGTCGACGTCACGAGGGTCCCTCCGAGAGTGGTGGCCGTCGGGGACAGTGTGGACGCTTTACCCGCAGGGGTGGCGTGTCAAGCCACCCCGGCGGGCTTCCGCGTGTCGCCCGGCGACCTGTTCGATCCGGACGCGAGCCGCTGACCTGCGACGACGCGGCCCCACGTCGAGCAGGGGCGCGTGTGACCGATGAGACGACGCGACGACTGGCACCACCCCGGTCGGCGCGAGACGATGGGGGTGCACCCGAGGAGACGGAGCACCCATGAGCTCGACCCAGGACGGACACGACGTGACGCAGCCCCACCACGAGAACCTTCAGCTGGTCGACCACGGCAACGCGGGCGACGCGAGCGGGGGCGAGGGACAGCGGCACCGGGTCGTCGTCATCGGTTCCGGCTTCGGCGGCCTCTTCGGGACCAAGGCCCTCAAGGGCAGCGACGTCGACATCACGATGATCGCCAAGACCACCCACCACCTCTTCCAGCCGCTGCTCTACCAGGTGGCGACCGGGATCCTCTCCGAGGGCGAGATCGCGCCGCCCACCCGCGAGGTGCTCAGCCGGCAGAAGAACGCCCGCGTCCTGCTCGGCGAGGTGACCGACGTCGACCTCGACGCGCGCACCGTCACCCACCACGTCCTGGGACGCCAGACCGTCACCCACTACGACTCGCTGCTGGTCGCCGCCGGCGCCGGGCAGTCGTACTTCGGCAACGACCACTTCGCCGAGTTCGCCCCCGGGATGAAGAGCATCGACGACGCCCTCGAGCTGCGCGGACGCATCTTCGGCGCCTTCGAGATGGCCGAGGTCGGCGCCGCCAAGGGTGAGGACGTCGACCACATGCTGACCTTCGTGGTCGTCGGGGCCGGTCCGACCGGTGTCGAGATGGCCGGCCAGATCGCCGAGCTGGCCCACCGCACGCTGCGCCGCGACTTCCGCTCGATCAACACCCGCTCCGCACGCGTCGTGCTGGTCGACGCCGCCCCGCAGGTGCTGCCTCCCTTCGGCGCCAAGCTGGGGGAGAAGTCGAAGAAGGAGCTCGAGAAGCTCGGCGTCGAGGTCAAGCTCGGCGCGATGGTCACCGACGTCGACGAGCGCGGCCTGGTCACCCAGTACAAGGACGGCCACACCGAGCGGATCAACTCGATCACCAAGATCTGGGCCGCCGGCGTGCAGGCCAGCCCGCTGGGCAAGCAGCTGGCCGAGCAGACCGGCGCCCCGGTCGACCGGGCCGGGCGGATCGGGGTCAACCCCGACCTGACCCTCCCGGGCTACCCCGAGGTGTTCGTCGTCGGCGACATGATCTCCCTCGACAACCTCCCGGGCGTCGCGCAGGTCGCCATCCAGGGGGCGAAGTACGCCGCCAAGGAGATCGGCCACCGCCTCGACAACAAGCCGGCCCAGAAGCCGTTCAAGTACTTCGACAAGGGCTCGATGGCGATCATCAGCCGCTTCCGCGCCGTGGCGCTGGTGGGCAACGTGCGCCTGACCGGCTTCATCGCCTGGCTGATGTGGCTCGCGGTCCACCTCGTCTACATCACCGGCTTCAAGAACCGGATCACCGCGGTGCTGCACTGGTTTGTCTCGTTCCTGGGACGCGGGCGCGCCGAGCGCACCTCGACCGAGCAGCAGATCTTCGGACGCAACGCATTGGCCAGGTTCGACCGCGGCGCCGTCGACCTGGTCTCCGAGCCCGGCGCCTATGAGGCGGCCCAGGTGATGCTCGAGGCCACCCGCCGCGCCGAGCTCGAGGCCGCGGCCGCCGAGAACGTCCGGCTCACCGACGCCGGCGAGCGCGGCGTACGCATGGAGGAGCGGGTCTGACCCGCCCTCAGGGCCGGTCGACGACGTCCGGGCGGTAGTGCGCCAGGACCCGGGTGAAGTGCACCGGGTCGACCATGGAGGCGTCCACGACGTACGGCGGGTGCCCCCGTCGGGCGAACACGACCTTCCAGCCGCGCCGACCGGGCCGCCCGACCACCTCGACCGGGGTGGCCCGGCCGGCCAGGTCGCAGCGCCAGGTTTCGCCGTTGCGGGTGATCGTCAGGTGCCCGCCGTCGACGGAGAGCCGGGCGACCGAGGTCGACGACCGCACCGCCCACAGCACCAGGCTCAGCGCTGCGGCGATGCCGACCGGGACGAGGTCCCCGGCCACCAGGTCGGTGCGGTTCCCGTAGGCCTCCCACGCCAGCAGGGCGGTGACCCCGAGCGAGGCGAGCAGCAGCAGACCCGTGACCAGCCGGGCCGTGCGACGCGGCCGGAACGTCGGGTGGGCGAGGTCCTCGTCGACCGCGGCCGGCAGGTGGGGCTGCTCGGGCTTGCGGACGGGGCGCGCCGGGGCCGGGGGCGCCGGGGTCGGGGGCGCCGGGCTCAGGGGCTCGACCGGGGCCGCCGGCTCAGGCGGCGAGCGGTGGGCCAGCCACCGGTCGAACAGGTCTGCCTGTCCGTCGGGGGCCGGATCGGTCATGCCCGCAAGGTACGGCGATCCGGGGGGCGACGGGTGCGTTCGGCCGGATCCGCGGGGGCCGGTCTCAGCGCCTGCGCTCCAGGAACGCCGTCATCGCCGTCTTCGCCTCGTCGGAGCCGAAGAGGCGGGCCGAGAGACGGGCGAGGTCGTCGCCCCGGGCGTCGATCCGGTCGACCAGGTCGCGGGCCAGCAGCTGCTTGGTCTCGCGCAGGCCCTGCCGGGCGCCCTTGCCGAGCTCGGCGCAGGTCTCGGCGACGGCGGCGTCGAGGTCGTCGGCCGGCACCGCCCGGGTGACCAGGCCCCAGGCGGCGGCGTCGCGGCCGTCGAAGGTGGCGCCCGACAGGCACGCCCAGGCCCCGGCGCGGCTGGTCATCCGGGGCAGCACGGTCAGCGAGATCGCGGCGGGGGCCAGCGCCAGGCGTACCTCGGTCAGCGCGAAGGTCGCGTCCTCGGCGCAGAGCGCCACGTCGGCGGCGGCGACGATCCCGATCCCGCCGGCCCGCACCGGTCCCTGCACCCGCACCACGACCGGCTTGGCATGCGCGACGATCGCGCGCTGGATCGCCACGATGGTCCGCGCGCCCTCCTCCATGCCCTGCCCGGCCGCCTCGGCCAGGTCGGCCCCCGAGCAGAAGACCTTCCCGGTGGCGGCGAGGACCACCACGCGTACGGCGTCGTCGGCCTCGGCGCGGGCGAGCCCGTCGAGCAGCTCGGCCACCAGCTGCCGCGAGAGCGCGTTGCGGTTGCGCGGGGAGTCCAGGGTCAGCGTCGCGACCCCGTCGGACACGTCGAGGTGGACCAGCTCGGGCGTCGCGCGCGCGGGCGTCGGGGGCGTGGTGTCGGTCATGGCGGGCATCCTGCCCGACGACGGTGCCCGGGGTGGCCGGTGGCGACGGGTCGCGTGCCTGAGGACGGGCCACGGACGGTGCTCGGGCACACGACCCGGACGCGCGGTAGGCCCCGTGGGACTCGAACCCACAACCTAAGGATTAAAAGTCCTCAGCTCTGCCAATTGAGCTAGGGGCCCGGGACCTGCGGAGCCGTGGCGTGCGTCGGTCGCAGTCCGGGCGAGCGCTCGGTGCCGCGCTGCCGGGGGCGAGTCTAGGTGGTCGGGTACGCCCGGCGGACGCGGGCGACGACCTATCGGCGCTCGGGAGACCGCGGGGAACGGGGGTGGCCCGGCGCCGCCATGGCCGCAGCACCCACGGCGACGAGCACCGCCAGCGCCACCAGCACCGCGGACAGCCCGAGGGAGCCCGCGAGGCCGCCGACCACCGCCGGGCCGACCACGGCCGCGAGCGCGCCGACGGCGATGACCGCGGTCATTGCCTCGCTCGAGCCCTCGGGGACCAGGGCAGAGGTCCACACGGCGATGATGGAGGCGCCGATCATGTATCCCGGGGCGAACACCACCGCGGCCGCGAGTGCGGCGGCCCACGAGTCGCCGGCGACACCGAGGACCCCGAGCGCGACGGCGAGCATGCCCAGGCACGAGGCGGCGACCCGGCGGGAACCGATCCGTGCGGACCACCGACCAGTCAGCAGCCCGAGCAGGCCGAGGACGCCGATGACGGCGTAGAGCGCCGGGCCGGCCGTATCCGGCAGCCCGCCGCGGCGCAGCGTCTCGGCGGCGTAGGTGAAGAACAGGGTCGTCGTGACGTAGTAGCCCACGGCGTAGACGGACGGGAGGAGGAGCGGCCGCCACACGGGTCGGGGGCGGCCACGGGGCGCGGGGGCGACCCGCGGGGTCCAGCGCAGGTTGAGCGCCGCGGCCGCGGCGGAGGCGAGGCCGACCGCGGCCCACACCGTCCGCCACCCGGGACCGGCCACCGCGACGACCGCGACCGCAACCAGGCCGGCGCTGGTCCCCGTGGCGACGGCCGCGACCAGCCCGGGCCGGCGCTCGGGCGGGGCGACCGCTGCGACCAGGTCGTTGTACGGGGCCCACACCCAGCCCGCTGCGCTGCCCACCAGCACCGCCCCCGCGGCGAGGACCCCGGGGTGCGGTGCGACGACCACGACCAGCCCGCCGACGGCGCCGCACGCGCAGCCCAGCGTCGTGGGTGCGCGGGGACCGGCGCGCCGGGCCAGCAGCGGGGTCCCGAGGATGCCGATGAGGAAGCCCGCGAACGTCGCCGAGGCGATCAGGCCGACGACCGCGTCGGACAACCCGTTGGCGGAGAGGGCGGGGTCCGTGCGCAGGTCGGGCAGCGTGAGCCCGAACGCGAAGCGGCCCATCCCGAACGCGACCGCCACCACGACCGCCCCGGCGGCACCGACGCGGAGGGCTGGCGCGCCCGCTGGCGCAGGGGCGGCGTCGCTCCGGCCAACCACGGCGACGATCCTAGGCGAGGGTCCGCTCGGGGCACGGCGGCGGCCGAGCCTCCCCCCGCCCGGGGCTACCGCAGCCGGCGCACCGCCACGACCGTGAGGTCGTCCTGGCCCGTGGCGTCGCTCCGGGCGGCGGCGGCCGTGATCTCCTCGAGCGCCGCCCGCGCGGTGGGCGCCGCGGACACCAGCGCCGCGACGTGGGACACGGCCTCCGCGGTGGTGGCGAAGTGGTCCAGGATCCCGTCGCTGACGACCACCAGGGTCTCGCCGGGCGCGACGGAGGTCGCGGCGGCGACCCACTCGTACCCGGGCAGGACGCCCAGCGGGAGGCACGTCGACGGCAGCCGGCGGCAGGCGCCGTCCGCCTGCACGACGAGGCCGAGGCTGTGCCCGGCGTCGACGAAGGACACGGCGCCGGTGGGGAGGTCGACCTGGGCGGCGAACGCGGTGGCGAAGGAGCCGTTCTCGGCGAAGTCGTCCTCGACGAGGGCCGCGGCGAGGTTGAAGCCGCGCGCGGGGCCGGCGCCCGAGGCGGTGGCGCGCAGGGCCGCCCGCAGCCCGGCCGCGAGCAGCCCGGGGCCGACGCCCTTGCCCATCACGTCGACGAGCACCACGTCGAGCCGGTCGTCCTCGGCGTGCCAGCCGTAGAAGTCGCCACCGACCTCGCGGGCGGTCACGCAGGTGCCGGCGACCTCGTAGTCGTCGAGCGTGGGGACCGTCCTCGGCAGGAGGCGTGCCTGCACGTCCGCGGCGTAGGCCATCTCGCTGTCCCGCTCGAGCTCGCGCTCGACCCAGGTCGCGAGGTCGGCCAGCATCTGCTGCTCGGGCCCGGTCAGCGTCCGGGGCTCGTCGTCGACCAGGCACAGCGAGCCGACCCGCTGGCCGTTCGCCGAGAGCGGGTGCCCGGCGTAGAAGCGGATGCCGGGTCCGCCGGTGACCAGCGGGTTCTGCGCGAACCGGGGGTCGGCGGTCGCGTCGGGGACGTGCAGCGTCCTGTCGTCGGCCACGGTGACGGTGCAGAACGAGTCCCCGCGCGGGGTGTTTTTGCCGGCGTTGGCGGCCGGGAACGCGGACTTCGTGTACTGCCGGTCCTCGTCGATCAGGTTGATCTCGGCCATCGGCACGCCGAACAACGTCTCGGCGATCCGCACGATCCGGTCGAAGCGCTCCTCGGCCGGGGTGTCGACGAGCCGGAGCCGGCGGAGGGCCGCCAGCCGGTCGCGCTCGTCGGCCACCGCGCTGCTGCGGGACGAGCCGGGGTGGGGGGTGGGGAGGGGGGAGCAGGTGGACATGGGGGGTGCCTCCTGGGGGTTCCGCCCACCCTGGCACGTCACCCGCGCGCCCGCCCCCGGAACGGGTGGGCGGACCGCCTTCTCCGGGGTGGGACGATGGCGCTCGGAGGGATCGATGACACGAGTGCGCAGCGGACGGGGTACGGGCGGGTCGGCGCAGGCGCCGCACCTGGCCTACGACGACGTCGCCGACGCGAGCGCGGCGCTGGTCATCGAGGCGTACTCCTCGTCCTTCGGCCTGGCCTCGCGCCTGCTCGGTGCCCGGGTCCGCCCGCACGTGCGCAACGTGTACGCGCTGGTGCGCGTCGCCGACGAGGTCGTCGACGCGCCGCGCCCGGGCCAGCCCGTCGGCGACCGCGCCGACGCGCTCGACGCCCTCGAGCGCGAGACGCTCGCCGCGATGGACTCCGGCGCCAGCACCAACCTGGTCGTGCACGCCTTCGCCCGGACCGCACGCACGTGCGGCATCGACGCCGGGCTGGTCCGACCGTTCTTCGCCTCGATGCGCACCGACCTGGAGCTCGAGCAGCACGACGAGCGGAGCCTGCGGACCTACGTCTACGGCTCCGCGGAGGTGGTGGGCCTGATGTGCCTGAACGCGTTCCTGATCGACGACCCGGACCGGGCCCGGCGCTACGACGCGCTCGCCCCGGGCGCCCAGCGGCTGGGTGCGGCCTTCCAGAAGGTCAACTTCCTGCGCGACCTCGGCGAGGACGCCGACCAGCTGGGCCGCCGCTACCTGCCCGGGATCGACCCCGACGCGCTCGACGGGACCGCCGTGCGCGGCTGGCTCGACGACGTCGACGCCGACCTGCGTGCCGGGGCCGCCGTCGTGCCGGCGCTGCCCCGCAGCAGCCGGCTGGCCGTCTGCGTCGCGCACGACCTCTTCTCCGAGCTGTCCCGCCGGCTGCGCGAGACCCCCGTGGCCGACCTGCGGCGCCGGCGCGTCCGCGTGCCTGGCCCGGCCAAGGCGCGCCTGGCCGCGGCCGCCCTGGCGCGCGACGGTCGCCCCCGCGACGCGACCCTGGTGAGGGCCTCGTGAGCGCCCGCCAGCGGGTCGTCGTGGTGGGTGGCGGCGTGGCTGGCCTGGCCACCGCCGCGCTGCTCGCCGCCGACGGCCACGACGTGGAGCTGGTCGAGAAGAACGAGGCCCTCGGCGGCCGCGCGGGCTCCTGGTCGGCCGACGGCTTCCGGTTCGACACCGGGCCGTCGTGGTGGCTGATGCCCGAGGTCTTCGACCACTTCTTCCGCCTCCTCGGCACCACGACCGCCGACCAGGTCACGCTGGGCCGCCTCGACCCCGGTTACCGCGTCTTCCACGACGACCACGAGCCGCTCGACATCGCCGCCGACCAGGCCGGCAACCGGGCGCTGTTCGAGTCCGTCGAGCCCGGTGCCGGCGCCGTCCTCGACGACTACCTCGACTCCGCGCGCGAGGTCTACGACCTCGCCGTGCAGCAGTTCCTCTACACCTCCTACGACTCCACGGCGGCCTACGCCGGGCGGCGGATCCTGACCAACGGGCCCCGGCTGGCCGGGCTGCTCACGCGCTCCCTGGAGAGCCACGTCGCCTCGCGGTTCTCCGACCCGCGGCTGCGCCAGGTGCTGGGCTACCCGGCGGTCTTCCTGGGCTCCTCGCCGGACCGGGCGCCGTCGATGTACCACCTGATGAGCTGGCTCGACCTGGCCGACGGGGTGCTCTACCCCGAGGGCGGGTTCGTCACGCTGGTCGAGGCGCTGGCCGGCCTCGCCGAGCAGCACGGTGTCCGCATGCGCACCGGCACCGCCGCCACCGCGATCGAGACCCGCACCCGCGGTGGCTCCGGCCTTGGGGCCCGGCTGCCCGGCCGGCGGCGTACCGAGGTCTCCGGGGTCCGCGTCGTCGACGCCGACGGCGAGCACGTGCTGCCCGCCGACGTCGTGGTCGGGGCCGCGGACCTGCACCACGTCGAGACCACGATGCTGCCGCCCGAGCTGCAGACCTACCCGCAGACGTGGTGGGACAAGGCCGTCTCCGGGCCCGGGGCGGTGCTGGCCTACCTCGGCGTGCGTGGGGAGGTTCCGGAGCTGGCCCACCACTCGCTGTTCTTCACCGACGACTGGAAGACCAACTTCGACGCGATCTTCGAGCAGCCCACCCGGGTGCCCG
Source organism: Nocardioides aquaticus (assembly GCF_018459925.1). NCBI lineage: Bacteria > Bacillati > Actinomycetota > Actinomycetes > Propionibacteriales > Nocardioidaceae > Nocardioides > Nocardioides aquaticus. The sequence continues at coordinate 712,392 of NZ_CP075371.1, forward strand.
ACCCGGCCTCGATCTACGTCTGCCGCCCGTCGGCCACCGACCCCTCGGTCGCGCCGGACGGCCACGAGAACCTCTTCATCCTGGTGCCAGTGCCGCCCGACCCCGGCCTGGGCCATGGCGGGCTCGAGGGCGCCGGCGACGCGGCCGTCGAGAAGGCCACCGACGCGGCGATCGACCTCGTCTCCCGCTGGGCCGGCGTGCCGGACCTGGCCGAGCGCGTGGTCGTGCGGCGCACGATGGGCCCCGGCGACTTCGTGACGGACCTGAACTCGTGGTCCGGCGGCGCGCTCGGCCCCGCCCACACGCTGCGCCAGAGCGCGCTCTTCCGGGCCGGCAACAGCTCCAGGAAGGTGGCGGGGCTCTACTACGCCGGGTCGAGCACGGTGCCCGGCATCGGGCTGCCGATGTGCCTGATCAGCGCCGAGCTGGTGCTGAAGCGGCTGCGCGGGGACCGCTCGGTCGGCCCGTCGCCGGAGCCGTCGCCCGCGCCGTGAGCCGCGAGGAGGCGTACGCGCACTGGTCCCGGCTGCACGGCGGCCTGGACCCGCGCACGTCCTTCTGGGTCTCCGGGTGGGTGCGGCTGAGCCACGCCTGCGCGCGGCCGCTGGCGCGACGGGGGGTCCGGCCGGACACCGTGACGGTCACGGCGGTGCTGGTCACCGCGGTCGCGGCCGGGCTGGCCGCCCTCGGGGACGGGTGGCCGCTGCCGGCGCTCGTGGTCCTGGTCGGCGCCGCCGTGCTCGACGGTGTCGACGGCGCGCTGGCCGCGCAGACCGGTGCCGCGTCACGCTGGGGGAGCGTGCTCGACCCGCTCGCGGACCGGGTCGCGGACCTGCTCGCGCTGCTGGCGCTGGTCGCCCTGGCCGGGTTCGCGGGGCTCGCGGTGGCGCTCGGGGTGGCCGCGGGGCTGCTGACGCTGCTGCTGGAGTCGGTGCGCTCCACCGCCCAGGTGGCCGGGATGACCGGACCGGGCGCGGTCACGGTCTGGGAGCGGCCGTCCCGGGTGATCGTGGCGTCGTTCGGCTTCCTGGCCTGCGGGATTGCGTGGGCGGCTCGTCGGTCCGGGGTCGACCTGCTGCCCGCGGTCGACCAGCCCGCGCTGGCCACGACCGCGCTGGTGGTCGCCGTCGCGCTCGGCGCGGCAGGGCTCGTACGCCTGCTGGTCGCGGTCCGCCGGGCCCTCCCGCGCTGACCTCCGCGCCGCAACCGTCACCTCGGGTGTCCGCGAGCGTCACCTGGGCTGTCCGGAAGCGTCATCTCGGCGGACGAGGTCGGCCACGATGCGGGCCGAGAGCACCACGAGCGGCAGCCCGCCGCCGGGATGGGCCGACCCGCCGACCAGGTAGAGCCCGGGCACGGGGGAGCGGTTCGCGGGGCGCAGGAACGCCGCGCGCGCCCCGTTGGAGGACGTGCCGTAGATGGAGCCGCCCGGGGTCGAGGTGCGCCGCTCGAGGTCGGCCGGGGTGAGCACCGTGCGGTGGCGCACCCGGTCGCGGACGTCGAGGCCGCGCTCGGCCATCAGATCCAGGAGCCGGTCGGCGTACGCCTCCGCGAGCCCGGGCCGGTCCCAGTCCACGCCCCCGCCCGGGTCGTGGCGCGGGGCGTTGACCAGGACGAACCACGCGCCCGTGCCCGGCCCGGGGACGACCGCGGGGTCGTCGGGCGCGGAGACGTAGACCGTCGGGCGCTCCACGGGCCGCGCCGGGCCGCCTCGCCCGAACACCGCGTCGAACTCGGCGTCGTAGTCCTCGGCGAAGAGCACCTGGTGGTGCGGCTGGTCGGCCGGCGGGTCGTCGAGGGCGAGCAGCAGCACGAACCCGGCCAGCGACGGCGTGGCCCGCGCGATCGACCGGCGGGCGCGCGCCGCCGCCCGACCCGGCACGAGGTGGCCGTACACCTCGGCGGCGTCGGCATTGGCCACCACCACGTCGGCGTCGAGGACGGTGCCGTCGGCCAGGCGTACGCCGGCGGCGCGGCCGTCGACGAGGACGACGCCGACCACGTGTGCACCCGTGCGCACCTCGCCGCCGAGCTCCTCCACCCGCGTCCGGAGGGCCTCGGCGATCCGGCCGAGGCCGCCGGGGACGTACCAGGACCCCCACGCCTGCTCGGCCCAGGGCACGGTGGCCAGCGCGGCCGGCGCGGCGCGGGGGTCGGAGCCGGTGTAGGTCGCGTACCGGTCGAGCAGCATCCGCAGCCGGGGGTCCTCCAGGTAGCGCGCACCCAGCCCGCGCAGCGACCGCCACGGCGCCACCGTCGCCACGTCGCCCACCCGCCGGGAGAGGCGCAGCATCCCGCGCACGCTGATCGGGGACTCCAGGAACGGTCCGCGCGTGACGTCCCAGACCGCCCGGGCGCGGCCCAGGAACGCAGTCCACTGCGCGCCCCGGCCGGGGCCCAGCGCGGCGTCGAGCGCGCCCGGGACGTCGGCCAGCTCGCCCGGCAGGTCGAGCACGGTGCCGTCGGGGAAGGTGTAGCGGCAGGCCACGGCCAGCCGGCGCAGGTCGAGCACGTCGGCCAGCGGGGCGCCGGTCTCCGCGAACAGCTCCTCCAGCACCCACGGCATCGTCACCAGCGACGGCCCGGTGTCGAAGACGAAACCGTCGACCACCTCCGTGCCGAGCTTGCCGCCGACCGCGTCGGCCTGCTCCAGCACGAGGACCTCGTGGCTGTCCGCGGCCAGCCGCGCCGCCGCCGCGAGCCCGCCCACCCCGGCGCCGACCACCACGACCCGGCTCACGGGCCCACCACCGCCGTCGACACCAGGCGGCCCTTCCACCGCAGCGTCCCGCGCCGGTGGCCGCGAAGCGAGTCCAGCACCAGCAGGCCGAGCGCCACGACCGAGACCGGGTGCGCGAGGGCGTCGCCGGCCCGCCCGCCGGTGCGGCGCGCGACCAGGGCCCGGGAGGCGACGCCGGCGGCGTACCCCACGGTCCCGGCGCGCGAGCCGCCGAGCGCGGCCACCGCCGGCACGACGTGCGCCCAGACGAGCAGCCCCACGACGGCGACGCCGCCGGCGGGGGAGCCGAAGGCCGTCCACAGCGACTTGGCGTAGCCCTCGCGCAGTGCGCGCCCGCCGTCGTACATCCGGCAGGTCGCCACCGCGCTGCCGTCCGCCACCCCGCCGCGCCCCCCGACGGCCTTGAGCGCGCGCAGCAGGGCGAGGTCCTCGAGCACGTCGCCGCGGACGGCGGCGTGCCCGCCCAGCCGGCGGTACGCCCCGGCGTCGACGGCCAGGAGCTGGCCGTTGGCGGCGCCCAGCGAGGGGCGGGGCGAGGTCTCCGCGAGCCCGAGCGGCAGCGTGCTCATCCAGGACCACTGCAGCAGCGGCTGCACCAGCCGCTCGGCCACCCCCTCCGCCTGCTGGCGCGGGTAGGGGCAGACCAGGTCGAGCCCGGCGTCGCGGAGCAGGGCCATGGTCGCCGGCAGCGCGGACGGCGCCAGCCGCACGTCGGCGTCGACGAAGACCAGCACCGCGGCGTCCCCGGCGTGCTGCGCGAGCTGGTGGCAGGCCCACGTCTTGCCGAGCCACCCGGCCGGCAGCGGCGACCCGGGGACCACCTCGACGCGGGCGTCGCGCGCGGCGAGGTCGGCCAGCAGCCGGCCGGTGCCGTCGGTCGACCCGTCGTCGAGCACCACCAGCCGGGCCGGTCCGGGGTAGCGGTCCAGGGTGGCCAGCAGCGCCGCCACGCAGCCGGTGACGTGGCGCTCCTCGTCGCGCACCGGCAGCAGCACGCAGACGGGCTCCGGCGCCGGTCGCGCGGTCGGGTCGGGCGTCCGCACGCGACGCAGGTTGTCGACCGTCAGCGCCAGCGACGCCACGGCCAACGCGCTGCCGAACCGCACCGCCGTACGGCCGGGGGTCACCGTCGCCGCTCGCGCAGCAGCGTCACGACCAGCGGCCACGCGACCAGCCCCATCAGCACGCCCCCGACCAGCGCCACCGGCGGTCGGCCGAAGAACACCGCGTGCGCGAGCACGGAGGAGAAGTAGGTCCACAGGTAGATCGTCAGCGGCACGGCGTCCCGGGGAGCGTCGGTGCTGCGCGGGACCAGCCGGTCCAGCAGCCCGACGACGACCAGCGAGACCACCAGCCAGCCGGCGAAGTTGGTCAGCGGGATGCCCTCCACCCCGGGCAGCGCCGGCGTCGGGTCCGCCCAGGTCCAGTGCCCGGCGTCGACCATCTGCGGGTCCAGGAAGACGTCCCAGGCGGTAAGCGCGTACGCCCCGACCAGCACCGTGGCGACCCGACCGCGGGCCCCGACCAGGCGGCGCGCCACGGCCAGCGCGGGCCAGGCCATCATCACCCAGGCCAGCGGCACCAGCACGGGGACGTCGGCGACCTCCGCGCCGAGCGTGCCGGTGTAGGCGTAGTCGCCGAACGGGAGGCCCGTGCGCACCCCGACGGCCTCCGCGACCAGCCCGACCCCGCCGGCCCCGACCAGCACGGACGCGGCGACCGCCGGCCCGAAGCGCACCGCGGCGTCGGCCACCGCGGCGGCCGAGAACAGCGCCACGCTGGCCACCGTCAGGCCGAGCGTGCCGCCGCCGGTGAGCGGGAAGGCGATCTGGACCAGGACCCCGGCGGCGGCCAGCAGCCACGGCACGGCTCGCGGGGCCAGGGGCGGCGTCCGCGGCACGGTCCGGTCGGTGAGGCGGGCCGCGCGGCTCGAGGTGCTCACGGGGCCCGCCCCTCGAGCGTGCCGCGCACGTCGAGCACGGCGAGGCGGGCGAACAGCTCCTCGGCGTACCAGCGCTCGGGTCCGGTCCGGGCGACCGCGTCGCGGTGCGCGGCGTCCCGGTAGGCATAGGCGACCACGTCGGCCGTCGAGCGCCACAGCGAGAAGGTGCCCTGGAGCCCGATTGGCGCCTCGCCGACGCCCAGGGCCAGGCGCAGGCCGTCGGCGGCGTGCAGGCCGGTGACGACCGGGGGCACCGCGCGCCAGAAGGACAGCGCGCGGGTCGGGCGGAGCCGGGCGCGGGTGATCGCGGCGACCGGGCCGTCCCAGCCGGGTCGCGGCACGGCGTCGAAGGGCTGCCGGCCCGACCACAGGCCGCGGGCGGCCAGGGGCGACATCCGCACCCGCAGCTCCTCCGAGGAGCCGGCGCGCCAGCCGCGCACGACCGGGCCGTCGTCGGCCGCGTCGGCCGCCGCCTCGCCGTCCCATACGGTCAGCAGCGCCCAGCGGTGCGGGTCGGCGTCGCGCGGGGTGAAGGTGCGCGCCGAGCCGGTGCCGAGCAGCTTGGCGAAGCGCAGGCCGGGGGTGCCGCGCAGCGCCCGGCGGCCGGTGGCCATCCGGCCCAGCGCGGGCAGCACCCGCGGGGTGCCCCAGACGTGCAGGTCGACGACGCTCACGCACGACCACCGCCGTCGGCCCGGGCGCGGCGCGCGACGCGGGTCTCGAGGGCCCGGGTGGCCAGCCAGCCCAGGAGCAGGAACGTGTGCAGCACGAAGAGCCACAGCCCGACGGCCACGACGCCGCCGACGACGCCCAGCCCGCCGTACGGGACCCCGACGTCGACCGGGAGCGACAGGAAGAGCTGGAAGCCGTGCAGGAACCCGGCCAGGAACGCGCCGGTGGCCAGCCCGCCGACGACCGTGACCCAGGTGCGCGGCGGGTCGGGCAGGATCACCCGGAACGACCACGCGAGCAGCACGGTCAGCACCAGCCAGAGCAGGGTGAAGCCGACCACGACGCGCAGCACCAGGTCGCCGGCGCCGCCACCGCCGCCCTCGGGCGCCAGCGGGACGAGCAGGTCGCCGACCAGCAGCAGCGGCCAGGCCAGGGCGGGCAGCACCAGCACCGGCGCCAGCGCGAGCGCCCGCGCCCGCCAGGCCGGCAGCCGCGGCGGGTGCGGGTCCGGCACGAGCGCGGTGGCGGCGCGGCGCATCCCCTCGCCGTAGAACGAGGCCGGGAACAGCGCGACCAGCGCGCCGACGACGCCGAGGTGGGTGCCGGCGGCGACCAGGGCGTCGTACGCCGGGCGTCCGCCCATGTCCGGGGGCACCAGCACCCGCAGCCGCGCCCACCGCTCCTCGGCGCCGTCCGCGCCGATGCCCCAGGACGTGGTCCAGAGCACGAGCAGCAGCCAGGCGACCACGGCGATCGCCGAGTAGTAGGTCAGCGTGGCCGAGGCGCCGGCCAGGTCCCGCCCGGACAACCGACGCCCGGCGCCCACGACCAGGCCGCGGCCCTCGGCGGCGGCGGTGCGCGTCACACCCACGTGGGTCCCCCGACGTTGCACGGATGGGGGAGGCTGGGCGCCATGCGGGAGCTCACGTACGGCGCGATGCTGGTGTTCGTGCTCGTCGCGACCCTGCCGCTGGAGGTGCTGCTCGGGATCCGGGTGTACGCCCGGGCCCGCCGGCTCGCGCTGGTGATCCTCTGCGCGGGGCTGCCGTTCGCGGTGTGGGACGTGGCGGCCACCCACGCCGGGCACTGGCGCTTCGACACCACGCAGACCCTGGGCGTCGTGCTGCCGGGCGGCCTGCCGCTGGAGGAGTGGATGTTCTTCGTGGTCGTGCCGCTGGCCTCGGTCATGACGCTCGAGGCCGTCCGCGCGGTGCGCGGGTGGCCGGTCGGCGACGAGCCGGGCCAGCCGGACCGGACGGACCGGCCCGCAGCGGAGGAGGGCCGGTGACGTACACCACCGCGGCGCTGCTCGGCGTCGCCGTCACGGTCGTCCTCGACCTCCTCGTGCTCCGGACGCGGCTGCTGACCCGCAAGGCGTTCTGGGCGTCGTACGCGATCGTGGTCTTCTTCCAGCTGCTCACCAACGAGTGGCTGACCTCGCGCGGTGTCGTGCTGTACGACGAGGCCGCGATCTGGGGCCCGCGGATCGGGCACGCGCCGGTCGAGGACCTCCTGTTCGGCTTCGGGCTGGTCGTGCAGTCGATGGCCTGGTGGGTCTGGTGGGGGCGTCGTGGCGTGCAGGCCACGCCGGGCCCGGGACCGTCCCCGGCGCTGCGGCGTCTCGCCGGCCGGGCGGGCGGGCGCCTCACGCGGCCCGCCAGGCGCACGCCGAGCTGAGGCCGTCGAGCGCCGCGCGCGACCCGTCGTCGAGCGGCACGGTGGCGAGGTCGGCCGCCGCGGCGCCCACCAGCTCGGTGATCCGGGCCTCGACCCGGGCCAGCGCGCCGGTGTCGACCAGGACCTCACGGACCTCGGCCAGGCCGTCGGCGTCGACCTCGGGGTCGCCGAGGTGGCGGCGCAGGGCGGCGCGCTGTCCGGGGCTGGCGCCCTCCTCGGCCCAGGCGACCAGCAGCGTCCGCTTGCCCTCGCGGACGTCGTCGACCACCGGCTTGCCGGTCACGGCGGGGTCGCCGAAGACGCCGAGCACGTCGTCGCGCAGCTGGAACGCCTCGCCCACGGCCAGGCCGAACGAGGCCAGCGCGTCGAGCACGTCGTGGCCGGCGCCGCCCAGGGTGGCGCCCAGGGCGAGCGGGTGCTCGACGGTGTACTTCGCGCTCTTGTAGCGCAGCACCCGCACCGAGGTGGCCGCCGAGCTGATGCCGCGGGAGTGGGAGAGGACGTCGAGGTACTGCCCGGCGAGCACCTGGTCGCGCATCCGCGACCACACCGCGCGGGCGGCCGGGCCCTCGGCCCCGGCGCGCGCGACGGCCTCGGCGGCGAGGTCGTCGGACCAGGTCAGGCAGAGGTCGCCGACCAGGACGGCGACCGCGCTGCCGTACGCCGCGGGGTCGCCGCCCAGGCCGCCGGCGACGTGGTGGTCGGCGAAGGCGCGGTGCACGGTCGGGCGGCCGCGACGGTCGTCGCTGCGGTCCATCACGTCGTCGTGGACCAGCGCCGCGAGGTGGAAGAGCTCCAGCGCCGCGGCCGCCTCCACGGCGCCGTCGACGAGGTCACCGCCGGTCGCCGCGCGGGCGCCCCACAGGCAGAAGGCCGCCCGCAGCCGCTTGCCGCCGCTCACCGCGTCGTCCAGGACGTCGACCACCGGGCCCAGCTCGGGACCGACCTCGGCCAGCGCCCGGCCCCGCCCGGCGACGTGGGCGCGCAGCAGCGCGTCGACGGCCGCCATGGCGGACGGGTCGAGGTCGCGCGGCCGGACGGCCATCCGGGGACGGGGCACCCCTGAACGCTACGCAGTCGTGGGCGGCCCACCCCCACCCGCTCAGGTATACCCGGGCGGGCCTACCGTCGCCGAGGTGGACGGAGAGCTGCTGCGGGTGGCGACCGCGAACGCCGCCTCCGGCCGCGGCGCCGGGGGCCGCCCGGACCTCGACGGCTGGGCCCGCGACGCGGCCCGGCTCGGCGTCGACGTGCTCGGCGTGCAGGAGGTCGACCACCTGCTCCCGCGGGCCGGCGGCGTCGACCAGACCGCGGTCGTCGCGGCCGCGTGCGCCGGCGACGGTCCGCCGTGGACGTCCCGCTTCGCCGCCGCGGTGCTCGGCACGCCCGGCCCCGCGCGCGCCTTCCGCACCGCGACCGGCGCTCCGCACGAGGCCGGCGAGCCGGCGTACGGCGTGGCCCTGCTCTCGCGGCACCCGGTCACCGCGTGGTCGGAGCTGCGGATGCGCCCCTCCCGCGCGGCGCTGCCGCTGCCCGACCCGGCCGGGGGCCTGCAGTGGGCGCCCGACGAGCAGCGCGTCGCCCTGGCCGGCGTCGTCGCCGCACCGGGTGGGCCGGTGACGGTCGTCGTCACCCACCTCTCCTTCGCCCCGCACCGCGCCGCGGGCCAGCTGCGCGAGCTGCGCCGCTGGGCGCGCGACCTCCCGCGCCCGCTGCTCCTGCTCGGCGACCTCAACCTCCCGGGCGGGGTGCCGGCCGCGCTGACCGGCTGGACCCCCCTGGCCCGCGCCGCGACCTTCCCCGCCGCCGCGCCGCGGGTCCAGCTCGACCACGTCCTGCTCGACGCGGGCGGGACCGGCGCGGGCGGGACCGGCGCGACGGGGGAGCACGGCCCGACGGGGGAGCAGGGCGACCACCCCGGGCGCACGCACGTGCTCGGCGGCAGCGACCACCGCGCGCTGACCGCCACCCTCCGCCGAGATGACGCTCGCGGACAGCCGAGGTGACGCTCGCGGACACCCGAGGTGACCGTTCCGGCGCCCCCGGGACGCACGACGCCCCCGGGTCCAAGGGACCACGGGGGCGTTGGTCGGGCCGGTCCGGTGATGATTCACCCGGGCCTGACGGCCGGCGGACCGGCACTGGGTGACCGCGCAGATGATCGTTCATCGGCGGGCTGAGGACGACACTACGGGTCGTCAGAGGGGTGGGTCAGGGTCTTTCGGCCCCGCTCCCCCCGGACCGTGGTCCCGAGCTGTGCGTGACCCGGCCCACGCTGCGTCGCCCCGTCCCCTCACCGGGTGTATCAGCGGCTAAGGGGCCCCGCCTAGCGTCGATGGTCCGGCCGCGCGGGACCGCTCGGCCGGGACGAGCACCACGCGGAGGAGACGACGATGAGAGCAGTGACCTGGCAGGGAGTGCGCGACGTACGGGTGGAGGACGTGCCCGACCCGCGGATCGAGCAGCCGACCGACGCGATCATCAAGATCACGTCGACCGGGGTGTGCGGCTCGGACCTGCACCTCTACGAGACGCTGGCGCCGTTCATGGGCCAGGGCAACGTCCTGGGCCACGAGCCGATGGGGATCGTCCAGGAGCTCGGCTCCGAGCCCGGCGACCTGAAGGTCGGCGACCGGGTCGTGCTGCCGTTCCAGATCTCCTGCGGCAGCTGCTGGATGTGCGACCGCGGCCTGCAGACGCAGTGCGAGACCACCCAGGTGCGCGAGCAGGGCACCGGCGCCGCCCTCTACGGTTTCTCCAAGCTGTACGGCGAGGTGCCCGGCGGGCAGGCCGAGTACGTGCGCGCCCCGCTGGCCGCGGCGAACGCGATGGTCGTGCCCGAGGGCCCGCCCGACGCGCGGTTCCTCTACCTCTCCGACGTCCTGCCCACCGCGTGGCAGGCCGTCGAGTACGCCGCCGTGCCCGACGGCGGGACCCTGGTCGTGATGGGGGCCGGCCCGATCGGCGACATGGCCACCCGGATCGCGCTGCACCGCGGTCTGCGCGTGATCACCGTCGACCTCGTGCCCGAGCGGCTGGCCCGGGTCCGCGCCCGTGGCGCGGAGACCATCGACCTGCGCGAGGTCGACGACCTCGGTGAGGCCGTGCGCGAGATGACCGCCGGGCGCGGCGGCGACTCCGTGATCGACGCCGTCGGGATGGAGGCCCACGGCTCGCCCGCCGCCAAGGCCGTCCAGCGCCTGGTCGGCTTCCTGCCCGAGGCCGTCTCCGCGCCGATGATGAAGACCGCCGGTGTGGACCGGCTCGCGGCGTTGCACGCGTCCTTCGACGTCGTACGCCGGGGCGGGACCGTCTCGGTGATCGGCGTCTACGGCGGCGCCGCCGACCCGATGCCGATGGTGCAGATGTTCGACAAGCAGATCCAGCTGCGGATGGGCCAGGCCAACGTGCGCCACTGGGCGCCCGACATCCTGCCGCTGCTCACCGACGCCGACCCGCTGGGCGTCGACGACTTCGCCACGCACGTCGTCCCGCTGGAGGACGCGGCCCACGGCTACGAGATCTTCCAGAAGAAGCAGGACGGCGCCTGCAAGGTCGTCCTCCAGCCCTGACCTGCGACGATCCGCCCCGCAGGAGGCCGTGGGGGCCTCCCGCGGGGTGGTTCTGCGGCCCGATCCACAACAAGTCGTCCCGGGACGTGGCATCGGGCGCCAAGGTTGGTAGTGTCGGCCCTGCATGAGGTGCAAAGTTCCAGCTGGTCTGACGCCTGCGGAGTTTGTGATCCAACGGCGTTTCTGCTTCGTGGTCCTCCACGGGTCGGAGCGACGTGTCACCGCATCTGATGCGGGCCGCCGAAGTGGCGGCTCTCGCCCCGACTAAGGAGTATCGAGCATATGGCTCAGGGCACCGTGAAGTGGTTCAACGCCGAGAAGGGTTTCGGCTTCATTGCGCAGGAGGACGGCGGCGACGACGTCTTCGTGCACTACTCGGCGATTCAGACCCAGGGCTACAAGTCCCTGGACGAGAACCAGCGCGTCGAGTTCGACGTCACCCAGGGCCCCAAGGGCCCGCAGGCGGAGAACGTCCGCCCCGTCTGACGACGACTCGACCCCAGGTCGACGCGAGGCCCCACCCATCGGGTGGGGCCTCGTGCCATTTCCCCCGTCCGAGGGGTCGGGGACGACGGATCCGGTGGTCCGGACCGGGACCAACCTCCCCGATCGGGGCGTCCGGGGGCTCGCGATGCCGTGTCTGCGTGGCAGGAGCGGGGTTTGCCCGTACGGTGTCGGGAAGGTTTCAACTACCGCGAGGGAGGTTCGGCGTGTACGACCAGTTCGACGTGACGCTCGAGGACGTCGACCTCCTCGGTGAGGTCGAGCTCACGACCAACCTGATCATCGCGGCCAGCGAGTCCGAGGAGCACCTCTCCGCCGCCGAGATCGACGCCGTCCTCGGCGTCGAGCCGGTCCAGGACGACCCCGACACCTGAGCGCAGCCCCTCCCGGCCCACCTGTCGCCGCGCCGGCCACATACCCCTCGGGGGTACGCTGGCGGCATGGACGAGCACCAGCACGGCTACCTCCACGAGAAGGACGCGTACCTCAAGCGGCTGCGCCGCATCGAGGGCCAGGCCCGCGGCCTGCAGCGCATGGTCGAGGAGGAGACGTACTGCATCGACGTGCTGACCCAGGTCGCGGCGATGACCAAGGCCCTCGAGGCGTTCTCCCTCGGGCTGCTCTCCGAGCACCTCCACCACTGCGTCGTCGACGCCGCCCGCGCCGGTGACGACGACGCCGCGCGCGCCAAGGTCGACGAGGCCGTCGCCGCCATCACCCGGCTCGTGAAGTCCTGACCCGCCCGGCCCCCACCAGCCGTACGACCCCCGAGGAGCACCAGATGACCCGCACCAGCGAGTGGACCGTCACCGGCATGACCTGCGAGCACTGCGTCGCCTCGGTCACCGAGGAGGTCTCCGAGATCCCGACCGTCACCGACGTCTCCGTCACCCTCGACGGCGGCCGCGTCGTCGTCACCAGCGACGCCCCGCTCGAGCGGTCGCAGGTCGAGCAGGCCGTGACCGAGGCCGGGTACGCCCTGGCATGAGCACCACCGACCCCGAGCTCGAGCTGGCCATCACCGGGATGACCTGCGCCTCGTGCGCGCACCGGATCGAGCGCAAGCTCACCAGGCTCGACGGGGTCGAGGCGACGGTCAACTACGCGACCGAGAAGGCCACCGTGCGCCACCGCGTCGACGTCGACCCGCAGCTGCTGCTCGACACCGTGGCCGCCGCGGGCTACGCAGCGAGCCTGCCCCCGCCGCCCGGCGAGCAGGACGGGACGGACGACGCCGCCGATGCCGAGCTGGCCCTGCTGCGCCGCCGCCTCGTCGTGGCCTCGGTCCTGGCGCTGCCGGTCGTGGTGATGGCGATGGTGCCGCCCGCCCAGCTCCCCGGCTGGCAGTGGCTCTCGCTGGTGCTGGCGGCGCCGGTGGTCACCTGGGCGGCCTGGCCCTTCCACCGCGCCGCGGCCGTCAACGCCCGGCACGGCGCCGCCACCATGGACACCCTCGTCTCCGTCGGCGTGCTGGCCGCGACCCTCTGGTCGCTGGTCGCGCTGACGGTCGGCACCGCCGGCGAGATCGGGATGACGCACGGGTTCTCGCTGACCGCGGCCGGCTCCGACGGGCTGGGCAACGTCTACCTCGAGGTCGCCACCGCCGTCACCGCGTTCCTCCTCGCCGGGCGCTACGTCGAGAAGCGCGCCAAGCGCCGGGCCGGGGCCGCGCTGCGGGCCCTGCTCGACCTCGGCGCCAAGGACGTCGCCGTCCTCGACGAGCACGGTGTCGAGCAGCGCGTCCCCACCGACCGGCTGGCGCCCGGCACCCGCTTCGTGGTGCGCCCCGGCGAGAAGGTCGCCACCGACGGCGAGGTCGTCGAGGGCCGCTCCGCGGTGGACGCCTCGCTGGTCACCGGCGAGCCGGTGCCGGTCGAGGTCGTCCCCGGCGACACCGTGGTCGGCGGCACGATCAGCACCAGCGGGCGGCTGGTCGTCCGCGCCACCCGGGTCGGCGCCGACACCCAGCTGGCGCAGATGGCCCGGCTCGTCGAGCAGGCGCAGTCCGGCAAGGCCGACGTGCAGCGCCTCGCCGACCGCGTCGCAGGGGTCTTCGTCCCCGCGGTGCTCGTGCTGGCCCTGCTCACCCTGGCCGGCTGGCTGCTGCTCGGCGGGAGCGCCACCGAGGCCGCGACCGCGGCCGTCGCGGTGCTGATCATCGCCTGTCCCTGCGCGCTGGGCCTGGCCACGCCGACCGCGCTGCTGGTCGGCACGGGTCGCGGTGCTCAGCTCGGCATCCTGATCCGCGGGCCCGAGGTCCTCGAGAGCACCCGCCGCGTGGACACCGTCGTGCTCGACAAGACCGGCACCGTCACCACCGGCGTGATGAGCCTGGTCGACGTCGTCGCCGCGCCGGGGGAGGAGGTCGACGACGTGCGCCGGCTCGCCGCCGCCGTCGAGGCCGCCTCCGGGCACCCGGTCGCCCGTGCCGTCGTGGCCGGGTCGGCCGCACCGCTCCCGCCGGTCACCGACTTCACCTCCCTCGAGGGCCTCGGCGTGGAGGGCGTCGTCGAGGGCCGTGCCGTCGTCGTCGGCCGGCCGCGGCTGCTCGCCGAGCGTGGCGTCGACCTCCCCGCCGCGCTGCTGGCGGCCGTGGAGGCGGCGGAGGCGGCCGGGCGTACGGCCGTCGTGGCCGCCTGGGACGGCCGCGCGCGCGGCGTGCTCGTGGTGGCCGACACCGTCAAGGACGGCGCCGCCGAGGCGGTCGCGTCGCTGCGCGGGCTCGGGCTGCGCCCGATGCTGCTGACCGGCGACCACGCCCGCGCCGCGCGTGCCGTGGCCGACGAGGTCGGGATCGAGGCGGGCCCCGACGGCGCGGGCGTCGTCGCCGAGGTGCTGCCGGCCGAGAAGCTCGCCGCCGTCCGCCGCCTCCAGCAGCAGGGTCACGTGGTGGCGATGGTCGGCGACGGGGTCAACGACGCCGCCGCGCTGGCCCAGGCCGACCTCGGGATCGCGCTGGGCACCGGCACCGACGTCGCCATCCAGGCCGCGGACCTCACACTGGTGCGCGGCGACCTGCGCCTGGCGGCCGACGCCGTACGCCTGTCCCGCCGCACCCTGGCCACCATCCGGGGCAACCTGTTCTGGGCCTTCGCCTACAACGTCGCGGCGCTGCCGGTGGCTGCCGCCGGGCTGCTGAACCCGATGATCGCGGGGCTGGCGATGGCGCTGTCGTCGGTCTTCGTGGTCACCAACAGCCTGCGGCTGCGCCGCTTCCGCTGACCGCCCCCGGGACGACCACCCTCAGCAGGTCGCGAACAGGACCGGCCCGGACGACAGGTCGGAGAGCACGCGCGCGTCCTCGGTCGGCTCGAGCTCCATCGTCACGACCCGCCCCTCGGCCGCGGTGGTGCCGAGGCTGAACCGGTCGGCGAAGTCGCCGCCCTGGCCGGGCGCCGGGCCCGAGGCCAGCCGCGCGCGGGTGTCGGCGTTCTCCCGGGCCTGGTCGTCGGTCTCGAAGGCCAGCGCCGCGGTCGCGTCGCCACCGGGCTGGACGCCCAGGCCGAAGCCGGCGAGCGGGTTGACCGGTCCGGCGGCGGCGAGCAGCGTGCGGGCCTGCTCCTGCGCGGCCCCGTCGGCCGAGGCCATCGCCAGGGACTCGCAGGCCACGGCGCTGTCGTAGACCGCGGCCGCGAGCGGCGGGCCGGCGTCGGCCAGCGCCTCCACGGCGTCCGCGACGCCCTGCCCGGGCTCGGGCGGGTCGGTGTCGACCGCCCGCTGCAGGTAGGCCGAGGCGTCGCTGGCGCGCACGACGAGCTCCTCGCTGTCGACCGCCACGAAGGACAGCTCGGGGGAGAGCTGCCCGAGCGTGGCGAGCACGTCCGGGCCGCCGCGCCACACGCCGGTCGCGTCCTCGGGCGGGGTGAAGCCGGCCTGGCGCAGCCGGTCCTCGACCAGCGCGGCGTCGGACTCCTCGGCCAGGCCCATCGTGACCAGCGCCCCCTCCTCGCCCTGGCTGAACAGCTCCCAGGACAGGGTCGCGGGGGAGAAGCCGAGCGCGGTCTGGGAGGTCGCCGCGGACTCGCCCAGCGCGGTGGTGGCGGACAGGTCGGCGTCAAAGGCGGCGTCGAGCAGCTCCTCGACGTCCCGGGTCGACGGGTCGGCCGGCGGGTCCAGGGCGAGGTCGTCGCGCACCCCGGCCCAGTCGGTCCACGAGAAGCGCACCGCGTCCGCGGGGGCCATCGCGACCGCCCGCTCGAGCTCCGAGCCGGGCCCGACCCCGGGCAGCGCGGAGAGGCCGGGGACGTCGGCGAGACGGGGCAGCGTCCCGCGTACCGCCCCCGCCACGACGGCGGCCGCCGTGAGGGCCAGGAGCACGCCGAGGACCAGCAGCAGCCGCGCCCGGCCGAGGTCGTCCCCCACGGTTCTCCTCCTGGTCACCCGGAGATGTGAGACTAGCCCCATGGTCAGCACGCCCCCCCGCGCCGTCCTCGCCGCCGGCGTGGTGGCGTTCCGCGCGGGCCGCCAGGTGCTGGTGGTCCACCGCCCGCGCTACGACGACTGGTCCTTCCCCAAGGGCAAGGTCGACCCCGGCGAGCACGTCACCGCCACCGCCGTGCGCGAGGCCTGGGAGGAGACCGGGCTGCACGTCCGGCTCGGCCCGCAGCTGGCCGACCAGCGCTACGCCATCGCGGGCGGGCGGCCGAAGGTCGTCTCCTACTGGACCGGACGCGCCGTCGGCGACGACGACGTGGCCACCTACGCCGCGAACCGCGAGATCGACGAGGTCGCCTGGGTCGACCTCGACAAGGCCGAGGGCCTGCTGACCTACCCCCACGACCGCACGACGCTGGCGCAGGCGACCGGGCTGCGGCGGCGTACCGCACCCATCGTGGTGCTGCGCCACGGCAAGGCGCGCTCCCGCAAGGCGTGGCGCAAGGACGACCGCCAGCGCCCCCTGCTCGCGCTGGGCACGCTGCAGGCCGAGCGGCTGGTCCCGGTGCTGTCGGCCTACGCGGTGACCCGCGTCGTCACCTCCTCCAGCACCCGCTGCCTGCAGACCGTGACGCCCTTCGCCGACACGACCGGCTGGGAGGTCGAGGCCACCGACGGGCTCAGCGAGGAGGGGCACACCAAGGGCTCCGTACGCCGGGTGGTCGCCGCCGCGCGCGAGGCCGCGGCCGACGGCGTCGGGACCGTCCTCTGCTCCCACCGCCCGGTGCTGCCGCAGCTGCTGCGCGAGCTCGGGCTGAAGGACCCCCAGCTCGCCCCCGGGCAGCTGCTCGTCGCTCACACCCGCAAGGGCGACGTGGTCGCGCACGAGGTCCAGGGCGTCGGCTGAGCGGGTCCTCCTACCCCGTTGACCTGGGTCGATGGTCCCGTTCCCGGGGTCGTTCACCCGCCGTACGTCCCCCGGCCCCGGCCCCGCCCACCAACCGTCCGGGTGCGTTCACCCCTCGTTCACCGTCGGCCCCCGATCGGGTCACCTCGCATGCCTAGCGTCTGCGTCGTCCGAGACACAGCCTCATCTCTCTCTTCAGGAGTCACGAAGTGACGATCACTTCCCTGCGCCGCGCCGTCCTCCCCGGCGTCGCCACCCTCGCGCTCGCCCTCTCGGCGTGCAGCGCGTCCAACGAGACCGACACCGCGTCCGGTGGCGGCGACGAGGCCGCGGCCGAGCTGTCCGGTCAGTACACGATCGGCGGCGCCTCCTCCCAGGAGGCCGCCCAGCTGGCCTGGACGACCGGGTTCACCGAGGTCGCCCCCGACGTCACCATGACCTACGAGCCCGTCGGCTCCGGCGGTGGCCGCGAGAACTTCATCTCCGGCGCCTACATGCTGGCCGGCTCCGACGCCTACCTCACCGACGACGAGGGCGAGCTGTCCGACGCCACCGAGCGGTGCGGCGGCGAGGCCCCGATCGAGGTGCCCAACTACGTCAGCCCGATCGCGATCATCTTCAACGTCGACGGCGTCGACGAGCTGAACCTCACCCCGGAGACCCTCGGCGCCATCTTCGCCGGCGAGATCACCCAGTGGGACGACCCGGCCATCGCCGAGGAGAACCCCGACGCCGACCTGCCGAGCGCGCCGATCAACGCGGTGCACCGCTCCGACGAGTCCGGCACGACCGAGAACTTCACCAGCTACCTCGACGTCGCCGCGTCCGACTCGTGGACCGGGGGCGTCGTCGAGACGTGGCCCCGCGAGTTCGGCGGCGAGGGTGCCCAGGGCACCTCCGGCGTCGTCTCCGCGGTCACCGACGGCCAGAACGCGATCGGCTACGCCGACGCCAGCCAGGCCGGCGACCTCGGCACCGCCAACATCCAGGTCGGCGAGGAGTTCGTCGCGCCGACCCCGGAGGCGGCCGCCAACATCCTCGCGGTCTCGCCGCTGGCGGAGTCGGCCGAGGAGAACCAGCTGATCTACGACCTCGACTACCTCACCGAGGAGGCCGACGCGTACCCGATCGTGCTGACCTCCTACATGATCGCCTGCCCGACCTACGAGGACCAGGCCGAGGCCGACGTCGCCAAGGCCTACCTCGAGTACGTCATCGGCCCCGAGGGCCAGGAGCAGGGCGCCAACGAGGCCGGCGCCGCGCCGCTCGAGTCCGGTCTGCAGGAGGACGCGCTCGCGATCATCGAGACGATCTCCGCCGGCAGCTGACGCCGGTCCGACCCCGCGAGGGTCCCGCTCCCGCCCGTCCGGCGGCCGGGACCCTCGCGGTGCGTCACCGCCCGTCCACGGCGGTGACAGACTCAGCACGACCCACCATCTCCACGTAGCACCACCGAACCAGGGGGCCAGGTGTCCACCACCGAGAAAGAGCGCGCGGAACCGCGTGAGCCGGAGGCTCCGCGCGGCGTCTCGCGCCGCGGCGACCTGATCTTCGCCGGGCTCGCGAAGGGCTCCGGGCTCTTCATCATGCTGGCGCTGGCCGGCGTCGCGATCTTCCTGGTGCTCCAGAGCATCCCGGCGATCGGGGCCAGCGGGGACAACGCCTACGGCCGCGACAACATCGTGCTCTACATCTGGCCGCTGCTCTACGGCACCGTGCTGGCCGCGATCATCGCCCTGGTGATCGCCACGCCGCTGGCGATCGGGGTCGCGCTGGTGATCAGCGTCTACGCGCCGCGCCGGATCGCCCGCCTGCTGGGCTACGTCATCGACCTGCTCGCCGCCGTGCCCAGCGTCGTCTACGGGCTCTGGGGCCGCGAGACGCTGCAGAGCTGGGTCTTCCCGATCTACCAGTGGCTGGCCGACAACCTCGGCTGGATCCCGCTCTTCGCGGGACCGGTCACCACCGGTCGGACGATCTTGACCGCCGGGATCGTGCTGGCCGTGATGGCCCTGCCGATCATCACCGCCCTGTGCCGCGAGGTCTTCGCCCAGACCCCGACCATGCACATGGAGGCCGCGCTGGCGCTGGGGGCCACCCGCTGGGAGATGATCAAGATGGCGGTCTTCCCCTACTCCCGCTCCGGCGTCACCTCCGCGGTCCTGCTCGGCCTGGGTCGCGCCC
Source organism: Nocardioides aquaticus (assembly GCF_018459925.1). NCBI lineage: Bacteria > Bacillati > Actinomycetota > Actinomycetes > Propionibacteriales > Nocardioidaceae > Nocardioides > Nocardioides aquaticus. The sequence continues at coordinate 730,964 of NZ_CP075371.1, forward strand.
TCGGTGAGACCATGGCCGTGGCGCTGGTGCTCTCCGCCAGCGGCGTGATCACGATCAACCTCATCTCCTCCCAGAACCCCTCGACGATCGCGGCCAGCATCGCGCTGAACTACGCGAACGCCTCGGGCATCAAGACCAACGTCCTCATCGCCGGCGGACTGGTCCTCTTCGTCGTCACCTTCGCCGTCAACTTCCTCGGCCGCTGGCTCGCCGCCCGCGGTCAGGCCAAGGGGTAAGACCATGGCTCAGACCACCCAGACCCGCCCGCCGGGACCCGACGACACCGCCGTCGTGCCGCTGACCAAGCCGCAGCTGCCGGGCTGGGCGCCCCTGCTCGCCGGGGTCCTCGCCTTCGGCGCCGCCGCCTTGGTGGGGCTCCTGCTCGGCTGGGGCGTCGTCGGCATCCTCGTCGTCGGCTGGATCCTCCTGCTGATCGGTCTCCCCGCCTGGTCCACCGCCGTCGAGGGCTCCCGCAAGGGCACCGACCGCCTGGTCGGCACCGTGGTGTGGTCGACCCTCGTGATCGCGATGCTCCCGCTGGTCGCGGTGCTCTGGGAGGTCGTCAGCCGTGGCGCCCCGGCGCTGAGCAGCACCTTCTTCACCGCCTCGCAGTCCGGGGTCCTCGGCGAGGGCGGCGGGATCTACCACGCGATCATGGGCACGCTGATCGTCACGCTGATCGCCACCGTCATCTCGGTGCCGATCGGGATCATGGCCGCGATCTACCTGGTCGAGTACGGCAAGAAGAACCGCCTCTCCCAGGTGCTCACCTTCCTGATCGACGTGATGACCGGCATCCCCTCGATCGTGGCCGGTCTCTTCGCGCTGGCGCTGTTCACGCTGATCTTCGGCCCCGGCGTCCGGATGGCCTTCGGCGGCTCGATCGCGCTGAGCGTGCTGATGATCCCGATCGTGGTGCGCTCCACCGAGGAGATGCTCAAGCTGGTGCCGGACGAGCTGCGCGAGGGGGCGTACGCCCTGGGGGTGCCGAAGTGGCGCACCATCGTCAAGGTCGTGCTCCCCACCGCCCTGGGCGGCATCGTCACCGGCGCCACCCTGGCCGTGGCCCGCGTCGCCGGCGAGACCGCGCCGCTGCTGCTGATCGTGGGCACCTTCCGCGCCACGAACTTCAACCCGTTCGACGGGGCGATGGCGACGCTGCCGGTGCTGATCTTCTCCGAGGCCACCCGCGGCGGCCTGCAGGAGTACATCCCCTTCCAGCTCGAGCGCGCCTGGGGTGCGGCGCTCGTGCTGATCATCATCGTGATGGCGCTGAACCTGCTGGCCCGCCTGGTCGGCAGCTACTTCTCGCCCAAGACCGGCCGCTGACCGGCCCGACGTGCCACCGAGGACCTGAGGACACATGGCCAAGAGCATCGACATCTCCGACGTCAACATCTACTACGGCGACTTCCTCGCCGTGCAGGGCGTCAACATGACCGTCAAGGCGCACCAGGTGACCGCCTTCATCGGGCCCTCCGGCTGCGGCAAGTCGACGGTGCTGCGCACCCTGAACCGCATGCACGAGGTCATCCCGGGCGCCCGCGTCGAGGGCAAGGTCGTCGTCGACGGCCAGTCGCTCTACGACGCCAGCGTGGACCCGGTGGCCGTGCGCCGCCAGATCGGGATGGTCTTCCAGCGCCCCAACCCGTTCCCGACCATGTCGATCTACGACAACGTCCTGGCCGGCAACAAGCTGAACGCCAAGAAGATGAAGAAGTCCGAGGCGGACTCCATCGTGGAGAAGTCGCTGAAGGGCGCCAACCTCTGGAACGAGGTCAAGGACCGCCTGGCCAAGCCCGGCATGGGGCTCTCCGGCGGCCAGCAGCAGCGTCTCTGCATCGCCCGCGCGATCGCCGTCGAGCCCCAGGTGCTGCTGATGGACGAGCCGTGCTCGGCGCTCGACCCGATCTCGACCTCGGCCATCGAGGACCTGATCCACGAGCTCAAGGCCGACTACACGATCGTGATCGTGACCCACAACATGCAGCAGGCCGCCCGCGTCTCCGACGAGACCGGCTTCTTCAACCTCAAGGCCACCGGCGAGCCCGGCCAGCTGGTCGAGTTCAACTCCACCACCAAGATGTTCTCCAACCCCGACGAGCCGGCCACCGAGGCCTACATCTCCGGCCGCTTCGGCTGATCCTGCGGGTCCCGGGGCACGCTGCCCCACGTTCGTGTGGCTGATCCGCCCTGTGGGCCACACGAACGTGTGGCAGCGTCGGTCGACAGGGCGCCTGTGGACGGCGCGAGCGGTCGCGGCCTGCCGTGGGCCACGGTGGTGCCATGCGCACGACCGACCGTCCGGGGCTCGTACGCCCGGTGCGTCGTGATCCCCGGGGCCTGACCGGGCCCACCCCGGAGCAGACCCGGGGTAGCGCCTGGCGGCGGACGAGCCGGGGTCTCTACGTCCCCGCAGCCGTCGACGGCACCTGCCCCGAGCAGCGGGTCCTGGAGGCGGCGCCGCTCGTCCCGCGCGGGGGAGCGGTGACCGGCTGGGCGGCGGTGCGGTGGTGGACCGGCAGCCCGTGGTTCGACGGGACCACGCCCGACGGGGGTCTCCACCCGGTCGCGATCGTGGCGCCGTCGGTCCGGGTGCGGTCCAGGGCCGGGGTGGAGGTGAGCGAGGAGCGGCTGGGCCGCTCGGACCTCCGCGATCGGGACGGTGTGGTGGTGGCCCGTCCGGGGAGCGCGGTCTCCTACGAGGTGCGCCGCCGTACGGCCCGGGTGGCCGACGCCGTGGCCTGCCTCGACATGGCCTGCGGGACCGACACCGTCTCGCTCGACGAGCTGCGCGAGGTCGCTGCCGAGCAGGCCGGGTGGACCGGCGTCGAACGGCTGCGACAGGCCCTCGACCTGGCCGACGAGAACAGCTGGTCGCCGCAGGAGAGCCGTGCGCGGCTCGCGTGGGTGGGAGCCGGGTTCCCGCAGCCGCGGTGCAACGCTCCGCTCTTCGACCGCTCCGGTCGCCACCTCGGCACCCCGGACCTGCTCGACCCGGTCGCCGGGGTGGTCGCGGAGTACGACGGCAGGGTCCACCTCGGCCGGCGGCTCCAGGACGTGCGGCGCGAAGACCTCTTCCGCGAGCACGGGCTGGAGTACGTCACGACCCTCGCCGGGGACCGGGGCCCGCAGGGCTTCGTCATCCGGCTGCGCCGGGCGTACGACCGGGCGCTTGCGGCGCGGGACCGCGGTGAGGCCCCGAGGTGGTGCGCCGACCCGCCCCCGTGGTGGACCAGCACCGAGACCGTGGCCCAGCGACGCGCGTTGAGCCCGGCGCAGCGGGCGCGGTTCCTGCGCTACCGCCGCTGACGCTGCCACACCTTCGTGTGGGCGTACGGCCCTCCGACCCACACGAACGTGTGGCAGCGGCGCCTACAGCACCTCGAGGAAGAAGTGGGCCACGGCGTAGCAGAGCGCGGCGGCGGCGGCGGCCATCGGGAAGGTCAGCACCCAGGCGGTGAGGATGGAGCGGGCGACGCCCCAGCGGACGGCCGAGAGGCGCTTGGTGGCACCGACGCCCATCACGGCGGAGGTGATGGTGTGGGTGGTCGAGATCGGGGCCTCGTACACGTAGGCCGTCGTGTAGAGCACCGTCGCCGCCACCGACTCGGCGGCGAACCCGCGGGAGGGGTCGAGGGCGATGATCCGGCGCCCCAGGGTGCGCATGATCCGCCAGCCGCCCGAGTAGGTGCCCAGCGAGATGGCGGCCGCGGCCGAGAAGATCACCCAGACCGGCAGGTCGTCGCCGGCGCTGACGTACCCCCCGGCGAGCAAGGCCAGGAAGATCACGCCCATCGTCTTCTGCGCGTCCTGCAGGCCGTGGCCGAGGGCCATCGCGGCCGCCGAGACGGTCTGCGCGACCCGGAAGCGGCGCTGGGCCCGGTGCGGGTTGGCCCGCCTGAAGAGCCACATGATGGCGATCATCACCGCGAAGCCCGCGCCGAACGCGAACAGCGGCGAGAGCACCATCGGGATCAGCACCTTGTTGACGACGGTGTCCCAGTTCACGCTGACCCCTCCGGCGATCGCGGCGCCGCCGAGGCCGCCGATCAGCGCGTGCGAGGACGACGAGGGCAGGCCGTAGTACCAGGTGATCATGTTCCAGGTGATCGCCCCGAGCAGCCCGGACATCACGATCACCAGCGCGTGCACCGGGTCGGCGGCGAGCATGTCGTCGGGGAAGCTGATCACCTCGGCGACCGTCTGGGCGACCTTCTGGCCCAGGAACGCCCCGATGAAGTTCATCACCGCGGCCATCGCCAGGGCGACCCGCGGGGTCAGCGCCCGGGTCGACACCGAGGTGGCGATGGCGTTGGCGGCGTCGTGGAAACCGTTGGTGTAGTCGAAGACCAGGGCGACGACGACGACGGCGATGACGATCGCGAGGACCACCTCAGCCCTCCTTGACGGCGATCTGCTCCACGGTGTTGGCGACCGTCTCGAAGGCGTCGATCGCGGACTCGAGGGTCTCCACGATGTCCTTCAGCTTGAGCACCTCGAGCGCCTTGTACTCGCCGGAGAACAGCCGGGCCATGATCCGGCGGTGGTTCTTGTCACCGGCGTTCTCCAGGCGGTTGATCTCGATCCAGTAGTCCTCGAGCGACTGCATCGACCGCAGCCGGGGCATCGAGGTCGCGGTCAGGTCCGCGCACTGCTGCAGCACCTCGACCTGGCCCAGCACCTCGGCCGGCATCGACTTCACGTGGTAGAGCAGGATCATGTCGACGACCTCCTCCATCTCGTCCATCACGTCGTCGAGCCCGGAGGCCAGCGCGTAGATGTCCTCGCGGTCGAAGGGCGTCACGAAGGTGCCGTTGACCTTGCGGATGATCGCGTGGGTGGTCTCGTCGGCGGCGTGCTCGGCCGCGCGCATCCGCTGCGCGACGTCCTCCTTGTCGGCCGACTCCGAGAGCATCTCGGCGACCAGGGCGACGCCGCCGACGAGGTGGGCGGCGGCCTCGGTGAAGAGGTCGTAGAACTCCGCGTTGACCGGACGAAGACGCAGACCCACGGGGAACTCCTGGTGACGGGATGGCAAACGTCGACCAGCGTAGGGGGCGCGGTCCCCGCCTGCGAAACCAGTCGGTCAGGCGCGCCGCCGCCGCTGGCTCTCGATCAGCTTCTCCTGCAGGTGCACGCCGCCGTCGTTGGGCGTCCAGGTCCCGTCGCGGTGCAGCTCCCACGCCGAGGTGTCGTCGTCGAAGGCCAGCTCGAGCAGGTCGGTCACCGGCTGGCGCGACTCCTCGCCGGGCAGGCGTACGAGGACCTCGACGCGGCGGTCCAGGTTGCGGTGCATCATGTCGGCGGAGCCGATCCAGGCCTCGTGCTCGCCGCCGTTGGCGAACCAGAAGACCCGGCTGTGCTCGAGGAACCGGCCGAGCACCGAGCGGACCCGGATGTTCTCCGAGAGCCCCGGCACCCCCGGGCGCAGCGCGCAGATGCCGCGCACCAGCAGCTCGACCGGGACCCCCTCGCGGGAGGCGAGGTAGAGCGCGTCGATGATCGCCTCGTCGACGACCGAGTTCGCCTTGATCCGGATGTGCGCCTCACGCCCGGCCCGGTGGTGCTCGATCTCGTGGTAGATCCGCTCGACCAGCCCGCTGCGCACCGAGTCCGGCGCGACGAGCAGCTCGGCGTACGTGGCGTTGCGCGACCAGCCGGACAGGTTGTTGAACAGGTGGGCGACGTCTTCGGCGATGGCGGTGTTGGTGGTGATCAGGCCGAGGTCCTCGTACATCCGTGAGGTCTTCGGGTTGTAGTTGCCGGTGCCGAGGTGGACGTAGCGGCGGATGCCGTCGGGCTCGTCGCGCACCACCAGCGCGAGCTTGCAGTGCGTCTTGAGCCCGACCTGGCCGTAGACGACGTGGCAGCCGGCCTGCTCGAGCTTGCGCGCCCAGCGGATGTTGGCGTGCTCGTCGAAGCGGGCCTTGATCTCGACCAGCACCAGCACCTGCTTGCCGACCTCGGCGGCGTCGATGAGGGCGTCGATGATCGGGGAGTCGCCCGAGGTGCGGTAGAGCGTCTGCTTGATCGCCAGCACGTGCGGGTCGGCGGCGGCCTGCTCGATGAAGCGCTGCACGCTGGTGGCGAAGGAGTCGTACGGGTGGTGCAGCAGCACGTCGTGGCGGCGTGCGGCCTTGAACACGTCGACCGGCGCGGCCGACTCGACCTCGGCCAGGAACGAGTGCGTGGTCGGCACGAACGCGGGGAACTTCAGCTCCTCGCGGGACAGGTCCGCGATCCCGTGCAGCCCGCGCAGGTCCAGCGGGCCGGGCAGCTTGAAGACCTCGTCCTTGGTGACCTCGAGCTCGCCCATCAGCAGCTCGAGGACCGCGCTGCTGATCGACTCCTCGACCTCGAGGCGCACCGGCGGGCCGAACCGGCGGCGCAGCAGCTCCTTCTCGAGCGCAGCGAGCAGGTTCTCGGCGTCGTCCTCCTCGACCTCGAGGTCCTCGTTGCGGGTGACCCGGAAGGTGTGGGTCTCGACGACCTCCAGGCCGGGGAAGAGCCGCTTGAGGTGGGCGCCGATGACGTCCTCCAGCGGCACGAAGCGGGCGTTGCCCAGCGGCACGAACCGCTCGAAGATCGGCGGCACCTTGACCCGCGCGAAGTGCGTCTTGCCGGCCTTGGGGTCGCGCAGCACCACGGCGAGGTTCAGCGACAGCCCGGAGATGTACGGGAACGGGTGCGCGGGGTCGACGGCCAGCGGCGTGAGCACCGGGAAGATGCGGTCGCGGAAGAGCCGCTTGCACTCCTTCTGCTCCTCGCGGTCGAGGTCCTCCCAGCGCACCAGCTTGATGTCGTGCTCGGCCAGCGCCGGCACGATCTGGTCGGCGAAGGTGCGGGCGTGGCGCTGGGTCAGCTCGGCGGTGACCCGCCAGATCGACTCCAGCACCTCGCGCGGCATCATCCCCGAGGCCGCCTTGACGGCCAGCCCGGTGGCGATCCGCCGCTTCAGGCCGGCCACGCGGACCATGAAGAACTCGTCGAGGTTGCTGGTGAAGATCGCCAGGAACCGGGCCCGCTCGAGCAGCGGGAGGTTCTCGTCCTCGGCCAGCTCGAGCACCCGCTGGTTGAACCGCAGCCAGGACAGCTCGCGGTCCAGGAACCGCTCGGGGTGCTCCTGCACGGCGGCCAGGGCCGCCTCGTCGGGGGCGTACGGGCCGGTCTCGGCGACCTCGGCCAGGTCGGTGGGGGCGGGGGACTCGTACCCCTCGTCGACGGCGGCCTCGCCGGCGAGGGTCTCGTCGCCCCCGTCCGGGTGCGGTCCGGAGGACTGGCTGTTCGTGGTCTCGACGGACATGGCGCCATCCTCCCACCCGCGGGTGAACGTCGGGTGACTCCTGGGCGTGGTCGCCCGCCCATCCCGGGGTGCTTCCGCGTGATGCTACTCACCAGTAGTCTCACGCATCGCTCCCGATCGAGAGGAACCCCGGATGGTCGCCGTCCCCCGTCAGGTCCACGCCGCCGCAGCCGGTGCCGCAGCCGGTGCCGCAGCCAGCGTCGAGGCCGGCGCGATCCGTGCCGTGCTCGGCCTGCCGACCACGCTGCTGCGCCGCGTCGCCGGAGAGCCGATCACCCGCGACGGCCAGCGCCTCGACACCGAGACCCAGGTGGTGCTGAAGATGATGGCGCTGTCCGGCAAGCCCGACCCGGGCTCGCTCGGCGTGCCCGAGGGCCGCGCCGCGCTGCTGGCCCAGACCACCTCGGTCGGCGGCCGGCAGCCGATCGCCGAGACCCGCGACCTCACCGCCGGCGGGCGGCCGGCCCGTCTCTACGTGCCGGGCGGACGTCCGCCGGGCCCGGACCCGCTGCTGGTCTTCTTCCACGGCGGCGGCTTCATGCACGGCGACCTCGAGACGCACGACGCGCCGTGCCGTTACCTCGCCGAGCGCGCCGGCGTCCGGGTGCTGTCGGTCGACTACCGCCTCGGCCCCGAGGCCGTCTTCCCGGCGGCCCACGACGACGCGTTCGCGGCGTACGAGTGGGTGCTCGACCACGCCGACGAGCTCGGCGCCGACCGGGACCGGATCGGCGTCGGCGGCGACTCGGCCGGGGGCAACCTGGCCGCGGCCGTGGCCATCCAGGCCGCCCGCTCGGGCTGGCCGTGCAAGGTCCAGGTGCTGGTCTACCCGGCCACCGACTGCGTCGACCGCTCCGGCTACCGCAGCTACGAGCTGTTCGCCGAGGGCTTCTACCTGACGAAGGTCTACATGGAGCTGGCCAACGAGTCGTACGCCCCGGACCCCGCGGTCCGCGGCGACTGGCGCCTCAGCCCGGTCCTGATGGACCCCGCCGACCTGCCCGACGACCTGGCCCCCGCGCTGGTCGCCACCGCGGGCTTCGACCCGCTGCGCGACGAGGGGGAGGCCTACGCCCGCAAGCTCGCCGACGCCGGCGTCGAGGTCCAGCTGACCCGCTACCCCGACCTCGTCCACGGGTTCTTCAACATCGTCGGCGTCGGCCGCCAGACCCGCGCGGTCAACGCCGAGATCGCCACCCGGGTCGGCAACGCCCTGCGCCGCGACCCCGAGCCGGCCGACGAGGACCAGCCCGACAGCGAGCTGGACCAGGACCCCACCTCGGAGTCCGGCAGCCACCAGCCCGGCACCGACGGCGAGCGCGACGCCAGCACCGGCCTCGGCAGCGCGGAGCTCGGCAAGGGCTGACCCGGCCGGGGACCCGATCGCTGCGATGCGGTGCCGTAACCAGGCGTACCAGCCGGGTGAACGGCCCGGAGGGCGACCCGCTGACCTGCGCAGATGTGGGTGACCAACGCCCGGAAGCTCGTTGGGTACGCCTGGCTACGGCAGGTGGGGCGCCCTCAGGCCTCGGGGCGCCAGCGGCGCAGCTCGGCGGTGAACGCCTCGGGGTCGGTCGCGGCCGGGGTGACGACGAGGTCGTCCAGGCCGCGCCGCACGAGCACGACCTGCCAGCCGCGGTCACCGGGCTCGCCGACGACCCGCACCGTCGTGGCCTCGCGGCGCAGGTCGAAGCGGTGGACGCCGTCGCGCCCGCGCAGCACGATGACGCCGTCCTCCACCCGGGCCCGGGGGCCGCGCATGGTCCAGGCGCGGCGGGTGGCCCACACCAGCCCGGCGGCGATCAGCACGGTCAGCGCGCCGCCGACCGAGAGCAGCTCGCCGTTGAGGACGACCAGCGCGACGACCATCACCGCGACCACCGCGGTCGCGCCGACGCCGACCACGAGGATCCCGGGGTCGGTGCCGTCGCCGGTCGCCGTGCTGCCGGTCGGCAGCGCGCCGGCGGGCTCGGGGTCGTGGGACTCGGCGGCCGCGGTGACGTCGGCGCGGGCGGCGGCCAGGTGCGAGGCGAGGTCCTCGGCGATCTGCTCGGCCTCCAGGCAGCGGTTGCGCCAGCGGTCCCGGTCGGCGCGCAGCGCCGCGAGCTCGACGGCCGGCCCGTCGTCCCGGCTCACGCGGGACGCCGGTACATCACGTGCGTGTCCACGTCCGCGTGGTCGAACCCCAGCCGGGAGTAGACCGCGACCGCGGGGGCGTTGTCGGACTCGACGTAGAGCAGCACCTCGCCGACCCCGCGCCCGGCCAGGTGGTGCAGCCCGGCCAGGGTCAGCGTGCGCCCCAGCCCGCGGCCCTGGGCGGCCGGCGCGATCCCGACGACGTACACCTCGCCGAGCGTGGACGAGTGCTGCTTGGTCCAGTGGAAGCCGAGCAGGTCGCCGGTCGCCTCGTCGGTGGCCAGCAGCAGCCCGGACGGGTCGAACCAGTCCTCGGCCATCCGCGCGGCTAGGTCGGCGCGGTCCATCCCGCCCTGCTCGGGGTGGTGGGCGAACGCAGCCCCGTTGACGGCCAGCAGCGCGGCCGTCTCCGCCTCCGGGTCCGGCTCCCACCCGTCGCGCCAGTGGCCCAGGCGTACGCCCGGGGCGGGTGCGACCTCCGGCAGCGGGGGAGCGGCGGGCCCGACGGGCCGGCGCATCACCCACAGGTCACGTACCCGCTCCAGCCCCTGGGCGGTGGCGATCCGCGCGGCGGCGGGGTGGTGGCCGTGCGACCAGGCGGTGACCTCGCCGGGCGCGGCGAGCGCCTGCGCGGCGAGGCCCGAGCCGACGCCGCGACCACGGGCGCCGGGGCGTACGACGAGGTCCAGCGCGCCCTCGTGGCGCAGCGCGACCCCGTCCCACGGCCCGTCCGCGGCGCCGTCGGTCCACAGGTCGGTGCCGTCCAGGCCCTGGTGCTTCAGGCGCAGGTGGACGGACTCGTCGACCGGGTCCTGCCCGTCGGCCGCGGCGGCCTCGGCGAGCAGGTCGCGCAGGGCTGCGAGGCGGGGGTCCTCAGCGCTCAGCGGTCTGCTCCCGTACGGCGCCGTGCGCGGCGTCCTCGGCGGCCCGGGTCGCCTGCGCCTCGGCGGTGGCCGGGTCGTCCTGGCCCCGCTTGGAGGGCAGCACGAACCGGTAGCCGACGTTGCGCACGGTGCCGATCAGCGTCTCGTGCTCCGGGCCGAGCTTGGCGCGCAGCCGCCGGACGTGGACGTCGACGGTGCGGGTGCCGCCGAAGTAGTCGTAGCCCCACACCTCCTGGAGCAGCTGCTGGCGGCTGAAGACCCGGCCCGGGTGCTGGGCCAGGAACTTCAGCAGCTCGAACTCCTTGAAGGTCAGGTCGAGCGTGCGCGGGCCGACCCGGGCGGTGTAGGTGGCCTCGTCGACCACGACCTCGCCGGAGCGGATGACGTGGGCCTCGGGGTCGGCGGCGTCGTGCGCGGCCTGGAGCCGGCTCACGGCCAGCCGGATCCGGGCCTCCAGCTCGGCCGGTCCGCAGGTGCCGAGCACCACGTCGTCCATGCCCCAGTCGTGCGCGACGACCGACAGGCCGCCCTCGGTGACCGCCAGCAGGACGGGCACGTCGGTGCCGGTGGTGCGGATCAGCCGGCAGAGGTCACGGGCCCCGGCGAGGTCCTGGCGGCCGTCGACCAGGAGCAGGTCGGCGTCGGGCGCCTCGAGCAGGGCGCTGCCCTCGGCGGGCAGGATGCGCACCTGGTGGCCCAGCAGCGCCAGCGCGGGCACCACCTCGGCGGAGGGTTGGAGCGCGTTGGTGAGCAGGAGGAGGGTGCTCATGCGGGTCTCCCTGGGCACGGGTGCGGGTGAGACCGAAACGCGACGGTGGGCTCCGGCTGCTGCTGGTGTTACAGGCAGAATAGCGAAACATGAGCGAAACCCCTCCGCTACCGCCCGGTAGTGAGACGTACGTGACGGTCCGCTACTGGGCCTCGGCCCGCGCCGCGGCCGGCGTCGCGTCCGACCGGCTGCCGGTCACGGGCGACGTCACGCTGGCCGACGTGGCCGCCCGCGCCGTCGCCGCGCGGGAGGGGAGCCCGGCCGCCGACCGCCTGGCCCGCGTCCTGGCCGTCTGCTCCGTGCTCGTCGGGGAGACCCCCGTCGGCACCCGCGACCACGCCGACGTGGTCGTCCACCCCGGCGACTCCGTCGAGTTCCTCCCGCCCTTCGCCGGCGGCTGACGCCGGGACGACGCCCCCGCCCAGACAACGCCCCGCCGGGATAACTCCCCGCCGAGATGACGCTCGCGGACAGCCGAGGTGACGCTCGCGGCGCCTCGAGGTGACGGTTGCGGCGCGTGATCGGGGGCCGTGCGCCCCACCCGCCCGGGCCGACCGCGGCTGGCAGCATCGCCGGGTGACCTCCCGCACCTCCGCGCGCACCTCCTCCCGCCCCTCCGCCCGCATCTCCTCCCGCCCCGCCGCCCGCCCGTCCGTCGGCCTGCTCGGCACCGTCGGCCTGCTCAGCGCGGGGCGCCCCCTGGCCCCCGGCCGCGTGGCCCGCCCGACCGGACCGCCGCCGGCCTCGCGCCAGGTCGGTGAGCTCGCCGCCGGTCTCCAGGTCGCCCGCCTCGTGGCCGCCGCGCCGCGGCTGCTCCTCACACCCCGCGCCTCCCGCGCCCCCCGCGACAGCCCCACCGGCAGGGTCGTCGTCGACGTCCCCGGCTGGAAGGCCCCCGAGGCCACCGGGCTGCCGCTGCGTCTCTACCTGCGCCGGCTCGGCTGGGACGCCCGCGGCTGGGGCTACGGCACCAACACCGGCAGCCCGGACGCCGACGCCGAGCGGCTGACCGCCCAGGTCGTCGCGCTGGCCGCCGAGCACGGCCCGGTCGCCCTGGTCGGCTGGAGCCTCGGCGGCGTGATCTCCCGCGAGGTGGCGCGCCGTCGGCCCGACGCCGTACGCCGGGTCGTCACCTACGGCACCCCGGTCGTCGGCGGACCGAGCTTCACCTCGGTCGCCCCGCTCTACCCCGCCCGCACGCGCCGGCGGATGAGCGAGGTGTCGGCCCGTACCGAGCGCGACGCCCCGCTGCGGGTGCCGGTCACCGCGCTGCTCAGCCGCCGCGACGGCGTGGTGGCGTGGGAGTCGTGCGTCGACCGCACCTCCACCGACGTCGAGCACGTCGAGGTCGGCTCCCCGCACCTCGGGATGGGCATCGACCCCGACGTGTGGCGGGTCGTCGCCGACCGGCTGGCCCGCCCCTGACCCCCGGCGACGGCAACGGCGACGGCGACCGTCAGTAGACGAGCGCCTGGACGCCCTCGGCGAGGACCTCCTCGGTCCACAGCGCCGCGCCGGCCAGGCGTACCCCCGCCAGCAGGTCGTCGTCGCCGATCCCGCGCCGCGCCGCGCACTGGCTGCACACCGTGACCCGCCCGGCCTCCAGGACCACCGCGAGCAGGTCCTCGGGCGCGACCGCGTGCTCCAGGTCGTACGTCGGGGGCCGGCCGTCGGTGGCGACCACGGTGCCCAGCCAGGCGGCGTCCCCGGTCAGCCACAGCGACACCCGGGAGCCGGCCGCGATCGCCGTCGCGGCGACCGTCAGGCCTTGGTTGCTGCGTTCGGGGGCGTCGGCGGCGCAGGTGACCTTGACGTTGAGCGGGCGCGGGGAGGACGGCATCTGCCGACCTTAGGGCCCGGGGCTCCTAGACTGCCCCTGTGCCTTTCGAGATCCCCGACAACCTCCACCCCGACTGCGGCCCGGTGGCCTGGATGCTCGGCACGTGGCAGGGCAACGGCCACGGCGACTACCCCGGCATCGAGAAGTACGAGTTCGGCCAGGAGCTGATCTTCACCCACGACGGCCGCCCGTTCTTCCACTACTTCTCGCGGAGCTGGCTCGTCGACGCCAGCGGCGAGAAGGTGCGCGAGGACGCCCTCGAGACCGGCTTCCTGCGCTGCCACCCCGGCGGGGCGGTCGAGCTCGTGCTGACCCACGAGACCGGGTACGCCGAGATCTACTACGGCGAGGCCGGCGGCGGGAAGCTCGACCTCACCACCGACGCCGTGGCCCGCACCGAGACCGCCGACGAGTACACCGCCGGCAAGCGGCTCTACGGCAACGTCGAGGGCGACCTGCTCTACGCCTACGACGTCGCCGCCCGGGGCGAGGGCCTGCAGCCGCGTCTCTGGGCCCGGTTGAAGCGGGCCTGACGTGCCGCCGGGCGAGGTCGAGGGCGTGGTCCCGGGCGCGCCCGACTGGCGCGCGCAGCTGCGCGAGCGCGGCTACCGGCTCACGCCCCAGCGCGAGCTCGTCCTCGCGGCGGTCGACACCCTCGGCCACGCGACCCCCGACGAGGTCCACCACGAGGTACGCCGGCACGCCAGCGCGGTCAACGTCTCGACGGTCTACCGCGCCCTCGAGGTGCTCGAGGACCTCGGCCTGGTGCGGCACGCCCACCTCTCGGACCGGGCCCCGACCTACCACTCCGTGCGCGGCCACGAGCACGTCCACCTGGTCTGCCGGGCCTGCCGGCGCACCATCTCGGTCGACGCCGAGGTCGTCGCCGCGCTGACCGAGCGGCTGCGCGCCGAGCACGGGTTCGTCGCCGACGTCGGCCACCTGACTGTCTTCGGGGAGCACGAGGACTGCGAGGCCGGGGCGGCGGAGGACGCGAGGAACACCACGCCGGCCGAGGGTGTTGACCCCGCATGACTGAGCAGCCCCCCACGACGGAGCAGCACCGAGCCCCCGCGAGCCCGCTGCTGGCCCTACCCGGTGCGGTGGCCGGCAACGACGTCGACGCCCCGGTCGCCGCGCACTACGGGTCCTTCAACGGCGAGCAGCGCGTCCTCGAGGCCGGTGACGGGTTCGTCGACCTGTCGCACCGCGACGTCGTCCGCATCTCGGGACCCGACCGGCTGACCTGGCTGCACGCGCTGACCACCCAGCACCTCGAGCAGCTGCAGCCCGGCGTCACCACCGGCGTGCTGGTGCTGAGCCCGAACGGCCACGTCGAGCACGCCTTCTTCGGCTCCGACGACGGCGAGGCGTTCACCGCCCACACCGAGCCCGGGGCGGCCGCCGCGCTGGTCGGGTTCCTGGACCGGATGCGGTTCATGTCGCGCGTCGAGGTCACCGACCTCACCGCCGACCTCGCGGTCTGCTGGCGGCCGGCCAAGGTGGGCGAGGCGCCGTACTCCGGCTACGAGCTCGTGCCCCGCGCCCAGCTCGAGGCGTACGCCGAGGCCGCGGGCCCCGCCGCCGGGCTCTGGGCCTTCGAGGCGCTGCGCATCGCCCGCGGCGAGCCGCGCCTCGGCCTGGACACCGACGAGCGGACCATCCCCAACGAGGCCGGCTGGATCGGTCCCGCGGTGCACCTCGAGAAGGGCTGCTACCGCGGCCAGGAGACGGTCGCCCGCGTGCACACCCTCGGCCGACCCCCGCGCCGGCTGACCCTGCTGCACCTCGACGGCTCCGAGAACCGGCTGCCCACCCGCGGCGCCCCGCTGGTCGTCGACGGCGACCCGAAGGCCAAGCCGGTCGGCTTCGTCGGCACCTCCGCACGCCACCACGAGCTCGGACCGATCGCCCTGGCCCTGGTCAAGCGCAACGTCGACCTGGGCGTACCGCTTCTCGCCGACGGCCTGCCCGCCGCCCAGGAGGTCGTCGTCGACCCGGAGGTCGGGCTGCACGTGCGCCCGACCGGCTTCCGGTGACCGCCGGGGCCTGGGTGCTGCTGGTCGCCCTCGTCGCCGCAGGCGGCTTCGGGCTCTACCGCGCCCGCACCGACGGCCGCTTCGGTCGTACGCGCGCCGCCGCCGCCGCGCCCGGCGTACCGGCCCCGCCGTCGGCCACCCCGGCCACCGCGGACGACGCGGACGCCGCGCCGACGCCCGAGCCCACCACCTGGGACAGCGTGGCCGCCGCGGCCGGCGTCGAGCCGGGGGAGCGGGCGACGCTGGTGCAGTTCTCCTCCGCCTTCTGCGCTCCCTGCCGCGCCACCCGGCGGGTGCTCTCCGACGTCGCCGAGGTGGTCCCGGGCGTGGTCCACGTCGAGATCGACGCCGAGCTGCACCTCGACCTCGTCCGCGAGCTCGACGTGCTGCGTACCCCGACCACGATCGTGCTGGACGCCGCCGGGGTCGAGCGCACCCGCGCCGTCGGCGCCCCGCGCAAGGAGCAGGTGCTGGGCGCGCTGTCCGCCTGACCAGCCGGCCCGCGTCCGCTCGTGGCCCGGCCCGCCGCGGTCCGTCCGCCGCTGTCCGCCCGCCCCGACCGCGAGCTGTAACGCTGTGTTACTTCGTCAGGTGCGGTGTCGTGACGCTGGATCTGACGAAGTAACACAGCGTTACAGCGCAGGTCGGGCCGCGCGGTCCAGACCGGCGCGCCCGGATCGTCCAGCCCACGCGACACGCGGTGACCCCGGTGGTGGTCGGTCGTTCGGGGGCAGGGCCGGACCCCCGCTGGCCGCAGAGGAGACCGCCGTGCCCCCCACCCGCCGTACCCCCGCGACCCCTGCCGCTCCCGCCGCCCCCGGCAGGGATGCCGTCCCCGACGTGCCGAGCGACGCCGCGCTCGTCGCGCTGGTGGTCCTGGGCGACGAGGCGGCCGGGCACCGGCTGCGCGCCCGCCACGAGCTGTCGGTCGGTCCGTACGCCGACCACCTCGCCGCCGCGGACGGCCCCGAGCTCCTCGGTGACGCCTGGGCGCGGCTGCTCGAGGGCGTCCGGCTCGGCGCCGGTCTCGACGTGCCGGTACGGGTGGCCTGGGTGTCGCTGGTCGCCCAGCACGCCACCGGCTCCCGCGTCGCGCGCCCGTGGGTCGGGGGCGACACCACGTGGGCGGCCTTCCTGTCGCTGCCCCCGGCCTGGCAGGTGGTGCTCTGGCACGCCGAGGTCGAGGGCGACCCGCCCGAGGTCCTGGCCGCGCTGGCCGGGGCCGACCAGTCCAGTGTCGAGCGCTGGACGCGGGTGGCTCGTGGCGCCCTGCGCCGCGAGGTGGTCCGACGGCACCTGCCCACGCTGAGCGACGCCGCCTGCCTGCGCCTGGCCACCGGCCTCCTCGGCGACCTCGACGCCGCGGCCTCCCCGGTCGAGCTGGGCCACCTGCACACCCACGGCCTGGGCTGCGCCTCCTGCGGGGAGCTCTCCGCCGACGTGCTCGGCGTCGAGCGCGACCTCGGCCGGGTGCTGGCCCGGCGCGTGCTGGGCGACGACACCGGGTGGTACGTCGGGGAGGTCGACGCCGTGCCGGTTCCTGTCCCGCTCCCCGCCCCGGTCCCCGCCCTCGCGTCCGCGCCGGCTCCCGCGCCGGCTCCCGCGCAGGTGCTCGAACCGGTGGCGGCGCCGACCCCTCCGGCGGCCCACCCCGCGCCCCGTCCGACGCCACGTCCGACGCCGCGTCCGGCGGCCCGGACGACGTCGCGACCCGCCCCGGCCCGGCGCCGCGGCGGCAGCCTGCTCGTCGGGGTCGCCGCGGCGGCGGTGGTCGCCGGCATCCTGGTCGGCCTGCGTGACGATGCCCCGCTCGACGCCGACCTCGAGGCCGGGCGGGAGGCCGGGGGGCGTCAGGGCCGGGCGGCGCAGGTCGCCGACGGCGACCGCGACGGGGGACCGGCGGCGTCCGCTCGCACAGCCTCCGCGCCCCCTGCAGGCACCGCCCCCGCGGCCTCGTCCGCCGCCCCTGCGTCGGAGCCGGTCGACGCCCCGGCGGAGGCTCCGGCCGCCGTCCCCGCCGACCGGTCTGCTCCGGACCGGTCCAGCAGCCCGTCGGCGCCGACCGGGCCGAGCAGTCCCAGCAGTCCGAGCACCTCGCCCCCGGCAGGCGGCAGCACCGGCACCGACCCCGTACCCCAGCCCCCGACCGGAACGCCGGACCTCCCGCTGCGCCTGTCGGTCGACCGGGACTCCGGCTCGGCCACGGTCGAGCTCGACCCGCCGCTGCTGGGTGGCAGCCTCAGCCTGTCCACGCCGCCGCTCGGTGCGCTGGGCGGTCTGGGAGCCGGCGCCCGCTGACCCTATCTCACCAAATGAGACTCGTGTCCACGCCTCGGGACGCCCGGCTGGTTTACCCCTCGGGCGGTCCCTACGCTGGATCCATGTTCTCGACCTGGTTGACGAAGCGACGCGCAGTGGACCACTGCCGCGTGCGCTCCAGCCTGTGTCGACGCTCCTGAGCGTCGAGGACCCTCTCTGCCCTGATCCAGGGCCAGCCCGCCTCGGCCGACGCCCGACCATCGTCAGCGCTGCCAGGAGCACGAGCACCATGACCGACATCCGCGCCACCCAGGCCGTCCGGCCGGCTGCCCCCGGGATCGACCCGCGCGGCCCCCGCGTCGCCGCGACGATCACCAGCCTCGTGCTGGCGCTGGTGCTGCTCACCGCGCCGAGCGCGTTCGCCACCACCCTGCTGGCGCTGCAGACGGTCGTCTTCGCCGTCGGCGCGACCGCGGGCGTCCAGCGCACGCCGTACGCCTGGTTCTTCCGGCGCGTCGTGCGCCCCCGCCTGGACCCGCCCGCCGAGACCGAGGACCCGCGCCCGCCGCGGTTCGCGCAGACCGTCGGCCTGGTCTTCGCCGTCGTCGGCCTCCTCGGCCTGCTGAGCGGCGTCACGGCCCTCGGCCTGGTCGCGGTCGGCCTGGCGCTGGTCGCCGCCCTGCTCAACGCGGTCTTCGACTACTGCCTGGGCTGCGAGATGTACCTGCTGCTCAAGCGCGTCCAGCACGCCTGACCCCACACCCCTCACCCCGTCCGACCCTGTCCCCGCACCAGAACGCACCAAGGAGCACACATGACCCGCGAGAACGTACTCGTCACCGCCCAGTGGGTGGAGGACCACCTCGACGACCCCCAGGTGGTGCTCGTCGAGGTCGACGAGGACACCTCGGCCTACGACAAGGGCCACATCAAGGGCGCCATCAAGCTCGACTGGACCAAGGACCTGCAGGACCAGGTGCGCCGTGACGCGATCAGCCAGGACCAGTTCTCGGCCCTGCTCTCCGAGCGTGGCGTGAAGAACGACGACACCGTCGTCCTCTACGGCGGCAACAACAACTGGTTCGCCGCCTACGCCTACTGGTACTTCAAGCTGTACGGCCACTCCGACGTGCGCCTGATGGACGGCGGCCGCAAGAAGTGGGAGCTCGACTCCCGCGAGCTGACCGACGACGCCGTGTCGCGCGAGGCCACCACCTACACCGCCTCCGCGCCCGACCTGTCGATCCGCGCCTTCCGCGACGAGGCCGTCGAGGCCATCGGCACCAAGAACCTCGTCGACGTGCGCAGCCCCGACGAGTACGCCGGGCGGCTGATGGCCCCCGCGCACCTCCCGCAGGAGCAGGCGCAGCGCGCCGGCCACATCCCGACCGCGGCGAACGTCCCGTGGTCCAAGGCGGCCAACGACGACGGCACCTTCAAGTCCGACGACGAGCTGAAGCAGATCTACACCGACGCCGGCGTGGACTGGGACAAGGACACCGTCGCCTACTGCCGTATCGGTGAGCGCTCCAGCCACACCTGGTTCGTGCTCAAGGAGCTGCTCGACCAGCCGAACGTCAAGAACTACGACGGCTCGTGGACCGAGTACGGCTCCCTCATCGGCGTGCCGGTCGTCCTCGGTGACGAGAAGGGCGACGCCTGATGTGCGGCGCCACCGAGGGCGGTCTCTCGCTCGACGGCGTCGACGTGGACAAGGAGGCCGTGGTCCAGGGCCAGGTGCTGCGTGACGGCGAGCCCGTCGGCAACGCCTATGTCCGCCTGCTCGACCGCACCGGCGAGTTCACCGCCGAGGTCCCCACCTCGGCCAGCGGCCACTTCCGCTTCTTCGCCGGCGACGGCGAGTGGACCCTGCGCACCCTGGCCCCGAAGGCCGACCCGGTGGACCGCAAGGTCAGCGCCGCGGTCGGCTCGGTCGCCGAGGTCAGCATCGCGATCTGAGCCCAGGCTCACGCAGCGTCAGTGACGGCCCGCCATCCCCTCGGGGTGGCGGGTCGTCCGCGTTCCCGGTGAGACTCCCGATGACTCGTGACCGCCGAGCGGGTCGACCCCCGCATGATCATCGTCTCCGGCCACCTCACCGTCGCCCCCGAGCAGCGGGACGCGTACCTCGCCGACTGCGTCGACGTCGTGCGGCAGGCCCGCGCGACGGCGGGCTGCCGGGAGTTCGCGATCTGCGCCGACCCCCTCGACCCCGGCCGGATCGTCGTCGTCGAACGGTGGGACTCCCGGGGGGCGGTGGAGGCCTTCCGGGGCGACGGCCCCGGCGAGCAGCAGCAGATCGCGGTCCTCGACGCCTCGGTCGACGAGCACGAGGTGGCGTCCTCCCGCTCCCTGACCGGGTGAGGCCCGGAAGAACGTACACAAGGCCGATCTGGCGCTCGTGGGCCGGATCGGCAGGTCTCTGACCTGCGGCGATGTAACAGGTGGGGCGAGCGGAGCGGGCACTGTACGTTCTTCCGTCGCCCCGGCCCCGGGTCGGGCCCCGTCAGCGCTCCAGCAGCAGCGTCATCGGCCCGTCGTTGACCGACTCGACCGCCATGTCGGCGCCGAACACCCCGCGCTCCACCCGCGCGCCGAGCCGCTCCAGCTCGGCGCAGAACGCGTCGTACGCCGGCTCGCCGACCTCGCCAGGGGCCGCCGCCGACCAGGTGGGCCGGCGGCCCTTGCGGGCGTCGCCGTAGAGCGTGAACTGGCTGACCACCAGCACCGGCGCGCCGACGTCGGAGGCGGACTGCTCGTCGTGGAGCAGCCGTACGTCCCACACCTTCCGGGCCAGCCAGGCGGTCTCGGTCGGGCCGTCGCCGTGCGTGACGCCGAGGTAGACCAGCAGCCCCGGACCGTCCTCGGCCGCGACCTGCCCGACCACCTCTCCGTCCACGCGTACCGAGGCCGACGTCACCCGCTGCACCACTGCCCTCATCCGGGCGAGCCTGCCACGGCCCTCGCCCGCCCGCCCGCCCGCCCGCCCGCCGGCCCGCCGGCCCGCCGGCTGTAACGCTGCGTTACTTCATCTGGTGCAGCAGCATGACGCCGCACCAGAGGAAGTAACAGCGCGTTACAGCTGCCGCCCGGCCCGCCCGGCCCGCCCGGCCCGCCCGGCCCGCCCGCCCGCCCGCCGGCCCCGCGCCCACCAGTCCCCGCCCGCCCGACCGCCCGCCCGCCCGACCACGCCCGCAGGTGGTCCGGCCGTGCCGGCCCGCCACCTAGCCTCACCCCATGGCCCTCCTCCACGCCGCCCAGCTGTCCCCGTCCAAGGCCGAGGTGGTCGGCCGGCTGCTGGCCGCCGCCCCCTGGACCCCCGCCGACGTCGACCCGTCCACCGTCACGCTCGTCGGCGCCTACCGCCTTGACGACCCGGCCGGCGAGGTCGGGATCGAGGGCCACCTCGCCACCGTCGGGGCGGACCCGACCGTCTGGCACGTGCCGCTGACCTACCGCGCCGTCTCGCTCGAGGGCGCCGAGGACCACCTCGTCGCCGAGATGGAGCACACCGTGCTCGGCGCCCGGTACACCTACGACGCCGTCGGCGACCCCGCCTACCTCGCCTCCGTCACCGCGCTCGCCCTCACCGGCGTCGGGCAGGCCGTCGAGATGCGCCAGGACGAGCAGGGGCACTGGCAGACCCGCCCGGCCTCGGTACGCCTGGCCGGCGGCCCGCGCCCGGGTGACGCCGGGCTGGCCGCGGGGGAGTGGGCCGAGGTCGGCGCGTACTCCGGCCCCGACGTCCAGGGCACCAGCACCACGCTGCGCAGCGGCGCCTGGGAGCTGCGCGTCGAGCGCCGCCCGCAGCCGACCCAGCAGCCCTCCCGCGCCTACGACCTCACCGGCACCTGGGCCGGGCAGGAGGACCCCGCGCTGCTGGTGCGCGTCAGCGACCTCGCCACCCCGGTGCCGCCCGAGACCGGCTTCGAGGGCTGAGGCCGGTCCCACCCGCGCTCACCCGCCCCGCGGCCGTACGGTCGCTGCCATGAAGGCCATCACTTACAGCCAGTACGGCGGCGCCGAGGTCCTGCAGCTGACCGAGGTCGACGACCCCAAGATCGGCCCCGACTGGGTCGCGATCGACGTCAAGGCGACCTCGGTCAACCCGGTCGACTGGAAGATCGCCTCGGGCGGTCTCGACGCGATGCTGCCGACGTACTTCCCGGTCGTGCCGGGCTGGGACGTCGCCGGCGTCGTCACCGCGGTCGGGCCGTCCGTCGACGACCTGGCGGTCGGCGACGAGGTCTACGGCTACCTGCGCAAGGACGCCGTCCAGGACGGGACGTACGCCGAGAAGGTCGGCGCCCCGCAGCGCTGCGTGACCCGCAAGCCCCAGCGCGCCTCCTTCGCCGAGGCCGCCGCGATCCCGCTGGCCGGCCTCACCGCGCTGCAGTGCCTCGACCTCGTCGGCACCACCGGCGAGGACACCGTGCTGGTGCACAGCGCCGCCGGCGGCGTCGGCATGCTCGCGGTCCAGATCGCCCGGGCCCGCGGCGCTCGCGTGATCGGCACCGCCTCGCCCGACAACCACGACTTCGTCCGCTCGCTGGGCGCCGAGCCGGTGGCGTACGGCGACGGGTTGGTCGCGGCGGTCCGCGAGCTCGCCCCCGACGGCGTGACCGCGGTCCTCGACACCCAGGGCGGCGACACCCTCACGCAGAGCGTCGAGCTGCTCGCGGACGGTGCCGCCGGCCGGATCGCCTCGGTCGCCGACCCGTCGGTCGCCGAGCACGGCGGCCGCTACGTCTTCGTGCGTCCCGACGTCGCCGACCTCACCACCCTCGCCGGGCTGGTCGACGCCGGCGAGATGCGCGTCGAGGTCGCCGAGCTGTTCCCGCTGGCCGAGACCGCCCGCGCCTGGGAGCGCAGCATGGAGGGCCACGTCCGCGGCAAGCTGGTCATCACCGTCCCCTGACGGAGGTACCCGGCGGAGCCCCGGGACGTCATACGTCGCGCCGCCCGGCCCCGGCGCCGGTCGTATGACGTCCCGCACTCCTGGCCACTTCGCCCCCCAGGGGTGGCGGTACGCGCCGCGCCCGCGGGACAGGGTGGTCGCATGACCTCCGAAGCAGACCAGCAGGACACCGACCAGGGCGAGCAGCTGCCCGCCCCGGGCTCTCCCGGCTCCGTGACCTCCGCCCTGCGCCAGCAGCCCGACCACGGCGAGGAGTCGTACGTCGGGCACGGGCGGCTGACCGACCAGGTCGCCCTGATCACCGGCGGCGACTCCGGGATCGGCCGGGCGGTCGCGCTCGCCTTCGCCCGGGAGGGCGCCGACGTGGCGATCGCCTACCTCGCCGAGGAGGACGAGGACGCGCAGGAGACGGCCCGCCTGGTCCGCGAGGCCGGCCGCCGCGTCCTGCTCGTCCCGGGGGACCTCACGCAGGAGGACAACTGCCAGGCGCTCGTCGACGCCACCGTCGCCGAGCTCGGCGGGATCGACGTCCTGGTGAACAACGCGGCCTACCAGATGGCGCAGACCGGCGGCATCGCCGACATCACCACCGAGCAGCTCGACCGCGTCATGCGCACCAACCTCTACGCGCTGTTCTGGATGTGCCTGAAGGCGCTGCCGCACCTGCGCCCGGGCTCCTCGATCATCAACACCAGCTCGGTGCAGGCCTCCTCGCCGGCCCCGGCGCTGCTCGACTACGCCACCACCAAGGCCGGCATCGTGAACTTCACCCGCGGCCTGGCCACCAGCCTCGCCGAACAGGGGATCCGGGTGAACGCGGTCGCCCCCGGCCCGATCTGGACGCCCCTCATCCCCGCGACCATGCCGGCCGAGCAGGTCGCCGAGTTCGGGGAGCAGACGCCGATGGGTCGGGCCGGCCAGCCCGCCGAGGTGGCCACGGCGTTCGTCTACCTCGCCTCGAGCGACGCCAGCTACGTCACCGGCGAGGTCGTGGCGGTGACCGGCGGGCTCCCCGTCCCGGCCTGACCGGCCGTCCGCCCGGGCCGCGCGGGACGTCATACCTCGCGCGGACCGGGTCCCGCCCCAGCCGTATGACGTCCCACCAGCAGGAGACCGGATGACCGACCCCGACGACACGACCGAGACCGACGACGGCTTCTGGTCCGGCGACGACACCAGCCAGACCGCGGCCCAGACCGCCGAGAGCCGGCGCACCAGGGGCACCGGCCACTCAACCAACGACTCCGCCGACGACTCCGCCGACGACTCCGCCGACGACTCCGCCGACGACTCCACCGACGACTCCACCGACGACTCCACCGACGACTCCACCGACGACTCCACCGACGACTCCACCGACGACTCCACCGACGACTCCACCGACGACTCCACCGACGACTCCACCGACGACTCGGCGTCCGACTCCACCGCAGACGACGGCAGCTGACCGGCGCCCCCCGCGGCGCCGCGCGCGTCACGTTCCCCGTCGTTCCCCGTCGTTCCCCGGACACCGCCCCGCCGACCCCCTAGCCTGGATCCGCCCCCGCACCCTCCCGCCGCGCCCGCGGCACCCCCCGCCGTACCCGGAGCCCCCCGTGCCCGCACCCCCAGCACCCCTGCTCCGGCACCGTCCCCTCGTCGTCGGGCTGCTCGCGCTGGTCGCCGTGGTGGTCGTGGCCCTGGTGACCGCGCTGCTCACCGGTCCCGGGCCGAGCGCCCCGACCGGCGCCACCTCCGCCGACGACCGCACCCAGCTCCCGACCCCGGGCGCGATCGCCGCGGCGGCGCCCGCGCCGGTCCAGGCGGACCCGCCGCACCCCGTCGTGCGCGGCGCCCGCCTCGTCGACGCCCGCACCGGTGACCCGCTCCGGCTCGCCGGGGTCAACCGCTCCGGCGCGGAGTACGCCTGCATCCAGGACTTCGGCTTCTTCGACGGCCCCGTCGACGACGCCGCCATCGCCCGGATCGTCGCCTGGGGCACCAACGTGGTGCGGGTCCCGCTCAACTCCACCTGCTGGCTCGGCATCAACGGGGCCCCCGCGCGCTGGTCCGGCGCGGCCTACCGCGGCCAGGTCGACGCCCTCGTCGACCGCCTGCACGCCCAGGGCCAGGCCGTGATCCTCGACCTGCACTGGTCCGCGCCCGGCACCCGCCAGGCCACCGAGCAGACCGTCGCGCCGGACGCCGACCACGCCCCCGACTTCTGGCGCAGCGTCGCCCGCCGGTACGCCGACGACCCCGCGGTGATGTTCGAGCTCTTCAACGAGCCCCGCGACATCTCCTGGGGCTGCTGGCGCGACGGGTGCACGACCCCGGAGGGCTGGCGCGCGGTCGGCCACCAGCGGCTCGTCGACGTCGTCCGCGCCACCGGCGCCCGTCAGCCGATCGTGCTCGACGGCCTCAACTACGGCGGCGACCTCTCGGCCTGGGCCGAGTACGAGCCCACCGACCCGCTCGACCAGCTGGTCGCCGGGTGGCACATCTACAACTTCTCGCAGTGCGGCGTGGAGTCCTGCTGGGACGCCACCGCCGGCCGCCTGTCCCGGACCACGCCCGTGCTGCTCACCGAGACCGGGCAGGACGGCTGCCGCGGCGACTTCCTGCGCGCACTGCTGCCCTGGGCCGACCGCCACCAGATCGGCTACCTCGGCTGGGCCTGGAACGCCGCCGACTGCTCGGCCGGCCCGTCGCTGATCTCCGACTACGACGGCACCCCGACGGCGTACGGCCGGGTCTTCCGCGACCACCTCGCCGCCACCGCGCCGGACCCCGACGACCCGGACCCCGACGCACCGAGCGTTCGGATGGACTTCGAGCGGGCCGGCACCCAGGGCTGGGCCGTCACCGCGGGTCGCGGCACGGTCGCCCGGACCACCGCCGGCCCCGTCCGCGGCCGGGCGTCCCTGGCGCTGACCAGCCGCTCCGCCACCACCACCGCCACGACTCGCCGAGTGAGCGGGCTCGCGCCCGGCGACGTGGCGACCCTGCGGGTGCGGCCCCTGGGGCGGGGCGCTGCCCCCGCCGTACGCCCGGTGCTCGCCACCGCCGACGGCCTCACCGTCCTCGCCCCGCAGCGGCTGCGGAAGCAGGCCTGGCGCACGGTCACCGTCACCGTCCCGGCCGACCTCGCCGCCCCGGCCGCGCTCGGGCTGCGGACGAAGGGTGCCGGCGTCCGGCTGCTCGTCGACGACGTCGCCTGGTAGCCCGGGACGTCATACCCCGCGCCGCTCGGCGCAGGCACCAGCCGTATGACGTCCCGCGCCCGCGCCCGCGCCCCGCGCCGCTCGGCGCGGGCACCAGCCGTATGACGTCCCGCGCCCACGCCCACGCCCGCGCCCTCGCCCCTCGCCCCACGCCCCGCGGGCTCAGCCGCCCGGCATCGTCCGGGTCACGACCAGCTCCTGCGCGACGTCGCGCACCTTGCGGTTGAGGTCCTGCGAGAGCCTCGACAGCACGGCGAAGGCCCGGTCGGGCTCGAGGTCGAAGCGCTCCATCACGATCCCCACGGCCTGGCCGATGACGGTCCGGGAGTCCAGCGCGATCTCAAGGTTCTCGATCTTCTGCGACGACACCACGGCCAGCGCGGCGTGCGCGGCCAGCGCCGCGCCGGTGTCGCGGTCGTGCTCGTCGAAGGAGCCCGGCTCGGTGGAGTAGAGGTTCAGGGCCCCCACGACGTCGTGGTGGGCGAACAGCCGGAAGGCCATCATCGAGCGGATGCCGGTCTCCTCGACCGTGCGCGGGCCCCACACGGGCCAGCGCGGGTCGTGCGCGAGGTCGGCGGAGTGGACCCACTCGTGCTGGCGGATGGCGTCGAGGCAGGGGCCCTGGTCGAACTCGTACTGCAGCTCGTCGACCCGCTGCACCACCGGGTCGCTGGTGGCCGGCGAGGTGATCACGCCACGCCGGTTGAGGGAGATGCCGGCGTGCCGGCACCCGTCGACCATCTGCACGGCGAGCTGCGCCACCCGGTCCAGGGTGTCCTGCGAGCCGGTCTCGCGCTGCAGCGCGCGGGCGGCGGTCACGAGGGACTCGGCCAGTGCGCTCTCCGTCATCCACCCACGCTCCCACGTCCCGGACGGGCTGGGGGGCGCCCGCCGCCACGGCCCGGGCGGGGCGTCGTCCATCAGGACGTCCCGGCCACGGCGGGCGGCACCACGCGCAGGGTGGGGACGTCCACCCACGGCGACGGGGTGGGGTCGAAGCCGTGCCCCAGCGCCCAGATCACGGCCTGTGAGCGGGTGGTAGCCCCGATCTTGCGGTAGGCGGAGCGGATGTAGGTCTTGACCGTGTTGATGCTGACGTAGGCCTCCGCGGCGATCTCCGCGTTGGTCAGGCCGCGGCTCACCATCGCGATCACCTCGGACTCCCGCACGCTCAGGCCGTGCGCCGCGCCCCGCCAGGGCAGGGCGTCGTACGGCGCGCGCCGCTCGCCCGGTCGCACCGTCTCCCCGGCGTGGACCCGCTCGACGGCGTCGACGAGCTCGGTGGCCGTGCTGGACTTGACCAGGTAGCCGTCGGCACCGGCGGCGAACGCCACCGCCACCAGGTCGGCGTCGCCGCGCCAGCTGAAGACGATCAGCCTCGCGCGGGGACGACCGAGGACCCGGCGCGGGTCGGGCGAGCCCGGCTGGGGTCCGGTGAAGGGGTCGTGGAGGACGACGTCGACGGCGAGCGCGGCGACGGGTGCCAGCGGCCCCGCGAGCAGGCGGACCCGGTCGGCGTACGGCGCGAGGACGGTGCCGAGTCCGGCGAGGACCAGGGGGTGGTCCTCGACGAGGGCGACGGTGACGGGCATCGACGGACCTAGGGGGTGCGGCTGCGACGCTCGCGCGGGGTTGGCGCGACCGGGCCGGGCCCGGGCAGCGCTCCGAGACTAGCCCTTCCCCTCGGCCCCGGCTGGTGATCTCACCAGCGGGGACGCTGCTCCCCGGGGTCGACGCCGGCGAGCACCGGCACCACCTGCTCGGCCAGGAGGACGCAGACGCGGCGCTGCTCGACCGTCGGGTAGGTGGCCGCCACGGAGCCGATGACGAACTGGCCCACGAGGTCGGGCCCGCGACGGACCGGCAGCGTGGTCTCCTCCATCACCGGGAGCCCGCCCCGGTCGACGTCGACGACGTGGCCGGCCCACACCACGGTGCCGTCCGGCTCCAGGACCGCGTGGCGGGGGTCGAGCAGGGCGACCGGCTCGAAGTGGCAGTCGGTGACGTCGAGCACCGTACGGATCTGCTCGGCCACCCGGGCGCACAGCGCGTCGGCGGGCAGGTCGCGCACCGCGGCCAGCCCGGCCACCTCGATCACCCCGTCGAGGTAGCCCTCCCGGCGGCTGGCCCGCTCCTGCTGCCGGCGGCCCCACAGGGCCAGCTCCGAGACCGCCGCCCCGATCAGCACCAGCAGCACGGTGATCTCGACGTTGTCCCGGTCGCGGATGGTCAGGCTGTAGAAGGGCCGGGTCAGGAAGTAGTCGAACCAGACGCCGCAGGACACCGCGGCGACGAGGCCGGCCGCCCGGTCCCCGGCGGCGGCCACGGCGACCACGGCGGCCACCAGGACGAGGCAGGCGGACGTCGGGGGGACCGCGTCCCGCACGCCCGCCAGCGCTCCGGCCACCACGACCGGGACCACCGCCGCGACCAGCACCAGCACGGCCCGCGACGGCGGGCGGACGCCGTCCGGGAACCACCGTCGGCCGGTCATGACGGGACTGTCGTGGTCGAGGTCATCCTCCGACGCTAGGACGGTCCGGGCCGCCTGCGGCCGGTCCTCACGCTTCCTTGACGCTCGGTGGCCCGACCTTGATCCCGCCTTGACGCCCGGCCGCGCCGTGGCCCGGGTCACACCGTCGCGCGGATCGCGTCAAGGAACGGCCCGCGACCGTCAAGGAAGCGTCAAGAGGGTGCGGTCACGACCTCCGGCCGGACTACGAATGACCCGTGACCGACCTCCTCTACCTCTCCCTCACCGTCGGGGCCTTCCTCGCGCTCGCCCTCCTGACCCGCGTCCTCGACCGGTGAGCGAGCTCGCCCCGGCCCTGGGCCAGATCGCGGTGCTGGTCGCCGCGCTGGCGGTGACCGTCCCGTTCCTGGGCCGCTACCTCGCCCACGTCTACACCGCGCCGCGGCACCTCGCCGTCGAGCGCGTGACCTACCGCGTCCTGCGCGTCGACCCCGACGCCGACCAGCACTGGCGCAGCTACGCGATGTCGGTGCTCGGCTTCTCGCTGGTCGGGGTGCTGTTCCTCTACGCGTTCGGGCGGCTCCAGCAGCACCTGCCGCTCAGCCTGGGCTTCGCGGCGCTCCCAGCCGACGGGGCCTGGAACACCTCGGTCAGCTTCGTGACCAACACCAACTGGCAGTGGTACTCCGGCGAGGCCGCCCTGGGCCACCTGATGCAGATGTCCGGCCTGACGGTGCAGAACTTCGTCTCCGCCGGCGTCGGGATGTGCGTGGCCGCCGCCTTCGCCCGTGGCCTGGCCCGCGCCGGCGGCGACGCGCGCGTCGGGAACTTCTTCGCCGACCTCGTCCGCACCGTGCTGCGTGTCCTGCTGCCGGTCGCCGCGGTCGCCGCGCTCCTGCTCGTCCTGCTCGGCGCCGTCCAGAACCTGGCGTCCAACGCCGACATGGACACCCTCGGCGGCGCGACCCAGGTGCTCACCGGTGGCCCCGTGGCCAGCCAGGAGGCGATCAAGGAGCTCGGCACCAACGGCGGCGGGTTCTACAACGTCAACTCCGCGCACCCCTTCGAGAACCCGACCCCGCTGTCCAACATCCTCGAGATCTACCTCCTGCTGCTGATCCCCTTCGCGATGGCGTGGGCCTTCGGGCTCATCGTCCGGGACCGCCGCCAGGGCGTCGCGGTGCTGACCGTCATGGGCCTGCTGCTCAGCCTGGGCGTCGGCCTGCTGACCTGGGCCGAGATGGCCGGGCCCGGCACGGCGCCCCAGCTGGCCGGCGCCGCGATGGAGCGCAAGGAGACCCGCTTCGGCGAGGCCGGCTCGGCGCTCTTCGGCGCGGCCACGACCGGCACCTCGACCGGGGCGGTGAACTCCATGCACGACTCGCTGACCGCCCCCGGCGGGGGAGTGACCCTGTTCTCGATGATGCTCGGCGAGATCGCGCCGGGCGGCGTCGGCAGCGGGCTGTACGGCATGCTCGTGCTGGCCATCCTGACGGTGTTCCTGTGCGGCCTGATGGTCGGCCGGACGCCGGAGTACCTCGGCAAGAAGATCGGGCAGCGCGAGATCGTCCTGGTCGCCGCCTACGTGCTGGCCACGCCCGTGCTGCTGCTGACCGGGATCGCGGTCGCGATCACCGCCGGCGGCGGGCTGGCCGGGCTCCAGGAGTCCGGGCCGCACGGCCTCTCGGAGGCGCTCTACGCGGTCACCTCGGCGGCCAACAACAACGGCAGCGCGTTCGGGGGCCTGACCTCGGGCACGCCGTTCTGGAACACCCTGCTCGGCGTGCTGATGCTCTTCGGCCGGTTTCTGCCGATGCTGCTCGTCCTGGCCCTGGCGGGCCGGTTCGCCCAGCAGAAGCAGCTCCCGCCGAGCGCCGGCACGCTGCCCACCCACCGGCCGCTCTTCGTGGCCCTCCTCACCGGCGTCGCCCTGGTCGTGGTCGGTCTGACCTACGTCCCCGTCCTCGCCCTCGGTCCGATCGCGGAGTCCCTCTCATGAGCACTGACGTACGCCCCCCCGCCCCCGCGCGCAGCAGCATGCTGACCCCCGCCCAGCTGCGCGAGGCCGTCCCGGGCGCCCTGCGCAAGCTGGACCCCCGGGCCCTCGTGGCCACCCCCGTGATGCTCGTCGTCGAGGCCGGGGCGGTGCTCACCACGGTGCTGTCCGTGCTGGACCCCAGCGTCCTGGGCTGGTCGGTCACGGTGTGGCTCTGGCTCACGGTGCTCTTCGGCAACCTCGCCGAGTCCGTCGCCGAGGGCCGCGGCAAGGCGCAGGCCGCCAGCCTGCGCGCGCTGCAGGAGGAGACCACCGCACGCCGCCGGGGCCCCGACGGCTCCACCGAGGAGGTCCCCTCCACGGTGCTGCGCACCGGCGACCTGGTCGTCGTCGAGGCCGGCGAGCGGATCCCCGGTGACGGCGACGTCGTCGAGGGCGTCGCCTCGGTCGACGAGTCGGCCGTGACCGGCGAGTCGGCCCCGGTGATCCGGGAGTCCGGCGGCGACCGGTCCGCGGTCACCGGCGGCACGATCGTGCTCTCGGACCGGATCGTCGTACGCATCACTTCCGACCCGGGCCAGTCCTTCGTGGACCGGATGATCGCGATGGTGGAGGGCTCCCAGCGCCAGCGGACCCCCAACGAGATCGCGCTCGGCGTGCTCCTCTCCGCGCTGACCATCGTGTTCGTGGCCGTCGTGGGGTCGCTCTACTTCGTCGCCGACTACAGCGACGCCGGGCAGTCCGTGCTGGTCCTGACGGCCCTGCTGGTCTGCCTCATCCCGACCACCATCGGGGCGCTGCTCTCCGCGATCGGCATCGCCGGCATGGACCGCCTCGTGCGGCGCAACGTCCTGGCGATGTCCGGGCGGGCCGTCGAGGCCGCCGGCGACGTCGACGTCCTGCTGCTCGACAAGACCGGCACCATCACCTACGGCAACCGCCAGGCCTCCGAGGTGCTCACGCTGACCGGGGTGCCGCGCGAGGAGCTGCTCGACGCCGCCCTGCTGTCGTCCCTGGCCGACGAGACCCCGGAGGGCCGCAGCATCGTGGCCCTGATCGGGGAGGGTCGCGACGTGCCGGCGGGCGCCACGTTGGTCGAGTTCTCCGCGACGACCCGGATGAGCGGCCTCGACGCCGAGGGCCGCCGGGTCCGCAAGGGCGCCGCCTCCTCGGCCGTGCAGTGGGTCCGCGACTCCGGGGGGCAGACGTCCGCCGAGGTCGACGACCTCGTCGGCCGGGTGAGCGCCTCCGGCGGCACCCCGCTGGTCGTCGCCGAGCAGCGGGGGACCGACCCGGCCCGGCTGCTCGGGGTCATCCACCTCAAGGACGTCGTGAAGGACGGCATCAAGGAGCGCTTCGAGGAGCTGCGGGCGATGGGCATCCGCACGGTGATGATCACCGGCGACAACGCCGTGACCGCGCAGGCGATCGCCGAGGAGGCCGGGGTCGACGACTTCCTGGCCGAGGCCACCCCCGAGGACAAGATGGCCCTGATCCGTAAGGAGCAGGCCGGGGGCCGGATGGTCGCGATGTGCGGCGACGGCACCAACGACGCCCCCGCGCTGGCCCAGGCCGACGTCGGCGTCGCGATGAACACGGGGACCTCGGCGGCCAAGGAGGCCGGCAACATGGTCGACCTCGACTCCGACCCCACCAAGCTCATCGACGTCGTCGAGATCGGCAAGCAGCTGCTCATCACCCGCGGCGCGCTGACGACCTTCTCGGTGGCCAACGACGTGGCCAAGTACTTCGCGATCCTGCCGGCGATGTTCGTCGTCGCCTTCCCCGGTCTCGACGTCCTCAACGTGATGCGGCTGTCCTCGCCGGGCTCGGCGATCCTCTCCGCGGTCGTCTTCAACGCCCTGATCATCGTGGCGCTGATCCCGCTCGCGCTCCGCGGCGTGGCCTACCGGCCGGCCGCGGCCTCCGACCTGCTGCGCCGCAACCTGCTCGTGTACGGCCTCGGGGGCTCGTCGCGCCCTTCGTGGGCATCAAGCTCCTCGACCTCGTCATCTCCCTCCTCCCAGGACTGTGATCCGACCATGCTGAAAGACGTCTACGCCCTCTTCCGCCAGAGCCTCGCCGGGCTCCGGCTCCTCCTGGCCGCCACCGTGCTCGTCGGGGTGGCCTACCCGCTGGCGGTGACCGGGGTCGCCGCGGTCGCCCTGCCCTGGCAGGCCCGCGGGTCCCTGGTCACCGCCGACGGTGAGCGCACCACCGACCCGGCGGAGGCCGTCGGCTCCGCGCTGGTCGGCCAGGCCGTGGTCGGTCTGGCCGACGGCACCCCGCTGTTCCACCCGCGGCCCTCGGCCGCGGGCGACGGCTGGGACATGCTGTCGACCTACGGCTCGAACTACGGCCCGGAGAGCCCGGAGCTGGTCGCTGCGATCACCGAGCGGCAGGCCGAGGTCGCCGAGCGCGAGGGGGTCGCCCCCGGCGACGTGCCGGCGGACGCGGTCACGGCCTCGGCGTCGGGCCTCGACGCCGACATCTCGCCGGAGTACGCCGCGCTCCAGGTCCCGCGGGTGGCCGCGGCCACCGGCCTGTCGGAGGAGGAGGTCCGTGACCTGGTCGCCGAGCACACCTCGGGCCGGACCGCCGGGGTGCTCGGCGAGCCCCGGGTCAACGTGCTGCTCCTCAACCTGGCCGTGCGTGGCCTCGCGGGCTGAGCCCCGCGCCGGCCGGGGACGGGCGCGGGATACTGGGGTGGTGAACGAGGAGCACCGCGGCCGCCTGACCGTCTACCTCGGTGCCGCGCCGGGCGTGGGGAAGACCTACGCCATGCTCGGGGAGGCCCGCCGGCGACGGGACCGGGGCACCGACGTGGTGATCGGCTACGTCGAGACCCACGGTCGGGAGCAGACCGCCTCCCAGGTCGAGGGCCTCGAGGTCGTCCCGCGGGCGGTGGCGACGTACCGCGGGACCACCTTCACCGAGATGGACACCGACGCGGTGATCGCCCGGGCGCCGGCCGTGGTCCTCGTCGACGAGCTCGCGCACACCAACGTCCCCGGCAGCCGCCACGAGAAGCGCGCCCAGGACGTGGAGGCGATCCGGGCCGCGGGCATCGACGTGATCACGACCGTCAACATCCAGCACCTCGAGTCGCTCAACGACGAGGTCGAGCGGATCACCGGCGTCCGGCAGCGCGAGACCGTCCCGGACGAGGTGGTCCGCACCGCCGACCAGATCCAGCTGGTCGACATGGCCCCCGACGCCCTGCGCCGACGGATGGCGCACGGCAACGTCTACAAGGCCGAGAACATCGACGCCTCGCTGACCTCCTACTTCCGGGTCGGCAACCTGACCGCGCTGCGCGAGCTGGCGCTGCTCTGGCTGGCCGACCGGGTCGACGACGCGCTGAGCGACTACCGCCGGGCGCACTCGATCTCCCGCACCTGGCCGACCAAGGAGCGGATCGTGGTCGCGGTGACCGGCGGCGCGGAGAGCGAGACGCTGATCCGCCGAGGCGCCCGGCTCGCGCAGCGGGCGGCCGGCTCGGAGCTGGTCGCGGTGCACGTCATCGCCACCGACGGCATCGCCACCGTCGAGGACCGCCGGATCGCCCGCGCCCAGCAGCTGGTCGCCTCCCTGGGCGGCACCTTCCACTCGGTGGTCGGCGAGGACGTCTCGCAGGCGGTGGTCGACTTCGCGGGGGGCGTCAACGCCACCATGGTGGTCGTCGGGGTCTCCCGGCACGGCCGGCTGCGGCGGTTGTTCGCCGGGACGACCGGCGACCGCGTCGCCCAGCTCGCCGGCACCATCGACGTGCACCTCGTCACCCACGAGCAGAGCGCGCGCACCGGCCGGCCGCGGTCGTACCTCTCCCCGTTGAGCCGGCAGCGACAGGTCCTCGGCCTGGCGCTGGCCGTGGTCCTGCCGATCCTGCTCACCCTGGTCCTCCAGGCCTCCCACGACGAGGACCAGCTGCCGCTCGACCTGCTGCTGTTCCTCGCCCTGACCGTGCTGGTGGCGCTGGTCGGCGGCCTGGTCCCCGCCCTGTTGGCGGCGGTGGGCGGCTTCGTGCTGATGAACTGGTTCTTCACCCCGCCGGTGAACACGATCACCATCGCCGACCCGCAGAACCTCGTCGCGCTGCTCGTCTTCGTCGCGGTCGCCGTGGGGGTGGCCACGGTGGTCGACCGGGCGTCGCGACGCTCCGCCGAGGCCGTCCGGGCCCGTACGGAGGCCGCCACCGTCGGCGCGCTCTCCCGCTCGGTGCTCACCGGGCAGGACACCGCCGAGGCGATCGTGCAGCGGCTGCGCGAGACCTTCGGGCAGGACGCCGTCTCGCTGCTCGAGCGCACCGGCGTGGGGTGGCAGGTCGTGGCCTCGACCGGGGGCCCGTGCGCGTCCGCGCCCGAGGAGGGCGACACCCGGGTCGACGTCGACGAGGACCACCTGCTGGTGCTCTGCGGCGAGCCGCTGCGGGCCAGCGACCGGCGGGTGCTGGAGGCGTTCGCGGTGCAGACCGGCCTGGTGCTCGAGTACCGCCGCTTGCGAGGCCGGGAGGAGCGCGCGGCCGTGCTGGAGCGGGCCGACGCCACCAGCACGGCCCTGCTCCGCGCGGTCTCCCACGACCTGCGCACCCCGCTGGCGACCATGCGTACCGCCGTCGACGGCCTGGTCTCGGGCACCCTGGGGGAGACCGACCGTGCCGAGCTGGTCGGCGCGGTCGACTCCTCGACCGAGCAGCTGGAGCGGCTGATCGACAACCTGCTCGACCTGTCCCGGCTCCAGTCGGGTCTGGTCCGGCCCCGGCTGGCCGACCGCAGCCTTGACGAGGTGCTCCCGCTCGCCGTCTCGGGCCATCCCCCCGGCCGGGTCCGGCTCGAGGTGGACGAGGGGGTGCCGTTCGTCCGCACCGACGCCGGCCTGCTGGAACGCGTCGTGGCGAACCTGGTCGGCAACGCCGTCCGGCACTCGTCCGGGACGCCGGTCCGCGTGCTCGCCCACGTGCTGCCGGGCACCGTCGAGGTGCTGGTCGTCGACCGCGGCCCCGGGGTGCCGGCCGCCCAGCAGGAGCGGATGTTCGAGCCGTTCCAGCGTCTCGACGACACCTCGCCCGGCGGGCTCGGGCTCGGGCTCGCCGTCGCGCGCGGGCTCACCGAGGCCGTCGGCGGCACCCTGGCCGGCGAGGACACCCCCGGCGGGGGACTGACCATGGTCCTGTCGCTGCCCCGGGTGGGGGCGAGCGCGTGAGCGCGAAGGTGCTGGTCGTCGACGACGAGCCCGCCCTGGCCCGCGCGCTCGCCATCAACCTGCGCACCCACGGGTGGGAGGTCGTCCTCGCCGGCGACGGGCGGAGCGCGCTCGAGGCGGCCTCGACCCACCACCCCGACGTGGTGCTGCTCGACCTCGGCCTGCCCGACATGGACGGCACCGAGGTGATCGCCGGTCTGCGGGGCTGGTCGAAGGTGCCGATCGTCGTGCTGTCCGCGCGCCAGCACGGCGAGGACAAGGTCGAGGCCCTCGACCTCGGGGCCGACGACTACATCACCAAGCCGTTCGCGATGAACGAGCTGCTCGCCCGGCTGCGGGCCGCGCTCCGCCGCGGCGCCACCTCCGAGCCCGAGCAGACCAGGGTGGAGGTCGGGGCGCTGGTGGTCGACCTCGCCCGGAAGAAGGTCAGCCGTCGGGGTGAGGACGTCCGGCTCACCCCGACCGAGTGGGCGTTCCTGGAGCTGCTGGCCCGCCACGTCGGGCGCCTGGTGACGCGGGAGCAGGTCCTGCGCGAGGTGTGGGGGCCGGGCTACGAGGACGAGACGGGCTACCTGCGGGTCTACGCCGCCCAGCTGCGCCGCAAGCTCGAGGACGACCCGGCGCACCCCCGCCACCTCGTGACGTCGCCGGGGCTGGGTTACACGCTGGAGCCCTGACGTCAGGGATCCGTGAGGATCCCGGGCCGGTCCGTTCGGGTCCCGTCAGCGACGGCCCCGCGGCCCCCGCCCGGGGGCAGCATCGTGCGGGTGAACACCTCCGCCGACCTGAGCCACCTGCTGAGCAGCACCACCGACGCCTTCGGCACCAGCCTGCACGCCCTGCTCGACGCCGACCGGCACCAGGCCCGCCAGGTGCTCCGGGCCTCGCTGGACCGGCGCACGCTGGCCGCCGAGACCGCCCGGGCCTGCCGCGCCCACGCCTGGGTGCCCGCACCCCAGCTCCACGGGGAGCTCCGCTACGTCGCGGACATCGCCCGGGTCGGGGCGCTCTGCGACGACCTGGCCCGCGCGATCGTCGGCAGCGACGCCGTACGCCTCCTGCCGACCCAGCGGATGGAGGCCGCGGTCCTCCTCGACGCCGGAGGGCAGCGGCTCCGCCAGCTGGCCGACGGGGCGGCGGGATCGGCGTCGTGCCACGGCTACCGCCGCTGCGGCAGCGCCCTGGCCGAGGTCGCCGACCGCGGTGGCCGCGACCGGTCCACCACCATGGTGCTCTGCGGGGCGCTCGCGGTGGTGCTGCTGCAGGCGTCGCGGCACGCCTGCCGGTAGGGCTGCGTCCTCGGCTGAGGGCGGCTCAGTGGTCGGGTCGGAGGTCCCGTACGGCGTGGTCGCCGCGGGGCAGCACCACGCAGAAGGTCGACCCGGCGCCCGGGGTGCTGTCGACCTCCAGCCGACCGCCGTGCGCGACCACGATCGACCGGGCGATGCCCAGGCCCAGCCCGACGCCGGGTGCGACCCGCTCGCGGGCGTGGTCGGCGCGGAAGAACGGCTCGAAGAGCCGCTCGAGGTCGTCCGGCGCGATCCCGATCCCGGTGTCGGTCACGCTCAGCGTCACCTCGTCCTCGTCGGCCTCGACGGTGACGTCGACGCTCCCGCCCGGGTCGGTGTACTTGACGGCGTTCGAGACCAGGTTGTCGAGCACCTGGTGGACGCGGTGGACGTCGACCACGGCCCGGACGCAGTCGTCCGCGTGCGCCACGACGGCGATCTGCGCGGCGCGCGCCTCGGCGGAGCCGGTGGCCACCACGTCGCGGACCAGGGCGGCGACGTCGGTGGGGGCGCGGAGCAGCTCGAGGGTGCCCAGTCCCCGAGCGGCGGGGTCGAGCAGGTCCGAGACGAGGTACTGCAGCCGGGTGGCGTTGCGCTGGGCGACCCGCAGCTGCCGGGTGGCCGCCTCGGACAGCCCGGGGTCGTCGAGCACCAGCTCCAGGTGGCCGAGCACGCTGGTCAGCGGCGTGCGCAGCTCGTGGGAGACCGAGCTCTCGAAGACCTCCCGGGCCTGCAGGGCGGTGACCAGGTCGGTGACGTCGCTGAAGGCCAGGGCGGCGCCGACGGCCTCGCCGGCGGCGTCACGCACGGTCCGCGCGGAGACCGAGAGCGCGCGGCGGCTGGCCCGGTCGGGGCCGACCCAGACCCGGTCGTCGTCGAACTCCTCGCCGCACACGGCCCGCATCGTCGGCATCTGGTCCACGGTCAGCGGCGTGGTGCCGTCGGCGGCGTAGAAGTGCCCGTTGTGCCCGGTGCTGCTGAGGAGGCCGTCGGGGTCGGCCATCGCCAGGATCGCGAGCTGGCGTCGGTTGACGCGCTCGGCACCCCCGTCGCGGTCGACGAGGACCAGGCCGACGTCGACGGTGTCCAGGACGGCCTGCGACAGGGAGCGCTCGCGCTCGACGGCCGCCATCGCCTGGGCTAGCCGCTCGCGGTCCTGGCGCTGCGTGGTCACGTCGAGCACCTGGCTGATGAAGTGCAACGGGGTGCCGTCGCTCGCGCGCATCAGCGCGACCGACAGGTCGCCCCACACCACGCTCCCGTCGGCGTGCAGGTAGCGCTTGACCAGGCGGTACGAGGTCCGCTCACCGCGCAGCGCCTGCTCGAACAGTGCGACGTCCTCCCCGAGGTCGTCGGGGTGGGTGAGCTCCTGGAAGGTCAGTCCACGCACCTCGGCCTGGGTGTAGCCGATCATCTCGGCGAAGGCGCGGTTCGGCATCACCAGGTCGCCCTCCAGGTTCACCAGGCACATGCCGACCGGCGAGTGCTCCACCGTCAGCTGCCACAGCGCGTGGTCGCCCTCGCGGACGTCGCGCGGGCTGTCCTGGTCGGCCCGCAGACGACCGAGCCGCGCCGCGTCGAGCGCGGTCGGGTCGGGGGTCCGCCGGCGGTCCATTCCTGGAGGATGGCACCGATCGGTCCGCCGCGCGCCACCCGGACAGCGTGACCCCGAGCGTGATCCCGAGCGTGTCCCGGGGCGGACCGCCGCTCTGGCAGAGTCCTCCCGTGAGCAGCCACGACCCCCGCCCCGTCCGCGCCGACGGCATCCTCGTCACCGTCGCCCCGACCGGCGCCGAGACCGCCAAGGCCGACTGCCCGGCGCTGCCGACCACGCTCGAGGAGCTGGTCGTCGCCGCGCAGGAGTCCCAGGCCGCGGGGGCGGCGATGGTGCACGTGCACATCCGCGACGACGACCATGCCCCCTCGCTGGACGCGACCCGGCTGCGCGACACCGTGCAGGCGCTGCACGAGCAGACCGACCTGGTCGTCCAGCTCTCCACCGGTGGCTCGGTGCACGACCCGCTGGAGCAGCGGCTGAAGGTGCTCGACGCGGAGCCGGACTCCTGCAGCCTGACCCTCGGCACGGTCAACTTCGGCGACGACGTCTTCCTCAACCCGTGGCCGTTCGTGACCGAGCTCTACCAGCTGGCCCAGGAGCGGGGCGTGCTGCCGGAGTTCGAGATCTTCGACCTCGGCCAGGTCGCCACGCTGCGCCGCCTGCTGGACACCTACGGCCCTCCGCCCGCCGGCGCGGTGCACTGCGACTTCGTGATGGGGGTGCCCGGCGGGATGCCCGGCACCGCCCCCGCGCTGGTGGCCGCCCACGCCGCGCTCCCGCCCGAGGTCACCTCCTGGTCGGCGACCGGCGTCGGACGCACCGCGCTGCCGGTCGCGCTGACCACCCTGGCGATGGGCGGGCACCTGCGCGTCGGCATGGAGGACACCCTGACCCTGCGACGCGGGGTGCCGGTGGAGTCGAACGCCCAGCTGGTCGAGCGGGCCGTACGCCTGGCCGGCGAGGCGGGGCGCACGCCGTACGACGTCGACGAGGCGCGGACGCTGCTGCGGCTGCCGGCCCGGACCCGCTGACCCGCGGGCGTCAGCGCCCGGCGTTCCAGATGGCCGTGACCTGCGCCTGCGACAGGACGCTGGTGTGGACCGAGGCCCAGGCCAGGCTGCCCTGGTAGTACTCGCTGGTGGGGGCCTGGGGCCAGGTCGTCAGGTTGTCCCAGCCGATCCGCCACTGCCCGGTGAAGTTCTCGGCGGCGCTCACCGAGGTGTCGCTGTCGACCAGGACGCCGTCGACGTAGAGGCGCAGGCCGGTGCCGGGGGACAGGGTGCCGACCGCGTAGTGCCAGGTGTTGTTGTTCAGCCCGGTGCTCGACTCCACGGTCCTGATCGCGTTCGGGTAGACGCCGAAGACGACCCTGCCGGTGTTGGTCAGGTAGAGGTGCCGGTCGTAGCTGCCGGACTCGTCGGTCCCCGTGCCGTTGCCGAACCCGATCAGTCGGCCTCCCCGGGTGCTGGAGGTCTTGAACCAGATCCCGGCGCTGAACGTGCCCGGTCCGGCGACGGTGCCGGAGGGCCCGCTCAGGAACGCCCGGCCCGTGCTCGAGGTGAGTGGGGTGTTGATGCTGACGCCGGTCCCGGCGTCGCGGTCGCAGGGCCCGTCCTGGCGGTAGCTGATCGGGCTGTTGCGGTAGGTGCCGGGCCGGGCGGGGGTCGACGTGTCGGCCACGGTGCCCCCGGAGGCCTCGTTCATCGGGTAGACGAAGTACGGGGTGCCGACGGTCGTGGTGCTCTGGCAGGTGGCGGTGCTGCCGAAGACGGCGCTGGCGGCGGTGTTGGTCCGGTTGGTCACCGACGTGGTGAAGCCGCCGAACGTGCTGGGCGAGGCCACGGCGGCCACGACGGCCAGGAGGATCGCGGCGACGGCGAGCAGGACCGTACGCCGGTCGCCGGCGCGGGCTCGGACGCTCACGCGGCCGCCGCCGGCTCGAAGGCCGGCTCGGGCTCGTGCGGCACGAGACCGACCGCGAGGGTCCAGAGCAGCGGGAGCAGGCAGAACAGGACCAGCGCCACCCACCAGCCGAAGGACAGGTCGAGCCGGGTGAGGACGTCGTACGCCCCGGTGTCGGCGCCGGTGGTCAGGTGCAGCGTGCCGACCTGGCCGTCGACCAGGGGGACCGAGGCCGGGCCGTCGGGCTCGAAGGCCTCGATCGGGAGCAGCCCGGTCGAGACGACGTCGAGCAGGACACCGCGCGAGCCGTCGGTCGGCGCGGCTTGCGTCATCCGCTCGAGGCCGACCCACGGTTTGAGCACGAACGTGGTGACCGCCAGGGACAGCGAGACCCCGACGACGCGCCAGGAGTAGCGGCGGGGGACTGCCACACGGATGGTCAGCAGCCACACGACGGCCAGCCCGACGAAGAACAGCGGCAGGCCCTGGATCGCCCAGCCGAGGCCGGGGGCCGAGAAGGACACCCCGCCGACGAGGTCGTCGGCGCCGACCACCCAGGGGTCGACGGCGGCGTTGATGTCGCCCCGGGTCCGCAGGCCGGCGTCGGTGACCCGCGCGACGCGGTGGGTGTAGACCACCCCGGACTCCGGGTTGCGGAAGGTGATCACGTCGCCGTCCGCGACCGCGCCGAGCTCGGTCGGCGTCGTCAGGACCAGGGAGCCGACCGGGAGGCTCTGCCCCATCGAGGGCGTCTCCACGATGAACCAGCGGCCCCCGTCGAGGCGGAACAGCACGGCGGCCACGACCGCCGAGAGCACCAGGAGCGCGCCGAGGCCGAGCGCGGTGCGGCGCAGGGTCCTC
The DNA here is from genome assembly GCF_018459925.1 of Nocardioides aquaticus. Lineage (NCBI taxonomy): Bacteria > Bacillati > Actinomycetota > Actinomycetes > Propionibacteriales > Nocardioidaceae > Nocardioides > Nocardioides aquaticus. The sequence continues at coordinate 771,599 of NZ_CP075371.1, forward strand.
GTCGTGGTGCTGCTCATGGGGGCTCCGTGCTGTGCGGGGGGGTGGGGGGTCGAGGTGGTGCGGGGGCTCCGAGCCTAGGAGGGGAAGGCCCGGAGCGGGGCTGATTACTGGTTGAAGGTCCAGGTCAGCGGCTGCGAGACCTGCTGGCCCTGGATCGCGGTGGTCGCGGCGGCGGGCAGGGTCACCTTGAAGGTGTACGCCTGGTTGGCGGCCACGGCGATCGGCTCGATGGCTGCGGTGGCCGCGAAGGCGGACATGGAGCCGTTGTAGTAGGGCGTGCCGGTGGCGGTGGCGCCCTTGTAGACGGCGACCTGGAGGACCGAGCAGAGGTTGCCGGCGGTGGTGTTCGGCGTGCTCGGGGTCGTCGCGCCGGTGGCGCCCGTGGTCGTCGCGACGCAGGTGCCGGGGGCCAGGGTGGCGGAGCCGACGGCCACGGAGCCGGTGTTGTTGAAGGTCACCGTGGTGGTGTTCGAGGAGCCGGGGGCCAGCGGGGTGCCGGTGCCGCCGTACTTGTTGATCGTCGTGCAGTTGGCGGTGCTGTCGTAGCTGAGGCAGGTGGCGCCGCCGGAGGTCTCGGACACGGCCAGCGCGGCCGACGAGGCGGTGTTGGTCGCGTTGGTGATGGTGGCGGTGAAGCCCGACAGCGAGGCGCCGAGCGAGGCGGCCAGGACGACGGAGCCGGCGAGGCCGGTGGCGACGGCGGCGCCGGTCAGGCGACGGCGGCGGGGGGCGGTGGCGCGGGGGGCGGTGGAGGTCATCGGTGGTGCCTTTCGAGAAGCAGGAGAGGGAGGGGGAGGAGCTGGTGCGTTGGGATGATTGAACAGTCCACGACCCCCCTCGTACGCAGGGTAAAAAGGATCGGGACCTCTGGCCCGCCGGTTCCGGGACTCGGCCTGCCAGGCCGCTGACCTGCGGATACTCTGATTCCTCCCGACCGACCCGGGACCTTTGTCAGAACGAGGACAGGTCCCGGGACACGCTCCGGGGACCGCTCCCGGAGCCGACTTGTCTAGCCCGCTGGCCTCGATGGGGCGCTCCCTCAAGGCCGGGGTGCCGCGTGCCGATCACCTCTGAGCGTGAGCGGACCCCCCGCCGCTCACCTCGGAGCGAGGAGCTGGCGATGACGACGGCGATGGCGACGGCAGGCGCGACGGTGGTCCGGACGACGGCGGTTCGGGCGACGGCGGCTCGGACCCGGTCCGGCCGCAGGGACACCCTCGCCGCGATGCTGCTGGTCGCGGTCGGCCGCGCGCTGGCCCTCGTGCTCCTCCTCGTGGTCGCCGCGACCGCCGCGCACGGCCCGCTCCCCGGCCTGTCGCTGGTCCCGGCCTCGGACGGGTCCGCTGTCCTAGACCACGCAGACCGCCCCGTGACCCATCCGGTCCTCGTACGTTGAGGCTCGTGGTCGACGCGACCACCGGCGCCGTCACCGACCAGACCGACGAGCCGCTGCCCGATCTCGAGGACGCCCCTGGCCCACCTGGCCGCGGGGGCGTGAGCAGGCCCCGCACGCCCGAGGACACCACCGCATGCCTGGCGCTCCACGCGAGCCTGACGACAACAGCACACACCACCCGGACCCGGACTCCGACGCGACCCCGGACGACGACGGCGAGGACGATCTCGACCGGCACGACGTCCCGATGCTGGGGGGCGCCGGGCCGATCCTGGCGATCCTGGCGATGGCGCTGCTCGCGTTGCTCGCGGTGCAGCTGAGCGGCACCCGCTGACCGGCCGGCTCGCGGGTCGTGTGCCCGACGACCCGCTGTGGGCCGTTGTCAGGCACACGACCCCGGGTCGGTCAGCCCCGTCCGGGGTCGGCGTCAGAGGCGCGGTCGCGCCGCACCCGCAGCACCACCGCGGCCGCGGACACCAGGCCCAGGCCGACCAGGGTCCAGACCACCCAGACTGGGACGCCGGCGTCGGTCTCGGTCATCTCGGCGAGGGTCTGCGCCTCCCCGGGGGCGGCCAGCTCGGCGTCGGCGCAGGGACCGGGGTCGGCCTGCTCGCCACCGGGCAGCACCTCGAAGGCGAACCGGCTGCCGAAGCGGTGGCCGTCGACGCCCGTCCCGGCGTAGTCGATGGTCCAGACGCCGTCGGTGAGCGGCTCGACCGCGGCGCAGACGTAGTCGGAGTCGACGACCTGCGCCTCCCCGACCGCAACCGGGTCGCCGGCCTCATCGGTCACGGCGACCGACAGGGGCGCGTCCCCGTCGACCTCGAGGAGGTCGAGCCGCAGCGTGGTGACACCCGGCGCGGTCTCGTCCCCGGGCCCCGGGGAGCCCCCGGTCAGGTCCCCGTGCGCCGACGCCGCCCCTCCGGAGGCCAGGACGAGAAGCAGAGCAGCGACCCCGGTCGCCCCGCACCGACGCTTCGTCACGAGAAGTCGGCGCACGCCAGCCGGTTGTCGGTCGCCTCGGCCGGGTGCACCACGATCGACGGCGCCCCGTCCTCGACCCGCTGGTCGTTGGTGACGGTGGCCATGCCGGTGCCCTGCTCGGTGGCGGTGAAGCCGAGGTGCACCTCGTTGGGCGGGAGGTCCCCACCGGCGGGGTCGAACTTGAAGTGGTCGCCACCGTCGCCGTCGGTGCAGGCGGCGTCGTGCAGGTGGGAGACGTACTCGACGCCCGGCTCGAGGCCGATCAGGCGGATGGTCACCGTGGTGCCGTCGTCGTCCTGCGCCAGGAACGCCTCGCCGGCGACCTCGTCGCTGCCCGGGGGAGCGGTGTCGAGGACGACGAACTCGCCCTCCTCGACGTCGCCGTCGACCTCGTCGGCCGGGGTGGCGTCGGGCTCGTTCATCGCCGACATGTCCATCCCGGCCATGTCCCCGCCCGAGCCACCGTCTGCGCTGTCCTCGGACCCTCCGCCACCGCAGGCGGTGAGGGTCAGCAGGAGCGAGGCCGCTACGACGGCGGCAGGACGGAAGCGGGTCTGCAGCATGCTCCTACGGTGCCAGGTTCTCGGTTGCCGTCGGCGCGGTGGTCGGGGACGTCCCGGGCGGGCGTGGCCCACCTCACCCCCCGACCTCGCCCCATCCCGCCTGAACCCGGTCTGAACCCGGTCTGACCCACCCCTACAGCCGCCCAGACCCCTGGCCGATGACTCCTGCGCCATCCCTGGACCCCACCTCCGGAACCCGCAGGAGACCCCATGCCCGCCTCGCCCGTCCGCCCCGCCACCCCCGGCGTCACTCCCGACGTCACCTGCGCCGACGCCGGCTGCGCGGGGTTCACCGCCTCCCGCCGGCGGGTGCTCGGCGGGCTCGCGCTCGGCGGGCTGACCACGATCACCGGGTCCACCGTGGTGACCATGAGCGGCGCGCCCGCACTGGCCGCCGAGGCGGACGACGACTCTGTCCTCGTGGTGCTGTCGCTGCGCGGTGCCAGCGACGGTCTCTCCCTGGTGGTGCCCCACGGCGACCCCGCCTACTACGCCGCCCGGCCCCGGATCGCCGTCCCCAGCGACCGGCTGGTCGCCAAGGACGGATTCTTCGGCCTGCACCCGTCCTTCACCCCGCTGCTGCCGATGTGGGAGGCCCGCGAGCTGGCCGCCGTGCACGCCACCGGTCTGCCGGTTGCCAACCGGTCGCACTTCGCGGCGATGGAGGAGCTCGAGGACGCGGCCCCCGGCTCGCCCGAGCGCTCCGGCTGGCTGAACCGGCTGCTCGGCGAGAGCGGGGAGTCCCGCGCGGTCGAGGGCGTCGCGGTCGGCGGCGGGGCCGCCCCGACGTCGCTCTTCGGCGAGGAGCCGATCCTCTCCTACCCGACCCTCGCCGGCGCGACGCTGGCCGGCGACAAGCCGTCGGACTCGCGGCGGACCCGGCGTACCGCCCTGGAGCGGATGTGGGCCTCCGACGGCAGCCGGATGGGCCGGGCCGTCCAGGGTGCGATGAGCGCCATCGAGGACCTCCGTGTCGGCGCGGCCCAGGCCAACAACGCAGCGAGCTACCCACGCAGCGACCTCGGGTCGGCGCTGGCCACCGTCGCGCAGACCCTGCGGGGCGACCTGGGGACGCGGCTGGTGACCGTCGACCACGGCTCCTGGGACATGCACTCCAACCTCGGGACGTTGGCCGGCGGGCGGCTGGTCGGGATGGCCGACACCCTCGCTGCCTCGCTCGCCGCGTTCTTCGACGACCTGGGCTCGGTGCGTGACCGGGTGACGGTGGTGACGATCAGCGAGTTCGGCCGCCGGGTCGCGGAGAACGCCAACTTGGGCCTGGACCACGGCTGGGGCAACGCGATGCTGGTGGCCGGAGCGGGGGTCAGCGGGGGCCGGTACCACGGTCGGTGGCCCGGTCTGCAGAACACCACGGACGCCGACCTGACGGTGACCACCGACTACCGCAGCGTGCTGGCCGAGATCGTGGCCGCCCGCTTCCCGGGCGCCTCCCTCCCGCAGGTCTTCCCGGGGTTCACCCGCGAACGGGTCGGCGTCATGACAGGTCAGTGACGGACCCGCGTCCGAGCAGACCGCGCCCCCGAGCCCTCCCGTCCGTCCCCCGCATCCCCCCGGAGCCCCCATGTCCGAGCCCCTCGTGACCGAGTCATCCGCGACCGAGCCGCCCACGCTGACCCGACGTTCGTCGCTGTCCCTGCTCGGCACCGCCGCCGCCGGCGTGGTCGGCGCGGGCCTGCTGCCGGCAGCTGGCGCCGGCGCGATGAACCCGGCCGCCCCGACGGCTGCCAGGCCCGTCGCCCGCCGACGGCGCCGCAAGGGTCGTCGTCCCCGGGACAGGGGCCTGCAGTACGAGTCGTACCTCGAGCCTGTCGATCCTCCGGTCACCAAGCCACCCACCCAGCCCGAGCCGGAGACGCCCACCGAGCCGGAGACGCCCGCCGAGCCGGAGACGCCCACCGAGCCGGAGACGCCCACCGAGCCCGAGACGCCCACCGAGCCCGAGACGCCCACCGAGCCCGAGACGCCCACCGAGCCCGAGACGCCCACCGAGCCCGAGACGCCCACCGAGCCCGAGACCTCAGGTCCGCGCGACGCGCTCGGCCTGACCGCCCAGGACCGGGTGGTCGCCGGCCGGTTCTCCTGCGGCCTGACCGCCGCCCTGGCCGCTGAGGTCGCCGCCGCTGGCGGTGGACCGGCGTGGTTCGAGCAGCAGGTCGCGCTGACGATCCCCGACGCCGGCGCGGACGTCGCGGACTGGTGGCCCCAGCTCCACGGCGACCCGGTGACCCTGTGGGGTCGGCAGATCGCCGAGACCGAGAGCGGCCACGAGGTGGCCAGCCTGGCAGTCAGCCGGGAGATGGTGCGCCGCATCTCGTCCCCGACGCAGGTCCACGAGGCGATGGCGGAGTTCTGGCAGAACCACCTCCACGTGCCGGCCACCGGCGACAACTACTTCATGTGGCGCGCCGACTACGGCGAGATGATCCGTCGGCACGCCCTCGGCCGCTTCGACCAGATGCTGGCCGAGGCGGTGCTGCACCCGGCGATGCTGATCTACCTCAGCGCGGGCGTGTCCACCAAGACCCGGCCGAACGAGAACCTCGGCCGGGAGCTGCTGGAGCTGCACACCGTCGGCGTCGGCAACCACGGCGAGGACGACGTGAAGAGCTGTGCCCGGGTCCTCACCGGGTACCGGATCGACATGGGCAAGACGTGGCAGCCCTCCTACCGGCCGACCGACCACTGGACCGGCGCGGTCCAGGTCCTCGACTTCCGTCACGCCAACACCTCGCCGGCCGGTGAGCCGGTCGCGCAGGCGCTGCTCGCCCACCTGGCCCGGCACCCGCTCACCGCCCGCCGGATCGCGACGAAGCTGGTCCGCTGGTTCGTGGCCGACGAACCGTCCGAGGCGCTGGTGGCGCACCTGGCGTCGGTCTACCTGGCCCACGACACCGAGATCGTGCCGGTCCTGCGGGCGCTGGTCGGCTCCGCGGAGCTCGCGGCGTCCGCGGGGAAGAAGCTGCGCGACCCCGGTCAGGACGTGGTGGCGATGCACCGGGTGCTCGGCACGACCTTCCGCCCGCCGACCGCCCCGCGCCCCGCCGCGCAGGTGATCCGCCAGCAGGCGTCGACCATCGGCATGGCGCCGCACCAGTGGCCGACACCGGACGGTCCGCCGCTCACCGCCGGCCCCTGGGCCACCCCGGGGCGTGCCCTGGCCTCCTTCCGCGTTCACTGGGCGGCGGCCAACCAGTACTCCCCGAGCGACGACGTCACCTACCGCTCGGTCGCCGAGTGGCTGCCGAGGCTGCCGATGACGGTGCGGGCCGTCGTCGACCACCTCTCGCGCGAGCTGCTCGTCGCCGAGACCCCCGAGGGCCTGCTCGACGTCGTGTGCTGGCTGACCGGGAGCGGGCCCGAGGAGGTGGTCACGGCCAACCACCGCCTGGTCAGCCGCTACTGGGGTCAGGTGCTCGGGACGTTCCTGGACCACCCGAGCCGGTTCTGGCGCTGACCGGTGCCGTCCGTCTCCTAGGCTGACCCCCGATGCGTGGCAGGACGACCAACCTCGGGGGGCGACGGTGAGCTCCACCCCGGCACCTCCCACCCGTACGTCGGGGTCGCGGGGCCGTCAACGCTCGAGCCTGCTCGGCGCGCTGGGGTGGTTCGCCGCGAGCTACGGCTTCGCGGTCGTCGGCTCCCTGGGAGTCAACGCCATCGCCAGCCGGTGGTTGGGGGTCGACGGCTTCGGCTACTTCATCATCGCCACCACCGTCTCGGTCGGGATCGGCCAGCTCGCCCTGCTCGGGGTGCACCGGGCGGGCCTGCGGGACGCCGCCACGATGGAGGCCGGCGCGGACCCCGACACCGTGCTCCGCGACCTGCGCTCCGCCGCGCGCGGGGCGATCATGGTGTCGCTACCGGCGTTCAGCCTGGTCGCGGCCTCGATCCTCTACGTCGTGCTGACCGGGGTGTCGGGCAGCGACCGGGTCCTGCTGGCAGTCGTGTTCGGCGTCCTGGTCTTTCTGGCGGGACTGCAGAAGCTGTGGGCCAGCTATCTGCGCGGCATGGGCGTGGTCCGGCTCGCTGGCCTGCTGGAGGGCCGCTCCGGGGGTGCCCTGGTCGTCCTCGCCCAGGCCGTCGCGCTCGCCCTCGCCTGGTGGCTGCTCGAGCCGACCGGCCTGACCGGGGCACTGGTGGCGGTCAGCATCGGCTACCTCGTGCCCGTCCTGGCCCTCGGTGCCGTCGTGCAACGGCGGTGGCGGCACGTGGACCGGGGCGCCGGAGCGGTGGTCGCGCTGGGTCGCGCCGTTCGCCGGTCCTGGCGCTTCGCGGTCAACCAGTTCGCCTCCTACCTCGGCGGGATCGTCGAGATCTGGATGGCCGGACTGTTGCTGAGCGCGCTCGACACCTCCTTGTTCTCCTCCGCGCAGCGGCTGGCCCTGTTGATCGTCGTGCCGTTGATCGCGCTACAGATCGTGTTCGCGCCCATCTGCGCCCGGTTGCTGCACCAGGGCGAGACCCAGCAGCTCGAGCGCGTGCTGCGCACGGGTGCGACCCTCGCCGCGCTCTGCACGCTGGTGTTCTGGCTGCCGACCCTGGTGGCGCCGGGCCCGGTGCTGTCGGTGGTCTTCGGCGAGCCCTTCGCGGCGGCCGCGACCGTCCTGGTCGTGCTGTCCCTCGGCAATGCCGTCAACGTGCTGACCGGGTTGAGCGGTGCGGCGCTGACCATGTCGCACCGCGAGGGCGCGGCCGCGACGGTCCAGGTGGCCACGCTGGTGCTGCGGATCGTGGTCGGCACCGCTGCGGCTCTGGTCTGGGGACTGATGGGCCTTGCCGTCAGCTCGGCCGCCCTGTCCACCCTGAGCTTCGCCGTCATGTGGTGGCAGGCGCGCCGACTCGTCGGCGTCAGCACCCACATCACCCTGCGCCCGGACCTCCGGCTGCTGCGGTCCACCAAGGGCTGAGGCCGGGCACCCCCAACATTGGGTAAAGCCGCACCTCACAGCGACGAGGGGCGGTCACATGCCTAAGGTCCTGGGGGCGCCGCCGGACCGGTGGGGCAAGACGGTCATGCAAGGAGAGCTTCGATGGGGACGAGCACGACACGGCAGCGTCTGGCGGTCGCCATCGGCGCCGGGTGCCTGGCGCTGACGACGATGACGTCGGTGGCACCGGCACAGGCCGCAGAGCAGCAGCCCGAGGTCGTGGGCGTGCGCGCGTCGGCCGTCATGCCGCGCCTGGTGGCCACGCAGGACGAGTCCCAGCCACGGGTCAATGCCCTCGCCGAGCTCGGCGACACCATGGTCGCCGGCGGCAGCTTCCGAGCGGTCGAGCAGGACGGGCGGACCGCCACCCGCACCAACGTGGTGGCCTTCGACCGCTTCACCGGCGAGCTGACGCCGACGTTCGCGCCCACCTTCAACGGACAGGTGTGGGCGCTGGCCGCCGATCCCGACACCGGCTCGGTCTATGTCGGAGGCAAGTTCACCACCGTCAACGGCACCACGCGACCGGCCCTGGCCAAGCTCGACGCCGTCACCGGCGCGCTCGACCCCGCCTTCTCGCCGCGGTTCACCGGCGGCCAGATCAACGACATCAGCCTGGTCGAGGTCGCCGGGGTCAAGCACCTCGTCCTGGCCGGGAAGCCCTCGAAGAAGGTGATCTCCCTGAACCCGGCCACCGGCCGCAACGACCGCTGGATCCAGCTGGACGTCACCGGTCCGCTGCCGGGGTCCAACAACGGGGCGTTCGCCTCGCGCCTGGCGATCGACAACGCGTCGACCCGCATGGTGGTCACCGGGAACTTCACCACCGTCGACGGCCAACCCCGCAGCCGGCTCTTCGTCGCCGACCTGTCTGCCGAAGGTGCCACGCTCAACTCCTGGTACTACCCGGGGTTCCAGAAGTCCTGCACGTCGCGCACCCCGGCCAAGATCGACTACCTCGAGGGCGTCGACTGGTCCCCGGACGGGCAGTCGTTCAACGTCGCAGCGACCGGGAACTACCCGCTCAACCGCTCCGACATCTGGTACCAGCGCCTGGGTGACGCGAACCGAGCGAACACCACCGTCTGCGACGCGGTCGGGCGCTTCGACCTCGACGACGACGAGCGCCCAGCCTGGATCAACTACACCGGCGGCGACACGGTCTGGTCCGTCATCGACACCGGCGCCGCCGTCTACGCGGCCGGGCACTTCAAGTTCTTCGACAACCCCGACGGCAGGGACTCCTCGCAGACCGGCGACCTCGTCTCGGGACAGCCGGCAGTGCGTCGCCAGGGCGTCGGCGCGATCAACCCCGAGACCGGCCTCGCCCTGCGGTGGAACCCGGCGCTCGCCCAGACCCGACTGGGCGGCCGCGACTTCCTCGCCGACCCGACCGGGCTCTGGCTCGGGAACGACGCGACCAGGCTCAAGGGAGAGCCGCGCCGCGGCCTGCAGTACGTGCCCTTCCGCGCGCGATGACCTGCCGTCGAGCGGCTGCGGGACGTCGCGGGGGACCCCCGGCCCTTCCGACCGGACCCACTTCTGAAAGAACGCCGTCCTCGGTCGCCAGGGCGCGGTGGTCTCCGTACGCTGGGTGAGCGTGGCCCTGTCGCCTCGGGGTCCGGGGGGGCACCACCATGACTGTTATTAAGAATGCCTGTCGTCAGGCCACCGTGATCGTCGCCGCGGGGGCGGTGGCGGGAGCCGTCTGCCTCGGCCTCGCGCCACCGTCCGGCGCCGCGGAGCCCCACCCCGAGGTGGTGACGACCAGCTCGTCGCCGGCGATGCCGCGCCTGGTCGCCAACGGCGCGGTGGCCCAGCCTCATGTCGACGCGTTCGCCGCCCTGGGCGGGACCATGTTTGCCGGGGGTGCGTTCGACCGGGTCGAGCAGGGTGGACGGGAGACCGCACGCACCCACCTGATGGCCTTCGACCGAGAGACCGGTGAGCTGTCCGACCGCTTCACCCCCAGTCTGGCCGGCGGCCAGGTCTGGGCGCTCGCGACGGACCCCGCCACCGACTCGGTCTACGTCGGAGGCAAGTTCACCACCGTCGACGGCGCGTCCCGGCCCGTGCTGGCCAAGCTCGATGCGAGCACCGGCGAGCTGGACACCCGGTTCCGACCGCGTTTCAAGGACGGGCAGGTCAACGACCTCGAGCTGGTCGCGACCGGGGGCGTCACCCACCTCGTCGTCGCCGGCAGCACCGGACGCAAGGTGATGTCGTTGAACCCTGCCACCGGCCGGGACGACGGTTGGATCACGACGTCCGTCACCGACCAGCTCCCCGGGTCGTGGGGCACCGTCACTGCTCACCGGGTGGCGGTCGACCCCAGTCGGACCCATCTCGCGGTCACGGGCAACTTCCGGCAGGTCGACGGCCAGGCGCGCAGCAAGTTCTTCATGCTCGACCTGACCCCCACCTCGACGTCGCTGTCGCCGTGGTACTACCCGGGCTTCGCGAAGAGGTGCGCCACGGAGACGCCCCGACGGGTCGCGAACCTGCAGGGGATCGACTTCTCCCCGGACGGCACCTCCCTCACGGTCGCTGCCACCGGGCAGATCCCGGAGGAGAAGGACGACATCTGGTATCACCGGCTCGGCGACGCGAACCGCCCCGACACCAGCGTCTGCGACGGGATCGGGCGCTTCAGCCTGGCGGACCCGACGAAGCCCGAGTGGATCAACTACACCGGGGGCGACAGTGTCTGGGAGGTGAGCGACACCGGGGCAGCGGTCTACGTCGCGGGGCACTTCAAGTGGCTCGACAACCCCGACGGTTACGCCAGCATCGGGACCGGCGACCGCACGTCCGGTGCGCCGGCGACGAGACGGAGCGCCATCGGGGCCATCGATCCGACCACCGGACTCGCGAACTCGTGGAATCCCGCGCTGGGGCGGACGAAGATCGGTGGCAAGGTCCTCCTGGCCGACGCCGCCGGCCTGTGGGTCGGCAACGACGCGACCACCTTCGCCGGCGCCCCGCGCCGCGGCCTGGCCTCGGTGCCCCTGCCGGCCCCGCCGGTTCCCGATCAGGTGGTGTGGGCCGTGGGCGAGTCCTGCGAGGCTGGCGACCCGGTGAGCGACGAGCGGTGTGCGCAGGTGGGGCGGCTGATCGCCGACGACACCGAGACCACCGCCGTGCTCGGGCTGGGCGGCCTGCAGGCGCCCCAGGGCTCCCTGGCCGACTACCAGCAGTACTACGACCCGGCGATGGGCAACGGTCCTGGGTTGTACGCCCGGACACTCCCGGTTCCCGGCGACGAGGACTACCTCACCGCCGGTGCCGCCGGTTACTTCGACTACTGGGGTGCGCGCGCCGGCGACCGGACCGGTGGTTACCACGCGACCGACGCCGGGGCCTGGACCCTGGTGGGCGCCAACTCCAACTGCCCCCAGATCGGTGGCTGCGCCCCGAAGCAGCCCCAGGGCGTCTTCCTCAGGAGTGAGCTGCGGGACGCGGCGTCCACCTGCGAGGTGGTGTTCGCCAGTCGGCCGGCCCTCTCGGACGGCGTGCTGGGGGACCAGCGATTCGGGCAGGTCCTGTTCAACCAGTCCTACTCCAACGGGGCCGATCTGATCCTGTCGGCCCACGACACTGGTTATCAGCGCTTCGCCCCGAGGCTGCCCGACGGCAGTACGTCGGCCAGTGGGCTGACGTCGATGGTGGTCGGCTCCGGTGGGCGTGCGTCGACGGAGTGGCGGACGGGACCCCAACGCTCCGTCTACCGGCAGAACGAGCAGCTCGGTGCACTTCGCCTCGTGCTCTCCGACGGCAGCTGGAGCTCGGAGTTCGTCAGCGTCTCCGGCGAGGTTCTGGACACCGCCTCCGGCACCTGCCGCTGACCGGCCCGCCGACGCGGGTCGAGAGCGGGTGAAGAGGAGTGACTCAAGACCCCCGCCAGGGACTTTCGACCCCTCAGGCAGGCACGTGATCCGAAAGAACCCGGCCTCAGGTCGCCAACTCCAGTCCAGTTGCCTACGCTCCGGATGGGTCCTGGGGTGTCCGGGATCCGGGGGGGGGGGGGGGGGGGGGGGGGGGGGGGGGGGGGGGGGGGCGACACCATGCATCTCAAGACAGCGCTGCGCAACACGATCACGCTCACGGTGGTCGGGGCCGCGTGCCTCGCTTCCGCCTCGCCAGCGGGGGCGGCAGAGCCACACGCTGACGTCGTGACCATCCGTGCTTCTGCGGTCATGCCGCGCCTGGTCGCCACCGACACGTTGCCCAACCCGCACGTCGACGCCCTGGCGGTCCTCGGCGACACGATGTTCGCCGGGGGTGCCTTCGACCGGGTCGAGCAGGGCGGGGTCGAGGCGCTGCGCACCCACGTGGTGGCGTTCGACCGCGGGACCGGCGAGCTGTCCACGCGGTTCACGCCGCGCCTGGCCGGCGGCCAAGTCTGGGCGCTGGCTACGGACCCCGCCACGAGCTCGGTCTACATCGGGGGCACGTTCACCAGCGTCGACGGCGTCGTCCGGGGTGCGGTGGCGAAGCTCGACGCGACGACCGGCGCACTGGACACCGGTTTCCGGCCCGCCTTCCGCAAGGGGCAGGTCAACGACCTCGAGCTGGTCGAGGTGGGCGGGGTCAAGCACCTGGTCGTCGCCGGCAACCCAGCACGCAAGGTGACGTCCCTCAACCCGGCGACCGGGAGGGACGACGGGTGGATCACGACCTCCGTGACCGATCAGCTCCCGGGCTCGTGGGGCACCGTCACCGCCCACCAGATAGCCGTCGACCCCAGTCGGACCCATCTCGCCGTCACGGGCAACTTCCAGCAGGTTGACGGTGAGGCACGCAGCAAGTTCTTCATGCTCGACCTCGCGCCCACCTCGACCTCGTTGTCGCCCTGGTACTACCCCGGTTTCGCCAAACCGTGCGCCACCCAGGCGCCCCGGCGCATCGCCAACCTGCAGGGGGTCGACTTCTCCCCGGACGGATCATCCATCACGGTGACCGCCACCGGGCAGATCCCGGCCGAGAAGACCGACATCTGGTACGCCCGCCTCGGTGACGCGAACCGTCCCGACACCAGTGTCTGCGACGGGATCGGGCGCTTCAGCCTGGCGGACCCGACCAAGCCCCAGTGGATCAACTACACCGGCGGTGACAGCGTCTGGTCGGTCAGCGACACCGGAGCGGCGGTCTACGCCGGCGGTCACTTCAAGTGGCTTGACAACCCGGACGGCTACGCCAGCATCGGCACCGGCGACAAGGTCTCCGGCGCGGCGGCCGCCAGGCGCAGTGCCATCGGTGCCATCGACCCGCGCACCGGGCTGGCGGTCTCGTGGAACCCTGGTCTGGGCCAGACCAAGATCGGTGGCAAGGCGTTCCTGGCCGACTCGGCCGGGCTTTGGATCGGCAACGACGCCGCATCGTTCGGGGGGACACCGCGTCGTGGGCTCCAGCTCGCGCCGCTCCCGTCTCCGGTCGCCGCCAACTAGCGGTGCCCCGGTCGTCCCGGGAGACCGAGGCGACCGGGAAGCCAGAAGCCGAGGTAGAGGTGGATGAGGATCCAGCCCCAGTACGCTTCCGCGGCGCGGTGCAGGTAGTCGATCCCGTGCTCGACCGGGCCGGAGAGGTCCGGCCGCACGGCGTACGCCGCTAGCAGTGCCACCGCCGCGAGAACGGCCAGGGAGGCGCACCAGGCGAGCCGTCGGGCGGGCCGGTCGGGCTGAACAGGGTCGAGGATGCTGCGGTCCACGATGTCGAGGCAGATCGGCGCCAGCACCAGGAAGCCGAAGGCCTCGGACTGCTCGAGCACGATCTCGGTGTCGAAGAACACGAGGACGACGGTCACCACGACGGCACTCCAGGCGAGCGGCCATCGGACCGGGCGCCGGAGGTTGACGTACAGGGCGGTGAGCCCGCCGGCGACCAGGGGCTCGGTCAGGGTCCGCACACCCGGCGGAAGCGTGGACTGCCGCAGTGCGATCGCGAGCCCCACGCAGACGACGGCGAACGCGCCGGCCACGAGCCACGAGCGCGAGGTAGGCGGCCGGTGGCGGCGGGCGACCTGGATGGTGGCTGCGACGATCACGGCGTAGAGGACGGACTCGCCGTAGTTGCCGAGCTGGGCGGCGAGGCCGCCGGGCAGGACGTAGGTGAGCAGCTTGGCCATGGTGACCACCAGGAGCCCGACGCACACGACGTAGAAGATCGCGCCGCGGGTTCGTGCAGACCACGGTGCCGCGGCGAACGCCGCCGCCGCCGTCATCGGGGACTGCCGGAAGAGGTCATCAGCGTGCTCGTCTCAGCCATTGAGGGTCCGGGGACCCGGGGACGGGGAAGGAGAACGGGCCCCACCGGCAGCGCGTCAGCGTGGTGACGCTCCGGTGGGGCCCGCTCTCTGTCAGACGTTCAGGACGGTCACGGCAGGGCCGCGAACCGGATCCCTCGCGCATAGCGACCGCCGAAGCGGGTGCCGTCCGTGGCGAACCAGACGCCCTCGCTGGTCGGCAGGATCTGGAAACCGCCGGACTGCTGGGGCATGACCGGGTTCCAGTCCAGCGCCATGCCGGTGTTCGGGTCCACGGCGCCACCGCCGAGGCGGCTGACGGCACCGGGGCCCGCGAAGTCGACACCGAACGGGTTGTCCAGCCAGCGGCTGTGACCCTGGACGTAGACGGCGGCACCGGTGACAGCGACCGACTTCAGCGAGTCGCCACCGCTGTAGTTGATCCAGGTCGGGCTGACCGGGTCCAGGTTGTCGGTCTCGAAGCGGGACACCGAGTCGCAGAGCTGCAGGCCGCGCTGGCCGTTCTGGTACATGAATCCGAAGGCGGCCACGGCGAACCAGGAGCTGCCCGGCGCGAAGTCCACGTCCTGCAGGTACGCCTGGGCGTTGGCGCGCGGCGAGGTGCAGTTGATCCCGTTGGGCTCGTAGTTCCACGACGAGAGCGTCGAGCCGGTGGGGGCGAGGTCGAGCATGAACATGCGCGGGCGGGCCTGACCGTCGATCCCGGTGAAGTTCCCGACCGCAGCAAGGTGCTGGCCGTCGTCGCTCACGTCGAACTTGAAGACCTGGGCCGCGTCGCTGTTGGGCAGCTTGCCCTCGACCGTGTGCTGGATGTAATCGGTGACGGCGCCGGTGTTCGGGTCCACCGACATGAGTCGGCTCCGGATGGTCCCGGCCACGATGAGCTGGCCGTCGACCAGCTCGAGGTCGCTGACCCGCCCACCCTTGAGCCTCGCGTTGAAGGCGGTGTCGAGCTGGCCCGTGGCGAGGTCGAGCTTGGCGAGGGTGGCGCGTGCGGTGCCGTTCACGTTGCGGAACGTGCCACCGATCCACACCGACGTGCCGTCGGACAGCGTTGACCACACGACGCCGTCGACGTTGGGCGCGAAGCCCTCGTTGAGCGCGCCGGTGGCGGCGTCGAAGGCGAAGACGTTGCTCCGCGAGTACTGCGTGCTCCGGCTGCCGTTCTGCACGGTCTTGAACCGGCCGCCCACGACCATCTGCGAACCGGCCTCGGCGATCGTGTTCGCCACCGCCTTCGGCTCGCCCGGGGTGTCGGCGACGTGGGGCACCCATCGCTCGGAGGTCGCGTTCACGACCGTGTCCTGGGCGTAGTTCGAGCCGTAGGCGCCGCCGGCGCCCACCGCCAGCATGCCGCAGGTCGCCGCGGCAGCGAGGCGTACCAGGGTCTTGCACTTCATGTCGTTCTCCCATGCAGGTCGAGGCCCGAGCCGGGCAGAGGCCCATCAGCGGGCACGGTGGAAGACTGCTCCGGGAATGGCGCCGAGAGGCCGCACAGGGCCCGATATCATCGAAATTAGGTACCGGCAAGGACAGGACGAGGGAGACGCGGTGTGAATCGCAGCAGCACCGCGAAAGAAGCCCGCCCGTCTCTGGTGATCTCCCGCCGCGGCCTCGCCCTCGGTGCCGCCCTCGGCCTCACCGCCTGCACTACCGGTGGCGACCCGCCGGCTGACGGCCCGAGCCGGCTCATGCCGGCGATGAGGCGTCCGGTCGAGCAGCTGGTCGCGGTGCGCGTGTTCCCGACCTACCGCACCGCGGTCTACGGCCGGCACGACGCCGTGCTCGGCCGTCTCGGCACCCTCGGGATCAAGCGCATCTCGCACAAGCTCAGCCCGTCCATGGACCCCGCGACGATCGCGTTCACCCAGCGCGCCTACCGGGAGCACGGCATCAAGTCCTGGTTCACCGTCGGCTCGCCCCGGGTGCCCCTCGGCGCCAGGGAGTGGGACCAGGTCGAGGGCCTCCTGACCGGCGAGCTGGCCGGGATGGTCGAGCGGTGCTTCGGGTGGAACGAGCCCAACCACGACCGCGGGGAGGACCGCTCACCGATCAGTGGCCGCAGCAGACGGCCGCCCACCAGCAGCAGCTGTGGTCGCGGGTGGCGCCGCTCGGCATCAAGATCGGTACCCCCCAGCTGTGGTCGGGCGACCTGGACACCCACGACGCCGACCTGGCCGTCCTGGCCCCGCTCCTCGAGGGCACCTTCGACCACGTCGGCTGGCACCTCTACCCCCGCGGCGACGTCGGGGTCGACCTGATCGAGCGGTTCGAGGCGACCTACCGCGACCTGCTCGGCGCGTTCCCGGTCATCTGCACGGAGGCCGGGTACCTGGACGCGGCCGACTACTCCGGCGGCGCGGCCAACCTCACGCCCACCCAGAAGGCGGGCTTCCTGCCGGAGCTGGTCGACGCCTACGTCTCCCGGGGGTACGGCATCTCCTACTTCGAGCTGCTCGACGACCCGGATCCGTCGGCGTCGGAGCGCGAGGCGAGCCTGGGGCTCGTCGAGTGCCCGGAGGTGGACCCGGCGACCTGGGTCGACAAGCCGGCGTTCGACGAGCTCGCGGCGTACCTCCGGCGCGCCTGAGCGACGTCGGCGTCAGGACGGGCGCTGTCGTCGTCCAGCAGCGCACGGCGGTAGGCCAGCAGGCCAGCGGCGACACCGAGCCCGACCCAAGACACCGGCGGGACCTGCCCGCCACCCGCGGTCATCAACCGGACGAGCGGCAGCACCAGCATGATGGCAGCCGGCAGCACCCAGACCGGCTCACGGTGCAGCCGGATGGCCAGCGAGACGAAGAGGCCGACCAGCAGGACGAGGACCACGGCGGCGGCGACCGCCCCGAACACGCCGGCCCGGAGCCAGCTGTCGAGCACGAAGTTGTGCGAGCTGGCGCTGACGGTGTCCACGCCGCCCATCACGGCGTTCGCCCGGATGTTGTCGAAGGCGAGCTGGTAAAGGCCGTCACGGGCCTGGTAGGAGCTGGTGTCCTGCGTGAACCGCACCCAGAGCACGGAGAGCACGCCGGTGAAGGCCAGCACCGCGGTGGCCACCGCGCCGACCGCGATCCCGCCCACCAGGCGAGGTGTGAGCCGCATCGCCAGGACCGCGCGGAGCAGTGCCAGGAGGGGCCACACGGCGAACGCGATCATCACCGAGCGGGACAGCGACAGCAGGATCAGGGCGGTCGCCAGCACCATCGACCCGAGGTAGAGCCGGTGCGCGACGACCGACCGGAACGGGCGCACACCGACGCAGGCGGCGGAGACCGTCATCGCGAGGAGGAGGGCGCCGAACACCTCGTGCCGGAGGTTCCCGCTGACCACGTCCTCCTCGAAGCCGAACCCGGTGAACGCAGCCCGGTAGAGCTCCTTCTGCAGGATCTCGGGGTCCGCCGCGGCGATGGTCTGGCCGAACACGGCCGCCGCGTTGACACCGTTCAGCGCCATCGAGACGGTCAGCGCGCCGACCAGGGACACCGAGGCGACCAGCGCCGCCCACCGCAGCCCGGCGACCGCGCCGCCGCTCCGGAGCGCCCGATACACGGCGGCACCCACGGCGACCGACACCGCGAGGTAGACCAGCTGCTCGACCGGTGGGCGCAAGCCGAGCCCGTGGTAGCCGTTCGCTCCGAGCCACACGACGTTCAGC
Source organism: Nocardioides aquaticus (assembly GCF_018459925.1). Taxonomy (NCBI): domain Bacteria; kingdom Bacillati; phylum Actinomycetota; class Actinomycetes; order Propionibacteriales; family Nocardioidaceae; genus Nocardioides; species Nocardioides aquaticus. Next base: position 789,408 of record NZ_CP075371.1, read on the forward strand.
GCGAAGTTGGCCACCACGAAGGCCCACGCCACGCGGAGCACCGGTTGGAACGCCCGGGAGGAGTGGGTGGCGAGGGTGAAGACCAGGAAGACGAACAGCGCGAGGAGGTGCAGCCGGATCCCGCGCACGACGACGAACCACTGCAGGGGCAGGACCGCGAGGAGCAGCAGCAGGGGCCACTTCATGAGGGCGTGCTCCTTCTTGGCGTCGGACACGGAGAGATGGGGACAGCGTTCCACGGGGACCCCGACGGGGCGAAGTCTTCGGTCCACCTGCCGGTGACCCGGAGCTGTCGCTGGTGAGCTGAGGGTTCTTTCCCTTGACGCTGCCGGCTCCTCTATCATCGCCAACAGTCGCGACGTCGCCTCGGAGGCGGGAGTGTCCAGTTCGCGTAGGTCCGCACCGGCGGAGCCATAGGCTGCCGACCGGTCGGCATCACCGTCGAAAGTTGGAGCTCACATGTCTGCTGCCGTCGAGGTGGGCCCGGACCTCGTCATCGCCGGCGCTGCCCGGTCCGGCACGTCCTTCCTGGCCTCAGTCCTCGGCCAGCACCCTCAGGTCGACCCGTGCGCGGTGAAGGAGCCGAACTACTTCAGCCGCGAGCACGACCGGGGGCCTGGGTGGTACGACGGCCTGTTCACGCCGCGCCGGCCCGGGAAGATGCGCCTGGACGCGAGCATGTCCTACACCTACGCCCACTTCCCGGATGCCCTGGACCACCTGGCCGACGCCGCGCCCGATGCCTTCGTGGTCTACGCCGTACGCCATCCGGTCGCCCGGCTGGTCTCCCACATGCAGCTGCACCGGGACTACTTCCGCAACGAGTCGGCGCGCACCCTGGGCGAAGCGCTCCGGAGCACCGACATCTACGCCGGCGCCAGCGACTACGCCCACTGGCTGCCGCGCCTGGAGAAGCACTTCGGGCCCGACCGGCTCCTCGTGGTGCCGTTCCCGGTGGTCACGAAGCGGCTCGACGAGCTGCTCCCGGTCCTGTCGGCTGCCACCGGCCTGGCCACCGAGCCGTTCACCGACGCCGGCGAGACCGCCGGTCGCCACCGCAACCAGGTGGTCGAGGTCAAGAGCTCGGGCATCCTCGCCGGGCGCCGTCTCGTGCGTCGGTGGGGGCTCTACCCCGCCCTGCGACGGACCCTGGGGCCCGAGCGGCTGCGCAAGGTCCGGGACTGGTCCACCCGGCCCGTCGAGACCGAGTCGGTGACGACCGCGCTCGCCACGTGTGATGACGAGCAGCATGGCCGGCTCGAGGAGCTCTACGCCTCCGCGCGGCTGGCGGCGGCCACCAGCCTCCGTGCCCAGGACGTCCGACTCGGGCTGTCCTGGGCTGAGGCGTGGGAGCAGGAGTGTCCTGCGCCCGGTGTTCGCGGGACCGACTGGTAGCCGGCGAGCATCAGGCCTAGTTGCCGGCCAGGTGCGCCTTCAGGGAGTGGTAGCCGGCCTTGGGGGTCCAGCTGGCAGGGTTCATGCTCGGGGTGTTGAACAGCCCGAGGTGCGCCTCGCGGTTCGCGCCGCTGGGATCCGGGTCGTTGAGCAGCTCGAAGTAGGAGATACCGTAGCCGCGCTTGACGTAGGAGTCGACCAGCTTGGGCAGGTAGTCGGCCTCCTGGGCCTCGGTGACGTTGATGGCGCCCCCGCGGTAGTTCGGGGCCGTGAAGTAGCCGGCCTCGGTGCACACGACGGGGAAGGTGCCCCCCAGGGCCGCACGATAGGTGTCCTCGAACCGGTCCAGCAGGTGCTCGCCGACGGTCCCTCGCGGGTAGAGGTGCCACCCGATGTGGTCGAAGTTCCCCCGGATGTGCGGAGCCAGCTTGAACAGATCGCGGTCGTGCCGGTCGAAGTCGCCGGACCACAGCTGCGGCGTGCCGACCTTGATTCCGAGCGGAGCCATCCGCGCCCAGAGCTGTGCCTGGTGGGCTGCGGCCTTGAGGTGCCAGTCGGCGGGCAGCGGGCTGCCGCCGCCGCGGACGTGGTTGGGCTCGTTCCACCCGTAGACGCGCTCCACCATCCCGGCCAGCGGGCCCTTGAGGACCCTGACCATCTTGTCCCACTCGGCGGGGCTGATCGGAACCCGCGGCTCGCCGACCGTCAGCCACGACTTGATGCCGTGCTCGAAGTAGGCGCGCTGCGTGAAGGAGATGACCGCCGCGCTCGAGGCGATCGCCGGGGTCAGCTTGTGGCTCATCCGCTTGATGCCGAGGTCACCCAGACGCTCCAGGACGGCGTCGTGCTGGCCGTAGACCTTGGTCCGGTAGGACGGGAAGACGCGAACGGCGGTCAGGTTCGTCGCCGGGTTCACCGCCGGACGGGGCCGACGGGGCCTGCGGCGACGCCGGGCCGCCACGGTCCGTGCGCGGAAACGCGTGCCGTTGGCGGCCGTGGCCGACGAGGCGACGGAGGCGAGACCGATCCCGCCGGCCGCAGTGATCAGTGCGCCTCGGCGGGAGACGACAGGGGTGGGGGGCGTGGTGCCGCTGCTGAAGGACATGGGGGGATGTCTTCCGGGGAGAGGGGGCGACGTCGGTGCGACGCCGTCACTCCCTCTATCGGCTCCCTACCCGACCGACTTGAAGGTCCGGCCCGGGACAATTTCACCCTCGAGACACCGATGACCGCAGAAGCGGCAGTGCCACCGCAGTGGAGAGCCGGGGTCAGAGGCGCACGGAGGTCACCCGGTGGTCGACCTCGACGTAGCGGACCCCTCCAGCGGTCTCCAGCTTCGCCCGTACGGTCGGGACGGCGATCGCGCGACGAGCAGACGAGTCGTAGCAGTCCCTCGCCCGACGCACGTGAGCGGTGACGGTGCCGTCCCGCTTCGCCGTCAGCGTGGCCCGCAGGTCGCTCGAGCCGCTGACCCTGAACCTGATCGGGGCGGGGGTGTGGGCCGGACCAGGGTCGGCCAGCGACGTCAGGAGCGTGCGCAGGCTGGCCACGATGGGCTTCGCCCGCCACGGCGGGCCGTCGCCGGTCCTGGTCGCGAACAGGCCGAAGTTGGCCTCGGGGTGGTCCTTGGCGCCGGCGTCCGGGTCGTCGAGCATCTCGAAGAACGCGGTCCGGCACCCACGGTCGACGGCCTCCAGCAGCGCGGACGGGCCGTACGCCGCAGCGACAGACTCCGGCACGGCCCGGGGCCCGCTGCGGCTGGCCACGGCATTGGTGTAGCCGGTCTCCGCGATCCAGATCGGCTTGCCGGGCCAGGTCCGGCGCAGCATCGAGAGCCGGTCGTCCATCAGGTGGTCCGGGTAGGACCCGCCCGGGTAGCGGTGGATCGCGCCGACATCCATGGTCCTCAGCAGTCCGCGGTCGGCCAGGCGCTGGTAGTCGGCCCGGACGGCCGTGTTGTCCTGCAGGGTGGGGCCGACGACGGTCACCCCGGCGAGACGCGGGTCGGCCTGGACGGTGTCCCAGATGACGCGCTGGATCCTCAGCGTGTCGGTCTCCCAGTTGGCGACCGGTCCGGTGCCGCGGTCGTAGTTCGGCTCGTTCAACCCCTTCACCGACGAGCAGACGTCGGCGGCGTTCGCCGCGATGTGACGCAGGGTGCGCCGGATCTTCTCCGAGGAGGTGCCCCGGCCCTGGACCACCACCATGTCCCACGTCAGCCCCAGGCGGCGGGCCTCGGCCACGACCTCGAGGGTCCGGGGCAGACCGGGGGCGTAGAGACCACGGAACGACGTGGCGCCCATGTCTGCGATCGCTCCCATCCACTGCTTGTAGAAGCGGTAGCCGGATCTCAAGAAGTTCGGTCGCGCGTTGACACCGAAGGCTCCCACCACGGCGGCCGACGACATCGGGCGCACCAGGGGCAGAGCGGCGGCGGCGGGGCCGGGCGCCGCAAGGACACCGGCGCCGGCTGCGGCTCCGAGCAGGGCGATCCTTCGGGAGGCGTACGGCGAGCGCGCCGAGCCGTTGGCGTCGGTCACGGCGGAGTCTCGGTGCGTGGACATTGGCAGACGTTAACCCGGACACGGGGTCGCGGCGCAAAACCCGGGACGTCGTCTTTTCCCGTTCGCCTGCGGCGCAGGGGGCCGACCGGCTACCATCCGGGCCCAATGATGGAGGAATGTCGGTGCGCGCGATGAGGCGGAGGGCGTCCACCGGCACGGGCCCGGCCACGGTGCGGTCGGCGGCCGAGGCCCTGTGGCCGGCATCCGGTGCGATCTCGCTGGCACGCCGCCCACGGGGGGCGCCCGGCGGGAGTGCGGCCGGCGGGGGTGGGTACACGACGTACGCGGTGGTGCCGTCGCTGCGTCGCCCGCGCTACCTGGTGCCTCGGGCGCCGGAGGTCGCGGTGGCGCTGCGGCCCGCCCAGGGCGGGTTCCGGGGGCTGCCCATGCTGACCCTGTCCTACCTGCAGCGCTGGACGCTGCTCCACCGGCTCAGCGCACGCCACCTGCATGTCATGGCCGCCCCGGAGCCGGGCGGGATCGAGGACCTGCTCGGTGCGGTCGTCGGCGATGTCGCGCACGTCGTGGTCCGGCTCGGGCAGCCCCGACCCAACCGGACCCTGGTGGTGTGGGCGTTCGCCGCCGACGGCACACCGCTGGCGATCGCCAAGGTCGGCCGGGGTGAGGTCGCCCAGGCGGTGATGGAGACCGAGTACGCGGTCCTCGCCCAGGAGCCCGTCCAGCACGTCCCGGGTCTGGTGGCGCCGCGCGCACTGGCCTACGTGCGGTGGCACGGCAGTGACGTGCTGGTGATCTCCGCCCTGGTGAGCGCGACCGGGGGTCCCAGTCACGAGCCGCCGGTGCCGCAGATGCGCGCCCTGGCCGCCTCGCGCGGCGTGATCGCGCAGCCGCTGCGTGACACCGCCTTCGTCGACCGGCTGGGGCGCGAGATCGACGCGCTCGTCTCCCAGGCCGACCGGACGTGGTTGGCCGACGGGCTCGCCGCGCTGCTGCGCGACCACGGCGACACGGTGGTCCGCACGGGGGCCTGGCACGGCGACTGGGTCTCGTGGAACCAGCTGGTGGCCGGCGAGCGGGTGCTGCTCTGGGACTGGGAGCACCACGCGTCCTCCGCGCTGGCCGGCTTCGACCACGTCCACTTCCTGGCCCAGGAGCAGCGCAGCCGCGGCACCGACATCCGCAACGAGGACCTGTGGCTGGGCGACGCCCATGCAGTGCTTGCCGACGCCTGGGACCTGGACGGCGACCAGCGGAGCGCCGTGCTGCGCGGCTACCTGCTCGAGGTCAACCTGCGGTTCGTCCGCGACCGTCAGCTCGACGATGCACCGCCCGCGCGGGCTGGCTGGGCCCGGGAGCTGGTCGAGCGGCTGACAGGTCCCCCCAGCGCTGAGCCGGCGTCGACCGGTCTGCTCCGTTTCCCCCGCTCCGGGTCCCGGTCTGTCAGGATCCGTCCATGGCCAGAGGTGCACGCGCGCAGAGCAGTGTCAGAGACGCCGGATGAGTCGACCCACCGGGCGGGGGATCGGCGGCGTACGCCGGTCACCGGCCGCCGCCCGAGCCCGGGCGCTGCTGCCCGACCCCGTGGTGAGCGGGATCCGATCGGCGGTGCGGAGCTACGGCTCGGCGACCGCCTCGCGGCGGCCGGCGCCGGAGTTCCTGGTGATCGGGGCGAAGAAGGGCGGCACCACCTCGGTCATCAACTGGCTGCTGCGCCACCCCCAGGTGATGGGGATGATCCCGAGGGCGCAGAGCGCCAAGAGCCCGCACTACTTCGACATCAACTACTGGCGTGGGCAGTCGTGGTACCTCTCCCACTTCCCGACCTACGCCGCCCGCTCCCGGCGGGCCGGCAAGGTGGGTCTGCCGCAGCAGACCGGGGAGAGCTCGCCCTACTACCTCTTCCACCCCTACGCCGCCGAGCGGATCAGGGCCACGACTCCCGACGCGCGGCTGATCGCGATCCTGCGCGAGCCGGTGTCACGGGCCTACTCGAACTACTGGGATCGTGTCGCCACCGGCAACGAGACGCTGTCGAGCTTCGAGGAGGCGGTGGCCGCGGAGCCGGCGCGTCTGGCCCGACCCGAGAGTGCTCTGGCCGACCCGCGGGCCTACGACTTCGACCACGACCACCACGCCTACCTGCGCCGCGGGGAGTACGCCCCGCAGCTGCGCCGCTACTTCGAGGCCTTCCCTCGCGAGCAGCTGCTGGTGCTGACCTTCGACGAGCTGCGCACCGACGCGGAGGGGGTGTTCCAGCAGGTGCAGCAGCACCTCGGGCTCGAGGACCACGCGCTCGACCAGAGCCTCGAGGCGTTTAACGTGCGGACCGACTACCCGAAGATCGACCCGCGCACCCGGGACCGTCTGCGCGACCACTTCGCCCCGCATAACGCCGAGCTCGAGCAGCTGCTGGGCCGTCCGTTGGGCTGGTGAGCCACCCGCCCGCCGCAGGCGCGCGTCAGGGCTGGCGCGGGTAGTAGCCGCCGACGACGTCCCGTGCGGGCACCTTCGTCAGGACAGCACCCGACGGCGTCGCACCCACCAGCTGCATCCGCTCGACCACCGTCCGCACGTCGCGGCGCGTGGTCCTGCCACGCTCGACCACCATGACCACGCGGTCGGCCTCCGTGGCCAGCTCGAGGGTCTCGGCGGCGTAGAGGACCGGAGCGGTGTCGACCACGACCAGGTCGTTCTCGGCCCGTAGTGCGTCCCAGACCGTGGTGGCGTTCGCCCGGCTGAGCAGCGTCGCGGGGTCGGCGTGCATTTCGCCCGCCGGGAGCAGGCGCAGGTTGTCGACGCCGACCTCGACGGGACGGGGCGTGCTGACCGTGTCCTGTAGGAGCAGGTCCGTGAGTCCGGGCCCGGCGGGGGTTCCGAAGCGTGCGGCCAGCTGGGGGTTGCGTAGGTCGGCGTCGACGAGCACGACCCGCAGGCCCATCCCGGCCGCGGTGAGTGCGAGGTCGCCGGCGACCGACGACTTCCCCTCACCGGGGGACGCCGAGATGATCAGGGCCATCACCCCGGCGCCGGCGACCGGGGCAGTGCGGTTGCCGCTGGCCGAGCGCGGGTGCTCGACCCGGAGCCGCAGGTTGACCGCAAGGCCTCGGTAGGCCTCCGCGGTCTTGCTGCCGGGGTCGCCGACCACCCCGCCGCCCCGGGACCCGGTGGACGCGCGCGGGATACGCCCCAGGATCGGGGTGCTGCCGACCAGCCGCACCAGCTCGTCCTCGTCGCGGATCCGATCGTCCGAGGCGTGGCGGGCGTAGGCGATGACGAGGCCGACGAGGAACCCCAGGACCGCGCCGAAGAGTCCCGCGCGGAGGCGTCCGTTGCCGCCACCCGTCGCCACAGCCTCTTGTAGCACGTCGGCCAACCGGGGAGCCGTGGTCGGGTCCTGCGCCTCGGCAAGGCGGTCGATAACCCGGGCCTGTCGCTGCTGCTGCCGCGTGATCGCGGCCCGAGCCTCGGCCAGGTCGAGGCCGGTGAGGCCGTCCACGTCCCGCTGCAGGGAGACCAGTCGGCCTGACGCCTCGTCGAGCTGACGCTCGAGCTCCTCGACCGTGCTGGCGCGGTCCTCGGTCACCGACTCGCGCGAGAAGGTGACGTAGGCCGTGGCGAAGGCGTCCGCCACCGCGATCGCGTCCGCCGAGGTGGCTCGCGCGGCGGTGATCGAGATCGCCGTGGTGTCGGGCACGACCGCGACGGTCAGGCTGTCGCGCAGCTCGTTTGCCTCTGTGCCGTCGCCGAGGTCCGCCACCGCACGCCGGACGACGTCGTCGGAGGTGACCACCTCGACCTGGGTGTCGACCAGCGTCGGGTCGGCGGAGTCTTGCGCCACGGGGACGAGCACGACCGACTCGGCGCTGTAGGAGCTGGCGAGGAGCGGGGCGGCGAGCGCGCCGAGGACGCCGCCGAGCAGGGCGGCCAGGACGATGATCCATCCCCGTCGGCGCAGCACGGCCGCGTGGCCGGACACCTGGGTGAAGTCCTCGGTCATCGTGGGTTCTCGCTTCTGCGGTCGGCGGAGCGGTCGCTGGGCGACGGTGTCGGGGAGCGGAACACGCGCTGGTCCGGGAGGAGACTACGGCAGGCCCGAACCCGCCGCCGCCATTCCTGCGGTTGCCGGGTCCGGACGCGGGATCAGCGCCGCAGGCGGACCGTGCGCTCGACCGCACCGTTCGGGGTGCGGACGTAGACGCGGACCCGCTTGGCCCGCACGCCCTTGATCCGGGCGTCGATGCGCTGGGGCGAGGCCACCTTGAAGGCGACCTCGCGGCCGGCGACACGGACGTTCTGGACGTCGTAGAAGAACGAGCCACGGATGACCATCGCGCGAGGGCCCGTGCGACCGGACCTGCGGGGCTTGATCCGCGGGTCCTCGAGCGCCACGGGGCAGAAGGCCACGAGTCCAGCCGGCCGGTCGGTCAGCTGGGCGTCGGCCCCGGCCTGGATGAGGCGCCGCCAGGACCCCGTCTTCTTGATGTTGCGGCCCTGCACCTCGATGCCCCGGCGCTGGTAGCGCGCTACCGTCCTGGCCTCGAGACGACCGGACTGGCCGGCGACGATGCCGACTCCGGCTCGGAGGAAGGCCCTGGGACGCCGGGGGAGGGTGCCGTCGACCTTCTGGACCACCTGGACGGTCGGCTGCGCTGCACGGACCTGGTCCGTGTACCCCGTGATCCAGGTCGACGTGGTGCGGCCGCGGGCGACGACGGCATCGGCCACGTCGTCGGCGACGGAGGGGTTCTTGGGCTCGAGGTAGACCCGCGTCTCCGGGTAGGCCTCGAACGCGGTGAAGGCGTCCTCGAGCTTCAGCAGCGGCGAGCCGGCCTTGCGGTAGCGCAACGCCTCCACCTCGGCGGTGGTCATCTGGTTGATCAGTCCGGGCGTGCCGGTCGACTTGAACGTGCTGCGGTCGTGGAACATCCACAGCACCTGCTCGGCGTCGACCCACACGTCGGCCTCGATGCTGTAGCCGTTCCGGTTTACCTTGTCGTAGGCGGCGACGGTGTTCTGGTCGATGCCACGGGTGTCGTCGCCCCGGTGGGCGATCACCTCGAGGGAGTCGCAGGACGTCGGTGCCGCGGTGGCAGTGGGAGCGGCGGCGAGGGAGCCCGCGGCCATGCCTGCGGTGAGTGCCGCCGACGCAAGCGCAGCGGTGCCTCGGATGGCGAACGACATGTGGACAGGTCTCCCCATGACCTGCGCCGCGTCGTCCGGAGGACACGGAAGAGCTGCGCGGTCGCTGTGTATGTGACGCGGACGTGAACGAGACCACAATAGAGGGGGCGCGGTCATGCCAGCTTGTTCCCCCAAGGTTGCTACCCGGCTTGACCCGGGAGGCGGGGGTGGGTCAGCCGTAGACGCGGGTCAGGGCCTCGACTTGGCGCTCGCGGGAACACATGGCGAGCAGCCAGGCGTGGTGGTCCTCGACACGGGCCCAGACGTCCTCGTCCTGGAGGTCGGTCAATCCATTGACCAAGTCCCGGGGGTCGGTCAGGGGCACCGGGAAGTAGTAGCGCTGGATGGCGGGGATGGCGCGGGCCAGGGTGGGCACCCCCGCGGTGATCGCCTCGAGGATCGTGATCGGGAAGCCCTCCCACGCGCCGGTGTGCACGTAGACGTCGGCCTTGCCGAGGCGCGCGGTGAACTCGTCGCGGTGCAGCCAGCCACTGACCTCGACACCGACCTCCTCGAGGGCGGCGCGCATCTCCGGGCTGCCGTCGCCCAGCCACCGTGCATCGACGTCGATGTCGGCGTCACGCAGCGCCTTCACACAAGCCACGAAGTACGACGGGTCCTTTTGCGGGCTGAGGCGACCAGCGCCCACGACCACCGGTCGCGTGGCCGGCGGCTTGCGCAGCGGGTGCCAGCCGAGCTCGGCCGGGGCGATGTTGGGGACGACTACGCCGGCAACGCCGCGACGCAGCTTCCGTGCCAGGCTGAGCTCGCGCGGGGAGCAGGCAGCCACCACCGTCGCAGGGGACCACCACGCCATCATCTTCTCGATCAGGTAAAAGGCCAGGACGACGGCGCGGCCCTTGTCGCGGCGCTCGAAGGCGTAGCAGTGAGGCGTGTAGGCCGTCGGCCGACCAGGCACCCACCTCGAGACGAGACGCAGGTAGACGCCGGCCATGCTGGAGTGGGCGTGGAACAGCGTGCCCTCCGGCGCCTCGCGCATCAGCCGGGTCAGATGACGGATCCAGGTCAGGTGGCCGCTCGGCAACATGTGCTGCGAAGCGAAGATGGACTCCGAGCGCGGCGGAACCCGGGCGTCGGGGCGGTCGGCATAGACCAGGTCGTGGTCCAGGTCGGGCCTGCTCTCGACGTAGTCCGAGACGGCCGCGGCGGCGCCGCCCCCGTAGGCCTCGACGACGTGCACGACGCGGGTGACCGGGGGCGCGGCCCTGTGGTAGGGCGGTGCATGCCCGAGGTCGGTACCGAGTCGCGTGGAGAGGGTGTAGGCGGGAGCTTGGGCTGACTCGCGGCGCAGGGACCCGGCGAGCTGGGCCGGGCTGAGCGCGGAGATGGCCATGACGTGAGCTCCTGGTGTGTGTCCCCCGGCGGCGTTCCGCTCGGTGACAGTGAACGTAAGGCCGCAGAGAGGTGAAGGAACGACCTCAGAAGTTCTTTCCCCAATATGTAGTAGCGGCTGATTCACTCTCACGGACCGACTGTCGACGCAGTGCTCGGCAGCTAGGGTTCACCCGGCGCCGGTAAGGACGCACGCAGCATCATCGCAGGTGAGCAGCATCACGAGCAGGACCCCGCTAGGGCGTCCATGGAAGAGGAGCCCGGTGACCGGACCAACGTTTCTGGTGGTCGGAGGCGCACGGTGCGGCACCAGTGCCCTCGTCGAGGGGCTGCGGGCGCACGCCGAGATCTTCGTGACGGACCCGAAGGAGCCGCACTACTTCGCCTTCCACGCCACCGGCGCCCACTTCACCGCGCCCGGTGACGAGCACACCGTGAACAAGGTGTCCGTGACCGACCGGGAGGCCTACCTGGCGCTCTACCCGCGAGAGCACACCTACGTCGCGCTGGGCGACGGCTCGGTCTCGACGATGTACTACCACCAGCAGGCACTGCCCGAGGTGGTGGCGATGAACCCGGACATGAAGCTGGTCGTGCTGCTGCGCGAGCCGGTCGACCGGGCGTACTCGGCCTTCCAATACATGCGCGGTCGCGGGCTCGAGCCGGTCGAGGACTTCCTCGAGGCCGTCGCGCTCGAGGAGGAGCGCAAAGCCGCCGGGTGGCACCACATGTGGCATTACACCGCGATGAGCTACTACGCCGACGCGATCGAGGCCATGCAGGAGGCCGTCCCGGCAGAGCAGCTCGGCGTCTTCTTCTACGACGATCTGCAGGCGGACTACGACAGGACCCTGGAACGGGTGCGGGGCTTCCTCGGCGCCGCGCCGCTCGGCGACACCGCCTCCGAGGTACCGCGGGTCAACATCTCCGGCAGCCCACGCTCGAAGCTGCTGCACGCCGGCCTCGCCGCCGCGACCGCCAGCCCGCGGCTGCGAGCCTCGGTCAAGCGGATGACGACCTACCGCTTCCGTGAGCGGGTCCGCCGGACGGTCCTGCGCCGCGACGGGTTGCCGGCCGACGCCGTCGAGGCGTTGGGCCCGCGCTACGTCGAGGACCTGAGGCGTTTGCGTGCCCTGGTCCCCGGTGCCGTGCCGTCCTGGCTCTCCGAGGCCTTGTGAGGATCCTCCAGCTCCACAACGAGCACGCGTCCCAGGGTGGGGCGACGGAGCTGATGCACCACGAGGCTCGGGTGCTCACCGACGGCGGTCACGGGGTGGAGCAATACCTCGTGCCCTCGGCGGAGGAGGCGCAGCTGTCGGCGGTGCGGGCAGGCGCGAAAGCGGTGTGGAACAGGGAGGCGTCCCGGGAGGTGACGCGTCGGATCAAGGCGTTCCGGCCCGACGTCGTCCATGTCCACACCCCCTTCCCGCTGATGTCGCCCGCCGTCTTCCGCGCCGCCCGTGCGGCCGGCGTCCCGGCGGTGACGACGCTGCACAGCTACCGCTACTCCTGCGTCGTCGGAACCTGTGTGCGTGACGGTGCGATCTGCGAGGACTGCGTCGGTTCTCGCACGAAGCTCGCCGGTGTACGGCACGCCTGCTACCACGACAGCCGCCCTGCCACCGCCGCGCTGACCCTGAGCCTGGGGTTGCACCGCGCGATGGGCACCTTCGACCACTGCGTGAGCCGCTACCTGACGCTGACCGAGTTCTCGCGGCAGCTGCTCATCCGGGACGGCTACCCGGCCGAGAAGATCCAGGTCAAGGCCAACTCAGTGCCCGACCCCGGCTACCGCGCCGTGACCAGTGACGGGCCGCGCACCGTCCTCTTCGCTGGCCGCCTGGTCGACGTCAAAGGCGTTCGCACGCTGCTGGACGCGTGGGCGCAGGTACCTGCCGGACTGCGACTGGTCATCGCCGGCGACGGCGACCTGCGACCGCTCGTCGAGGAGCGCGCCGCTAGCGACTCGTCGATCGAGTTCGTCGGTTGGGTCTCCCAGGACAAGGTGGTGGAGCTGATGGGCGCCGCCGAGGTCGTGGTGGTCCCGTCCCAGTGGTATGAGGGTGCGCCCCTGGTCATCCTGCGCAGCCTGGGCGTCGGCACGCCGGTGCTGGTCTCGGACCTGGAGAACCTGTCGGCGGAGGTCCTGGCCGACAGGGTCGGGTGGGCGTTTCGGACAGGCGATGCTGCCGCCCTGGCTGCTGAGCTGGACCGCCTGCGTCAGGACCCGGGCCTGGCAGAGGGGCTGAGGTCGGCGGCGCGGGCCTCGTACGACGCGCGCTATTCGCCGGTGCTGGACCTAGGGCGGCTGGAGGAGGTCTATCAGCTGGTCGCCGGATCCGACTAGGTGGCCGGCACCTCGTCGGCCAGGTCCCGCGAACGCGTCGGCTGCGCTTCTCGGTCCCGGGATGATCAGAGAAGCCCATCCCGCTGACGACCCGGAACGCCTCGCGGTCAGGGGCCCCACGAGGCCTCGGGATGGTCGGCGGCCTCCATCGGCTAGGCCCAGGCGTCGGCCTGAGGGAGGCGTTCCACCGAACGTGTAGGGGTGACCCGCGCCACACGGGACTGTACCTACACCTGGTTTGTCGACCCAGGCGGGGCGGTAGGACGGAGCATCATCTGGTGGACGCCGAGAAGGATCAACGACATCGCACCCAGCTCGCCCGTTGTTTCAAGGAACGTGGTCATCCGAAGCGCGCTGAACTCAAGGAATCGGGCTACTGCGGAGCCCATCATGTCCACGACGACAGCAAAGGCGGCGAGGACGAGCAGGAGGCGCGCGAGTGTCCACGTGACGTCGCGGTGATCGGGCGAGCGTAAATGTGCCACGACGACCACGCTGCCGAGAACCAGGCCCAGCGCCGCCCAGACGCCGAGCTCCCCGACGTCCTGCGCACGAAGCCCGCCGGGGCCAGGGAGCCCGAAGGTCACAGCAGCCCACGAACCGGCTGTCTCGTGAATGCGGAGGAAGTCGTCAGCGACGACGACGGCCAGCAGCAGAGCCCACGCCCCGTAGATCGCCCCACCGCGTCGCCGCCACAGCACGGCAAGGATGGCCACGGCGAGCAGCAGCTGGGCATGGCCGAGCATCTCGGCGTACGAGCCGTCGGTGTTGCCGTTCCAGGCTTCCCTGTCCGTGAGCAGCCCGGAGCCCGGTGCCAAGGAGTGGAGGACGTTGCCCGTGAGGACGACGGCGTCGACCACGACCAGCCAGACGAGCAGGGCGGCGCGCTGGTCTTCGCGTGAGAGCGCAGCGGGAACACCGGGACCTCTCGCCTCACCGCTTGACGGTGCGGCCGGTGCCACGGTGGGCTCGCTCATGCTGGTCTCCTCAGGCTCAGGGAACAAGAACCGTAGGCATGGTTCATGAGGGGAGCGTGAGAGCGAAAACCTATGAGTCCGGCGCGGATTCCGCCATTACGTGGTGTTGTGGATCGGCCGTAACTCGGACGTGCACGACCATTGCCCAAGGCCATGTACCAGCGAGGCGTTCAGGACTCGGCGGTACTCCTCAGTGCCGGCCCCGAGAACCGTCCGGTGGTAGGACCCGAGCGTAGCCAAGGTCAGCAGCCACGTGGCGACGATGGCCGGCGGCGCCCAAGCGAGCTTGACCTCGATGGCGCTTCCGAAGAGGCCGGGCGACTCCCGGGCCACGACGGCGAAGGTCATCACGATCACCAAGACGATGGCGTCGACGCCTGCGGTGATCACCGGCAGCGACTTCAGCGCCCGGCTGGGCTCGGTGCGAGCCAGTCGAGCACGACGTTCGGACAAGCGGATCAAGATGGTCCCCCCACAGGCTTGGATCCAGGCAAAAGAACGCGAAGTGGCTCCATTGCCAGACCTGATGGTCACCGATGCGGCGGCGGACCTCAAACCTGCTTCGCCTGGGGGGACAGACGAAAGATCGGTGTTTAGTTCTACACGCGGGCGGGGTGAGGTGTGACCCGCGTCATGGCAGGTGTTGCCGTCACCGTCGGACGGTCCCGCTTTGCACTCAGAAGACGTCCAACGACGATCCCGACCGGGACCGACAGGGCGGACCAGATCAGGAGCAATATGACGACGGTCACCATGAGCCAAGTGTGCGCCGGTTACCGAACCTTGTCCAGGCGATGTAGTAAGTAACAGGTCAGGCATGGCTGAGGTCTAGCCCGGCCGCCAGACAGTCCCGTCGGCCAGAACTGCCGTTCCCATTCCAGAACTCGATCGGGCTGCAAGGATTGCGGTCCACGCTGGGAACCATCGGGAGGAGGACCTCTTGCAGGACCGGACGGACGGCGCTATGGCCATCGCTCACGAGTGGATCTCTGCGCGTGCCGGCAGCGAGAAAGTTTTCGAAGCGCTGGCGGCGACCTACCCCGAGGCGGACCTCTACGCCCTTACGCGGACGCCGGGCGTCGACCTCGAGACCGGGGGGCGCCCGGTACGCACGACGTTCCTCGACCGCCTCGGGCCGATCCGGGACCGCCGTGGGCTCACCCTCCCTCTCATGCCTCTGGCTTGGAGGAACGCGGGGGGCGGTCGCCGCTACGACACGGTCGTCACTTCGAGCCACGCCTGCGTCAAGGGATTCCGACCGGCCCGCGACGCGCGCCAACACTGCTACGTACACGCCCCGATGCGCTACGTCTGGTCGCCGGACATCGATGCCCGCGGCGGCCACTCGATGCTCGCCCCGGCGCGTGCGGCGCTCAGGCGCTGGGACCTGGGCTCGGTGAGGTGGGTGGACTCCTTCGCCGCCAACTCGCGGACGGTGGCGGATCGGGTGGGTCGCTACTACGACCGGGAGGCAGTGGTCATTCCACCGCCGGTCGACACTGGGTTCTTCGCGGCTGCCCCGAGACCCGAGCGCAAGAGCGGGCTGGTCGCGGTGGGCCGGATGATCCCGTACAAGGGCTTCGACCGGGCGATAGCGATCGCGGCCGAGCTTGAGCAGCCGTTGACCATCGTGGGTCGCGGGCCTGACGAGTCGAGGATCCGCGCCCTCGCCGCCGCCTCGTCCGCCCCGGTCGACGTGGTGACCGGCGCGTCGGACGAGCAGCTTCGCGCGCACGTTGCCGCGGCCGCGGTGCTCCTCTTCCCGACGATCGAGGACTTCGGAATCGTGCCGGTCGAGAGCCAGGCGGCAGGTACGCCGGTGGTGGGCCCCGCCCTCGGAGGGCTCCTCGACACTGTGGTGGACGGCGTCACCGGGCACCTTGCCCCGACGAACGAGCATGAGGACCTCGTCGAGGCGACGCGTCGCGCGCTCTCCGTCGAGCTGAGTGGTCAGGCGTGCCGTGACCACGCCGAGACCTTCGGGGCCGCATACTTCGAGCGCCGGGTCCGGACGTGGGTCGGATGAGCGGCGGCCCGCTTCGGAGCGTCGTGGTCAACGGGCGGTTCCTCGCGCAGGACGTCACCGGAGTGCAACGCGTGGGCCGGGAGATCCTGCACGCCCTCGATGAGCTGATTGGCCTTGACCTATACCCGGGCGTGGAGTTCGAGGTCGTCGTACCCAGGGCCACGCCCGACGAGTGTCTTCCGCGTCTGGAACACCTCCGGCTGCGGCGGGCGGGACGCCTCCAGGGGCACCTGTGGGAGCAGCTGGAGCTGCCGCTGATCGCCGGCGACCGCACGCTGCTGTGCCTCGGGAACCTCGCTCCGGTCCTCCGGCTGCTGCGAGGTGCCCGGCCGACGGCCACCATGGTCCACGACCTCTCCTACCGCTACTTCCCGGACGCCTACAGTCGCGCGTTCCGGGCGCTTTACTCGGTCGTGATACCGGTCGTGCTCGCGCGGTCAACCGTAATCGTGACCGTCTCCGAGAGCGAGAAGGTGTCGATCCTGCGCCATTACCCGCGGCTAGCACGCACCCACCGGTTGCACGCAGTGCAGAACGGCGGGGGAGTCCCGTCGTCCATGTCTGCGACGACCGGAGCGTCGTTCACGCCGATCGGTGCCGCGGTGTCGGGTGACGACGAGCAGGTAGTCCTCTACGTCGGGTCGTTAACACGACGCAAGAACGCAGACGGACTCCGGCGGATCGCTGACCGCCTGACGTCGGCCCGGCCTGTCCGTTTTGTCTTCGCAGGGGCCACTGCAGGGGTCTTTAGCGGGCTCGACAGTGGAGGTGCTCCGGCACCCTCCTCGCCACGGATCGAGTTCCTCGGTCAGGTCAACGACCCGCATGTCCTCGAGGAGCTCTACCGGCGTGCGTCCGTCTTTGTCTTCCCGTCCTTCTACGAGGCCTCTCCGTTGCCGCCGGTCGAGGCGATGAGCGCCGGCACGCCGGTGGTCGCCTCGGACATCCCCAGCCTGCGCGAGCGTTGCGGAGACGCTGTGACCTACGTGGAGCCGCACGACATCGACGGCTTCGTCAACGAGATCGGGGCACTCCTGGACGACCCCGCGCTACGGGACTCGATGGCGGAGCGCGGCCGGGCCAGGGCCGCGGCCTACTCGTGGCGGGCGCAGACAGAGCGGCTCGTCGAGCTGTTGGGGGTCGAGCAGTGAGGGTTGTCGCCTGGCCGGCGCGTAAGAACGCCGACACCAACCCGTACCAACGGCTCTTGTATGACGCTGTTGCTGCCAGCGGAACCGAGGTGGAGGAATTCTGCCCGAACGCCCTCATGCGGGTCAGGCGGGGAGACGTCCTGCACCTGCACTGGCCAGACGTCTACCTCGCGGCCGGGGAGGGGTGGCGCTTCTGGCAACGCCTCGCCAAGCTTCGCGGCGCAGTAGTGCTGGCACAGGCGCGGGGAGCTCGGGTCGTGTGGACCGCACACAATCTGCGGCGGCCGACGCAGCGCAACGCGGCGAAGCTGGAGAAATTCTTCTGGCCGTGGTTCCTGCGCTCTTTGGATGGCGTGATCTTCATGACCGAGGGTTCGAGGCACCGAGCGCTTGCCACGGAGAAGGACCTACGCGACACCCCGACGATCGTCATCCCCCACGGCCACTACCGCGAGGTCGCAGCAAAACACGCGGATAACGAGACGAGGCGGCCGAGAGTCGACGGCGATGAGGCGCTGACTGCCTTGTTCTTCGGCAGTGTCGCGGCCTACAAGGGAGTCCACCGCCTCGTAGGCGCATTCGACGGTGTCAGGGGCCACCCCCGGCTGAGAGTGCTCGGCGCTCACAGCAGCCAGGCTCCGGACGTCGCGCTACAACCCATCCTCGCCTCGCTGGCGTCCGACGTGCGGGACCGGATCGAGGTCCGGGACGTATTCCTTGCCGAGGCCGCCCTTGTCGACGCCGTGCGCCGTGCCGACCTTGTCGTGCTGCCGTACGACGAGGTCGACAACTCGGGGTCGGCCCTCTTCGCCTTGTCCGTTGGACGTCCCATCCTCGTCTCGGACGTAGCCCCCTTCCGTGAACTGCGTCAGCTGGTCGGTGACGAGTGGGTCTGGATCTATGAGGGCGCCCTGACAGCCGCGGTGCTCGAGGTCTCGCTCGAACGGGCCCGTTCTTTGCGGGATTCGAAGGCTGTGCCGGACCTTGCAGCCCTGGACTGGGACACGCTAGGTCGAGCTACCACCGACTTCTATCGCCGAACGGTCGACCGCCGAGGTGAGACCTCGGACGCCCCCCGCCGTGTTCGGATCGTGCACGAGACCAACCCGACCAAGTACTTCCCTGCGCTGCTCGACCTGGCAGAGCAGGGCCGGATCGACATCGTGGGCCTTCACCGTTACAGCGTCGTCAAGGAATGGCTGCGCGCAGGTCTGAAGGACCGCACGCCGTGGTGGACGAGAACGCGTCACGCACTCGGCGACGCCTGGTTCCGGCTGCAGGTCCCGTTCGTGTCGGGCGAGACGATCGTGCTCGGGTTCGCGCCCTGGGATTGGCGGCTGCTCGTCTACCGCCAGCTCGCCCGGCGGAACCGGATCATCCTGCACACTTCGTGGCCGGATTGGGCCGATCACCATGTCCCGCGTAGCGGGGGTCCACTGCTCGGCTTGCGTAAGAGGGCGTGGGTGGGATTCCTTGCAGATTCCGCGGTCACGGTCGTCTGCGTGATGCCCCAGATCCGCGACGAGCTTGCGGAGCGTTTTGGAGCGGCAGCGACCGTGATCCCCCATGCTGTGCCGGACGTGTTCTTCGACCAAGATCCGACACGCGACGATGTGGGTCCTTTACGGCTTCTGTACGTCGGTGAGCTGTCGGACAAGAAAGGAATTCCGCAGCTGCTCGCGCTTGCACGCGACGTGGCAGCGGAGGGCGTGACCCTCACCCTGGTGGGCGACGGGCCGCTACGCGGTGCATGCGAGAAGGCTTCGCAGGAGGTCCCTTCGATCGTCGTCCACGGCCCTGAGCGGGATCGGAAACGGCTCGCCGGGATGTTCGGCGAGCACCACGTCCTGATGCTCCTGTCGCAGCGCGAGGGATCGTGGCAGGAGCTGTTCGGCATCGTCGTGGTCGAGGCGGTGGCAGCCGGCGCGGTTGTCGTCGCCACTGATCACATCGGCCCCAGCGCTCTTCTTGGGGGCTGGACACCGGAGACGTTGGTCGACGAGCGGTCGGTCCGCTGCGCGGCGCGGCTGGTTCGGACCCTTGCCAACGACCGTGCCCTCGTCGCGCGGTTGGCAGCGCGACAACGACCTGCGGCGGACCCGTTCCGCATGTCCGCCATAACTCACGCATGGCTGCGAGCGCTGAACGCAGGACGGGATCCGGAGGGACAGGCGTGAGTCTCTCCAAGATGCTCTTGATTTCCGCTTTCGCGGCGATGTTGGCCACTGTGACGGTCGCCGGGACTGCTAACGGTCCCACCGGGGTCGACGTGGCCAAGGCGTGTTATCTACTGGGCGCCGGGTTCTACTTCACCCACTGCGTGGTGGACAGCCGCCGCGGGGGGTGTCTATCATGGTGGGTTTCTACTTCCTGTTCCTGGTGGCGGTGCCGGCGTACGTGCAGATCGACCGGGGCATCTACCCGTTCTATGCCCGTTACACAGTCGCCCAGCTCGCCACCGGCCTCGTTGTCGTGGCACTGGCACACGGGGCATTGATCGCTGGTCAGGCGATGAGCGGCTCGGTTCGCAGAACGGGTGCAATGGCCAGGACACAGCCTTGCAACGGCAACCCGGCATCGGTCCGGCTGAGCCGGAACTTCGCGGCGGTGATGTTGGCCGCCAGCGTGCTGCTGGCCGTCTACGTCGGACCGGAGACGCTGTTCTTGAACCGGTCTGAGCGAGGCGGTCTCGAGCAGCAGGGGATTGACATCCAGCTCCTGTACATAGGCCGGTCGACCAGTCTGGTGGCATTGTGCGTGTGCGTCCTCATGCTTCGCCGTGCCGGGAGCGGTCAGCGGGTCCGAGGTGTCGTGGAATTGAGTATTCTTGCGGTACCTACCTTCCTTGTCCTCAACTTTCCTCAAGGTTTGTCCCGTTTCCAGCTGCTTGGCTCCGCGCTTGCGATTGCGGTCCTTTGTACCTCGGTCTTTCGGACGTCGCGCAAGGCGGCCTTCGCGCTGGGTGCGCCTTTCTTCCTCTTTATCTTCTTCCCGTTGATCAAGGCGATCGGCACCGGCGGTGAAGTGGACCTGTCTGACGCGATGTCTCGGGACATCGGCGCTTACCTCCTGCGCGTCGACTTCGATAGCTTCAAGCAAATAGTCGACACCACCATCTATGCGGACACCGGCCCGCTCCGGCTCGGGATGAACTTCTTGGGCGCACTTCTCTTCTGGGTGCCCCGTTCGCTCTGGCAGAGCAAACCAGTGGATTCGGGAGAAATTGTCTCGACCTCACTCGGATACCCGTTCACCAACGTGTCGTCGCCGCTCCCGGCCGAGGCGTTGATCAGCTTCGGCTTGGTAGGGGTTTTAGTGGTCTTCCTACTCGTGGGAATGGCCGTCAGCAGCATCGAACGCAGCGCGATGCTCGTCGAGCGGGTGGGCGGTCACGAACTGATTCTCTATGCAATCACCACGGGTTTTGTCACGATCATCCTTCGGGGGCCCTCAACGGAGTCGCGCCGATCTTCGGTGCGGGTTTTGTCGCCTACGGTGGACTTGCCTACCTGGCCCGCCGCCGGTGTCGATCCGACGGGCGAGGAGCGTCGGGGAGGTCCCCTCGAGGCGTCCGCGCGGAGCCTCCCATCAAACCCGGTGCAGCGACCCAGCGAGACGTTGCCTCATGACTCTCGACTTCATGATCCTGGGCGCACAGAAGGCGGCGACGTCATCTCTCCATCAAGCGCTGCGTGTCAGACCGGGGATTTCGATGCCAGTCGGCGAGAGCGCCTTCTTCGAGGACCCAGATTTCGCCAGCCGACCGTGGACCCGTTTTCGAGAGAAGGCCGGGAACCAGACCAAGCTAGGCATCAAGCGGCCCGACAGTCTGTGTCGCAACGACATTCGGGAGCGCATCTGTTCGACCCACCCCTCTGCACGCTTCATCGTTGTTCTCCGGGAGCCGGTCAGTCGTGCCGTCTCGGCCTACTTCCACCTTGCTCGGCATGGACACATCAGGGCGGAGGGACTCGACAAGGCAATCCACCGGGGTCTGGCAGACCACCGTGAAGGGCTGAGAACACCGGCGTCATCACTCGTCGAGTTCGGCTTGTACGGCTCGAGCCTGGAGGTATGGATGCAGCGTTATCCAGAGCGCAATTTCCTGGTGCTAGGGCAAACTGAGGTCGCCGACGACCTGCCGGGAGTCTTGTCTAGGTGCAGCACCCTGATAGGGACGCCAGACATCGCTGCCGACGCGCGAGGTGCTGGTCGGGACGAGAACGTGGGGTCGTACGATCCGCGCACGTTCCGAATGCACCGTTGGGGCCAGCTGGCAAGGACACGGCCGCTCGCCGGCACTGATCGGCGGGTTCCGAGGGACGCACCAGCCCTTCGCTTCGCGGGTCATGGCCTTGTCGTGCTGGCGAAGGGACTCTCACGTACCGGTCTACCTCCGCCCGACCTGAGCCCTCGGATCAGAGAGGAACTGGTGGACCTGTACGCAGCGGACCTCCCCAGGCTCCAGGGCCTCGTTCCGCCGGATGCCGTCTATTGGGCTACTTCCCCAGGCAACGAGGGACCATGAAGGAGCAGCTCAAGGAGGGAGTGCGTCCTTGGTACGCGTGGACCCGCCGTCAGGCAAGGTCCGGTGTGCACGCTGTGCGTGCCAAGCGGAACTCGAGGCCCACCGTGGTGCATCACGGGATCCAGCGCTCCGGGACAAACTATGCGTGCGCACTGCTGGAGCAGAGTGGCTACTTCGTGCTGAATCGGGTCGACCCCCGGCGGGATGATCCTCGGCACAAACACTTCCGGTGGCAGCCGGACAAGTCGACCATCTCGATGGATGTGTCTTTCCGCAACAGCACGGTGGTGGGTTCGGTCGCCGAACTGAACGCCGCAGCCGGATGGCCGCCCGAGCAGCACCACTTTCTGGTGTTCAAGACTCCTGACGAGTGGCTGATGAGTATCGAGCGGTGGGCCGTCGCCTCTGGCTGGATAGGTCGTGGTGTCGATGATGCTGATCTCGACGCTGCCCGACGCCGTTGGCTCATCGAGTGGGACGCCTACCACTCGACGTGGTTCGGACTTGCTGTACAGAACCCAGACCGCATTCTGACCGTTGCGTACCAAGACTTGATATCGGAGCCGCAGAGGAACTTGGACTTACTGCACTCGATGACCGGAGCGCGAGACGTGCTGCCCCTTCTCAATAAGGGACAGGTGGGTCGAGTCGCTCACTCCCATGGCCGACGACCGTCGGGTCGGGCGTCGGAGGAACAGAGGGTGCTGGTGTCGGAACTCGTGACGTGCGACTGGCGTTCGTTCCTTCGCCCGTCATGAAGGCCACCCTGTGGAGTGAACAATCTGGTCCTCTACTGCGCATCCACCCGTTTTCCGGACAGGGAGCGTCTCGTGGCTGAGAACAGGTCCGTCGGCCCCAGTCGGCGACAGTTCTCGACAGTGTTCATGTGGCGTGCGGTCGCCATGGCGGCCACCGTGCTGCAGTCGATAGTCCTGGCGCGTGTGCTCGGGGCAGAGGTGTTCGGCGGGTTCTCGTTCGCGATCTCCACCATCTCCATCGTCGCGTTGCTGGTGAGCCTTGGACTCGATCAGCTCTTCATGCGCGACCTCTCGGCGGTGGACCCCGATCGTGCGGAGGGCCGGGAGAGGGTGGTGGGAGTGCTCGCCCTGTCCGCGACCGTGGTCGCTCCCGGGTGCGTGTTCGTCGCCGCCGTCGGAGTCGCGCTTCTCGTCATGAGCTCCGAACCGACGAGGGACGCAAACCCGTACATCTACCCGCTCGTTGTCGTGCTCGTGACACTGCCGATCCTCATGCTGCGAAAGTTCGCCGAGGCAGGCATCCTTGCAGTCAAACGGCCGGTGCTGTCGTTCGTCGGCAGCAACCTGATCTTCCCAACCATGATCAGTGTCGGCGTTGTGCTCGCCGAGAGGTTCGTCCGGGTCGGACCCCTCACGATATCCGCCGTGTACGCCGTCGCGCTCTTTGCGTCGGCAGCGTTCGCGGTCCTCGTCCTGCGACCAGAACTTGTGCGACGTCTCAGAGCGGGGCGTGGGCCCGTGCTGAGCAGGGTGCCGTTGCGCAGTACTTTGCGGACATCGGCGTCGTTGGCGCTGGTGGGCTCAGGGTTCCTCATCAGCCAGAACCTGGACGTGATCCTCACCGGCGTCTTCGCGACACCTGGCGACGTGGCAACGGTTCGCATCGTCTCCAGACTGGGTGAGATGATCGCGATCTTCCGAGTCATCACATTGCTGCAGTACAAGCCCTACCTAGCGAAGGCTGGGATGGCCGGGGACTGGCCCACACTTGAGCGCTTGATGGCCAAGATGACACGTACGTACGTGCTCACTGGCGCACCGCTCATGGTCGTCGCCTTCGCACTGTCATCGCAGATCCTCTCGCTCTGGGGTCCAGACTTCGCGGAAAGTGAGTGGACGTTTCGGGTCTACATGCTCGGCGTGTTCGTGATGCTTCTCGGTGGTCCGGCTGCGACTGCCCTGTCGTTGTCGGGTCACGAGAAGTGGGCGGTGCGGTCACTCTGGACGTCCGTGGCGGTTGGCGCAGCCGGCAACTGCATTCTCATACCGATGTACGGCGCCTTCGGATGCGCACTGGCCAGCTTGGCGTCGATGATCGTCCTGGCATGGACGTCGAATCGCTGGGCCCGGACTCGGATGGGGGTCAACGCCACCGTGTTCACGGCGTTCAGGCGTTCCCCGCCAGCCATCAGCTAGCCCACCGACGGGCTGAGCGCGCCGAAGACTACGGGGCGCGGTCCGTCCCGTCTCCGGTCCACAAGTCGTACGGGAAGGCCTCCAGCAGGGGCTCGACGTCGTAGTCGAGGGCTTGCACCGGCCCAGACCGCAGAGCGGCCTCGACGGATGGCTGCGGGTCGAATCGTCGGCCGGTTCCCTCGTAGTAGTCCTCATACTTGAACGCTGGCTCCGCGGTACTGACGATCGGCCGGGACGGAATACCGAGAGCGTCTGCCACGACCAACCCGTGCAGCGAGGAGCCGACGACGAACTCGCTCGACCCGATCGTTTCGAGGCAGGTGCGGAGGGGGGCTCGCGGGTCCAGGACGGTCAGCCCTGGTGCTGTGGGGTGGGGCTGATCGTTCAGGTTCATGACCACAGTGACCCCGGAGGTACGCGGCAGGCCTAGCAGTGCAGGAAAGAGTCGCCCGAGCAGAAGCGCAGGATCGCCGAAGACAGAGGGGACCGTGTGCCCGGCTCGTCGGAGGACCGCAGCGGTTCGTGGACCCCGGACGGCGCGAACGTCTAACGGCAGGGTCGAGTAGTCGAATTCGATCTTGCCGTTGACCCCGGAGCCCCACACGGTCGCCCCGGGTCGCGCCAGATGAAGGACTGAGCCGACGCTCATCAACTGCGTGGCGCCGTTCGGAGATTCGTCCGTCGTCTGGACGTCTGCGCGATCGAGAAGAGCCGCCACAATGAGGGGACCGAGCAAATCCCCGAAATTGTCGACAGGTCGCCGGATCGGCACCAAGCGCCACAAGCGGTTCGTGCCGATCCGGCGCGACGGGTTCCACGAGAAGACCTCGACTGACATGGTCGTCCAGCCCTCTCCTCCTTGGTTGTGCCGCTTAGAGAATCATCCCGGCGCCGACGGTGACTCCGGTGGCCTCATCGATCAGGATGAACGAGCCGGTGGTGCGGTTCTGCGAGTACGAGTCGCAGAGCAGCGGCCTGGTGGTCCGCAGCTGCACCCGACCGATCTCGTTCAGGCCGAGCTCCTTGGTGTCCTGGTCGCGGTGCAGCGTGTTGACGTCCAGGCGGTACTGGATGTCCTTGATCAGCGCCCGCGCGTTGTTGGACGTGTGCTTGATCGCCAACTTCTGGCGCGGCTGCAGCGGCTTGGTCGCCATCCAGCAGATCATCGCGTCGATGTCCTGGCTGGGCTGCGGGGCGTTCTTGACCCGGGCGATCATGTCGCCTCGCGAGACGTCGACGTCGTCGGCCAGACGGATGGTGACCGACATCGGCGGGAACGCCTCGGCGATCTCCTTGTTGAAGAGGTCGATGCCCTCGATGGTCGACGTCATCCCGCTGGGAAGCACAACGACCTCGTCGCCGGGCTTCAGAATCCCGCCGGCGACCATGCCGCCGTACCCGCGGTAGTCGTGGTGCTCATCCGACTTCGGGCGCACGACGTACTGCACCGGGAAGCGGACGTCGACGAGGTCGCGGTCGGAAGCGACGTGGACGTGCTCGAGGTGGTGCATCAGGGTGGGACCGGAGTACCAGTCCATGCTCTCGGAGCGGTTGACCACGTTGTCCCCGGCCAGCGCCGAGATCGGGATGACCTCGAGGTCGGGGATATTGAGCTTGGTGGCGAACTGGGTGAACTCCTCGCGGATCTTGGTGTAGACGTCCTCGGAGAAGTCCACGAGATCCATCTTGTTCACCGCGAGCACCAGGTGGGGCACCCGGAGCAGCGACAAAATCACCGCGTGACGGCGAGACTGCTCGGTGAGGCCCTGACGGGCATCGACGAGCACCAGGCCGAGGTCGGCGGTCGAGGCGCCGGTGACCATGTTGCGGGTGTACTGCACGTGGCCCGGCGTGTCGGCGATGATGAACTTGCGGCTGGGCGTCGCGAAGTAGCGGTAGGCAACGTCGATCGTGATGCCCTGCTCGCGCTCGGAGCGCAGGCCGTCGGTCAGCAGTGCGAGGTCGGTGTAGTCGTAGCCCTTGCCGCGGCTGGTGGTCTCCACAGCCTCGAGCTGGTCGGCGAAGATCGACTTGGAGTCGAGCAGCAGCCGACCGATCAGGGTCGACTTGCCGTCGTCGACCGAGCCGGCCGTGGCGAAGCGCAGCAGGTCCATGTTGGTCGCGCTGATCGTCTGGGTGGTCTCGTCGGCCATCAGAAGTAGCCCTCCTTCTTGCGGTCTTCCATTGCAGCCTCAGAGAAGCGGTCGTCGCCGCGGGTGGCGCCGCGCTCGGTGAGCGTGGCCACGGCGATCTCCTCGATGATCTCGGGGATGGTCGAGGCGGTGCTCTCGACGCAGCCGGTCAGCGTGATGTCCCCGCAGGTGCGGAACCGCACGGTGCGCTCCTCGACGACCTCGCCCTCGCGGGTCGGGTTCAGCGGGGTCTCGCTCATCAGCATCCCGTCGCGCTCAAAGACGCGGCGCTGGTGGGAGAAGTAGATGTCGGGGATCTCGATGCCCTCGCGGCCGATGTAGTCCCAGATGTCCAGCTCGGTCCAGTTCGAGATCGGGAAGATCCGCATGTGCTCGCCCTCGTGCAGGCGGCCGTTGTAGAGGCTCCAGAGCTCGGGGCGCTGCAACTTGGGATCCCACTGCCCGAACTCGTCCCGGTGGGAGTAGACGCGCTCCTTCGCGCGAGCCTTCTCCTCGTCGCGTCGCCCGCCACCGAAGGCGGCGGTGAAGCCGTTCTCCTCGATCGCGTTGAGGAGCGTGCCGGTCTGCATGCGGTTGCGCGAGGTCTTGCCGTCGTCGACGACGACGCCGTTAGCGATCGCGTCGTCGATGCTGGCGACCACGAGCTTGACGCCGAGGCGGTTCACCCAGTTGTCGCGGGTGCCGAGGACCTCGGGGAAGTCCAGGCCGGTGTCGACCTGCAGGACTGGGAACGGGATCTTGGCCGGGTAGAAGGCCTTCTCGGCCAGGCGGAGCATCACGATGGAGTCCTTGCCGCCCGAGAACATCAGGACGGGCTTCTCGAACTCGGCCGCAACCTCGCGGAAGATGTGGATCGACTCCGCCTCGAGCTGGTCGAGCTGACTCAGCTGGTAGTCGGCGTGCGTGTCAGTCATGGGCGACGGTGTACCTCTCGGGTGGACAGCAGCCTGCATCGTAGCGACGCCGCGGCGCGGCGCGAACCCGACGCGGCCCGGCGGACCTGCACGATCTTCCGGGTCGGTTTCGCTGCCGGCCCCTAGGGTGGACGCCCATGCGCATCTCCGTCTTCGGTTGTGGCTACCTCGGTGCCGTCCACGCCGCCTGCATGACCCGCCTCGGGCACGACGTCGTCGGCGTCGATGTGGTCCCTGACCACGTCGCGTCGCTCAACCGGGGTGAGGCGCCGTTCTTCGAACCAGGTCTGCCCGAGCTGCTCGCCGAAGGGCTCGCGACCGGCCGGCTCACCTTCACCACTGACGCCGCGGACGCCGCGGACTGTGATGTCCACTTCGTCTGTGTGGGGACGCCTCAGAAGGCGGCGGAGAATGCCGCCGACCTGCGCTACGTGCACGCCGCCATCAGCGACATGCTGCCGCTGCTGCGCCCCGGTGACGTCGTGGCCGGGAAGTCGACCGTGCCGGTCGGCACCGCCGAGGAATTGGCCTCCCGCCTCGACGAGGAAGCGCCGGGAGCGGAGCTGATCTGGAACCCGGAGTTCCTGCGCGAGGGGTTCGCGCTCAAGGACACCCTGCACCCCGACCGTTTTGTCTACGGCGCGCGCGACACCGAGCAGGGGACCGCTGCCAAGCAGCGCCTGGACGAGGTGTACGCCGCGGCGCTCGCCGAGGGCACTCCCAAGATCGAGGCCGACCTTGCCACCGCCCAGCTGGTCAAGGTCGCGGCCAACTCGTTCTTGGCCACGAAGATCTCGTTCATCAACGCCATGGCCGAGCTGTGCGAGGCCACCGGCGCCGACGTCACGCTGCTAGCTGACGCGATCGGCCACGACGCCCGGATCGGTCGCCGCTTCCTCAATGCCGGGCTCGGCTTCGGAGGCGGGTGCCTGCCCAAGGACATCCGGGCCTTCATGGCCCGCGCCGGCGAGCTCGGCGCCGACCAGGCGCTGAGCTTCCTGCGAGAGGTGGACTCCATCAACATGCGCCGTCGGGTGCGGATGGTCGACCTTGCCCGGGAGCAGTGCGGGGGATCAATCGTCGGGAGGCGAATCGCCCTGCTAGGTGCGGCGTTCAAGCCAGACAGTGACGACGTCCGCGACTCGCCCGCCCTCAGCGTGGCCGCCCAGATGCAGCTCCAGGGTGCGAAGGTCGTGACGACCGATCCGCAGGCGATCGACAACGCCCGCAAGAAGTGGCCGGACCTTATCTTCGCGCCCACGGTGGAGGAGACCGTGCGGGACGCCGAGCTGGTCATCGTCCTCACCGAATGGCCGGAGTACGTCTCCCTCGAACCGGCCGACCTCAGTCCTCTGGTGGCCGCGCGCAGCGTGATCGACGGTCGCAACTGCCTGGACCCCGTGCGCTGGCGCAGCGCAGGGTGGACCTACCGCGCGCTCGGCCGCCCGTAGGCAACTCGGCGGGCGACCGGTCCAGACAGGTCGGGCCACAGGACGGGGTTTCCGGGTTATCTGAGGCAAACGCCTCGGTGCGACGCCCCCGCTGTGGTCTGCTATCGCTTGTCACGTTCCAACAGCCCCCCGGGAGCCCCCCTCATGAAGAAGATCTTCGCGGCCGTCATCACGGCCTTCCTGATGTCGGCTGGTTTGGTCGCGACGACGTCGTCGCCGGCTGCCGCCGCCTGCACCTACCCCGCCACCTGCTTCCCGACCATCACCCAGGGCAGCGGCCTCAACGCCGGCGCCAACAAGGCCAAGGTCTTCGTCCGGGTCGGCACCTTCGGCAACGGGCGCGCCACCGGCCCCGTCGTCTTCACCTTCGTCAAGAACAACGGCAAGTCCTTCACCTTCACCCGCGACTTCCCCGCAGCGCGGGGCAAGGGCAACATCTTCAACTTCCGGGGCCTGAACAAGGGTCGCTACACCGTGATCGTGACCTACCAGGGCACGGACGAGAAGTACCTCGGCAGCGGCACCTCGTTCAACACCAGGGTCAAGGGCCCGCGCCGCCGCTGACACCAGCACGCTTCGTACGATGCCCCGCGACCCCCGGTCGCGGGGCACCGTCATGTCTGACGCAGGGAAGGGATCGACGTGATCACTCGAGGTCGCCTGACGGCGTTCGCCGCGCTGCTCCTGCTCACGGCCGGCCTGTGGACTGCGTGGCTGGCGCTCCAGGCATACGACGGCCTGCGCCAGGCGGAGGCGGCAGCGACCGACCTCCGGACGTCAATCGACGCGGGTGAGAGGGAAGCCCAGCAGGACGCGGTGGGCGACCTCGCCGAGGGTGCCGCGCAGGCCCGGGACGCTACGGACGGGTGGTGGTGGGGCGCGCTGACACACCTGCCATGGGTCGGGGACGACTTCGAGGCCGTGCAGGTCCTCGGCTCCAGCCTCGACCTGGCGGCCGGGGACGGGGCCGAGCCCCTCCTGGCCGTGAGCGGGGAGCTCGACGGCGTCACGGCGGGGGGCAGGCTGGACCTCGACGTGGTCCGTGCCCTGCAGGCCCCGATGCGTGCAGCGGCGACATCCTTCCAGGACGCCGCGGATGAGGCCGGCTCGGTCGACCCGGACAGCCTCAGTGGGGTGCTCCAGCGGCGTTTCCTGGACTACCAGGCCCAGCTGACCACGGTGGCGGACGGGCTGGGCGCGGGATCCACGGCCGTCGACCTGCTGCCTGCCATGGCCGGAGGCGAGGGGGATCGCGACTACCTGCTGATCTTCCAGAACAACGCCGAGATCCGGGCCACCGGAGGACTCCCCGGGTCCTGGGCGCGGCTGTCGGCGCGCGACGGCCGTCTCGAGCTCCGGGAGCAGGGAGTCTGGGCGGACTTCCCGACCCTCGACGCGCCGGTGATTCCGTTAACCCCGGCCGAGCAGACCTCCATGCCCAGCGGGTACGGGCTGACCTTCCAAAGTCCCGGGTACTCCCGGGACTTCCCCCGCGCGGCGCGGATGTGGGATGCGTTCTGGTCCGCGAAGTATCCCGCCACCGACCTCGACGGGGTCCTCGCGCTCGATCCGGTCGCCCTGTCCTACCTGCTCGACGGCACGGGGCCGGTCCAGGTCGGTGACACCACCCTGACCTCGGACAACCTGGTCCAGGAGGTGCTGAGCGAGCCCTACCTCACCATCGAGGACCCGACGGCGCAGGACGTCTTCTTCCAGGCCACGGCCCGGGCGATCTTCCAGAGGCTGACCGGTGACCTCGCCTCTCCCACCGACTTCGTGGGCGGGCTGGCCCGAGCGGGCCGCGAGAGCCGTCTCCTGGTGGCGCCGTTCGAGGACGCGGAGGCCGCCGCCCTCGACGGCACCACCGTGGCCGGCCAGCTCCCGTCCGAGCAGGACGCGTTCCCGACCACCGGGATCGGCATCAACGACGCCACCGCCTCCAAGATGTCCTACTACCTCCGCTACGACGCGACCACCACCGCCACCGCCTGTCGAGCGGGCGTGCAGGAGCTCGCGGGCTCGCTCGTGCTGCGTCAGGACATCGCACCAGCCGACGCGAGGTCGCTGCCGAGCTACCTGACCGGGGGCGGGAGCGCGGGGACGGAGCCGGGTTCCCAGTTGCTGTCAGTGCAGGTTTACGGGCCGGCCGGCGGTGACTTCGGTGCGGTGCAGCTCGACGGTGAGGTCGTGCAGGGGCTGACCAGCTCCCGCCTGGACAACGGCCAGCCCGTGATCCGACTGGCGGTGCTCCTCGACTCCCGCGACGACGTACGAGTCACCTGGTCGGCCTCGTCGGGCGAGGGACAGGTGGGCGACCCCCGGCTCGAGGTGACCCCGGGCGTCGTACCGGGCGACCAGGGCAGCACCTCGGCCAGCGCCTGCCGCTGAGAGGTCAGTCGCCGACGGACCCGATGGCTGCCCGCCCGTCCACTTCTAGTATGTCCGCCCCCGCCGGCACCAGCAGGCCCTGGCCTCGCTGCAGAGGGTGGTAGGCGCCGCCGCGCGAGACCCGGCAGCCGTCCTCGAGGGCCAGTACCACCCGCGGGCCGGTCGACGCCGGAAATCGGCCGCCGACCAGCTCCACGGTGAGTGTGAAGTCGGCCACCGGGGGGCTAAAGCGGTGCGACGAGCCGTCGACCACCGGCTGCCACCGGGGGACCGGGATCGGCGTGAAGTCCGTGACGTCCAGCAGCTCGGGGACGTCCCGGTGCTTCGGGGTCAACCCGGCGCGGAGCACGTTGTCGCTCGCGGCCATGATCTCGACTCCGAACCCCGACGCGTAGGCGTGCACCACGCCCGCGCCGACAAACATCGCCTCGCCGGGGGCGAGCACGACGTGGTTGAGCAGCAGCGTCACCAGGACACCCGGGTCGTCGGGGTAGCGCGCCGCCAGGGTGGGAAAGAGCTCGAAGACCCGGATGGCCTCGCGTCGGACCACCGCCCCCTCGGTGTCGCGCCGGCTGCGCAGCGCGCCGTGGGTGCGCTCGCGATCGTGACCTCGCGCGGCGGCATCGCGGGCGGCCTCTACCAGGCCAAGGAGGATCCTGCGGACGTCGTCGGCCGGTGTGGTGAGGATCTCGGTGACGACGGTACGCAGCGTCTGGCTGGCGAACTCCGGGTCGAGACGCGCAGCGACACCGCTGGCCCAGGGGTTGCGGAGTAGCTCGAGCAGGGCGGTCGAGCGACCGACGTCGCGGAACCCGGCCATCCCCTCGAAACGGGTCAGTGCGTAGACCAGCTCCGGCTTGTGCCACGGGTCGCGGTAGCTGCGTTGGGGGCATCGGCCGGGATGCCGGCACGCTCCTCGCGGTGGTATCCCAGCCGTGCCCGCTCCGCCGAGGGGTGGACCTGGAGCGACAGCGGCTCCGCCACCGCGAGGACTTTCATCAGGAACGGGAGACGGGCGCCGTGGTCGGCGTGCACCCGCTCGCCGAGCAGCCCGACCGGGTCCTCGGCGATGGCGTCGTCGAGCCGACGCCCGTCGGGCAGCACCGACGGGTCGCCCTCATGGGCGCCGATCCACAGCTCGGCCTCCGGGCCGCCGCTGGGCTCCCGGCCCAGGAACCGGGCCAGTCGGCGCTCGGAGCCCCACGCGTAGTCGCGCACGGGGTTGGTGAGCAGATACACCGGGGCACCTTCGCGGGTCGGGGTCGATCAACGACCCCAGGCTAGTCGTCCGCCGCCGGTGTGGACCGGGTTCTCTCCGATCGACCGGGCTCCTCCAGCTCGGCGATGGTGGGCGCGCCCATGAACGGCAGACCCTGTTCCTTCCGGAGCAAGCCCCACACCACGGGGACCAGCACGATCATGGCCAACCCGATGCCGGCGACAAGCATGGGGCTGGTCTCCTCCCGGCCCAGGGGCGCCCAGCCGGCCTTGTCGAGTAGGGCGACGCCGGACATGGTCAGCACCACGACGATGCCGCGACGGATGAGGGACTGCGGGACGCGGGGCGCGATCTTGGAGCCGATGATCGTCCCGGGCACGGAGCCCAGGATCAGCGGGATGGTCAGGCCCCAGTCGAGGCCGTGGATGGCGATGTTGGAGATGGCCGCGGCCAGTACCAGCGGCACGGCCTGGACCAGGTCGGTGCCGACCAGCTTCACCGCGGAGAGGCCGGGGTAGAGCATCAGCAACGCCACCATGATGACCGAGCCGGAGCCGACGCTGGTGATGCCGACCAGCAGCCCGCCGAGCATGCCGACGAGCAGCGTCGGGATAGGCCGGATCTTCGGGTTGGGGTCGCCCCCGTCGTAACCCGCCCGGACCCGGCGCAAGTTGATGTAGAGCCGGATGGCGTAGGTGCTGGCGGCCAGCAGCAGGGCGAAGCCGATGGCCAGCTGCAGGGTGGTGTCCAGGTCCTCCGAGTCGGTGAACCGGCTGACCAGGTAGGGCCCCAAAAGCGCGGTGGGCACCGAGCCGAGTACCAGCCACTTGGCCAGCTTGAGGTTGGGCGAGCCCTCGCGTGAGTGCACGATCGCCCCACCGGTCTTGTAGACCGCCGCGGCGGTGAGGTCGGCGGTGACCACCGCCGAGGTCTCCCCGACACCGAGGAAGATCAGGGCCGGGGTCATCAGGGCGCCGCCGCCCATCCCGGTCAGCCCGACCACGATGCCGACGATGAAGCCCGCCGCCGCGATCGAGAAGACGGCGGCGGTGATCAGGTCCTCCATGAGGGGTCCTCTCTCAGACCAGGCGGTCGACGGCGGCGGCGAGCAGCTCGTCGAGGTGGGCGGATGCGGCGGCGGCGGCCTCGGGGCCGCGGCGGTAGGGGTCCTGCACGTCGAGCGCCGGGTCGGCGTTGCCCCGGTGGCGGCCGACCTGTTCGATCAGATCACGTCCGCGGACGTCCTCCGGCAGGCGACGGACGCCCTCCACGAACTGGCCGAGCGTGTAGATCTTGCGGAACCCCCCTGGGTCGTCTTCGAGCAGGATGGTGCGGTGGGCGGCCTCGGCGGTGAGCACCAGGTCGGCCGCGGCTACGAGCTGCCTGCTGACCGGGCGGCTCGTGAACCCGGCGGGATCCACGCCGTGGGCGATCAGCCCGGTGGCCATCTCGGGGTCCATGGGGTGCTGGTCGAAGCCGTGCGTCCCGGCGCTGGTGAAGCGGACAGTGGCGCTGTCGCCGGCGAGCTGGCGCGCGCGCAGCTCCATGTAGGGGGAACGGCAGATGTTGGCGGTGCAGACGAAGAGGACGTTCAACGGGGCCTGGTCTCGAGACGCTCGCTGCACTCGCTCCTCGACCACCGGCGGGGTGTGGTCTCGAGACTCCTCGTTCCTCGGCTCCTCGACCTCCGGGGTGCGGGGGATGAGGCCGGCTTCGTCGAGGGCGTCCAGGACGTCGTCGAGGGCGGCCTCGATGGTGCGGCCGGTGGTGTCGACGCGGACGTCGGCGTCCTCGGGCTCCTCGTAGGGCGAGGAGATGCCGGTGAACTCGGGGATCTCACCGCGGCGGGCCTTGGCGTAGAGACCCTTGCGGTCGCGGCGCTCGCACTCCTCCAGCGGCGTGGCGACGTGGACGAGGAAGAAGGCGCCGCGGGCCTCGTCGACCATGGCCCGGACCTGCTGGCGGGTCTCGTCGAAGGGTGCGATCGGGCTGCACACCGCGACGCCGCCGTGGCGGGAGATCTCGGCGGCCACCCAGCCGATCCGGCGGATGTTGGTCTCGCGGTCGGCCTTCGAGAAGGTGAGGCCGGCCGACAGGTGGCGGCGGACGACATCCCCGTCGAGGCTCGTGACGCTGCGACTGCCGGCCTCGAGGAGTCGGTCCATCAGGGCGCGGGCGAGCGTGGACTTGCCGCTGCCGGACAGGCCCGTGAAGAACAGCACCAGGCCCTGCTCGTCCGGGGCGGGCTGGTCCTGCTCGACGATCGCGGCGACGCGCGCGTCAGGCTCGCCGTCGGCGCGCAACCCGTGGACCGGGTCGTCGCCGGCATAGGTCGCGGCGACCTGCACGCCGAGGCGGTGGTCGGTCTCGGCGTCGCCGTGGGAGGCCAACGGCACGGCCACCACGACTGCGTCGAGGTCCTCGGCCGCGGTCAGGGTGGCGCGGACCAGGGCGACGGGGGAGAGGGCGGAGAGCCCGGTGCCGCAGAGGGTCAGCAGCAGGACCGGGCCGAGGGCGCGCAACTCTGCGGCCTGCTCGACGGTCAGCGCGTCGGAGACCGGGACCACGGTGCGCCCCGCGTGCTGGGCGCGGACCTCGACGGGGGAGAGGTGCAGGCGGCGGAAGGGGCCGTACTCGGACCGCGAGAGCGGTTCGACGACCCGGGAGCCGGCGGGCCCGCGGGTGGCTCGCGCCAGCGGCAGACCCTCCGGGTCGACCAGCTCAACCACGTCGGCGTCCGCGAGGTCGGCGGGCAGGGCCAGGCTCACCGGGCTGCCCGGCTCGTCGAAACCGCGCAGGGGCGCGAGAGCGCCGGTGACGAGGAGCTCGAGGTCGTCGAGCTCCCGGGGCGTGGGGCAGTGCTGGGGCGCCGGGCCTGGGGAGGGGGCGGGCGCCGCGGTGGGCTCGGGCATCCGGGGAATCCTAACTGCAGAACGTCGATCGACTTGGGGTCCGCGCCGCAGGTCATTGGTCACCTGCGTAGGTTGCGGTCCATGCCAGCACAGGTCGTCGCCGAGATCATCCGCTCCGGGTTCGTCGAGGGCCACCACTACGGCTCGCTCGTCGCGCTCGACGCCGCCGGCGAGGAGGCGTGGTCGGTGGGCGACGCGACCGCGCCGATCCTCCCGCGCTCGTGCAACAAGCCGCTCCAGGCGCTCGGGATGGTCCGCGCGGGCCTCGACCTGCCCGAGGAGCTGCTCGCGCTGACCTGCGCCTCGCACAGCGGCGAGCCGATGCACCAGGACGGCGTCCGCGTGATCCTGGCCACCGCCGGCCTCGACGTCGACGCGCTGCAGACGCCGCTGGACTGGCCGATCGACGACGAGGAGCGCGAGCGCGCCCTGCGCGGCGGGGGGCAGAAGACGTCGCTGGCGATGAACTGCTCCGGCAAGCACGCCGGGATGCTCGTCACCTGTGCGGTCAACGGCTGGGACCTCGCGACCTACCGCGACCCCCAGCACCCCCTGCAGCAGGCGATCGCGGCCACCTTCGCCGAGGCGACCGGTGAGCCGGTGGAGGCCGTGGCCGTCGACGGCTGCGGCGCACCGCTGCTGTCCACGTCGCTGACCGGCCTGGCCCGCGCCTTCCGCCGCCTCGCCGTGGCCGAGGACGGCCCCGAGCGCCGCATCGCCGAGGCGATCCGGCACCACCCGCAGATGGTCTCCGGGACCCGCCGCGACGAGCTGACGCTGCTGCGCGCGATCTCCGGCGCGATCGGCAAGGCCGGCGCCGAGTCCTGCTACGCCGTGGCGCTGCCCGACGGGCGCGCGTTCGCGCTGAAGACCGACGACGGCGCGGGGCGCGTGCGGCCGGTGCTGATGGCTGCGGCGCTGGAGCGCTCCGGGGTGCTGGACGACGCCGGGGTCGACGCGGACGCCGTGCGCGGCACCGGGGTCGTCACCCTGCTCGGGGCAGGGCAGCCGGTGGGGGAGATCCGCGCCGCATTCTGAGTGAGGGTCTTGGTCTCGAGATGGTCGCTGGCGCTCCCTCCTCGACCTCCGAGGCCGGTCAGTCGGTGGCTAAGACGGGCCAGGTCGGGAGGCGGACGTCGTCGACCCAGTGCCGCCCCTCGTGCTCGAGCGCGGCGACGTCGGCGTCGACCATGATCCGGGCCAGCTCGGCCATCTGCACCGTTGCCCGCCAGCCCAGCTTCTCGGCCGCCTTGTCGGGGACACCGAGCAGCTCGACCACCTCCGTGGGGCGCAGGTAGCGCTCGTCGAAGCGGACGTGGCGGTCCCAGTCCAGGCCGGCGTGGTCGAAGGCGGCCTCCACGAAGTCCTGCACCGGGTGACCGGTGCCGGTGGCCAGCACGTAGTCGTCCGGTTCGTCCTGCTGCAGCGTGCGCCACATGCCCTCCACGTACTCCGGGGCATAGCCCCAGTCGCGGACGGGGCTGAGGTCGCCGAGGTAGAGGAAGTCCTGCCGGCCGGCCTGGATTCGGGCCACCGCCTGGCTGATCTTGCGGGTCACGAAGGTCTCCCCTCGCCGCGGCGACTCGTGGTTGAACGCGATCCCGTTGACGGCGAAGAGGTCGTAGCCCTCGCGGTAGTTGCGGGTGGTCCAGTGCGCGTAGGCCTTGGCGGTGGCCTCCGGCGAGCGGGGCGCGAGCAGGCTGAGCTCGGTGTGCGGCGGGGCGCTGTCGCCGAACATGTCGGAGGACCCGGCCTGGTAGAACCGGCAGGCGACCCGGCTGTGGCGGATCGCCTCCAGCAGGTGCAGGGTCCCCATCGCCACGATCTCCGCGGTGAACCGGGGTTGGTCGAAGCTCTCCCGCACGTGCGACTGCCCGGCCAGGTTGTAGACCTCGTCGGGGGCGATCGCGCCGAGCAGGGTCAGCAGCCGCACGCCGTCGGTCATGTCACCGTGGTGCAGGAACAGTCGGGCGTCCGGGTCGCGGGCGTCCTGGTAGACGTGGTCGATCCGTCCGGTGTTGAAGCTCGAGGCGCGACGGACCAGGCCGTGCACCTCGTAACCCTTCAGCAGCAGGAGCTCGGCGAGGTACGAACCGTCCTGACCGGTGATGCCGGTGATGAACGCTCTCTTCACGGGTCCGATGCTCGCACCTTGCGGGTGGGCACGTATTCCTCGGGGGAATGTGCACGACGTCACGCTTGCAGAGTTTGCAATCTGCTAGCAGGAGCAAGCATCATGGATGCATGGCAAAGCGGAAGGTCGGGCACACCGTGGCCGGTCTAGGTGAGTACCTGAAGGAGCAGCGCCTCGACTCGAGGTTGTCGCTTCGTCAGCTCGCCGAGATGACCGGGGTGTCCAACCCCTACCTCAGCCAGATCGAGCGCGGTCTCCGGCGGCCCTCGGCCCAGGTCCTGCAGCAGCTCTCGAAGGCGCTCCGCGTCTCCGCGGACCAGTTGTATGTCCGGGCCGGCATCGTCGGCCTCGACGACTCCACCGGGGTCACTGTCGAGAACGCCGTGCTCAACGACCCCCTGCTGACCGAGCGGCAGAAGCAGTCGCTGCTCGACGTGTACTCCTCGTTCCTGGCGCTCAACGCCCAGGCCGAGCTCGAACCCCACGACTCCCAGCCTGGCGCTGGGGCCAACCGATGAAGGAGATGGACATGGCCACCGCCAAGTTCGACATCAAGAAGATCGAGATCCCCGCCGAGGTGACCCGCCCGCTCTACGCCGGCGTGGGCGCCACCGACCTCGCCGTCGAGTACGTCCGCACCACCGTGGCCGACGTGCAGAAGCGCGTGAACAACGTGCAGCAGCGCGTCACCGACGTGCAGAAGTCGGTCAAGAACATCGAGCTGGCCCCCCGTGCGCTGCGCGGCAAGGTCACCACGACCCTCGACGAGACGGCCACCACCGTCACCGACACGTACGTCGGCCTGGCCGAGCGCGGCGAGGACCTCGTTGTCCGCATCCGCAAGCAGGACTCGACCCAGCAGGCCGCCAAGGCTGCCGGCACCGCCAAGGCAAAGGCGAAGACCGTGAAGACCCAGGCCACCAAGGCGGCCGACAAGACCGCCGCGACGGCCAAGCGCCAGGGCACCACGGCCGCGAAGACCGCTAAGGCGAACGCCGACTCCGCGGCGACGTCGGTCGAGTCCAACGCCAAGGCCGCGACCACCACGGTCAAGAAGAGCGCCGACTCCACCGCCAAGACCACCAAGTCGGCGGCGAAGAAGACCTCCAGCACCGCCAAGAAGACCTCGGCCCCGGCCCGCAGCAGCGCCAAGGGCGCCACCACCGCGGCCGCCAAGACCGCCGAGAGCACCACTCAGGCTGTCACCGAGGCTGCCAAGAAGGTCGGCGACTGATCCTCGCCCCCGGCCGATGATTACCGGCCCCTGAACCACCGAGAACCCCGGACCGTTGCGGTCCGGGGTTCTCGTCGTCCGGGGCCTCGCTAGGCTCAAGGCATCATGGAGATCTTTGCGATTCAGGGCTACGTCGACCTGGTGGTGTTCGTCGTCCTGCTGGCGGTGAAGCTCTTCGCCTTCATCAACTCGCTGCTGTGGTCGGCTGAGTCCTACGAGGCTGCCGGGAAGCTCACCAAGCCAGCGTGGACCATCATCTTGGGCATCGGGGTGCTGCTGCAGTTCATCGGCATCCTCTTCATCCTGAGCATCGCTTTCACCATCGCGGCGTTCGTCTATCTCGCGGACGTACGGCCGGCGTTGGCCGGATTGCGCAGGCGCTGACCGGTCAACCCCGACCATCTGGTCTGAACCACCGCGAGACGGTCTCGACCCGGATACGCTCGTCGCGTCCGCAGCACGCGCTCAGATGGAGATCCCGTGGAACTCAAGGACTACTGGCTCACCATCCGACGGCGGTGGGTGCTCGTCCTGCTTACGTTCGTGGTCGTGCTCGGTGGTACGGCGGCCTTCACCGCGCTGACGACGCCGCTCTACTCCTCGCAGGTCTCGTTGTACGTGGGGGCGCAGTCGAGAGACATCAGCTCGGCGGCCACCGGCGGCCAGTTCACCTCGCAACAGATCGCCTCCTACGCCGAGATCGCTGCGCAGACCAGCACGGCCGAACAGGTCGCCGACGCCCTAGGCGGCCAGGTGGACGCCGAGACGATCGCCCGCGAGGTCGAGGCCACCGTCTCGCCCGAGACCACCAACCTCGTGCTGACCGTGACGGACCCGGACCCGACGCAGGCGCGGGACATCGCGGCCGCCTACGGCACCGTCGTCAGCAACCAGGTCGAGGCCCTCGAGACGCCCGTCGGCAGGGACACTCCGATCGTCGCGGTCACGGTCACGCAGTCCGCCGACGTGAATACGACCCCCGTCAGCCCGAACATCGTGCGGAACCTCGGGCTCGGCGCGGTGCTCGGCCTCCTGCTGGGAATCGGGCTTGCGGTCCTCCGGGATCTCCTGGACACCTCGGTGTCCTCGGTGGAGGACGTGCAGCAGGTGACCGCGGCGCCGATCCTGGGCCACATCAACTCCGACGCGGCGGCGGTGAAGAAGGACCCCGAGGTGGCGTTGCGTGAACCGACACCTTGGGCCGAGGCTTTCCGGGTGCTGCGGACGAACATGCAGTTCGTCGAGGTCGACCACGACAAGCGGATGTTCGTGATCTCCAGCCCGCTTCCGGGGGAGGGCAAGTCGACCACCACGGTCAACCTGGCGATCACCTTGGCCGCGGCGGGGCAGAGCGTCGCCCTGGTCGACTGCGACCTGCGTCGGCCCATGCTGGCCACCCGGCTCGGGGTCGATGGTGCGGTCGGCACCACCAGCGTGCTGATCGGACAGGTCAAGCTTGACGACGCCCTGCAGACCCTGGAGGGCTCCGGGGTGCAGGTGCTTGCCAGCGGGCCGGTGCCCCCCAACCCCTCGGAGCTGCTCCAGTCGCAGGCGATGGCCGAGCTGGTGACCGACCTGCGGGAGCGCTTCGACATCGTGCTGCTCGATGCCCCGCCCCTGCTGCCGGTCACCGACTCCGCGCTGCTGGCCGCGCAGGTCGACGGGTTGCTCCTGGTCACCCGGCACGGCAAGACCACCCGGGACCAACTCGCCCATGCGCTGGACCGGTTGGCCCAGGTCGATGCCAAGCCCGTCGGTGTCGTCATCAACATGGCGCCGGCGAAGAAGTCCGCCCGAGGTTATGGCTACGGGTACGGCTACGGGTACGGGCCCCAGCAGCCCGGTCAGGAGCCCTCGCGGTCCGACGCCCGCAAGGAGCGCAGGGCCGCGGCTCGTGCCGCCTCGACCCGGGGCAAGCGCATCAAGGCCTGACCCTGCCCCTCCACCGGTCCGGCCTGCCTGGGTCGGCCGGTGAGTCCCCGGGGTTGCTGGATGGGGCGGGCCGGTCTGCCCACGGACCGGGGCCCGCACGGGGTGTCGTTCCGCGCCAAGGCGGGCTGTCGTGTGGGGCTCTGCGAGAGGGCCCACCCAGATGCAACGAACCGCTGCTGGTGGTGGTGTGACGCGTCATGTGCTCGGCCCGATGCGTCGGCGCCGCTCCGCAAGCGCGGACCGAGTGCGCACGACGTACTGAGCCCGCACCCGGCGCATGACTTGATCGACCTTCGCAGGTCGGGCCTGTCGACGAAGCGACCCGCTGGAGTGGCTGGACCGTCAGGTCGAACGGCGTGCCGAGGTCAGCGGGGATCCTCCCGACCCCGGCGCCCTGCTCCGGCTGACCGCCTGCGTCCTGATCGAGGCTCACGACGAGCGGCAGGTTGCCGAGCGCCGCTCTCGTCCAGAAGGCTCCATGGCCCTGTTCGACCCGCCGGCCCCGACCATCAGCGCCAACGCGAAGTCCGGAGACCAGAGTAGATCGACGCCCCCGCCGCCGTTAAGCCATGGTTCGACCAGCAGAGCGCCACGCGCGGCTACTTCCAGCACGCTTCGGGACTTGATCGGACCGACGTACAGCCGGCGACTCGTGGTGGCCGTGTCCGGAGCCGGGCTCAGTAGGCCCCGCGAGATCCGAGGACGGCGCGGGCCGTGCGGGCGAGGATCGAGACGTCCTGCAGCATCGACCAGTTATCGACGTAGTAGAGGTCGAGACGGACGGCTTCCTCCAGGGTCAGGTCGCTACGGCCCGAGACCTGCCACAGACCTGTCATGCCGGGACGGACGTGGAGCCGGCGACTCATCGCGTGGTCGTACAACGCCACCTCCTTGGCCACCTGCGGGCGCGGGCCGACGAGGCTCATGTCGCCTCGCAGCACGTTGAAGAGCTGGGGGACCTCGTCGACCGAGAAGCGCCGTAGCCACCGGCCGGGGCGGGTGATCCGGGGGTCGCCCTTGACCTTGAAGAGCAGGGCGCTGGCGCCGGACTCGGTCTGCATGTCGGCGATAAGTCGGTCGGCGTCCGGCACCATCGTCCGGAACTTGAGGCAGGAGAACTCCTCACCGTGCCGGCCGATCCTAGGGTGCGAGAAGAGCAGGGGGCCGCCGTCGTGCAGCCGGATGCGCAGCGCCACGAACACCAGCAGGGGGCTGAAGGCGAGGATCAGCCCGAGACTGCCGAGGACGTCGAAGAGTCGCTTGCCCCAGCGAGACGCGTCCGACCAGGTCGGCGGATCGATGTGGATCAGCGGCAGGCCGCCGACGGGCCGGATGCCGACGCGCTCGCTGGAGATGTCGGTGACGCTGGGGGCGACTACGACCCCCACCTGCTGCTTCTCAAGGGTCCAGAACATGCTGCGCATCACGGTGGCCGAACCGGCGGACCCGCCGGCGAAGAAGATGATGTCGGCGCCCTGGTCCTGGGCGACCTCGGGAGCGTCGGTGGTGTTGCCGAGGACGGGCAACCCGGTGCTCGTCTCCTCGCCGAGGTCCCACTCGGGGGTGAGCGCGCCGATGACGTCGTATCCCAGCCAGCGCTCGCGGCCGAGGACCCGGGCCACGTCGTCGACGTGGGAGCGCGTGCCGGCGATCAGCACGCGGCGGGTCAGGGCGCCGCGGCGTCGAGCTGCGTGCAGCATCTTGCGGACGGTGTAGCGGCCGATGAGGACCAGCGGGACCCCGATCGCGTAGGCGAGCAGGAAGAAGCCCCGGGACAGCGGGTACTGGGCGACGTAGCACCCGACGGCGGTCAGTCCGGTGGCGACCAGACCGGCGTTCAGCACCCGCTTGTACTCGTCGGTGCCTGCGCCGAACACTTCCTGGCGGTAGCCGCCGAGGACCGCGATGGCGGCGACCCAGCCAAGCAGCATGACCGGGCCGACCATGCCCACCGACTCCCGGATCCCGCCGGCGGAGACGTCGAAGATGCTGAGCTCTTCGCGCCCGAGCACGGCGATGGTGCCGGCCACAGAGATCAGCGCGACGTCGAGCGCCAGGAGGGTGAGGGGCAGGAAACCCAAGGTCCGCCTAGCATGTGCCGACGCTGGGACCGCCTGCGCAGGCAGTCCGGAGAGCAGGGTCACGGCGTCAATCCTTCGTGTCGTCCGGCATGCGAGGCGCCCCTACGGCTCGACGGAAACCGCCCGTGGTATGGCGTCGTGACCACGCCGGGCAGGTCATGTCCCAGGTCGGGCTCGGGACGTCAGAACCGTAACGTCGCCCGTTCGCTGGCATGGCGAAACGTCGAGATCGGGTCGATCTGACGTGGATCTGACCAAGGCCGTCCAGACCGGTGCCGTGGAGCCGTAGGGTTCCCACGTCCGGACCGGCCAGTGAGAGGTTCCCCCTGATGAGACTCCCGTCATCCCGCACCCGCCGGGCGGTGTCCGCCCTCGGCCTGCTCGTCGTGCTCGGGACGACCGCGTCGGGGTGCAGCGGTGGTGCCGACCAGGAGCCGGCCGAGTCGCCCGTGACGTCGGCGTCATCCCCGCAAGGCGAAGTGCCGACGGAGGTCGAGCCGGACGGACTTCCGGTGGACTTCCCGCGGGACGAGGTCTCGGTCGTCGATGGCGAGATTGTCTCGGTCCAAGAGCCCACGGCGAAGAGCGGCGCCTACAACGTGCTGGTCTACGCCGGCGGAACCCCACGGCTCACGGTCGTCGAACAGGCGGTCGGACTGCTCGAGGACGTTGGGTGGTCACTCGAGACCACCATCGAGGGCAACCCCCCGGCGCCCCAGGTGCTGACGAAGTCAGACGGGGTCGCTCAGCGCGTCATCATCACGAACAGCGCCCCGGGTGACGAGTCGGCCATCGGGTACACCGTCCAGGTGCGGGACTGACCCAGGCGGTCGTCTGCCCCGTGGACCCCGGCTCAGTAGGCTCCGCGGCCACCGAGAACGGCGCGCGCGGTCTTGGCCAGGATCGTGAGGTCCTGGGCCATTGACCAATTGTCGACGTAGTAGAGGTCGAGGCGGATGGCTTCGTCCCACGACAGCTGTGAGCGGCCGGAGACCTGCCACAGGCCGGTCATGCCGGGGCGGACCCACATCCGGCGGGCTGCTCCAGCGTCGTACCCCTCGACCTCGCTGGGCAGCGGGGGCGGGGACCGATGAGGCTCATCTCGCCGCGCAGCACGTTG
This sequence comes from Nocardioides aquaticus, assembly GCF_018459925.1. Taxonomy (NCBI): domain Bacteria; kingdom Bacillati; phylum Actinomycetota; class Actinomycetes; order Propionibacteriales; family Nocardioidaceae; genus Nocardioides; species Nocardioides aquaticus. The sequence goes on from NZ_CP075371.1 coordinate 832,603, forward strand.
AGCAGCTGCGGCAGCTCGTCGATCGAGAGTCGACGGATCCAGCGACCGGGCCGGGTGATCCGCGGGTCATCGGCCATCTTGAACAGACCGCCGTCGAAGCCGACCTCGGCGTGGAGCTGGGCCAACCGCTGCTCGGCGTCCGTCACCATGCTGCGGACCTTGAAGCAGCCGAACTCACGTCCGTTGCGACCGACGCGGGTCTGCCGGAAGAGAATCGGGCCGCCGTCGTCGAGCTTGACCAGCAGCGCCACCGCAGTCAGCAGCGGGGCGAGCAGGAAAAGAAGCACGGAGGAACCGGCGATGTCGAAGGCGCGCTTGCCCCACCGGGAGGCGTCAGCCCAGGTCGGCGGATCGACGTGCACGAGCGGCATCCCTCCGACAGGGTGCACGCGGACACGCTCGCTGGAGATGTCGTTGATCGACGGGGCGAGCACGACGCCGACGCCGGCCCGCTCGAGAGCCCAAGAGGTGGCCCGCATGTCCCGCGCCGAGCCGGCTGCGCCACCGGCGAAGAAGGCGACGTCTACCTCGTGTTGAGCCGTCACGGTGGTCAGGTCCGCGGTGGTGCCGAGCACCGGCACCCCGGCGGGGGTCTCACTCATCGTGGTGCCAGCCGGCAGGACGGCACCGACCACGTGGTAGCCGAGCCAGGTGTCGCGCTGCAGCACCCGGGCGATGTCGTCGACGTGCGCGGCGTCGCCGCAGATGACGATCCGCTGGGCGTAGAGACCCTCGCGGCGGGCCCGGTGCAGCGCCCTGCGCAGTCCGAAGCGAACGACGAGCAGGCCGGGCAGGCCCACGCCGAAGAGGAGTAAGAAGAAGCCACGGGAGAGGTCGTAGTCGGTGACGTAACAGGCGAAGCCGAACGCTGCACCGGCATAGACGGTGGCGCGAGCCACCCGGCCGTACTCCTCGCTGCCGGCGCCCTGGACGTCGGAGCGGTAGCCGCCGACAAGCGCGATGGCCAGCATCCAGCCGACGAGCACGAGGGGCGCGACGAGGCTCAGGTCGCCGGTCACGGTGGTGGTCGCGCCGACCAGCCACCCGGCTTGACGGCCAAGAAGGGCGACGGCGCCGGCCAGGGCCACGACGACGGCGTCGCCGATCAGGGTCGGCAGGATCCAGGAGCGTGCTCCACGGATCCGGCGACGACCTTCGTACGCCGGTGCGAAGGTCGTGAGCGCCCGCGAATCGGCCGCGGCGTACTGCGTCATGTGCAAATCCCCCCGCAGGGCCCGTCGGGAGCGCGGCCCTGCAAGTCTGATTGAAGAGGTGATGACCGACCCGTAGGACGATTCGGCGCTGCGTTCCCCAAAACCGGGTAGCGACCAAGGTCCGGGGTCGGGCGGGCAGGATGGCCCCATGCCACTCGACCCCGGAACCCAGTCCCTGCTCGACCTCATCGCCGCCGCCGGCTACCCGCCCATGCACGAGGGCACCCCGACCACCGCTCGTCAGGCGATGCGGTCGATGACGGTCGACCTGGTCACCGACGAGACCCGGATCCCGGTCGGCGAGGTCACCGACATCGACGCCGGCGGCGTGCCCGCCCGGTTCTACCGGCCCGAGGGCGACGGCCCGTGGCCGACCCTGGTCTGGATCCACGGCGGTGGCTGGGTGATCGGTGACCTCGACACCTACGACCAGACCTGCCGCCGGTTCTGCCGCGACGGGGAGATGGCGGTGCTGTCGGTGGACTACCGGCTCGCTCCGGAAGCGCCGTTCCCGGCCGCGGTCGAGGACTCGATGACCGCGGTCCGCTGGGCGCTGGAGCACCGAGCCGAGCTCGGTGGCAGCGACCTGGTCGCGGTGGGCGGGGACAGCGCGGGCGGCAACCTCTCCGCCATCGCCGCGCAGGAGCTGCGCGACCAGCTGGCCGCTCAAGTGCTGATCTACCCCTCGACCGACATGGCCGGCGACTACCCATCGCGCGCTGAGAACGCCGAAGGCTACTTCCTCGACCTCGCCACGATGGTGTGGTTCTCCGGGCACTACCTGAGCGGCGGCGAGCGCCTCGACCTGGCCGACCCGCGGCTGTCGCCCATCGCCAGCGACGTCGCCGGTGTCGCACCGGCCGTCGTGGTCACGGCGGAGTACGACCCGCTCCGGGACGAGGGCGAGGCCTACGCCGACAAGCTCGCCGCGGCCGGCGTCAAGGTCGACCGCACTCGCTACGACGGCCTGGTGCACGGCTTCCTCGACATGGGCGCGATGAGCCCGGCCGCGGACGCCGCGCTCGGTGACATCATCGCGCTCACGAAGGCCCTGCTCGACCGGCTCGCCTGAGCCGGTGCGGGCGCTGCACGGGATCGCGACGCACGCCTGGGACGACTGGACCCTCGGTGACCTGCTCGCAGCGAAGGTCGCTGCAGGCACGACGGTGAGCCTCGTGGTGCCGGCGCGGAACGAGGCCGCGACGGTCGGAGACGTGGTGACGCGGGTGCGGGAGGCGCTGGTCGAGACGACCGCCCTGATCGACGAACTCATCGTCGTGGACTCCGACTCGACCGACACCACCTACGACGTCGCGACCGACGCCGGGGCGACCGTGCACCGCAGCGCCGAGATCCGCCCCGACCTCGGCTCGCATCCCGGCAAGGGCGAGGCGATGTGGAAGTCGCTGTTCGTCACCACCGGCGACCTGGTCGTCTTCATGGACGCCGACCTGCTCGACTGGGACACCCACTTCGTGCCGGGGTTGCTCGGGCCGTTGCTTCTCCCGTCGCCGGGTCTCGAGGCTTCGGGCCCGGCGGCCCTCGCACCTCGACCAGCGGCGTCCACGGAGGTCGAGGAGCGAGCGCAGCGAGCGTCACGAGACCCGGTGAGTCGAGTGGCCCTGGTCAAGGGGTTCTACGAGCGCCCCGGCGCCGACGGGCCCTGGGAGGGCGGCCGGGTGACCGAGCTGGTCGCCCGGCCGCTGATCGCGACATCGTTCCCCGAGCTGGGCGGGCTGGTGCAGCCGCTGGCGGGGGAGTGGGCCGCACGGCGCTCGCTGCTGGAACAGCTGTGGATGCCGACGGGGTACGCCATCGAGCTGGCCGCGCTGATCGACACCGTCCGGCTGGTGGGCACCGACGCGGTCGCCCAGGTAGACCTCGGCCGTCGCGCCCACCGGCACCAAGCGCTGCGCGATCTCGGCGGGATGTCGACCCAGATCGTCGCCGCCGCGCTCGCTCGCCTCGGGGCCCGGGAGGTCGGAGCGCCGGCGGTGCTGCGTCAGCACGGGCCGGGGCCGGGCGGGATGCTGACCAGTGACGACCGCGACGTGGTGACCGTGGAGCGTCCGCCGGCGGGCGGCGTGGGCGGGTAGGCGCGTCCGGCTAGGTTCACCACGTGCTCCGACTCGGCCGTCACGTCTTCACCGACGACACCACGCTGATGATGGCCATCGTCAACCGGACGCCCGACTCGTTCTACGACCGGGGGGCGACCTGGGCCGAGGACCGGGCCTTCGAGCGGGTCCAGCTCGTCGTCGAGCAGGGCGCGGAGATCGTCGACATCGGTGGCATCAAGGCGGCCCCCGGGGCCGAGGTCGACGCCACCGAGGAGAAGGCGCGGGTCGTCGACTTCGTGGGGCGGGTGCGCGAGGCGTACCCCTCGCTGGTGATCTCCGTGGACACCTGGCGCGCCGAGGTCGGCGACGCCGTGTGCCGGGCCGGCGCTGACGTGCTCAACGACGCCTGGAGCGGTGCAGATCCCGAGCTGGTCGACGTGGCTGCGACCCACGACGTCGCGCTTATCTGCACCCACACCGGGGGAGCGGTGCCGCGCACGCGTCCCTACCGGGTGGAGTACGACGACGTGGTCGCCGCGGCGATCGCCGACACCACGGCCTATGCCGAGCGGGCTCTGGCCGCCGGCGTTGCGCGGGAGTCGGTGGTGATCGATCCGGCGCACGACTTCGGCAAGAACACCTTCCACTCCCTCGAGCTGACTCGTCGCCTCGGCGAGATGGTCGACACCGGGTGGCCGGTGCTGGTGTCGTTGAGCAACAAGGACTTCGTCGGGGAGACCCTCGACAAGCCGGTGGGGGAGCGGTTGCTCGGCACGCTCGCCGCCACCGCGGTCTGCGCGACCGCGGGAGCCCGCATCTACCGGGTGCACGAGGTCGTCGAGACCCGCCAGGTCGTCGACATGGCCTGGAGCATCGCCGGGCGGCGGCTACCGGCGCGGGCGATCCGGGGGCTGCAGTGAACTCGGAGGTCGAGGAGCGAGCGCAGCGAGCGTCTCGAGACCCGGGCCGCATCGCGCTCGTGCCAGGCGCGCTCGCCCTGCTCCCCGAGTACGCCGGCCAGCAGGACCCCCTGGCTGAGCTTCGCGCCGCCTGTCGCGCCGCCGTGGCGTGGTTGTGCGAGCCGGGCGAGACGGTTGCGGTCCAGTGCGAGCACCAGAGCCTGCGGCTCGCGGAGCACCTGGTCGGCGAGGCCGGCGGGACCCTCCACCCGATCGACGACCGGCCCGCGCCGACGCTGGTGATCGGTAACGGGTCGGCCCGGCGTACCGAGAAGGCTCCGGGCCACCTCGACCCCCGCGCGGCGTCCTTCGATGCCGCGCTCGGCCGGGCCCTCACCTCGCCCGACCCGGCCGCGCTAGCCCGCCTCGACGGCACCCTTGCGCAGGAGCTCTGGGCCGACGTCGAGACGTTGCGGTGGCTCGGCGCCGAGGTCCTGACCGGCTCCGAGCGGGTCATGGTCGACTACGACGACGACCCGTACGGCGTGCAGTACTGGGTGCTGCGGTGGGAGCGCGACCAGGGCGTCGGCGGGTGACGGCTGTGCCGGAACCGTTGACAGGGTCGTCGCCCATCGCCACGCGTGCGGCCCGCCGTCCCAGGTAGAGCCCGCCACGGGGACGGCCGGCAGCACCAGCAGCATGCCGGTCGCGGGGGGCCGACGCGGCGCCGGGCTGTTTGAGTGGCGGCAGCGTGAGGGCGTCGGGTGGGAGGGGTGGGTGATCGCGGCCGACCCGCCGCAGGGTGGCGCGACGGAGGCGACGGTGCGGCAGTCGTGGGTGCCGGCGTCCTCGATTCGGCCCGTAGACGTCTGAGACCAATCCGGACGAGGGGTTGGTCCGAACCATCGTCGCGTGCTGCGGGTCGAGCCTCAGCCGGCGAGAGGGAGAACACTCATGGGGACTACCGGGGAACGACTCGCGCCCACGCTGATCAGCGTGGCGGTGACTGTTGGTTGCGCGTGCGGCGAGGAGAGCGTGTTCGACGAGCTCATGCTCGGAGCGGAGAACACGTGGCCTTGCAGTCACTGCGGTCGGCCCTTGTCGGTCTGGGTCGAGCGACCGGACGTGCGCTGCGATGGGGTGCGCTCCACCGACCGTTGAGGGTGGTCGGCCTGAAACGTAAGACGCCCCCGGCCCGTCATTGGGGGGGCGATGACCGGGGGCGCTGCCCCGTCCGCCAGATTTGGGGGTGGCTGACGGGACGCCAGGACCCTACCTGCCGCGGGCGATGGCCAAGCCGATGAGGATGCCGCCTAGGGCGGCGCCGAGGTGGGTCAGCAGAGAGAAGCCGCCGAGGGCGTACATATGGGTGCAGCGTGGGCCGGAACTCGGCAGGAGTCCGGGCCTAGCTGACGGCGCGGGCAGCCTCCTCGTAGACCCTCTCCATGCCAGCGACCATGGCCTCGAGCGAGAAGGCGCGGGGTCACCTCGAGCCTCGAGCGGCGGCTTTCGACACCAAGCTCGGCCGGTCGCTTGCCGCGCCCGACCCCGCCGCACTGGCCGGCCTCGACGGCACCCTCGCGCGGGAGGTCTGGGCTGACGTCGAATCGTTGCGGTGGCTCGGCGCCGAGGTCCTGACCGGCTCCGAGCGGGTCATGGTCGACTACGACGACGACCCGTACGGCGGCAGTACTGGGTGCTGCGGTGGGAGCGCGACCAGGGCGTCAGCGGGTGACGGCCGTGCCGGAACCGTCGACAGGGTCGTCGCCCATCACCACGCGTGCGGCCCACCGCCCCAGATAGAGCACCGCCACGGGGACGGCCAGCAGCACCAGCAGCAGCGGCGGCGCCCCGATCGCCACGGCGACGACCGAGACCAGCAGCAGCGCAGCCAGCATCACGGCGACGGCCTGCGTCTCGCGACGCCGGGTCGGCGCGGGAGCCCACCGGTCGAGGTCGCCCCGGAGATGGGGGAACCGGTCGTCGATACGTCGACGAAGGTCGTCGGCCATGGTGGTGTCCTCCCCGTCCGGGGTGTCCGGCCAGTCTCGCTCGGGTCCGAGGGCCGGGCTCATGACAGACGTCATCTCTGCCGGCGACGTGTGGGAGCGCCTGCTCTTCGCCCGCTGGATACCGTGACGGTGTGAGCCTCCACCAGACCCCGCAGCACCAGCGCACCCCCGACTGGGTGCGCGCCGCGATCTGGGCCGGCGGCTTCGTGGCGCTGCTGTGGGTGCTCGAAGGTGTCGACAAGGTGGCGTTCAACGAGTCCCTCGACGGCGAGGGCATCCGCCCCCGCAGCGAGGAAGGACTGCTGGGCATCCTGCTGGCGCCGTTCCTGCACGGCGGGTGGGGCCACCTGGTCGCCAACACGCTGCCTGCGCTCGTCCTGGGCTACCTCGTCCTGGCCTCCGGCATCGGCCGCGGCCTCGCCGCCACCGCGATCATCTGGCTGGTCAGCGGGGTCGGGGTGTGGGTGTTCTCCCCGTCGCTGTCGGTGACCGTCGGTGCCTCTGGCCTGATCTTCGGGTGGCTGGTCTACCTGCTCGTCCGTGGCTTCTTCACCCGGTCGGCCTGGGACATCATCCTCGGCCTCACGCTCTTCTTCCTCTACGGCGGCGTGCTGCTCGGGGTCCTGCCCGGCCAGCCCGGCATCTCCTGGCAGGCGCACCTGTTCGGTGCGGTCGGCGGCGGGATCGCCGCGATGATGCTGGCGGAGCGCCGCCCCTCGCAGCGGCAGCTCGAGTACTACGGGTGAGGCTGCTCCTGGGCCCTGACGCCCCCCGGGACGTCGCCGTCGACGACCTCGCCGGCCTGTACGCCCGCCCGGCCGACGCGCCCGACGGCCCGTGGATCCGCGCCTGCATGATCTCGTCCCTGGACGGCGCGGCCACCGGCCCCGACGGCCTCAGCGGCGGGCTCAACAACGAGCCCGACCACGCCGTCTTCGGCGCCCTCCGCGGTCTGGTCGACGCGGTCCTCGTCGGCGCCGGCACGGCGCGCGACGAGGGGTACGGCCCGGCTGACGTCCCGATCGTGCTGCTCAGTCGGGGCGGCCGCGTGCCCGACGGGCTGCGGGACGCCGAGCCCGGGCGGGTCGTCATGGTGGTGCCCGCCGGCGCCGAGCACCTCGGCGAGGCCGAGCAGGTGCTCGGCGCCGACAACGTATGGGTGGTGGGCGAGGACGAGATCGACTTCGCCGCCCTGCGCGACCGGATGACTGCGGCCGGATGGCGCGAGGTCACCTGCGAGGGAGGACCGACCACGTTGGCGGCCCTGCTGGCCGCAGGACTCATCGACGAGGTCGCAGCCACGGTGGTCCCGCGGGTCCTGGCCGGCGAGCACGCGCGGATGTCGATGGGTCCGGACGTCGACGTCGACCTGGACCTAATCTCGTTGCTCGAGCAGGACGGCACCCTGCTGGGACGGTGGCGCGTGCGCCGCTGAGCGACTCATCCGAGGTCGTCGCGACCAGCGACCGGGACCACGGTCAGGTTCACCTTCTGCTCCCGCAGCTGCCGCTGCTCGGCCACGGGTAACCCGTCATCGACCAGGACGTGGTCGAAGGCGGTGAGCGGCGCGAGGTGGTGCAGTCCGCGGCGGTCGAACTTGGAGGAGTCGACCAGCAGCACGCTGGTCTCAGCGGCTGCCATCATCGCCCGCTTCACCGCCACGGTCTCCTGGGACTGGTGGTAGCAGTGGCCGCGGCGCACTGCCGTGGTCGAGGAGATCAGGACGTCGGCGCGCAGGCTCGCGAGGGCCTCGACGGTGCGCAGCCCCAGGAACGCGTCGTAGGCGGCGAAGTAGGAGCCCCCGAGAGCGATCAGCTCCACCCCCGGCTCACCGGTGAGTCGGTTCACCAGGGGCAGGAAGTGCGTCACGACGGTCAGCGGCGCCCGCGCCGCCACCAGGTCGGCCATCGCCAGCGCAGTGGTGCTCTCGTCCATCAGCACCGCCTGACCAGGCTCGATGTGACGCACCGCCGCGCGGGCCAGGGCCTGTTTGGCCGCGGTCATCGTGCCGAGCCGGTGGCGCACGTCGCCGTGGTGCATCGAGGACGGCACCGCGGTCGCCCCGCCGCGGACCTTGCGGAGCCATCCGTGGCTCTGCAGGTCCTCGAGGTCGCGGTGGATGGTCATCGCGCTGACGCCGTGCTCGGCTGCGAGCGCGTCGATGCGGACGAAGCCGGCGTCGGCGACCCGGGCCCGGATCTGGTCCCGGCGGCTCCGGGGGCGGTCCATGCTCCCCTTCATCGCGGGCCACCCAGCCTTGCGCGGATGTGAGGCGAGATGTGATCACACACGTACCCAGGGTGCTCGTCTGCCCGGTCGACCGGGGCCGGGTCTGGGTCCGCGACCCGTCCTCGGGCCAGGTCAGATGGGGTTTTGTCGCCCGAGGCTGCAACCCCGCCCGCCCCACCCTGCCCGTCGTACCTCACACCTGTCCGCCCGTCGCTGCGTCCTCTGGTGAGGACTTCATGGGATCTCTTGACGCTGTCATCACACCACACTGTGCTGTCGATCACACCGCTCGTGACCCGAGGAGTCCTTCCATGCGCACACCGTCCCGTCCCGCCCGCCGCGCAGCCCTGGCCGCCACCACCGTCCTGACCCTCACCGGCCTGCTCGCCGGCTGCGCCGACGAGGGTGGCTCGACCGCGAGCGGCGGCGGTGGGGCCGCCGACCCGAACCAGGCCTCGGTCGCGTTCCTGATGCCCGACCTCGCCTCGACCCGATACGAGCTCTACGACGCCCCGCTCTTCACCGAGAAGATGGGCGAGCTGTGCCCCGACTGCACGGTGATCTACCAGAACGCCGACAGCAGTGCCGCGACCCAGCAGGAGCAGGCCAACTCGGCGCTCGCCCAGGGCGCCAGCGCGATCGTGCTCGACCCCGTCGACTCCGCTGCCGCGGCCACCATCGTGCAGACCGCGCAGTCCCAGGGAGTCCCGGTCATCGCCTACGACCGGCCGATCCCCGACCGTGCAGCCGACTTCTACGTCTCGTTCGACAACGAGGCGATCGGCGCCAGCATCGCCGAGTCGCTGGTGGAGTACCTCGACGCCGAGGGGATCCAGGGCGGCCTGCTCCAGGTCAACGGCTCGCCCACCGACGCCGCCGCCGGGCTGATCAAGGACGGCGCCACCAGCGCCGTGGAGTCCAGCGACTTCGAGGTCCTCGCCGAGTACGACACCCCCGACTGGACCCCCAGCCGCGCCCAGGACTGGGTCTCGGGCCAGGTCAGCAAGTACGGCGACGAGATCGCCGGCGTGGTCGCGGCCAACGACGGGACGGGCGGCGGCGCGATCGCGGCCTTCAAGGCCGCCGGCGCCCCGGTCCCACCGGTCACCGGCAACGACTTCGAGCTGGCGGCCGCGCAGCGGATCGCGGCCGGCGACCAGTACAACACCATCAGCAAGCCCATCAAGACCGTCGCCGAGGCCGCCGCCGACGTCGCCTGGGCCTTCGTCAACGGCGAGGAGCCCGAGGCCGACACCACGCTCTTCGACACGCCCTCGCAGCTCTTCGAGCCCACCGTGGTCACCCAGGACAACCTCGCGGAGGTGCTCGGGGGCGCCGACGCCCCGTTCACCGTCGAGGACGTGTGCACCGCGGAGTACCGCGCCGACTGCGAGAAGCTGGGGCTGCTGTGACCACCCCGGCCACCGCCGGTCTGGCGCCGGCAGCGCCGGACCAGGCCGGGGACGTCGTGCTCGACCTGCAGGGCATCAGCAAGTCCTTCGGTGCCGTCGCCGCGCTCACCGACGTCGACCTCGACGTCCGCCGCGGCGAGGTCGTGGCCGTCGTCGGCGACAACGGCGCCGGCAAGTCGACCCTCGTCAAGGTGCTCTCGGGCGTCCACGCCGCCGATGCCGGCCAGATCTCCTTCGACGGGCGGCCGGTGCGGATCGCCTCGCCGGCCGATGCCCGCGACCTCGGCATCGCCACCGTCTTCCAGGACCTGGCGCTCTGCGAGAACCTCAACGTCGTCCAGAACCTCTTCCTCGGCTCCGAGCTGCGCGGGCTACGGCTCGACGAGGTGCAGATGGAGGTCCGCAGCTGGGAGCTGCTGCGCCAGCTCTCGGCCAAGATCCCGACGGTCCACGTGCCGGTGGCTGCACTCTCCGGCGGGCAGCGTCAGACCGTCGCCATCGCCCGCTCCCTGCTCGGCGACCCCACCGTCGTCATCCTCGACGAGCCCACCGCCGCCCTCGGCGTCGCCCAGACCGCCGAGGTCCTCAACCTCGTCGACCGGCTCCGGGAGAACGGTCACGGCGTGGTGATGATCAGCCACAACATGGAGGACGTCCAGGCCGTCGCGGACCGCGTCGCGGTGCTGCGCCTGGGGCGCAACAACGGCACCTTCGACGTCGGCTCGACCAGCGTCGAGGAGGTCATCGCCGCCATCACCGGCGCCACCGACAACGCCGTGACCCGCCGCCGTGTCCGGTCGCGCGAGCCCCGGCCGACCGACCCGCCCGTCCCCACGGAGGAGACCCGATGACCGCCGACACCAGCACCGGAACCAGCGCCGGGACCGACACCCGCCCCACCGACCGCCAGGACGAGCGCCTCACCCAGGCCACCGGCCTCGGCGGAGCCGCCCGGGCGCAGCTCGACCGGCTGCGCGCCGGCGACCTCGGTGTCGTCCCGGTGATCGGCGGGCTGGTCGTGATCGCGGTGGTCCTCCAGCTGCTCAACCCGGTGTTCTTGTCCAGCACCAACCTGGTCAACCTTCTCCTGGAGTCGGTGCCGGTCGGGATGATCGCGCTGGGCATCGTGGTCGTGCTCCTCGTCGGGCAGATAGACCTGTCGGTCGGCTCGGTCAGCGGGCTGTCCGCGGCCACCCTCGCCGTGCTCTTCGTCGACCAGGGCCAACCCGCGCTCGTCGCGCTGCTCGCCGCTGTGCTGTCGGGGACCGTGATCGGGCTGTTCTACGGGTTCGTCTTCACCCGCTTCGGCATCCCCAGCTTCGTGATCTCGCTGGCCGGGCTGCTCGGGTTCCTCGGCCTGCAGCTCTACGTGCTGCGCGGGATCGGGTCGATCAACCTGCCCTTCGACTCCCAGCTGGTCTACTTCGCCCAGCTGGCCTTCCTCCCGGCGTGGCTCAGCTACGTGCTGGTCGCCGCCGTCGCGGCCGGGCTGCTGCTCACCGGGCTGGGCCGGTCCCGTGAGCGCCGCGCCGCCGGGCTCTCGGGTGCCTCGACCACCTTCGTGGTCGTCCGCTCCGTGCTCGTCCTGATCGTCGCCGGCGCCGCGGTCGCGTACCTCAACACCGCCCGGGGCCTGGGCTGGATGGTCGTGCTGTTCGTCGCCCTCGTCCTGGTCATGCACTACGTGCTGACCCGCACCAAGTACGGCACCTACCTCTTCGCCGTCGGTGGCAACGTCGAGGCCGCCCGCCGGGCCGGGATCGATGTCCGCCGCGTCTACGTCGGGGCGTTCGTCACCTGCTCGACCCTGGCCGCGCTCGGCGGGGTGCTCGCCGCCTCCCGTCTGGCAGCCGCCAACCAGAGCACCGGCACGGGCGACGTGAACCTGAACGCCATCGCCGCCGCAGTGATCGGCGGGACCTCGTTGTTCGGGGGCCGCGGCACGACCTTCGCCGCGCTGCTCGGGATCCTCGTCATCCAGTCGATCTCCAGCGGACTGACCCTGCTGAACCTCGACTCGTCCTTCCGGTTCATGGTCACCGGCGCGGTGCTGCTGCTGGCCGTCGGTGTCGACTCCGTGGCCCGGGCCTCCCGCGCCAGCCACGGACGCGGGTGAGACCCGTGTCCCACACGACCGAGCAGAGGAGAGTGCAGCGATGAGCGTGGTGACGATCAGCGTCGACGTCGGGACCAGCGTGGTGAAGGCGGTCGGCTACGACGCCGACGGCCAGGAGACCGGGGTGGCCCGCCGGGCCTCCCAGGTCGACCGCCCCGGCCCCGGCCGCGCCGAGCAGGACGTCGAGGCCGTACGCCGCCGCGTGCTCGACGTGGTCGAGGAGGTGGCCCGGTCCGGGGGCGGCTCGGAGGAGGTCGACCTGGTCTCGGTCACCGCCCAGGGAGACGGCTGCTGGCTGGTGGACGCGGACGGCGCCCCGACCGGCACCGGACTGCTGTGGAACGACGGTCGCGCCGGCGCGCAGGTGCGGACCTGGCAGGCCGACGGGGTGCTGGCCGATGGGTTTGCCCGCACCGGGTCGATGACCTTCTCCGGGCTGGCCAACGCGCTGCTCGCGTGGTGCGCCGAGCACGAGCCGGCCCGCCTCGACAACGCAGCCGCCGCGCTCAGCTGCGGCGGGGTGGTGCACGCGGCGCTCACCGGCCGCACCGCGATCGAGACCACCGACGCCTCCGCGCCCTTCCTGCCCGCGGGGGAGACGGCGTGGGCCGAGGACCTGTTCGCGCTCTACGGCCTCGACTGGGCCCGCGACCTGTTCCCCGACCCGCTGGCCGAGGACGACCGGTCCCGGCCGCTCGTCGACGGCCTGGCGGCCGAGCTCGGCCTGGCCGACGACGCGGTCGCCGTCATGGCGCCCTACGACGTGCCCTCGACCGTGCTGGGCAGCGGCGCCGTGCGCGTGGGGGAGGCCTGCGCGATCCTCGGCACGACGCTCTGCACCGCCACCGTGATCGGTGCCGACGAACCGGTCCGGGGACCCGAGGCCGGCCTGCGGCTGCGCTCCGGGGTGCCCGGGCAGGACCTGCGGGTGATGCCCACCGCGGCCGGCACGGACGTGCTCGACTGGGCCTGTGGACTGGTCGGCGTCGACGCGCCGGTCGACCTGGTCGCCCTGGCCTCCCAGAGCCCCGCGGGTGCCCGCGGCCTGGTCTTCCTGCCCTATCTCTCCCCGGCCGGTGAGCGGGCGCCCTTCCTGGACCCCGGCGCCCGGGGCAGCCTGCACGGCCTCAGCCTGGAACACGGCCGCGAGGATCTCGCGCGGGCCGTGCTCGAGGGCCTCACCCATGCGGTGCGCGACTGCGTGGCCATGGCCGGACCGATCCCCACCGTGCTGCGCCTGGCCGGCGGTGGCAGCCACAACGACACCTGGGCCCAGCTGGTCGCCGACGTGGTCGGGTGTCCGGTCACGCGTTGCCAGGACGCCGAGGTCGGCGCGCGGGGGGCGTACCTGGCCGGGCTGGTCGCCCGGCGCGACGTCTCGGCGGGCAGGATCACCGCCGCCGACGTGGCCGAGGTCGCCGACCACCACGTCGCCGCGGTCGGCCGACTCGAGCCCGACCCGGCAGTGACCGCCCGCTACGACGACCTGCACGCCCGCTTCCTCGAGCTGCGCGAGGCGGTCGCCCCGACCTGGGCCACCGCCCCGGGCGCGGGCCCGGCATGAGCGGCATGAGCGGCGAGGTGTGGCTGGGGGTCGACCTCGGCACCGGCGGTGTCCGGGCGCTGGCGGTCACCTCGACCGGGGAGATCGTCGGCCGCGGCGAGCGGCCGCTGACCAGTCACCGCTCCGGTCCCCGGCACGAGCAGGACCCGCACGAGTGGTGGTCGGCCGCGGCGGCCGCGATCGCCGACGCCGTCGCCGACCTCGACCCGCACCGGGTCGCCGGGATCGCCGTCGACGGCACGTCCGGCACGGTCCTGGTCGTCGGGGCGGACGGCGCCCCGCTGACCCCGGCGGTGATGTACGACGACGCCCGCGCCACCGCGCAGCGCGACCGGGTCAACGAGGCCGGGGCCACGACGTGGGAGCGGCTCGGGTACCAGCGGATGCAGACCAGCTGGGCGCTGCCCAAGCTGCTCCGGCTGCTCGAGGAGCATCCCGGCGCGCGCGGTGGGCTGCTCGCCCACCAGGTCGACGTGGTCAACCGACACCTGGTGGGTGGTCCCGTGGCCACCGACCTGTCGAACGCGCTGAAGACCGGTGCCGACCTGGAGTCCGGCACCTGGCCGGCCGAGGTCCACGAGGCGCTCGGCCTCCCGGCCTCGCTCTTCCCCGCGCTGGTCCGCCCCGGCGCGCGTCTCGGGGTCGTGGGCGCCGAGGCCGCGGCCCGCTGCGGGCTGGTCGCCGGTACCCCGGTCCTCGCCGGGGCCACCGACGGCACGGCCGCGCAGCTGGCCTCAGGCGCCACCGAGCCCGGCAGCTGGAACGTCGTGCTCGGCACCACCATGGTCTTCAAGGGCGTCACCCGCGACCTGCTGCACGACCCGCAGGGCGTGGTCTACAGCCACCGGGCCCCCGACGGGTCCTGGCTTCCGGGGGGCGCCTCGAGCACGGGCGCGGGGGTCCTGGTCCACGAGCAGGAATCCGGTGGCCTTGCCGGTTGGTCGCTGGACGACCTGGGTGCGGCGGTCGACGTGCGCGAGCCCGCCCGCACCGTGGTCTACCCCCTGGTCGGTGAGGGAGAGCGGTTCCCGTTCGTGGCCCCCGACGCACGAGGACTGACCCTCGGTGACCGCACGGGCGAACGGCCCCCGGAGCGGTTCGCCGCGCTTCTCCAGGGCGTCGCGCTCGTCGAACGGCTGGCCCTCGACGGCCTGGACCGGCTAGGCGCCGACCTCGCGGGGCGGCACGTCAGCACCGGCGGCGGCTCCGCCAACGCCGCTTGGACCCAGCTGCGCGCCGACGTCACCGGACGCGACCTGGAGGTGCCCGCCGCCGGCTGGTCGGCTGCCGGGTCGGCCGCCGGGATGGCCGTGCTCGCGGCCTCGTCGACCGGCCCGCTGGCCGACCGGGCCCGGGAGATGGTGCCTGCGGCGCGGACCCACCACCACGACCCCGAGCGCGGGGCGGTGTTCGCGCCGGCGTACCGCCGTCTGGTCACCGAGCTCGCCGACCGGGGCTGGCTGCCTCCGGAGTCCGCCGAGCACGCCCTGGCCCGCGCCGGTGCAGGGGTGGCGTCGTGACCGACCTCGTCCTGGTCCGCCACGGCGAGACCGTCTGGCACTCCGAGGACCGCTACGCGGGCAGCAGCGACATCGAGCTGACCCCACGGGGGGTGCGCCAGGCCGAGCTGCTGGCGCGGTGGGCGACCACCGCCGACCTGGCGGCCGTGTGGTCGTCCCAGCTCAGCCGCGCCGTGCGCACGGCCCGGGACTCGGCCGCCGCCCTCGGCGTCGAGCCGGTCGTCGACGACCGGCTGCGTGAGCTGGACTTCGGCGCCGCCGAGGGGCTCACCAAGTCCGACCTGGCCAGCACCTTCCCCTCCGAGCTGGCCGCCTTCCGCCACGACCCGGTCGAGCACCACCTGCCGGCGGGGGAGTCCCCGGTCGAGGCCGCCCACCGGTTCGTGGCCTGCCTGCGCGACATCGCCGGTGCCGAGCCCGACGGGCGGGTGCTGGTCGTCGCGCACACGACCGCCATCCGGCTCGCGGTCTGCCACCTCGTCGGCATCGACCTGTCCCGCTACCGCCAGGTCTTCCCGGCGGTACGCAACTGCGCGCTCACCGAGGTCCGGCTCGACCCCGGTGCTCCGGGAGTGGACGGGGCTGCGCTGCTGCAGTTCAACACCCCCGTCGAGGGCGTCCTCGAGCTCAGTCACTGACCACCCGCACCGCCCGCCGACCCACCCCAGGAGACCCATGACGACCGTCCTCGCCGCCGGTGACCACTTCGTCCGCGCCGACCGCCTCGCCGCCGCGGTGCGCGAGGCCTGCGGGCCGGACGGGGCCGACCTCGACGTCGTCGAGCTGACCCTGCCCTGGCCGGACGTCCCGTTCGGCCGGGTCGCGGAGGTCGACGAGGCCTCGGACGCCGAGGACGAGATGATCGCGCACCTCGCCGGGGCGCAGGCATGCGTGACCCAGATGGGGCCGGTGACCGCGCGGGTGCTGGAGGCCTGCCCGGACCTGCGCTTCGTCGGGGTCGGACGCGGTGGACCGGTCAACGTCAACCTCGAGGCCGCCACGGCGCACGGCGTGCAGGTGACCCGGGCGCCCGGACGGAACGCCGTGGCCACCGCGGAGCACACGGTGGCGATGATGCTGGCCGCAGCCCGACGCATCCCGCAGGTGCACGCCGACCTGCTGGCGGGGACCTGGCGCGGCGACTTCTACCGCTACGACACCGCCGGTCCGGAGATCGCCGGCAGCACCGTCGGCCTGGTCGGGGTGGGCGAGATCGGGGAGCGGGTGGCCAGCCGGCTCGAGGGGTTCGGGGCGCGGGTGCTGGTCCACGACCCGTACCTGCCTGAGGGCCACCGGCGTGCCGCCGGCGCCGTCGACCTCGACGAGCTGCTCGGGGCCGCGGACCTCCTCAGCCTGCACGCGCGGCTCACCGCCGACAACGTCCGGATGATCGGGGCCCGGGAGCTGGCGCTGCTGCCCCAGGGTGCGGTGCTGGTGAACTGCGCTCGCGCCGGGCTGCTCGACCACGACGCCCTGTGCGACGCGCTCGAGTCCGGTCACCTGCACGCGGCGGCGCTCGACGTCTTCCCCGATGAGCCGCCGGCAGCCGACTCGCGCCTGCTGCGAGCCCCGCGGCTCGTGATGACCCCGCACCTCGCCGGCGCGAGCCGCCAGACGGCCGACAACGCCTGCCGGATCGTCGCTGCCGACCTCGCCGCGCACCTGCGCGGGGAGCCGCCCGAGCACCTGGTCAACCCCGAGGTGCTTGAGCAGCCCCACCGCTGAGCGTCGGACCTCAGTGCGGCATCGCCGGCATCAGCACCCGGTTGATCCCGTGCGCCACCTGGCGGTTGCCGCGGTTGATGTCGACCTGGACCACGCGCGCGTTCTTGCCGTCCGCGCGGTCGAGGACGAACACCTTGCCCTTGCGGGTGACCTCGATGCGGACCTTCTGGCCCTGCGCCGTCGTCAGCCGCGCGCCGTCGGAGGCCAGCACCCGCGTGCTGCCCAGCGCCTGGCCCGGCACCACGTGGTAGAGCAGCACGGTCTCGATGGCCTCGACACCCAGTGCCCCGGCGAGCGCACCGAAGGTCTCCTCCTCCGAGCCCGGGTCCTCCCCGAGCGCGGCCTTGGCCAGCCTCTCGAACGCGAAGTCGTTGGGCGCGAAGGCGACCAGGCGCTTCCTGCCCTGGGTGAGGATCCCGACCGGGCTCTCCGGGTCGTTCTCGAGCACGGCCAGGACGGCGGCCTCGAGGATGTCGTAGTCCGCCGCGTTCCGGTCGAAGCCGGAGTCGGCGGCCAGGACCGTGGCCAGGCTGGTGGTGCCACGAGGCTTGGCCGCCTCGACCGGCGAGGCCATGGTCACGGCGACGGCCGAGGCGGCCAGGGCGGCGACGGTGAGCCGAGCCGAGCGGATCAGGTTGTTCTTCATCTCGTCCTCCGATGATGAGGCGCCGATGCACGGCGCATCAGATGTGTGACGCCGATCATGCACGCAGTGTCCAAGGTCCCGGGTGAACACGATGTCGAATCGGTGCGCGCGCCAGGCCTCGCGGTGGGTCAGTCCGCCAGCTCGTCGCGGAGCCGGCGGAGGCCGCCGCGGATGCGGGACTTGACCGTCCCCACCGGCAGGCCCAGCCGGTCGGCGATCTCGACGTGGGTGCGCCCGTCGAAGTAGGCCAGGTGGATCGACTCTCGCTGCGCCGGGGTCAGCACCGCCAACGCACGCCGTACGCGGGTCGCCTCCCACCGGTCGTGGACCGCCGTGAAGGTCGCGTCGTCGTCGTCACGGTTGCGGAGGTCGCTCGCGTGGACGATGGTGTCGCGCCGCGCCTGTCGCTCGACCGCCCGCACCCGGTCGACGGCCTTGCTGTGCACGATGATCAGGATCCAGGTGACCGCCCCGCCGCGGGTGGGGTCGAAGCGGGTCGAGAAGCGCCAGACCTGCAGGTACGCCTCCTGGACCACCTCCTCGGCCTGGGCGACGTCCCGCAGGACGCGCAACGCCACCCCGAAGGCACGGGCCGACGTCGCGTCGTAGACCTGCGCGAAGGCTGCGTGGTCGCCGCCAGCAGCCCGCTGGAGGTCGGCGGCGACGCGGCGTTCGGCATCGCCCCCGCGGCTCGTTCCGCGGTGAGTCGTCTCGAGCATCGGCACCCGTTCGTGGCCCGGAGGGAGCACGCGCTACCGGGGTCCGGGGCAGCACCTAGGCCCACGAGGCTAGACGCGCGGCCGGGCGACGGCAACGACTGCGCCACCGGACGGCCAGGACGGCAGGTCCGGGTCGGGTGGCCGCCTCCAAGGTTCACGCCGGGGTCGCACCCCGGAAACACCCACGGGGCACCGTCGGGCCATGTCCTACCCCGGCCATCTCTGGCGACGGCTCCGTTGCAAGGTGAAGTACGGCTCCGCCTGCCCGCACCACCCCGCGCACCGCTGAGGTCGCGACTCGCCCCGTCAGCCGCGACTGAGCGTCCGCTCGACCTCGACCCCCAGCTCCTCCAGCGCACGCCGCTCGGTCTGGTCGAACGACTGGGCGGCGACCGTCCGCCGCACCCGGTCCAGGTGGTCGACGACCACGCTGCGCTGGTCCGGAGCGACCCGCCGGGCGAGGTCGAGCAGGACTTGGAGGATCTGCGCGAGGACCTGGGGGTCCTCGGCGCCGTACCGGCGGGGCTGGGAGAGCCCGAGGTCGACGAAGTCGGCCAGGTCCGGTCCGCGCAGCACCACCCGGGCCTCCCCGTCCTCGTCCCGCAGGACGGTGGCGGCCAGGTCCCGCTCGACGAGCACGCAGAGGAACGCCGAGATGTGCCCGAGGGCGTGGACGGCGGTGGTCGGGTCGTTGATGCCGGGGGAGAGGCCCTTGTTGGCCACGTCGACCAGCTGGCGCAGCCCGAACCCGACGTCCTGCGACGAGGTCCGCTCGAAGCTGAGCTGCAGGCAGTCGGCGACCCGCGCGGCGATCCGCTCGGTCGTCTCGTCGTCGTGACGCCCGCCGGTCCGGGGCCAGGCGGTGCCGAGCGGCGTGCCGACGACCACGAAGTCGCCCGGGCTGACGTCGATGCTCAGCAGCGTCGCCTCCTCGGTGGCGACCTCGAGCAGGGCGTCGTGGTCGATCCAGGTCAGGAACCCGTACTCGGCCGACGCCAGCTCGCTGGCCGTGGGTGGCGGTCCCGGGGTCGCGGGCGGTCCGTTCCCGGCCGCAGGATCGCGCTCGGGGAGCGTGGTGCGCAGGGTCCGCAGCGCCTCGTCGTGGACGTCGCGCAGCATGGTCTCGGGGCGGATCTGCTGCGTCAGGTGGGCCAGGAAAAGGACCAGCGCCACGACGCTGGCCAGGGCCAGCACGAACGACACCGTCACCGCGATCTGGGGGACCAGCTCGACCTCGCCCGCGCCGTCGCCGCCGCTGCGCACGGCCCGCAGGACGGTCAGGGAGTAGGTGAAGGTGGCCAGGAAGAGGGCCAGGGTGGCCTGCACGAACTGGTCGCCGGCGAAGGTCCGCAGCAGCCGGGGCGAGAACTGGCTGCTGGCCAGCTGCAGGGTCACCACGGTCAGGGAGAAGGTCAGCGCGGTCACGGTGATCATCGACGAGGAGATCGCGTCCAGCAGGGTGCGGGCGGCGTCCGCGTCGCCGCCGAAGAGCCAGGCCTTGACCCCGGCCGGCAGGTCCTCGTCGACCGCCGCGTCGAGCTCGGGCAGACCGAGGCCGAGCAGCAGCGCGAGGGTCACCGCGATGGTGGGCACGGGCCACAGGCGGGTCCGCACCAGGTCGCGGGAGTTGGCCCACCAGGTCCTCATCGGGCCAGCCTCCCAGGACCGGCCGCGCCGGTGTGGCTCGTGGGCGGCGCCGCGCCGGGCGTTCCGGGAAGCGACCGGGCCCGTGCGAGGGTGGGGGGCGTGCCTGCGCCCCGCCCCCGCCGTACCGCCGCAGACCCTCGAGGTCTGCGACTGTTCGTCCACCTGGCCCGCATCGCCGCCGCGACCGCCGACCTCGGAGGCCTCGGCCAGGCGGGCCTGCGCAGCGACCTGCGTCAGCTCGAGGCCGAGGCTGCCCGCGAGCGTCCCCGCCCGGCGGTCGCCCGGGCGCTGGTCGACGAGGTCGTGACCGGCCTGGCGGCCGTGGTGTCCGAGGAGACGCGGGCACTGCTCGCCGAGGCCCGCGACGACGTACGCCGCCCGCATCCCGACCTGCGCGCGGTCGACGACGAGGTCTCGGAAGCCGGCTGAGCCAACCGAGGACTTACGCCGTAAGTTTCCTACCTCCAGGGGTGGGGCAGCGGCCCCACCGATCTGCGTGACTGGTGGCATGGACATCGGTAGCTCATTCGAGAACGCGACGGACGGCATCTTCGCGTTCATCCCCAACCTGCTCGGCTCGCTCCTGCTCCTCCTGATCGGCTACGTGATCGCCACCGTGGTCGCCAAGCTCGTCAAGACGGTGCTCGACAGGCTCCACCTCGACACCCGCCTCCAGGAGTCGGACGCCCACACCTACGTGGAGCGGGTCGTGCCCGGCGCCAGCGCCAGCAACGGCATCTCCCGCGTGGTGTTCTGGCTGATCTTCGTCTTCTTCATCTCCGCCGCGATCGGCGCCCTGGGCATCCCCGCGGTCAGCACCTTCATGAACCAGGTCCTGGCCTACCTGCCGAACGTGATCGTCGCGATCCTGATCTTCGTCGTCGCCGCGCTGGTCTCCGGTGCCGCCGCCGCGGGCGCCGCCAAGCTGCTGGGCGACACCCCCACCGGCAAGATCGCCGCCACGGTCATCCCGGCCCTGGTGATGGTCATCGCACTGTTCATGATCCTCAACCAGCTGCAGATCGCCCCCGAGATCGTCACGATCGCCTTCGCCGCCACCATGGGCGCGCTCGCGCTCGGCACCGCCCTGGCCTTCGGCCTCGGCGGCAAGGACGTCGCCGGCCGCATCCTCGAGGACGCCTACACCAGCAGCCGCGAGGCCAAGGAGCGCGCGAAGAGCGATCTGCAGACCGGTCGTGCGCGCGCTGAGCAGCAGCTCGACCAGCGTGGTGACAGCTCCTACCAGCAGGACGCCAACCAGCAGGGCGCCTACGAGCAGCCCGGCACCTACGAGCAGGGCTACTACGACGAGGGCCCGTACGACCAGGGCGTCGAGACCCAGCGCACCCAGCCGGTGCAGTCGACCGACCCGGGCTACGACCCGTACCAGCAGGGGCGCTGACCCACCGCGCTTCACTCCGCATCAACGCACCAAGCACGTGAGCACGTGGGCCGGGCGGGACCTCCGAGGTCCCGCCCGGCCGTGCGTGTCCCCGCTCCCGACGCGAAAGGGCGCCGTGACCAGCAGCCAACCGGACCTCCCAGGCCTTCCCGACCTGCCCGCGCACCGCGCAGCGATCGAGACGTTCGTGCACCTCGCCCGGCTCTCGATGCTCACCACCGACGTCAGCGGGCAGGCCTACGACGGGCTGCGCCGTGACCTCGCCCAGCTGGCCGCCGAGGCCGGACGACGCCGCCCCCGCCGCGAGGTGGCGGTCGCGCTGGCCGACCTGATCCTGGCCGACCTGGTCCTGGCCGACCTGCCCGCGGACGAGAACGCCCACGGGTTGCTGCGCCACGCGCGGGACGACCTCGCGCACGGCCGGCCGGCCCGTCCGCCGCACTGATGTGGACGGATCTGCGGATGTGTTGAAGTCCAGGACGGGTGTCGGCCCGGCTCCCTAGACTCCCGCCGTGGAACGGCCCCGGACCCCGGTGACCCGCCGGCGCGAGGCCCTCGCCCTGGCGGCGCTCGCGCTGCTCACCTTCGCGCTGAGCCTGCTGGCCCGCTCCACCGCCAGCGACACCGACCACGCCCTGGTCTGGCCGCTCGCCGGCTTCGTCGTGCTCTGGCTGCTGCACCGTGGTCCGCGCGCCGGTGTCGTCGACGCCGTCGCCGTCGCGGTGCCGGCCGGGGCCGCGCTCGCCTGGACCGGGCTCGGCGCGGTCGAGTCCGCCCTCGGCGGGGTCGCGGTGCTGGTGCAGCCGCTGGTCACCGTCGCGCTGGTCCGGCGTCTCGCGCCCGGCCTGGCCCGCCCCCGTGGTGAGCGGGAGTCGATCGCCTCGCTCTCGGTGCTGGCCGGACTGGCGCTCGCGCTGGTCGGTGGCGTGCTGGCCACGGCAGCGGTGCTGGTCCTGCTCGAGGTGGTCGGCGGCGCCGGCCTCTCCTGGTCGGTGGGCCTGCTGTGGGTGGTGCGCGACCTGACCGGGGCGTTCGTGGCTGTGTCGGTGGGAATGGTCGCCTCCCAGCACCGCACCGGCGGGCGGGCCCGGGGGCCTGCGGGCCGGCTGCACCGCGGCACGCGCCTGGAGCTCGTCGGGGTGCTGGGCCTGTCGACCGCGATCTTCGCCACCACGTTCGTCTACGAGGGTCTGCCGCTGTCCTTCCCGCTGCTGATCGCCACCGGCTGGCTCGGCCTGCGCTTCGACATGCTGGTCACGACCGCCCACACCGCCGTCTTCGGCGCCGCCATCACCGCCGCGACGCTGTTCGGTCAGGGACCGTTCGCCGACGCCGGGACACCGGTGGAGTCGGCGTCCTTCGTCCAGTTCTTCGTCCTGCTGATGGGGGCCGCCGGCCTCGTGGTCAGCGCCGAGCGCGCCCAGGTGCACGTCCTCAACGAGGAGCTGCGTCAGGCCGCGGCCGCCAACCGGGACCAGGCCGACCTGCTGCAGGAGATGATCGACGCGATGACCGAGGGCGTCATGGTCGTCGACGACGCCGGGGAGGTGCTGGCCAGCAACCCGGCGCTCGACCGGCTGCTCGGGGTCGGGGCGGGACGGCGTACCGAGCGGCTCCAGGGCCTGATGGCGTTCCGTCTCGACGGGACCCGGATGCTCGAGGACGAGCGGCCGTCACGCCGCGCGCTGGCCGGCGAGCGGGTGGTGCGCGAGCAGGTGCTCTACCGAGCGGAGGGTCGCCCGGACCGCGTCCTGGCCGCCACCGCGCTGCCGCTGCCCGACCACGACCGGACCGGGCGGCGTCGCGCGATGATCCTGATCGAGGACGTCACCGTCGAGCACGACCGCCGCGCCGACCTGGTCACCTTCGCCCAGATGGTGGCCCACGACCTGCGCAACCCGCTGAGCGGCATCCTGGGGTGGACCGGGCTGGCCGCGCGGCGTTTGGAGGAGACCCAGGAGGTCCCGTCGGCCGAGCTCGGCGGTTACCTGCGGCGCACGGGCGACGCCGCCCGCCGGATGGACGACCTGATCGAGCACCTGCTGGACCGGGCCACCCGCGACGTGGAGCCGCACGACGAGGAGGTCGACCTCGGCGAGGTGCTCCTGCGGGTGGCCCGTGAGCGGGGTGTCGGATCCCTGGTCGAGGTCGCCAGCGTGCCCGTCCTGCGCGCCGACCCCGGGATGCTGCACCAGCTGGTCGACAACCTGCTCGCGAACGCGGTGAAGTTCGCCCGCCCCGGCGTCGCGCACGCGATCCACTGCACCAGCCGGATGGCCGACGGGGGTGTGGTCGTCTCGATCACCGACAACGGTCGCGGCGTGCCGGCCGGCCAGCACGAGCAGATCTTCGCCGAGGGCCACCGTGGCCATCCCAGCCTCGTGGACGGCACCGGCCTCGGCCTCTCGGTCTGCCGTCGGATCGCGGGGCGTCACGGCGGCACGATCCGCGCGGTCGACAACCCCGACGGTCCCGGGGCGGTGCTGGAGATCGTGATGCCGATGGAGCGGGTGATCTCGCTCCCGCAGCGTCACGCGGACCACGCCGCCAGCAGTCCTGCCGAGACCACCCACATCGTGGCGCCGTCGATGGAGCGCGAGAACCCCGGCCGCTGAGCGACCCGTGGTGGGGGCCTCAGTCCCTGACCCACAGCACTCCGCAGAGCGCCATCCCGACGAGCCAGGCCCCCACGATCGGCAGGTCGCCGAGGTGCAGCCCGTGGTTGCCGAACCCGACGATCACCTGGACGTCCCGTGTGGCCGCCGAGGGCTCGACGCTGAGGCCGGCGAGCAGCAGGCCGGTGAGGAGCAGCGCCGCAGCGAGGGCGACGGAACGGATCGTGGACACCGGGCGCACCCTACGACCGTCCTCCCGTGGGATCGCGCCAGCAGCACCGGGTGTGACGAGTCTCCCGCGCGGCTGATTAGGCCGCTGACCTGCGTACCCGTAAAGTGAAGAGCGCGATGGCGGCCCCATCCGTTCTGCCTCGGGCCGCGCACCACACGTCGTCCCCCGAGCGTCGCGGCCACCCAGCACCACTGCTGGGACCAGGATCCGCGCCGGGCAGGACACCCAGCCGATCGAGAGCGAGACAGCGGCGCCCTGCGCCGCCTGCCCCCATGAGCACTTCCTTTTCTGACTTCGACCTTCCCCGCCCCGTCCTGGACGTCCTCACCGGCGCCGGCGTCACGGAGCCCTTCCCCATCCAGTCCGCCACGCTGCCCGACAGCCTGGCCGGGCGTGACGTCCTCGGCCGCGGCCGCACGGGCTCGGGCAAGACCTACGCCTTCCTGCTGCCGCTGGTGACCCGCCTGCACCAGTCCACCAGCAAGCGGACCCCGAAGCGTCCCCGCGCGCTGATCCTGGCCCCCACCCGCGAGCTGGCCACCCAGATCCACGAGGCGATGGCCCCGATGGCGCAGGCCCTCGGCCTGAAGACGACCACCATCTTCGGTGGCGTCGGCGCCAACCCCCAGATCCAGGCTCTCCGCAACGGCGTCGACGTCGTCGTCGCCTGCCCCGGCCGGCTGGCCGACCACGTCCGCTCGGGTCACTGCGACCTCGGCGCCGTGGAGATCACCATCCTCGACGAGGCCGACCACATGGCCGACCTCGGCTTCCTGCCCGAGGTCAAGCGCCTGCTCGACAAGACCCCCGAGAAGGGCCAGCGGATGCTCTTCTCCGCCACCCTCGACGGCGGCGTCGACGTGATCGTCAAGCGCTACCTGCACAGCCCGGTCACCCACAGCGTGGACACCGCGCAGTCCCCGGTCGCCTCGATCGACCACCAGGTGCTGCACGTCGGCGCCAACGACCGGCTCGCCGTGATCACCGACCTGGCCGCCGCGCCGGGCCGCACGATCATCTTCACGCGCACCAAGCACGGCGCCAAGCAGCTGACCAAGAAGCTCAACCAGGTCGGCGTGGCCTCGGTCGAGCTGCACGGCAACCTGTCGCAGGGTGCCCGCACCCGCAACCTCGAGGCGTTCTCCACCGGCGCCGCGCAGACCATGGTCGCCACCGACATCGCCGCCCGCGGCATCCACGTCGACGACGTGGCCCTCGTGGTCCACGCCGACCCGCCGGTCGAGCACAAGGCCTACCTGCACCGCTCGGGCCGTACGGCGCGCGCCGGTGCCGCCGGCACCGTGGTCACCGTGATGACCGACGCCCAGGTCGGCGACGTGCGCCAGCTGACCCGCAAGGCCGGCATCAAGGCCACCACGACCAAGGTCGTCCCCGGCCACGCCGTGCTCACCACGATCGCCCCGGGCGAGCGCGAGTACGCCTCCGCGCCGGTCACCCCGGTCGCGGCCCCGGCCGAGCAGTCCCGCGGTGGCGGCGGTGGTGGTCGCTCCGGTGGCGGCGGTCGTCGTCGCTCCGGCGGTGGCGGCGGTCGCCCCCAGGGTGGCGGCTCCGGCGGTGCCCGCTCCGGCGGCCAGGGAGGTGGCCGCTCCGGCGGTGCCCGCTCCGGTGGCGGTCGCGGCGGCTCGTCGCGCACCTCGGGTGGCGGCTCCAGCGTCGTCTACTCCTCGGGCCGCTGACCCTCACCTAGCTCCACAGACAGCACGACGCCCGGTCCGCCTCACGGCGGGCCGGGCGTCGTCGCGTTCCAGGGCGGTCCTACCCGGCGACGGGGCGCAGCTGGTAAGTGCCCTCCGACCGCAGCAGGTCGCGGGACCAGAAGCGGCCGCCACGGTCCGGCTCGGTCGCCGCCAGCGTGTCCACCGACACCGGCACGTCGGGGACGCACCGGTAGGGCACCGAGGTGCTGACCACGTCCCCGTCCGAGACCCTGGTGACCAGGCCGCGGCAGAGCTTGTCGTCGCCGTCCTCCCCGAACCGCCCGGCCGCGCCGGAACGGCGCTCCCCGGGGCTGGGGGAGAACCGCACGGCGCCCCCGACGGTGTCCGACCCGTAGACGACCGTGACGACCTGGTCGAACCTCGTCGAGCCGGTGACCCTGCGCAGCTGCACCGCCACGTCGATCTCCCGGTTCGCGTCGTCCTGGACGATCTGGACGGAGCCGAGGTCGATGCTGCGCCGCTGCCGGTCGGACAGGCCGTCCTTCCTGGTGATCTTCACGTCACCGGCCCCGTCGGTGGCCTGGTACGACGGCGGCACCCCGAGAGCGGCGCTGGGCGTCGTCGAGGCCCCGGTGAGGCCGGCGGCGAGCGCCAGGCCGAGCGCGGCGGCCGTCGTACGGGAGCGGGTGGTGCGGGTCATCGTGGTCGTCCTTGTCGTCCTTGTCGTCGTGGCGCCGATCGAGCCGGCCCCAGTGGTCTGCGCATCGTGGGCCCTGGAGGGGCCGGTGGCTACGGGACGCGCCGGTGGTCTGGTCAGCGGTCGCCGAAGCGCGCCCACGCCGGGAGTGCGTCGGCGTACGCCGCGGCGAGGTCGGCGTCGCGGGTGACGGTCCAGTCGATCCGGCCGCCGGTCTCCGGCTCGTCCTTGTCCCACTCGAACCAGTTGACCATCTTGATCCCGGGCAGCTCCTCGACCAGGGCGGGGTCCCACACCTGCGACCACCAGGCCTCCTTCACGGCCCGCTCGGAGGGACCCGGCCCGCCGGGGACGTAGAGCGCGGCGGTCTCCGTGATCGAGACCGGATTGCCGTGGCCCACGGCGTACGCGGCGTAGAAGTCGGGCACGACCTGCTCCTGGGTGCCGGGCACGGCGTAGTCGCCGCGCAGCTGGTCGACCAGCTTGCCGGCCGACGGCAGCTCGTTCTCGCCCCACGGGTACACCTGCCCCCAGTGGTAGAGCGACATCCCGACCCAGTCGACGGCGTCGTCGCCGGGCCAGTACGGCGCGTAGCCGTCGTCGCGCTCCGTCAGCCGCCCGTCGCCGTCGGTGTCGAGGACCCGCTGGTCGGCGCGGTCGGCCGACCACTCGCCGCCGTCGAAGGGGTAGCCGCCGGCGTAGCTGGGCGCCCACATCATCGACGACGCCGGGGCGCCGGCGTGCACCGCTGCTGCCACCCGGCGGAAGGTCGCGACGTACGCCTCCGGCTGCTGGCCCCAGGCGTACCAGGACCCGTTCATCTCGTGCGCGAACCGCACGAAGACGCCGACGCCGGAGTCGTTCCAGGCCCGTAACCGGGCGACCAGGTCGTCGATGACGGCGTCGTCGACGGCGTCGAGCCCGTCCAGCGGTTCCAGGGTCAGCAGGACGCTGCTTCCGGCCTCGCGCGCCTGGGTGACCGCCCCGTCGACCGTCGTCAAGTCGGTCTCGCCGAAGGGCAGCTCGGCGAAGGTGACCATCACGGCGGGCGTCCGGCCCAGTCGGTCCGCGTAGTCGGCCAGGCTCTCCTGCGCGCCGTCGAGGCTGACGCCGACCAGGGCGCCGGAGTCCGGGGGAGCGACGTCGGCCGCGGTGGCCGGGGGGAGGCTGGCGGCGGCGTCGTCGGCGGCGCTGCCGTCGGCGCTGCCGTCGTCGCTGCCGAGGTACAGGCTGAGCGCGGTGACCAGGGAGACGACGACCACGAACGCGACGGCCGGCAGGAGCCACGGCGGGATGGTGCGGGCGGCGCGGGACACGTGCGGCGACGCTACCGCCGGGGCTCGCTCGCCGCGGGCGAACGGCGGCACCCGGCGTGGGCGGGACGGTCGCCGCCTCATCCGACCCGGCCGGTCTCGAGACGCCCGCTGGGCTCGCTCCTCGACCACCGGGTGGGGCGTGGTCGTCCACCCGTACTGCCCCGCGGGGTGTAGGCCCCGCACCGGAGCGCCGTCACGGTGGAGTCGTACACCGACGCGTGCCGCACCGAGGCCCGGGTGTTCCTGTCCTGCGGCAACCGTCTCGGCTGCCCCGGCTCGACCCTGCCTGACCCCTGCCTGACCCCTGCCTGACCCCTGCCCCCACCGACCGACGCTCCACCCCACCCACCTGGAGGCACCCCCATGCGAGCTCTCACCTTCCACGGCAAGCGCGACCTGCGCGTCGAGGACGTCCCCGACCCGCGCATCGAGCAGCCCACCGACGCGATCGTCGAGATCACCTCGACCGCGATCTGCGGCTCCGACCTGCACCTGATGGAGGTGCTCGGCCCGTTCCTGAAGACCGGGGACGTGCTCGGCCACGAGCCGATGGGCCGGGTGGTCGAGGTCGGCCCCGAGGCCGGGAACCTGAAGGTCGGTGACCGCGTCGTGGTGCCGTTCAACATCTCCTGCGGGCACTGCTGGATGTGCTCCAAGGGTCTCTTCGCGCAGTGCGAGACCACCCAGAACTACGCCACCGGCAAGGGCGCGAGCCTGTTCGGCTACACCCAGCTCTACGGCGGCGTGCCCGGCGGCCAGGCCGAGTACCTCCGGGTGCCGCAGGCGCAGTTCGGCCCGATCGTGGTCCCCTCCGACGAGCCCGACGAGCGGTTCCTGTTCCTCTCCGACATCATCCCCACCGCCTGGCAGGCCGTGAAGTGGGCCGACGTCCAGGCCGGGAGCACCGTCGTGGTGCTCGGGCTCGGCCCGGTCGGCCAGTTCGCCGCCCGGATCGCGCGCCACCTCGGCGCCGCCCGGGTGGTCGGCGTCGACCGGGTGCCCGAGCGGCTCGCGATGGCCCAGCGCCACGGCATCGAGACCCTCGACGACTCCGGCGTCGACGACGTCGCCCCCGCGCTGCTCGACCTCTTCGACGGCCGCGGGCCCGACGCGGTCGTCGAGGCCGTCGGCATGGAGGCCCACGGGTCCCCGTTCGGCAAGGCCGCCCACGCCGTGGTCGGCGCCCTGCCCGACGCGCTCGCCGCCCCGATGGCCGACAAGATGGCGCTGGACCGGATGGGTGCGCTGCACACCGCGGTCAAGGCCGTACGCCGCGGCGGCACCGTCTCGGTCAGCGGCGTCTACGGCGGCGAGGTCGACCCGATGCCGATGATGGAGATGTTCGACCGGGGCATCACGATGCGCTTCGGGCAGTGCCACGTGCGGCGCTGGATCGACGACATCATGCCCGTCGTGCTCGACGGGGCCGACCCGCTCGGCACCCTCGACATGACCACGCACCACGTGCCGCTCGAGCAGGCCCCGGCGGCCTACGACATGTTCCAGAAGAAGGAGGACGGCTGCATCAAGGTCGTCCTGAAGCCGTGACCGGCCCGCACCCGTCGCCCCGGTCGCCCGGCGACCCCGGTCTCGAGGGGCGGCGCGTGCTGGTGACCGGCGCCTCCTCGGGGATCGGGCGCGCCACCGCCCACCAGCTCGCCGCCCGCGGCGACCGGCTCCTGCTGTCCTCCCGCTCCGAGGACGTGCTCGGCGAGGTGGCCCGCGAGTGCACCGCCCGCGGCGCCGCCGACGTGCTTGTCGTGGCCGCCGACGTCGCCGACCGGCGACAGGTCGCGGCGGTGTTCCGCGCCGCCCACGAGCGGTGGGGCGGGCTCGACGGGGTCGTCCACGCCGCGGCCGTGGTCGCCTACGGCCGCTTCCACGACGTGCCGGCCGACGTCTTCGACGCGGTGATGACCACCAACGTGCTCGGCACCGCCAACGTCGCCCGCGAGTCGCTGCGGCTCTTCGAGGACCAGCGCTCCGGGTCGCTGGTGCTGCTCGGGTCGGTGCTGGCCAAGATCGCCGCCCCGCTGATCAGCCCGTACGGCTCGAGCAAGGCCGCGGTGCACGCCCTGGCCCGCGCGATCCAGGTCGAGGCGCGCCGGATGCCCGGCGTCGAGGTCAGCATCGTCTCCCCGGGCGGCGTGGACACCCCGATCTACGACCAGGCCGCCAGCTACACCGGCCGCCCCGGCCACCCGCCGCCGCCGGTGACGACCCCGGAGCGGGTCGCCACGGCCTGCGTACGGGCGCTGGACCGGCCCCGGCGCGACACCAACGTCGGTGTCGCCAACGCGGTCATGGTCGCCGGGTTCCGGGTGATGGCGCCGGCCTACGACCGGATGGTCGGCCCGCTGATGTCGCTGCTCGGCCAGGGGCGGGGACACGTCGAGCCGGGGCCGGGGAACGTGCTCGCGCCGCGGCCGGCGCGGGAGTCCGTCCGCGGGCGCTGGCCGCACGTCTGGGGCTGAGTCCCGGCGCCGGGCCCGACGTCTGAGGCAGGTGCCCCGTGCGAGACCCCGAGCGCGTGGGGGTTGCTCGGGGCCTCGCGGCACCGGTCCCGCATGGGGGCGGGGGGTACGGCGCCGTCGGTGATCCTGCGGTACCGGCCCGGCCGGGTCAACTCCCGGGGTGCGTGTCCCCTCAGCGACGTCCGGGGCCGGCGTCGACGACCTCGTGCGCGGTCTCGGTCCGGAACCCGTGCGACAGCGCCCAGATGACGGCCTGGGGCCGGGTGGTGACGCCGATCTTGCGGTAGGCGGAGCGGATGTAGGTCTTGACGGTGTTGATGCCGATGAAGGCGCGCTGGGAGATCTCGAGGTTGCTCAGGCCCTGGCAGATCAGGGCGAGCACCTCCGACTCCCGGGGGCTGAGGCCGTGCTCGTCACCGGGCCAGCGGCCCAGGGCGGGGGAGTCCTCGGGGTCCGTCTCGACGGCGGGGAGCACCTGCTCGCCGCGGTGGACCCGCTCGATCGCGTCCACGAGCTCGTCGGGCGAGACCGTCTTGGAGATGTAGCCGTCGGCGCCGTTCTCGACCGCGCCGCGGACCTGGCGGGGGTCGGTGTCCCAGCTGAACACCACGCGCCGGGGCGCGCCCGGGCCGGCGTGCGGGCGGGGGTCGCCCATCGGCTGCTCGGGGTTGCCGAAGCTGTCCTGCAGGACGACGTCGACGCCGTCGGTGACCGCCGAGCTGAGCGCGACCTCGGTCACGACGACCCGGTCGGCGTACGGCTCCAGGACCGCGCGCACGCCGGCGACGACGAGCGGGTAGTCGTTGACCACGGCGAGGGTGAGGGGCACGGCACAGGTCCTTCCGAGACGGTCCCGGGGCGGATCGCGCCGCGGGAGTCGTCATGGTAGGTCGTGCCCGGACCGCCCTCCTGCCCTGAAGGGGTGGCCGGACGCAGCCGGTGGCCGGCCCCTGCGTGAGGGACCGGCCACCGGTGTCCGGGGTGGGCTCAGGAGCCCGGCTGCGTCACAGCGTCGAGGGGAACCGGTCCCAGCTGCGGTGCCCGGCGAGCCCGACGAGGGTCTGCTCGACCACGGCGTCGGGGGCGTCGTCGACGACGACCCCCGGGCCCGCGCCGATCCCGACGACGTCGAGGACGGTCGCCCCCGCGCCCCAGGCGCCGATCGCCTTGCAGTGGCGGTAGGCCTCCTGGACCAGCTGCACCACGCGCGGGTCGAGCGTCTCCGCGGTGCCGCCGGCGGTGGTGCCGGTGCCTGCGAGGAGGTCGGCGCCCGGTGCGGGGCAGCCGACAAGCAGCAGGGCGTCGAGCTCGATCGAGCGGACGGTGGCGAAGGTGCGCTGCACGACCAGGCCGTCGCCGACCTGGCCGCCGTGCTCGGCGATCACGAAGGCGTTCAGGCCGGCCGCGACCAGCGCGTCCTGGACGAGCCCGGCCTGGCGCAGCGCCTCCGGCTCGCCGGTGGCGTCGACGACCAGACCCACGATCCGCCCGTCGGTCGGCCACTGGCCACCGACCTGCGACAGCGCGGGGCTGGGGTCGACGTCGGCGACCTCGACCGTGGCAGCCGGCGCGGGCAGGCCCAGGCCGTTCGCCACGATCTGGCACAGCTCCGTGTCGATGTTGGCCAGCGCCAGCAGCTGACGCTCCTTGATCACCTGCTCGTAGACCTTGCCGAGCTCGAAGGCGTACGCCTGCGCGGTGTGGTGCTGCTCGACCGGGCTCAGGCTGCGCCAGAACATCCGCGCCTGGCTGTAGTGGTCGTCGAAGGACGCGGGGTTCTCCCGCACCTTGCGCGAGGCCGGGATGGTGACCGCAAGGTCCTCGTAGGCCGACATGTCGGCGCCGGCCATGAAGGGGCAGCCGCCGTCGAGGGTGTTCGGCTGGTACGGCGCCACGCCGCGGTGGTCGGCGCTCTGGTGCGCGCCGTCGCGCAGCATGTCGTTGACCGGCACGTGCGGGCGGTTGATCGGCAGCTGGTCGAAGTTCGGGCCGCCGAGCCGCGACAGCTGGGTGTCGAGGTAGGAGAAGTGACGCGCCTGCAGCAGCGGGTCGTCCGTACCGTCGATGCCCGGCACGAGGTGCGCGGTGTGGAAGGCGACCTGCTCGGTCTCGGCGAAGTAGTTCGAGACGTTGCGGTTCAGCACCATCTCGCCGACGGGCTGCACGGGGGCGAGCTCCTCGGGGACGAGCTTGGTCGGGTCGAGCAGGTCGATGCCCTCGAACATCTGCTCGTCGTTGTCGGGGAAGACCTGCAGCCCGAGCTCCCACGACGGGAACGCGCCGGCCTCGATCGCGTCGGCGAGGTCGCGGCGGTGGAAGTCGGGGTCGACGCCGTTGGTCAGCAGCGCCTCCTCCCACACCAGGGAGTGCACGCCCAGCTTGGGCTTCCAGTGCAGCTTGACCAGGGAGGTCGCGCCGTCGGCGTCGACCATCCGGAAGGTGTGGACGCCGAAGCCCTCCATCATCCGGTAGCTGCGGGCCAGGCCGCGGTCGGACATGTTCCAGATGGTGTGGTGCTGCGCCTCGGTGTGCAGCGAGACGAAGTCCCAGAACGTGTCGTGCGCGCTCTGCGCCTGCGGGATCTCGCGGTCCGGGTGCGGCTTGCCGGCGTGGATGACATCGGGGAACTTGATGCCGTCCTGGATGAAGAACACCGGGATGTTGTTGCCGACGAGGTCGAAGTTGCCCTCGGAGGTGTAGAACTTCGTGGCGAACCCGCGGGTGTCGCGCGCGGTGTCGGCCGAGCCGCGCGAGCCCAGCACGGTCGAGAACCGGACGAAGACCGGCGTCTCGGCGCCCTTGGCCAGGAACGCCGCACGGCTGATCTTCTCGGCGGTGCCGTAGGAGGTGAACGTGCCGTGGGCGGCCGCGCCGCGGGCGTGCACCACGCGCTCGGGGATGCGCTCGTGATCGAAGTGCATCATCTTCTCGCGCAGGTGGTGGTCCTGCAGCAACGTCGGGCCGCGGGGCCCGGCCTTGAGCGAGTGGTTGGTGTCCCGGACCCGGGCGCCGGTGGCGGTGGTGAGGTACGCGCCGCCCTGCTGGTTCACCTCGGGCGGGTTGCCGGTCTCCTGACCGGTGGGGCTGACCGTGCGCGGGCCGGCCTGGTCGGGCTTGGGCGGCGGCGTCTCGCGGGGAGCGGTCGGCTCCTCGAGCGTGGGCGGCTCGCTGGCGGGGGCGCCGGGGATGGGCTTGGAGTTCTTCTGGTCCGAGGTCATCGGGCTCCTTCTCGTGAGGACACGAAGGACACCGGCGAGCGGCCGTACGGGCGCGCTGCGGTGTCGGTGGGCTGAGGTCGGGACGTGGGTCGCCGGGCACGCTGCAGGTCGCGCGCATCAAGGCGTACCTCCACTGTGCCCCGCCGCAGGGGGGCTCGTGATCCCTCCCCGGGGGTGGCACCAGCCCCGCCGAGATGACGCTTGCGGACAGCCGAGATGACCGTTGCGGACAGCCGAGGTGGCGGTTACGGACAGGGGCGTCGACCGAGCGGAGCCACGACGATGTCGATGGGTGGATCGCACGCACCGGGTGGAGGTGATCCACCCGTCGACCACGCGGCGGGCTCGACCGCGCCGGGTGCGGGCCACGTACCTGTCCGGAAGCGTCACCTCGAGGCGCCGCGAGCGTCATCTCGGCGGTGGTGCTACTGCTCGGAGCGGAGCCGCGCGATCCGGTCGAGGAGGTTCTCCAGGGACTCGTCGAACTCGGGCGCGGAGTGGTCCTCGGACAGGTCGCCGCGCATCTCCTCGACCCGCGGGTACGGAGCCAGGGCGGACCGGGGCGGGTCGCTGTCGTCCTCCAGCACGTCCAGGGGCCCGACGTCCGCGCCCATGGCCGAGACCTCGAGCAGCAGGTGACCCAGGAGGAAGCTGGTGAAGGCGCGGTAGGCCGCCACGGTGCGTTCCCGGTCGAACCCCTCCTCCAAGAGGCTGTTCAGGAACACCTCCACCCACCTCAGGTCGCGCAGCGGAGGGCGCAGCCAGGGTGCCTCGGGGGGCGCGACACCACGAGCGGGAACACCTTCGGGTGCCGCAGGGCGACCCGGCGCACCCCGTGGGCCAGGCGGTGCAGGAAGTCCTGCCAGCCGGCGTCGGGCTCGGCGGGGACGTCGTCGTCGTCCTCCATCTCGGCCATCACGCGCACGACGATGGCGTCGAGCAGCTCCTCGCGCCCGACCACGTGACGGTAGAGCGCCATGGCCTCGACGCCGAGCTCCTGGCCGAGCCGACGCATCGTGAGCTCGGCGAGGCCGCGCTCGTCGATGAAGGCGATGGCCGCGTCCACCACGATGGTCGGCGTCAGACGGGTCCGCTCGGACGGTGCCGGCTTGCCGGCCACCAGCCGTGCGTCCGCGTCGAGGTCGTCACTCACCCGTGCCTCCCGTCCGGCGCCGGCGCCGTGCGCGGCGGCCGCTCGTCGAGGACCCAGCATGCGTGCTGGGCGTCCCCGGCGCACCACCGGGTCCGGCCCGGATCGCGTGCCACCCCGCGGGATGGAGGCCGACCCCCCGGTCCGCGTGGTCTGTTTATGCCGTAAACATCGGGTCATCAGGGCCCGGTGTGGACGACGAAGGGGAAACACCATGATCACCACCGACCAGGCCCACCAGCTCCTCGAGGGCGGCGGCAACGTCGTGGGCACGAACGGCGACAAGATCGGCAGCATCGGACAGGTCTTCCTCGACGACCAGTCCGGTCAGCCCGAGTGGGTGACCGCGAAGACCGGCCTGTTCGGCAACGGCGAGTCCTTCGTGCCGCTGCACCAGGCGGAGTCCGACGGCCGCGACGTGCGGGTCCCGTACTCCAAGGACCAGGTCAAGGACGCTCCCCGTGTCTCGGACTCCGACGGCCACCTCAGCGAGGACGAGGAGACCACCCTGTTCCGCCACTACGGCCTCGCCGACGGCACGCCCACCGGCACTCCCGACCGCGACTCCCGCGACTCCCGCGACTCCCGCGACTCCCGCGTCGGCCAGACGACCGGGACCGAGTCCGGCACGGTGGGTCGCGACACCTCCGGCCCGACGACCGACTCGGCGATGACGCGCTCCGAGGAGCAGCTCCACGTCGGCACCGAGAAGGTCGCGACCGGCAAGGCTCGCCTGCGCAAGTACGTCGTGACGGAGAACGTCACCAAGACCGTGCCCGTCACCCGCGAGGAGGTCCGCCTCGAGCGTGAGCCGATCACCGACGCCAACGCCGGCGACGCCCTCTCCGGTGGTGACCTCACCTCCGAGGAGCACGAGGTCACCCTGCACGAGGACCGCGTCGTGACCAACAAGGAGACCGTGCCCGTCGAGCGGGTCAAGGTCGACACGGACACCGTCACCGAGGAGCGCCAGGTCGACGAGCAGGTGCGCCACGAGGAGATCGTCCTCGACGACGACGCCACGGACGGCCGTACGACCGGCTCCGCCGACCAGCGATAAGGGGCCGTCATGCGCAAGGGAGCGAAGAAGATGGAGGCCGGGCACGACCACGGCACCCAGCACCATGAGGGCGAGCGGCGCGCCGAGAACGACCGGAGCACGGTCGTGGCCCGCGAGAAGGAGCAGCACGGCGGCATCAAGTGGGGCTCGGCCTTCTTCGGGTGGCTGACTGCCACCGGGATGGCGGTCGTCCTGACCGCCCTGGTCGCGGCCGCCGGCACGGCGGTCGGGCTGGTCGCGGACACCAAGGTCGGCCAGGTCACGAACCAGGCGACGAAGCAGGCCGACACCGTCGGCCTGGTCGGCGGGATCGTGCTGCTGGTCATCGTCCTGCTGGCCTACTTCTGCGGCGGGTACGTCGCGGGCCGGATGGCGCGGTTCGACGGACTCAAGCAGGGGCTGGCCGTCTGGATCTGGGCCGTCGTCGTCGCGATCGTGGTCGCGATCATCGGCGCGGTCGCCGGGTCGCAGTACAACGTGCTGGCCTCGCTCAACAGCTTCCCGCGGCTGCCGATCGGCGAGGGGACGCTCGGCCTGGCCGGGATCGTCGCGCTGGTCGCCGTAGCCGTGGCCAGCCTGGTGGGTGCGCTGCTCGGTGGTCTCACCGGCATGCGGTTCCACCGCAAGGTCGACAAGGCCGGGCTGGGGCGCTGACGCAGCGGACGGACCTCACGGTCCACCGCTGCGCAGCATCGACGACGCAACGTCGGGGGAGCAGGGCATGAGGCACTACCGCACGATCTGGCGCACCTGCTGGGCAGCACTGGCCCTGCTCCTGCTCCTCGCCGGCCTGGTCCTCGGGTCGGCGGGGGCGATCCTCGTCACCGGGGTCCTGGCCGGCCTTCTCGGCGCGGTCGCGGCGGCCGCCCTGCTGCAGAACGACGGCGGCGTCCGGGTGCCGGTGTCGGAGCACGGGCGGGTGGCGGGCCGGTTCGGGCTCCGGGCCGGCGCCGTCGTCGGCGTGCTCGGTGCGTGGGCCGAGGCGGCCGGCTCGCTGGTGCCGCCCCTGCTCGTGGCCGCGGCCGTGACCTCGCCGCCGGTGGTCGCCGCGCTCCTCGGCGCGGACTGGCGACGCCGACCCCGCGGGTCCGGTGGGGCGGTGCACGACGACGAGCGGTGCGGGTGCGGGTGCGCGGACCCGGTCTCGGCCGAGGAGGTGCGCGTGCTGCTGACGCTCCACAGCGACGCCGAGCTCGTACGGTCCTGGCGGCACAGCCTCACCCGTCTGCACCAGGCGCGGTCGGCGGCGGAGTGGTCCGGCCTCGTCGCGCTGCGTACGGCCTGTCTCGCCGAGCTGGAGGACCGCGACCCGATCGCGTTCCGGCGGTGGTTGGACTCCCGTCCGCCGCCCGCGACCGCGCCGGAGCTGGCGCGCCCGACCGAGGGCCCGATCGCTCCGGTCGTGCCGCCACCCGAGCCGTGACGACGACCGACGGTGTGGCCACGTGCAGCCCGGGCTCGTCCCGCGCTCCCGGCCCTCTGTGGTGCAGTCCATCCGGGTCCACTCGTTCACGCTAGGAGAAGGACCCGTGCCCTCGACTCGTCACCCGTCGCTCACCCGGCTGCAGGAGCGGCTGAACGACGGCCCACCGAGGCGTCGGTGGCGAACATCGGTGGGGACCTCGGCCAGTGCGGACCTGGGTCTGCGCCTCGTGGTTCTCGTGGCCGGACTGGTCCTGGTCGCCGCCGGTGCCGCGCTGTGGTTGTTCTCGACGCTCCTCACCGCACCCCTGCTCCTCGCCGGCCTGTGGGTCCTGTCCTGGGAGTTCGCCTGGGCCCGGTGGCTGCTGCACCGCTTCACCATGTGGGTACGGCCGTTCGTGGGACGCGTTCGGCGTCGGCCCGCGAGGTGGACGGTCCTGACCGCCGGTGGCATCGCCTCCGGTGCGGCGGGTTACTGGGCCTTCATGGTCCTCGGCCCCCTCTAGCTGCGGTGTGTCCGCCAACCGAGCCGCGACGACGCCCAAGACCGCCGGTAGGTGACTTGTTTATGGCGTAAACAGAATACCTCCAAGGGTGGACCAGACCGATGAAGGTCTTGGCTGACTGGGACAACGAGCGCCGCGCCAGCGGCCCCGGAAAGGAATCAGTCACACCATGGACATCGGAAACAGCTTCGCGAACGCCACCGACGGCGTCTTCGCGTTCCTCCCCAGCCTGCTCGGCTTCCTCCTGCTCCTCATCATCGGCTTCGTCGTCGCCAAGGTCGTCGCCAAGGTGGTCAAGACCGTGCTCGACCGCCTCGGCCTGGACCAGAAGCTCCGCGAGTCGGAGGCCAACGACTACGTCGAGAAGGTGCTCCCCGGCGCGAGCCCGGCCAACGGGATCTCGCGGGTGGTGTTCTGGCTCATCTTCGTCTTCTTCATCACCGCCGCGATCGGCGCGCTCGGCATCCCCGCCGTGACCACCTTCATGAACCAGGTGCTCGCCTACCTGCCGAACGTCATCGTGGCCATCGTCATCTTCGTGCTCGCCGCCCTGGTCTCCGGCGCGGTCGCGGGCGCGGTCGCCAAGGTCATGGGCGACACGCCCACCGGGAAGATCGTCGCCACCGCGGTGCCGGCGCTGGTGATGGTCATTGCGCTGTTCATGATCCTCAACCAGCTGCAGATCGCGCCCCAGATCGTCACCATCGCCTTCGCGGCCACCATGGGCGCCCTGGCGCTCGGTGCGGCGCTCGCCTTCGGGCTCGGCGGCAAGGACGTGGCGGGGCGGATCCTGGAGGACGCCTACCGCAACGGCAAGGACGCCAAGGACCGCGCCCGGCGCGATCTCGAGACCGGCAAGGACCGCGCCCAGGGCGAGTACGAGAGCCGCACGGGCGACTCCTCGACCAGCCAGTACACGCAGCGGGTGCAGACCGACGGCGCCTACGACCCGTACCAGCAGGGTCGCTGACCCTGGCGGTACCGATCAGCACGACACGTCCACCGGGCGGGGCCACCACGGCCCCGCCCGGTGCTGCGTCCGGGCCGACCGCTGCGTGTCCGCAAGCGTCACCTCGGGGCGCCGCGAGCGCCATCTCGGCTGTCCGCGAGCGACATCGCGGCTAGCGGCCGGCGGGGTCCGTACGACCTGTCGGCGCGGGGTCGACGACGCGGTGCTCGGTGCCGGGCTTGAAGCCGTGCGACATCGCCCAGATCACGGCCTGCGGGCGGGTGGTGACGCCGATCTTGCGGTAGGCCGAGCGGATGTAGGTCTTGATCGTGTTGACCCCGAGGTAGGCGCGCTCGGAGATCTGCTGGTTGCTCAGGCCCTGGCAGATCAGCGCCAGCACCTCGGACTCACGGCCGCTGAGGCCGTGCTCGTCCCCGGGCCACCGGCCCAGCGCGCCGGCCTCGTCCCTCGTGGCCGCCGGCGCCATCGACACCGGGACCACGCGCACGCCCCGGTGGACCTGCTCGACGGCGTCCACCAGCTCGGCGGCGCTCGCGGACTTGAAGACGTAGCCGTCGACGTCGCCGGCCATCGCGGTGCGCACCTGGTGGGCGTGGGTGTCCCAGCTGAAGACGATGAGCTTGGCGCCGGTCTGCCCCATCGCCCGGCGCGGGTCGGGGGAGCGGCCCTGGGCGTTGCCGAAGGTGTCCTGGAGGACCACGTCGACGCGGGTGATGACGGGAGTGTTGACGTCGAGCTCGGCGACGAGGACGCGGGACTCGTACGGCTCGAGCACGGCGCGGAGGCCGGCCACGACCAAGGGGTAGTCGTTGACCACGGCCACGGTGAGAGGCATCGGGGGTCCTTGAGGCAAGGCTGCTCGTCTCGCGCTGGTTTGCACGACCGGGTACCCCCGGGCAGGTGGCGTCAGTCTAGGCCCACCTCTGATGGGGTGGACGGGTGAGCAGGGGTGGGGCGACCGGGCACGCCACCACCCGCCGGACCACGACGAAGAACGGAAGCCGATGAGCACCAACGAGCGAACGATCGACGCGACACCCGAGGAGGTCTGGGCGGTCCTGGCCGACGGGTGGCTCTACCCGCTGTGGGTCGTGGGCGCGACCCGGATGCGCGAGGTGGAGCCGTCCTGGCCCGAGGCGGACTCGCGGATCTTCCACTCGGTCGGGGCGTGGCCCCTGGTCATCGACGACAGCACCTCGGTGGTCGAGAGTGTGCCCGCGCAGCACCTCACGCTGCGCGCCCGCGCCTGGCCGGCCGGCGAGGCGACGGTCGTCATCGACCTCGAGCCCGCCGACGGACGGACCCTGGCCCGCATCCAGGAGGACGTCGCCAGCGGGCCGGGGCGCCTCGTCCCGCCGCCGGTACGGCACCTGCAGCTCGGCTGGCGCAACACCGAGACGCTGCGCCGTCTGGCCCTCGTCGTCGAGGGCCGCCGGTGAGCGGCGCGGGCGGCGCCGGCCACGACGCCGTCGTGGTGGGCGCCGGGCCGAACGGCCTGGTGGCGGCCAACCACCTCGCGGACGCCGGCTGGTCGGTGCTGGTGCTGGAGGAGCAGCCCGAGGCCGGTGGCGCCGTGCGCAGCGACCGCGAGCTCGACCCGGACTTCGTGCACGACACCTTCAGCGCGTTCTACCCGCTGGCCCTGGCCTCCGCCGCCGTCGTCGACCTGCGCCTGGAGGACCACGGCCTGGAGTGGGCGCACGCCCCGGCCGTCCTCGGGCACGTGATGTCCGACGGTCGGTGGGCCCTGCTGCACCGCGACCGGCACGTCACCGCGGGCCTGCTCGACGACCTCGAGCCCGGCGACGGCGAGGCGTGGCTCGAGCTGTGCGCGACCTGGGACCGGATCGGCGGGCCGCTGGTCGAGGCGCTCACCTCTCCGTTCCCGCCCCTGGGCGCCTCGACCCGGCTGCTGCGCGCGCTGCCGCGCGCCGGGGGCCTGGACCTGGTCCGCACCCTGCTCACCCCGGCCGCCTCGATCGCGCGGCACCGCTTCCGCGGGGAGGCGCCCGGCCTGCTGCTGTCCGGGAACGCCGGTCACGCCGACCTGCCGCTGAACTCGCCCGGGTCCGGGGTGTTCGGGCTGCTGATGACGATGCTCGGCCAGACCGTCGGGTTCCCGGTCCCGGTCGGCGGAGCCGGCGCGTTGAGCGCCGCGCTGGTGCGGCGGCTCGAGGCGAAGGGCGGGGAGGTCCGTACGGGGGCCGCCGTCGACCACGTCGTCGTCACCGACGGCCGCGCGGTCGCCGTGACCACCCGGGACGGGCAGCGGTACGACGCCGGCCGCGCCGTGCTCGCTGCCGTCACCGCGCCCGCGCTCTTCGAGCACCTCCTGGACCCCGCCGACGTCCCGTCCCGGGTCTCGCGGGGGATGCCGGCGTTCGAGCTGGACCCCGGCACGGTCAAGGTCGACTGGGCGCTGGACGGCCCGATCCCGTGGGCGAGCACCCCGGCGTACGCCCCGGGCACCGTCCACGTCGGCGACTCGGTGGCGCAGATGACCGAGGCGATGACGCAGGTCGGCGCGGGCAGCATCCCGGCCGCCCCCTTCATGCTCACCGGGCAGATGACCACCAGCGACCCGACCCGCTCGCCCGCGGGCACCGAGTCGTTCTGGGCCTACACGCACGTGCCGCAGCCCGGCCTGACCCGCGGCGACGCCGGCGGCGACGACCTGACCGGGCGGTGGGACCACGACGAGTGCGAGCGGTTCGCCGACCGGATGCAGGCCCGGATGGAGGCGGTCGCGCCGGGCTTCGGCGACCGGGTGCGGGTACGGCGGGTGCTGGGGCCGCACGAGCTCCAGGCGCGGGACGCCAACCTGGTCGGCGGCGCGCTGAACGGCGGGACCTCGCAGCTGCACCAGGAGCTCTTCTTCCGCCCGGTCCCCGGCATGCTCGGGCGGGCGGGGACCGGCGTGCGCGGCCTGTTCCTGGCGTCGTCCTCGGCGCACCCCGGTGGCGGGGTGCACGGGGCCGCCGGCGCCAACGCCGCCCGGGCGGCGCTGGCGCGGCACCCGGTGGCGGGGGTGGCCCGCACGGTCCGGCAGGTCGGCCGGGGGCGGGGCCGGTGACCACCCCGGCGGGAGCGGGCGGTCCCGAGGCGCCGTCCCTGGAGTTCATCGGCACGGCCACCACCCTGCTGCGACTGGGACCGTTCACGCTGCTGACCGACCCGAACTTCCTGCACCGCGGCCAGCGGGCCTACCTCGGCCGCGGGCTGTGGTCCAAGCGGCTCACCGAGCCCTCGACGCAGCCCGGCGGCCTGCCCGAGCTCACCGCGGTGCTGCTCTCCCACCTGCACGGCGACCACTTCGACCGGGTGGCCCGCCGCGGTCTCGACCGCTCCGTTCCGGTGCTGACCACGCCGGCGGCGGCGCGGCGGCTGCACCGGTGGGGGTTCTCGGGGTCGTACGGCCTCGAGACGTGGGAGTCGAGCGAGCTCCTCTCGGACGGGTGGTCGCTGCGGGTCACCGCGGTGCCCGGCGTGCACGCACCCGGCCCGGCGCGGCCGCTGCTGCCGACGGTGATGGGGTCGGTGCTCGAGCTGCGGCGGGGCGACGGCCCGGTGCACCGCACCTACGTCTCTGGGGACACGCTGTTCCGGCCCTGGCTGCGCGAGGTGGTCGAGCGGACCGGGCCGCTCGACGCCGCGGTGCTCCACCTCGGCGGGACCCGCGTGCTCGGGCTGCTGGTCACCATGGACGGGCAGCAGGGCGCCGACCTGGTCGACCTGCTGGACCCCGCGCTCACCGTGCCGGTGCACCACGACGACTACGGCGTGTTCCGGTCCCCGCTGACGGACTTCACCGACGAGCTCGCCCGCCGCGGCGACCAGCACCGCGTACGCGTGGTGCGACGCGCCGAGCGGGTCGAGCTCGTCTAGCGAGGGGGTGGGAACAGCCGGGCCGAGAGCGGGAGCCGCCTCAGGGGCGGCGGCGCCCCGCGATCGGGCCGCTGCGCACCCGCTCGCGCAGGTTGCGCGCGACGCTGCGCGGGCGCAGCACCGCGGTCGACCCGGAGGCGGAGTCGCGCATCCCGGCGACGGTCTCCTCGAGCACGGAGACGGCCGTACGGCTCGCCGACCACCCGAGCTCCTCACGCGCGCGACGGGTGTCCATCAGCGGCACCTCGAGGGCGAGGTCGATCCAGCCCGGGTCGAGCGGCTGGAGGCGGGCCTGCCAGCTCGCGCTGACCGCCGCGCGCAGCAGCCGGCCGGGGGCGTGCACGTGGCGCGCGCCGAGCGCCGAGGCGATGTCGGCCGGGGTGACCGGGGTCGGGGCGGCGAGGTTGAAGGCGCCGGTGGAGCGCTGCTCGAGGACCCGTCCGACCGCGTCCGCGACGTCGGCGGCGTGCACCATCGGGACCAGCAGGGAGCGGTCCAGGGGCAGCACCGGCAGCAGGGTCACCGCACGACCGGGGACCAGGCCCGGCAGGCCGTAGCGCAGCAGGGCGCTGCCGGCGTCGCGCTGACCGACGATGCCGGGACGCAGCCGGGCGACCGCCGGCCCGTCGGTCCGGCCGGCGGCGACGGCGGCCTCGTGGTCGTCCAGCAGGCTCTCGGCGGTGGCCTTGTGCCGGCTGTACATCGAGGAGCGGATGCCGTGGGTGGGGTAGGACTCCGCGACCGGGAGGTCGTCGGTCTTCGGGGAGTAGGCGCCGACCGAGGACATGTGGACCAGGTGCGGCACCTGCTCGGCGGTGGCCGACTCCAGCACCCGGCGGGTCCCGCCGACCCCGAGCGCCTCGAGGTAGTCCGGGTCGTGCGAGGGCTGGAAGCCCCACGCCAGGTGCACGACCGCGTCGGCGCCGCGCAGGGCCACCCGCAGCGCGGGCAGGCAGGCGTCGTCGCTGAGGTCGACACCGGCCCAGGTCAGCCTCCCGGCGTACGCGTCGTCGGCCGCCGCCGTGGTGGGC
This sequence comes from Nocardioides aquaticus, assembly GCF_018459925.1. Lineage (NCBI taxonomy): Bacteria > Bacillati > Actinomycetota > Actinomycetes > Propionibacteriales > Nocardioidaceae > Nocardioides > Nocardioides aquaticus. The sequence goes on from NZ_CP075371.1 coordinate 876,023, forward strand.
ACCCGGCGGGCCAGCCCGACCACCTCGACGTCGTCGCGGGTGGCGAGCAGGTGCTCGACGACGGTGGTGCCGACGTTGCCGGTCGCGCCGGTGACCACGACCCTCACGAGGCGCTCCCGTCGGTGCCGTCGTTCTGGCTGCCGGTCTTGCTGCTGGTGTCGACCACGACGCGGTCGCCCTGCACCGAGGTGGCGCGGCGGAGCAGCGGGAGGAAGCGGGCGTAGCCCTTGACCAGCTCGCGGTAGCCCCGGCTCGGACCGTGGTAGCCGAAGAACCCGCGCGGGCCCTGCACCATCCGCCCGTCCCGGACGTCGTAGCGGGCGCCGTGCCACGGGCAGACCAGGCACCCGTCGGCGTCGACGGAGCCCTTCGACAGGTCCGCGAGCTGGTGGCGGCAGCGGGAGTCGACCGCGAACGGCTCGTCGCGGCTGAGCCCGACGGTCCACGCGCCGACCCGGCGTACGGCCCCTCCCGCCAGGGCGGCGAGCGGGACGGAGGCTGCCCCGGAGGACGAGGCGGAGGAAGAGGGGTCGCTGTCGGTCACCCCTCGAGTGTCGGGGTGGGGGCGGGGGTGCTGTGCTCACCCGGCCCCGGCGGTCGCGGCCCCGGCGGTCGTGGCCCCGGAGGCGGCCGTGGCCCGGCCCGGCGAGCGGACCGGGCCACGGGCGCGTCATTCACCCCAGAGCGGGTGGACAGGCCACCCGGGACGTGGTGAGTCGACGCGCTCACGACGCTAGGGGCGTCCGTACGCCGCCCGAGCCACCCCGCGGGGCGGGTCCGGCGGTCGACGACCCGGACCACGCCTGGGGGTGGTGCCCGGTCGTCGCCGTGCGCGGAGGATCGTGTCCAGGACGCGCGAGACAGGAGCAGCCGTCGTGGAACCCACCCCGGACACCGCCCGGACCCTGAACCAGCTGGACCCCGTGCCCGGCGACGAGGACGACGCACTGGTCGACAGCTTCCGTGAGGCCGGTCGGTCGGTGCTGGACCTGGTGCCGGACTGCATCGGGTTCAGCATCTCCCGCCTCGAGGACGGCCTGGTCTTCACGATGCTGTCCACGGCCGAGGACACCGCGGTGCTGGACGCCATGCAGTACCTCGACGACGGGCCCTGCCTGGAGGCCGTACGACGCGAGGAGCTCGTCGAGACGTCGACCGACGACCCGCTGGACGAGGGGCGGTGGCTGCTCTTCGCCACGGCCGCCTCCGAGCTGGGTGTGCGGAGCACGTTGACCCTGCCGATCTACGAGCACGAGCAGGTCAGCGGCAGCGTGAACCTGTACGCCGCCAGCGCGGACGCGTTCGAGGGCCACCACGACCGGCTCGCCGAGTTCTTCGGGGCGTGGTCGAGCGGTGCCGTCACCAACGCCGACCTCTCCTTCGAGTCCCGCCGCCGCTCCGAGCGCGGGCCCGCCCTGGCCGAGGACCTGAACCGGGTCCAGGTCGCGATCGGCATCGTCGCCGCCACGCTGTCCGTCGACGTCGACGCGGCCACCGAGCGGGTGCGTCGTGCGGCCGACCTGGCCGGGGTGAGCGAGGCGACCCTGGCGCGCGGCCTGATCGCCCTGGTGCGCCCGCCGGACCGGGACGCGGGTGACCGGCGCTAGGTGACGGGCGTGACCGGCATCGTCACGAAGAACGTGCTGCCCCTGCCCGGCGCGCTGTCCAGGGCGACCGTGCCCCCGCAGATGGCGACCAGCTGCTTGACCGTGCTCAGGCCCGGGCCGCCGCGGGTGGCGTGCCCCGACGTGGCCGGCGAGCAGGGGTGGGACGGGTCGAACAACCTGTCCTGCTGCGCGGCGTCGATGCCGACGCCGGTGTCGCTGACCCGGTAGAGCACCACGGTGCCGGTGCCCGTGGAGGCCGTGGTGCTCACCGTGAGCCCGACGTGGCCGCTGTCGGTGTGCTCGACGGCGTTGTCGAGCAGGTGGTCCAGGATCTGCGCGGTCCACGTCGGGTGGTCGTGGACCTGCCGCGGCACGTCGCGGCTGATGTCGAGGTCGAGCCGCAGCCCCTTGCGGGCCGCACCGCCCGAGACGCGCGCGACCGCCTCCCGTGCGGTGGCGTGCAGGTCGAGGACCTCCGGCTCGGGCGGGGTGGTCCCGGACGCGCCGAAGTCGAGGACGCCGTCGACCAGGGCGTGCAGACGGTTGCCGGCGCGCTGCAGGACCGCCACCAGCTCGTCGCGGTCGGCGGGGTCCTCGGTCGTGGCCAGCAGCTCCACCGCGGCGAGGATGCTGGTCAGCGGGGTGCGCAGCTCGTGGCTCATCCGCGCCGCGAAGTCGGTCTTGGCCCGGCTGCTCTCGGCCGCGATCTGCTGGGTGACGACCAGGTCGCGGGCGACCCGCTTGCGCTCGGTGACGTCCTCGGCCACGCCGTAGACGCCGCGGACCTCGCCGTCGGCGGACCAGGGGATCCCGGAGACGGCGACGTCGCGGAGCCGGCCGTCGACGTGGCGCAGCGCCAGCTCGACGCGGGGCAGGGCCTCGTGGAGGGCCTTCGCGAAGGCATCCCGCGCCCGCTCCACGTCACCGGGCTCGAGCAGGTCGGCGAACGCGGTGCCGAGCAGGTCGTCCACGCTGCGTCCGCTGATCAGCGCGCAGGCGGGGTTCACCTCGACGAACCTGCCGTCGAGGTCGAGCAGGAAGACCGGGTGCGGGTGGTGCTCGAACAGGGAGCGGTAGCGCTCCTCGAGGTGGGGGCGTTCGCGCTCGGGCACCGTCCACCGTAACTGCGCGGGCCGCGCGGTGTGCAGCGAACTCCGTGACGGGGGGCGGCGCACCCGGTGACGGGGCCCTACTGTCTGCTGCGTGAGGACGTCCTGGTTCGGCTCGATGCGGGTCCGGATCCTCGCCGTCGTCATCGGTCTGCTGCTCGTCTCGGCCGTCGGGTCCGTGCTCGTGCTGCGGGCGGCGCTGCTGGCCAACCTGGAGGACGAGGTCGCCGTCTCGCTGGAGCGGGAGGCCGAGGAGTTCCGGCTGCTCGCCGGCGGTACCGACCCACGGACCGGCGAGCCGTTCGCCGGGGACCTCGAGGCGGTCTTCGACGTCTACTTCGCCCGCGAGGTCCCCGACGAGGGCGAGTCGCTGCTGGCCTTCGTCGACGGCGCCCTCTACGAGTCCCGCCGGGCGACCGGCGCCGCGGAGCCGGGGGAGCTGACGGAGGCGACGGCCTCCTGGCTGGCCCTGGACGCGGACCGGCGCGGGGTCCTGGACACCCCGGTCGGGGAGGCGCGCTACGTCGCCCTGCCGCTGGAGGGTGCCGACGGGCGCGACGGCGTCTTCGTGGTCGCCAACTTCCCCGCCCTCGAGCGGGACGAGATCGAGGAGTCCGTCCGCGCCCAGCTGCAGATCACGCTGGTGGCGCTGGTCCTGGCCTCGATCGTCGGCGCGCTGCTGGCCGGGCGGGTGCTGCGCCCGCTGGTGCGGCTGGCCCACACCGCGCGGACCATCTCGGACACCGACCTGACCCGCCGGATCCCGGTCCGCGGGCGCGACGAGGCCTCGATGATCGCCCTGGCGTTCAACGACATGCTGACCCGCCTGGAGCAGGTGTTCGCGACGCAGCGCGCGTTCCTCGACGACACCAGCCACGAGCTGCGCACGCCGCTGACGATCATCCGCGGCCAGATCGAGCTGCTCGCGCTCGACGACACCGAGGAGGCGCGGGCCGAGACCATCGCCCTGGTCACCGACGAGGTGGACCGGCTGTCCCGGATGGTCGACGACCTGTTCCTGCTGGCGCGCGCCGAGCACCCCGACTTCCTGCGGCCCGACGACCTCGCCGTCGACGACCTGGTCGAGGGGCTGCACCGCACGCTGGCGGCCCTGGCGCCGGTGCACCTCCGGGTGGAGGCCCTGACCGGCCTCGTGGTGCGCGCCGACCGGCAGCGGCTGACCCAGGCCGTCGTGCAGCTGGTGTCCAACGCGCTCCGGCACGCCGGCCCGGACGCCACGATCGAGGTCGTCGCCCGCGCCGACGGCTCGGAGCTGGTCCTCACGGTCGGCGACGACGGCCCGGGCGTCCCGGCCGCCGAGGCGGAGTCGATCTTCGACCGCTCCGTGCGCGGGGGGTCCGCGGCGGCCGGTGGCGCCGGGCTCGGGCTGTCGATCGTCCGGGCCATCCTGGAGGCGCACCGCGGTTCGGCGAGGGTGCTGCCGACGGACGGGCCGGGCGCGACCTTCGAGCTGCGGCTGCCGCTGGGCAGCGACGTCGTCGCCGGGGTCTGAGACGCCTGAGGGAGCTGCGGCGACGCGAGCGTCAGTCGACGACGCCCTCGGCGGTGAGCAGGTCGCGCACCCGGGTGGCGATCATGCCGTGGCCCAGGTTGGTGGGCAGCACGGCGTCCTCGGCCACGGCGCCCGGCTCGTCCGCGGGCAGCCACGGCGGCTCGGCGAGCGGGTCGGCGTACGCGACCCCGGCGTCCTCGGCCGCGGCCTGCACGGCCGTGCGGACCTCGGGCCCGCCGGTGGTCGGCGGGTAGAGCGCCGGCCACATCGGCCCCACGACGACCACGGTGACCTCGGGCAGGCCCTTGGTCAGGACGCCGAGGGTGCGGCGCGCGGCCTGCTGGACCGCGGCGGGATCGCTGGCCGCGTCGATGCGCCCGCCGATCACCACGACCGCGTCCTCCGGGCCGCCCGCGCCGTCGCCGGCCCAGTCGGTCACGAGCTCCTCGGCGCGGTCGACGAACGTGGTGCCGGCGGCGCCGGCGACGTAGCCGCTGGCGGTGACGGCGTACGGCGTCACCTCGACGCCGGCCCGCTTGCCGAGCAGGACGGGCCAGGCCTTCTCGCCCTCCCCGCCGAGGGGGGACCCGGCGGTGTAGCCGTCGCCGAGGACCGCGACCTGCACGTCGCCGCCGTCACCGCCGCCGGCTTCCTCGTCCGTCGTCTCGGACGGGTCGGGCGAGGCGGGGCCGGACGGGTCCAGCGCCTCGGCGGGCAGGTCGGCCGGCGGCGGGTAGGAGACCACCAGCCAGCCCGAGAAGGCGATCACGACGACCGCCATGACGACGGCCACGACGGCCAGCACCGGGCTCGCGCCCCCGCCGGTGCGTCCCCCATGTAGACCCAGCACGCGACGACCCTAGCGACCCGACGGCGTCCTGGTCAGGCCCTCCCGCCGCCGAGATGACGCTCGCGGACAGCCGAGATGACGCTCGCGGACAGCCGAGATGACGCTCGCGGCGCGTCGAGACGACGTTTGCGGCGGCTCACCGCACGTGGATCCTCGGGGGTCCGCTCGCGGGGACGGCGGTCGTCGACGCCACCGTGGCCAGCGATCCCGGGGCGGGGCGGTCGGGCAGGAACAGGTCGAAGCCGCGGCGGACGCGGTCGTAGGAGGCCGAGCCACCGTGCGCCTCGACGAGGTCGCGCACGACCGACAGGCCCAGGCCGGACCCGGCGGCGGCGTCCACGTGCTCGGGGGCACGGGAGTACCGGTCGAAGAGGCGGTCGACGAACGCCTCGGGCACGCCGTCACCGGCGTCGTCGACGCTGATCGAGACCCCGCCGTCGTCGGCGCGGGCGCGCAGACGGACGGGCTCGGCGCCGTACTTGAGCGCGTTCGAGACCAGGTTGCCGAGGACCTGCTGCAGCCGCAGCGGGTCGGCGACCAGCGGCAGGTCCAGGTCGCCCTCGAGGTGGACCTCGGCGTCGGGGAACGCGGCGACGACCTCCTCGAGGACGGTGCCGACCCGCAGGGTGCGGGAGTGGATCTCGAGCACGCCCTGGTCGGCCTTGGTCACGGTGACCAGGTCGTCGATCATCAGGGTCAGCCGCCGGGTCAGGTCCTGGCCGCGGCGGACCATCCGGGCGGCCTGCTCGCGGGGGAGGTCCGCGTCCTCCAGCAGCTCGAGGTAGCCCGCGATCCCCGTCACCGGGGTGCGCATGTCGTGGGTCACGACGGCCGTGAGGTGGTCGCGCGCGGCGTGGGCCTCGCGCAGGGCGGCGTTCTGCGCGGCCAGGCGGACGGCGTCGAGGCGCACCCGACGGTGCAGGGCGGTGATCTCGCGGAGCAGGGCGAGCAGCACGACGACGGCGGCGGCGAGGGCGAGCAGACGGGCGGCGTACCAGCCGAGGGTGAACCGGTCGGCCGCGAGCAGCGTCAGCGCGACGTCGCCGCCGGTCGCGACGACGGCGACGAGCGCCCAGCCCTCCGGGCCGACGCGGCGGCGGGCGGCGAACCCGCGAAGCGCGAGCCCGAGGGAGACCAGGACGACCACGGCCATCGGCGGGCCCACGGTGCGGGTCAGCGCGGTGTAGTCGGCGCCGTCGATCACCGCCGGGACGGTGGCCGAGCCGATCGTCGCCCAGGCCACGACGACCAGGGCCGCCAGGACGACGACGCCCTGGCTGGTCAGGATCCGGCGGCTGCGCGCCTCGGGGCGGTCCAGGAGGTCGTGCACGGCGGGGGGCCAGGGCACCAGGGCGAGGCCGAGCAGCAGGGCGAACCCGGCGTGCCACGACGTCCACAGCCAGGCGGCGCTGCTGGGCGCGGCGTTCAGCAGGCCGTCGGGGGCGAGCACCCCGGGGAAGGTGAGTCCGTGGAAGAGCACGGTCACCGAGGAGAAGGTGTAGGCCCACGACAGCGCCAGCAGGCGGGGCCCGGCGCCGGTGCGGTACTGCTCGGTCAGCAGGACCGCGGTGAGCAGGTCGATGCCCAGGACGAGGGTGAGGAACGCCGGCAGGAACGCCGGGGTCTCGCCGAGCGGCTGGCGGGCGACGACGAGCAGGACGAGCACGAGGGGGACCAGGGCCGCGGCAACGAGGAGGACCGTACGGCGGGCCGAGTCGCCGGGCCGGTCGTCGCGGCGGTCCCTGCGGTCCTCGGGTGCGGAGCCGTCGCGGGGAGGGGAGATCAGGCTGGCGGCGACCACGTCAGCATGATCGGTGCCACGGGCCGGAGCGTGAAGTGCCTTCCCGGGTGAGGCCGCCGAGATGGCGCTCGCGGACGGCCGAGATGACGCTCGCGGCGCGTCGAGGTGACGGTTGCGGCGCCTCACCGCACGCGGATCGTCGTGGCGGCGCTCGCGGGCGAGGTGCCGACGCGGTTGGTCGCCGTGACCCGGACGGTGTGCCGGCCGCGGGAGACCCCCTTCACCACGACGGCGCGCCTCGTCGCCGCGACCTGCCTGCTGCGCTCGCCGCTGACCAGGACCGTGTAGCCGGTCACGGGCGCCCCGTTCGCCGCGGCCGGGCGCCAGGTCACCGTCGCCGTCGTCCCGCGCACCGAGACGCCTGGCGCCGCCATCCGGACCGGCGCGGCGGCCGGTGTCACCGGGGCGGACGCCGCGGAGGCCGGTGAGCTGCCGACGGCGTTCACGGCGGTGACCACGAAGCGGTACGGGGTCCCGTTGGCCAGCCCGCTCAGCGTGGCCGAGCGCGCGTCGCCGCCGAGCACCGCGGTCGCGCCGCCGGGGGTGCTGGTGACGGAGTAGGAGGTGACGGGGGAGCCGCCGTCGGCGGTCGGGGCGGTCCACGACACGCGGGCCCGTCCGGGGCCGGCGGTGGCGGTGACACCGGTGGGGGCCGGGGGTGCGGTGGCGGCGTCGGGGTCCGGCGCCGGGTCGGGGTCGCAGCCGGGCGCCTCGACGTCGTACGCCCCCAGGCTCGCGTAGGTGGTCCACCCGGCGCTCACGCCGTCGACCACCGCACCGCTGCCGGCGCCCGCGACCTCCACCAGGTAGCGGCCGTCGGCGGGCACGCCCAGCGCGGCGTCGAGCCCGTACGCCCGGGTGTCGTCGGTCCGCCCGGCGACCGGGTCGTCGGTGACGAGCACCGAGCCGTCGGGGGAGAGGAGCCGCGCGACGACGTCGAGGTCGGGGCTCGCCGAGGGGCTGCGGACCGTGACCACGCTGCCCGCGCTGCACTGACCGAGGGTGAAGGTGTCCCGGTCGGCCGCCGAGGTGACGTAGGCCGTCGCGGGCGGGGGTCCGGGCGGCTCGTCGGCGCGACGCGGGAGGTGCTTGCCGATCAGGGCGAGGTCGTCCTCGCGGTTGCTGGCGCCGGCGTACTCGCCGCGGCTCCACTGCGTCAGCGGGCGGCCGTAGCCGACGCCCATGATCGGGGCCCAGGCGCCGTGGCCGCCGTAGTAGGCGTCGCGCGCGGTGCCGTCGTGGTCCAGGCCGAGGGTGTGCCCCACCTCGTGGCTGGTGGCCTCGGCGACCGCCTTGGGGGACTGGCCGAGAGCCTGCGGGAAGACCCACGCCGTCTGGTAGTCGCCGCCCAGGAGGCTGAAGACGTCGACGTAGGCCAGGCCGCCGCACGGGTCGCCGCACAGTGCCGAGAGGGCGGGGTCGCTCGGCGTGACGAGCGCGCGCACGCCGTACGTCGGGTCCTCCGGGCTGTCGCGCTCGAGGCCGGCCCGGCCGGGGTCCTGCGTGGTGACGTCGACGTCGTAGGCCGCGAAGTCTTCGCTGACCATGGACCAGACGAGCTGCACCGCGGCGCGCTCGGCGTCGTCGAACGCGGGCCCGTTGCCACCGAGGTCCCACGCCGGGTAGACCCCGGGGACGTGCCACGCGTCCTCGTCGTCGGTCGTGTGGCCGTCGACGTCGATCAGGATCGTACGGCTGGCGCCGGGGTTGCTGTGTAGCGCGAAGGTGTCGCCCAGCGGTGCTGCGGCCTGACGCAGGAGCCGGCCGTCGGGGACGACCGGGGGCGGGTCGCTCGCTGCGGGCTCGACGTAGAAGAGGAGGCCGTCGGTGTCGAGGCGGGCGGTGCGGTCGGAGCGCAGCAGCGTGGCCAGGTCGCGAGGGGCGACGTCGTTGCGTCGGGCCGCCGTCGGGAGCCGGTCGCCGAGCTCGCGGAGCGCCGCCGTGCCGCCGGCGGGGTCCTCCAGCAGCGGGTCGTCCCGGTCGGTGGTACCGGTGGCGCGGTCCTCGGCGGGCACGGCCACCGGTGGGCCGGCGGGTGAGGCGGCTGCGGGGGTCGGCGGCAGCGCGGCGACGACCCCGAGCGCGAGCACTGCGGACGCGACCCGGGCGGACGCGGCTCGGACGACGTGGTGCACGGACCCTCCCTCGGACTCTCGGACCCTAGACGCGGCGGAGGCGGCGCGGGGCCGTTCGACCGGACCGGGCCGGACGTCCTGTCCGGAATCGTCATCTCGAGGCGCCGCGAGCGTCATCTCGGCCGGTCGGGAGGGTCACCTCGGCTTGTTTCGCAGACGGGGTCCGGGGGAAATATCGGAGGGGGCTCGGGGGGCCGGAGGTCCCCGAGCCGCCAGCGCTCCTACTAGCGTGCCGCCAGCAGGTCATCAGAGGTCCTGCCCGGGACGGAGGGAGGACCGGCGTGACCGGTGGGCGACCACAGACGGTGCTCGACGACGAGACCGACCTCAACGGGCCCCGCGTCGACGTCGACCGCCGGGTCGGGTGGGTCCTCCGGATGGCGCGCATGACGACCCCGGGACCCGCAGGCGGGCCGCTGCGCCTGGAGGCGATGGCCGAGGCCGTCGGCGTCAGCACCACGCGGCTGCACCGCGTCGAGACCGGCGCGACGCGCAGCGGCCAGGTCACGGACGCCTACGAACGGGTGCTCGCGATGCCCGAGGGCTCCCTGCGTGCCCCCGTCGACGTGGCCTGCCGGACCTTCCCCTACGCCCAGCCCGACCGCGACCCCGGGCAGCCGGTCACCTCGACGCAGGAGATGTCGGCGCTGACCGAGGCGCTCCAGGGCCCGGAGCCGGCCGCGGGACAGTGGCTGCGCTGGGCGCGCGCCCTGGCCCAGCCCGGGGCGATCGGGCTCCCGGAGCGGCTGGCCCGCGACCTCGTACGCCGCCTGGCCGACGAGATGTCCCGCTCGGTCGGGCACGCCTACCCGGCCCGGTACGAGGCGCTGGCGCTGCTGCGCTGCAGCGCCTACGGCCACCTGGTGCTCGAGGTCGCGCAGGAGGTCGTCGGCGACCCGCACGTGCAGGTGATGTACGACCTGATGAGCGCGGTGGGGGAGCGGCCGACGCCCGAGGCGCTGGCGTGGTGCCTGGAGCTGCTCGACGCCGGGCGGGACCGGCTCGTGATCGGGGGCGCGCTGGCGATCGAGGCGATGGCCGAGGTCACCGGGCAGGGGTTCTGGGCGCCGGTGGTGGCGCCGCTGGTCGACCGGCTCGACGCCGCCGAGGAGGGCACCACCCGCCACGACTGGCTCTCGCACCTGCTGCGGCTCGTGCCGCGCCCGGTGGTGGCCGGCAGCGGTCGCCGCCCGGTGCACCCGCTGGCGCCGGTCCCCGCGATCCCCGACTGGTCACGGACCAGGGTGAACCAGCACTGGTCGGAGTGCCAGGAGCGCGCCTGGACCATCACCGAGGAGCTCCGGCTCGGCCCCCAGCCGATGCTGGCGCGGCTGCTCTTCGACATCGCGATCGGGCCGTACGAGAGCCGCGCGGCGACCTCGCACATCCTGCTGCGCGGGGTGCCGGTGCTCGCGGCCGAGGTCGGCACCCAGGTCGGCGAGATCGTCGACGGCCACCCCGACCCGCTGGTGCGCGAGCGCGCCGGACGCCGCCTGATCGGCACGATGGACCACCGCTACCACCCGCTGGCGACGCGATGGATCGCCGCCGGCAGCGCCGAGGAGCGCGACCGGGGGCTGCGGCTGGCCGGCTCGGCCGGGCACCTGGTGCCGGAGGAGGAGCTGCGTGCCGGGCTCACCGAGGCCGCGCTCTACGCCGCCGGCCTGACCGGGCACCCGTGCCTGCCGGCGCTGGCGGCCGACCCGACGCTGACCGAGCGGGTACGCGGCGCGGCGGCGTGGTGGCTGCGCGCGGGACCGCGCGTCCTGCACTAACGCACGACCGGCGGAACCGGCGGAACCGGCGGAACCGGCGGCCGGAATGGGCGGGGGCCCGGCGGCGTTGGGTCGTCTCGTGAAGCCCGACGACTCCCGCCGCGTCTCGATGCTGCTGGGACTCCTCTTCGGCCTGGCCGGGATGGGCTCCTCCTCGGCCGCTGTCGCGCTGCCGCTGCTGGGTGACGAGCTCGGCGTGAGCGTGTCGGTGGCGACCTGGACGATCAGCCTCTACGCGCTGATGCTCGCGGTCACCACGGCCGTCTACGGCCGGATCTCCGACCTCGTCGGCATCCGGATCCCGATGCTGGTGGGGATCGGGCTGATGGCCGGCGGCGCGCTGGTCGCTGCGTTCGCGCCGACCTTCGAGGTGCTGCTGGGCGCCCGGCTGGTGCAGGGCGCGGGGGCCGCCGCCGTACCGACGCTCGGGGTGGCCGGGCTCTCGGCCCGCTACGACGGCGCGGTCCGCGGGCTCGCGCTGGGACGGCTGGCCGGCGTCGCCGCGGCCGTGAGCTGTCTCGGCCCGCTGCTCGGCGGACTGGTCGAGCAGGCCTTCGGCTGGCGCGCGGTGATGGCGCTGCCGGTGCTCGGGGTGCTGGTGCTGCCCCTGATCTGGCGGGCGCTGACCGGCGAGGGCAGCGGCGCGCGGCTCGACGTGCTCGGCGCGGTGCTCGTCGCCGGCACCGCCGGTGGGCTCGTGCTGCTGGTGCAGTCGCCCTCCACCGGGCTCACGGTGGCCCTGGTCGGGATCGCGATGATGGCGCTCGGCGTCCCCGCCGTGGTCGGCTGGACGCGCCGCCGCCCCGACGGGTTCCTGCCGGTCGAGGTGGTCCGCAACGCCACGGTGGTCCGCAGCGCGCTCGCCGCCGCGGCCGTGCCGGCGGCGTGGTTCGCGCTGCTGGTCGGGGTGCCGGCGGTGCTGGTCGGCGAGGGCTGGGAGCCCTGGCAGGTCGGCATGCTGCTGCTGCCCAGTGCGGTCCTCGCGCTGCTCACCCCGCGGCTGGCCGGGCCGATGCTGGATCGGTTCGGGGCGACCCGGTCGCTGGTGGTCGCCGGGGTGATGGCCTCGCTCGCGCTCGTGCTCGCCTCCGTGGGCCTGGGCCTGGTGGCCCCGGTGCTGGTCGGCCTCGCGGTCGCGCTGGTCACCGTCGCCTTCGGGATCGGCCAGCCGGCGCTGTCGGCCGCGGTCGGCGACGCCGTACCGGCCGAGGTACGCGGGGTCGCGCTCGGCGTGGCCACCCTGCTGTTCCTGGTCGGCGGGTCGGTCGGCTCCGCGGTCGTCGGCGGCCTGGGCGGCCTGGTCGGCATCCCGGTCAGCCTCGCGGTCCTCGCGCTGCTGCCGGTGCTGGGCCTCGTCGCGCTGCGGCCCGAGCTGGGACGCGCGTCGGCGCGTACCCCCGCCTGACGAGACGACGCTCGCGGACAGCCGAGATGACGCTCGCGGCGCCTCGAGGTGACGGCAGCGGCGGGGCCGAAGGTCCCGATTCGTGACGCGATCGTGACGACCCGTCCGGGGTCAGGTGGCCCGGGCCCGGGGTAGGAACGGGGTCCACCTACGAAGGAGAACAGCGTTGTCCCGACGCACATCCCGGAGCGGACCTCGGGTCCGGCTCCGCACGGCGGCCCTCGGGGGCCTGGCCGTGACCCTGCTGGCCGGCTCGGCCCAGCTCACCGCCGCCCCCGCCGGGGCGGCACCCGCACCCGCGGCGCCGGCTCCCGGCACCGACCTGTGGAGCCCGGTGTCCGCGCGGCTGCCCGACGCGGGCGACCTGCGTCCGCGCGTGCAGCCCAGCGACTACCGCGCCTACAGCCTCGACCAGGCCGGCCTCGACGCGCTGCTGGCCACCGCCCCCGACGAGGACGCCCGGGGCGCCGCCACCGGCGCCGCGAGCATCCTCGTCCCGGCGCCGAACGGCGAGCTCGTCGAGTTCGCGGTCGTCGAGTCGCCGATCATGGAGGACGGGCTGGCCGCGGCCAACCCCGACATCACGACGTACGCCGGGCGCGGGGTCGAGGACCCGACGGCGAGCATCCGCCTCGACGTCACGCCGATGGGCTTCCACGCCTCGGTGCTCGGTCCCGGCGACACCGCCGCGTGGTACGTCGACCCCGCCTTCAACGGCGACGACCGCCTCTACCTGTCCTACCTCGGCGCCGACCTGCCCGAGCCGCAGAAGGGCCTGATCGAGCCCCCGGAGGCCGTCGACCTGCACGCCGAGGACGTCCAGCGCGCCGGGGCCGCCGCCGGTGAGGCGCCCAGGGACCTCGTGCAGCGCCGGACGTTCCGGCTGGCGCTGGTGACCGACCCGTCGTACTCGACCTACTTCGGCCCGGAGAACGTCCTGGCCGAGAAGGTCACCCTGATGAACCGGGTCAACCAGATCTACAACGACGACCTCGCCGTGCGGATGGTGCTCATCGACGGCACCGAGGACCTGGCCTTCGACACCCTCGCCGAGGCCGTCGAGCCGGGCGGGGCCTGCGGCGCCAACCCCTGCTACACCGAGGCCCAAATCACCCAGGGCTGCGGCGGCTCGCTGCTGAACGCCAACCGGATCGCGCTCGGCCAGATCGTCGGCGCGAGCGCGTACGACGTCGGCCACATCGCGCTGGGCATCAACGGCGGCGGCATCGCCGGGCTCGGCGTCATCGGCGGCAGCCGCAAGGGCGCCGGCTGCACCGGCCTGCCCCAGCCCGAGGGCGACTTCATGGCCATCGACTACGTCGCCCACGAGCTGGGCCACCAGTTCGGCGGCCCGCACACCTTCAACGGCACCCAGCTGAACTGCTCCGGCGGCAACCGCTCCGGCGGGTCCTCGGTCGAGCCCGGCTCGGGCTCCTCGGTGATGGCCTACGCCGGCATCTGCCGCCAGGACGACCTGCAGCCGCACACCGACCCGTACTTCAGCCAGCGCAGCATCTCCGACATCACCGGCACGATCCTGGCCGGGCGCTCGGACCTCAACGAGGTGCAGCAGGTGTCGCTGGCCGGGTTCGGCTCCGACGGTCTGGGCTTCCGGCTGCGCTACGACGGCCAGGTCACCGAGCGCATCGTGCGCGGGGTGAACTACGACGCGGCCGGCATCAAGGCCGCCCTCGACGCGGTGCTGGCGCCCTCGACGGTGACCGTCACGGCGTACGGGAGCAACTCGCCGCTGGTGGGCGACACCGGGTTCCAGGTCACCTTCGACGGCGGTCCGCTGGCCGGCACCGACCTCGACCTGCTCGAGGTCGTCGACCCGTCGGTCACCGTGACCGGCGCCGTGGACGAGACCGACCAGGGCGGCCCGCAGGCCAACGGCGGCAACGAGGTCGAGTCCTTCGGCAACCGCGCCCCCGAGGTCGACGTGCCCGCGGCGGCGACCATCCCGGTCCGCACGCCCTTCGCGCTCACCGGCGAGGGCACGGACGTCGACGGCGACGCGCTGGTCTACTCCTGGGAGCAGAACGACCGCGGCGGCGCGACCGGCACCGCCCTGGTCGACCAGGTCAAGACCAACGGTCCGCTGTTCCGCATGTTCGACAGCTACGCGCCGGTGACCCCGGCCGGCACCCTGCAGTACGACTCGCCGGGGGAGAACCAGGCCACCGGCGACCCGAGCCGGACCTTCCCCGACCTCGACCAGGTGCTGGCCAACAACACCAACGCCGTCTCGGGCGCCTGCCCCGCGCCGCCGGCCGCACCCACCACCGGCGGCAGCAACGTGCCGGTGGAGCTGCGCGAGTGCTTCGCGGAGTGGCTGCCCACCGCCGCGTACACCGGGGACGCGCTGGCCGGCAACACCGAGCCGTCGCTGAACTTCCGCCTGACCGCCCGCGACCTGGACCCCCAGGCCGGCGGCACGGCGTACGGCGACGTCGAGCTCACGATCGACCCGAGCGCCGGACCGTTCCTGGTGACCGGGAAGAACACCGCGGGGACCGCAGCGGTCGCCACGCGTACCGAGAACCTGACCTGGGCGGTGGCCGGCACCGAGGACCTCGCGCCCACGGTGACGATCTCGCTGTCCACCGACGGGGGCCAGACCTACCCGACGGTGCTCGCCGACCGGGTCCCCAACGACGGTGCGCAGCTGGTCACCTGGCCGGACACGCCCACCGAGGAGGGGCGGATCAGGATCGAGGCCGACGACAACTACTTCTTCGACGTCACCGACAACGACCTGACCATCCTGGCCGACCCGTCGCCGGAGCCCGAGCCCGACACGGCCCCGGAGACGACCGTCACCGAGGGGCCGGGCGCGATCCTGGACTCCGACGCGGCGGACTTCACCTTCGGCTCCGACGCCGAGGGTGCGACCTTCTCCTGCACCGTGGACGGGCAGGCCACGACGTGCGAGGACGGTGCGCTGACGCTGGCCGACCTCGACGCCGGGACCTACGAGGTCGCCGCCACGGCGACCTCGGCGGGCGGCACGGCCGACCCGACGCCGGTGGTCTCGCGGTTCACGGTCCCGGTCGACGACCGGGAGCTGGACCGGGCGCGCGGCACCTGGCGCGAGCGGTCGCGCGACGCGGCGTTCCTCGGCACGGTGTCGGTCTCGACGTCGCGTCGCGACGTCCTGGTACGACCGGTGGCCGACGCCGAGCGCCTCGTGCTGCTGGCCGAGCGCGGACGCGGCGCCGGCAGCGTCCGGGTCCTGCTGGGTCGTCGGGTCCTCGACGTGGTCGACCTGTCGGGCCGCAACGGCCGGAAGGCGCGGATCGACCTCGGGAGCTTCGCCGAGCCGGTCGACGGACGGGTCCGCCTGGTCACGACCAGCGACGACCGCGTGCGCATCGACGGGCTGGCGGTGGTCGAGGCGCCGTGACCGGCTGACGGCCCGTCAGCAGAGCGACGAGAGGCCCGCCGCAGACACCTCGGGGTGTCCGCGACGGGCCTCTCGGCTGTCCGGAAGCGTCATCTCGACGCGCCGCAACCGTCATCTCGGCTGTCCGGGAGCGTCATCTCGGCTAGTAGCCGGCCCCCGGGTTGAGCAGGCCGGCCGGGTCGAGCGCGTTCTTGATGATGTGGTTCAGCGCCAGCACGTCGTCGCCGAGGTAGGCGTTGAGCCACTCCTTCTTGAGCCGGCCCACGCCGTGCTCGCCGGTGATGGTGCCGCCGAGGGCGATGGCGAGGTCCATCACCTCGCCGTAGGCCTTCCGGGCGCGAGCCTCGGCGTCGGCGTCGGTGGGGTCGAAGACGATCAGCGGGTGGGTGTTGCCGTCGCCGGCGTGGGCGATGACCGCGATCATCACGTCGCGCTCGGTGGAGATGTCGGCGATGCCGCGCACCAGGTCGCCGAGGGCCGGCAGCGGGACGCCGACGTCCTCGAGCAGCAGGGTGCCCTTCTCCTCGACGGCCGGGATCGCCATCCGGCGGGCCACGACGAACTGCTCGCCCTCCTCCTTGTCGGTGGTGGAGAAGACCTCGCTGGCGCCGTTCTCCTCGCAGATGCCGGTGATCTTCTCGATCTCGGCGGCGGCGTAGTCGACCGGCTCGTCGGACTGGATGATCAGCATCGCCTCGGTGTCGCGGTCCAGGCCCATCTTGGTGACGTCCTCGACGGCGTTGATCGAGGCCTTGTCCATGAACTCCAGCATCGAGGGCCGCATGGTGCGGGTGATGCCGAGGACGGTGGCGGTGGCCTCGTCGAGGGTCTTGAAGGTCGCGATCAGGGTGGCCGGCGGGCGCTGCAGCGGCACGAGGCGGAGCACGATCTCGGTGACGACGCCGAGAGTTCCCTCGCTGCCGACGAACAGCTGGGTCAGCGACAGCCCGGCGCTGTCCTTGAGCCGGGGACCGCCGACGGTGATCACCTTGCCGTCGGCCAGCACGACGGTCAGCCCGAGCACGTAGTCGCGGGTGACGCCGTACTTCACGCAGCACAGGCCGCCGGCGTTGGTGGCGATGTTGCCGCCGATGGAGCAGATCTCGTACGACGACGGGTCCGGCGGGTACCAGAGGTCGTGCTCGGCGCAGGCCTTCTTGACCTCGGCGTTCAGCAGGCCCGGCTGCACCACGCAGGTGCGGGTCACCGGGTCGACGCGGATGTCGCGCATCCGCTCGGTCGACAGCACCATGCAGCCCTCGAGCGCCGAGGCGCCGCCGGACAGGCCGGTGCCGGCGCCGCGGGGGACCACGGAGATGCCGTGCTCGGCGGCGAAGGTGATCGCGGTGGCGACGTCCTCGGTGCAGGTCGCCCGGACGACCACCAGCGGGGTGCCGGCGTTCGGGTCCTTGGCCCAGTCCATCCGGTAGCCGGCCATCGAGTCGACCTCGGTGATCACCGCCCCGTCGGGCAGGGCGTCGATCAGCGGTGCGAGGTCGGGGCCGTCAGCGGCGGACCTGGTGGTCGGGTCGGCGGTCGTGGTGGACACGGGGCACTCCCAAGGGGTGACGTCTGAGCGGTTCCACGATGCGGATTCCGTCAGGCGGAACAAGTGGTCACCGTCACCCTCCGCCGTCTGCGCGCCCGTGTCAATCCCGCGCAGGGGTGGGCGTCAGGCGCCGTCGCGGCCGGCGACCAGGCGTACGGCGGCCGCCTGCAGCGCGGGGACGGCCCGCTCGACCACGTCGTCGGTGACCCGGGTCAGCGGGCCGGAGACCGAGACGGCCATGCCCACGCCGGCTCCGCCGACCGGGACCGCCACGCAGCGCACGCCGAGCTCCTGCTCCTCCTGGTCCTCGGCGTAGCCGCGCTCGCGCACGAGGGCGAGCGCGTCGCGCAGCGCGGGCAGGGTGGTGAGCGTGTGCGCGGTGTGGCCCGGCAGGCCCTCGCGCGCCGCGACGGCGGCGACGGCGGCGTCGTCGAGCTGGGCGAGCAGGGCCTTGCCGACCCCGGTGCAGTGGAGCGCGACCCGATGACCGACCTGGGTGAACATCCGCATGGCGTAGCGGCCGGGGACCTGGGCGACGTACTCGGCGCGGGGGCCGGCCAGCACGGCCAGGTTGGCGGTCTCGCCGAGCTCGTCGACCAGGTCGGCCAGCACGCCCTCGGCGACCTCGCCGAGCAGCGCGGTGGCGGTGGTGCCCAGCGGCACCAGGCGGAACCCGAGCGCGTAGCGGCGGTCGGGGCGCTGGCGCACGTAGCCCCGCTCGACCAGGGTGCGCAGCAGCCGGTGCGCCGTGGCGGCGGGGATGCCGGCGGTCTCGGCGAGCTCGGCCAGCGGCAGGTGGCCGCCGTGGGCGCCCGCCGCCTCGAGGGCCGCGACCAGGTCGAGGGAGCGGTGCAGCGACTGCACCCCGCCCCCGGATGCGGTTGACACCTCGGGCACCTCCTGGAAACCTTCCGACTGATGCGACCACTCTTCCACAT
The DNA here is from genome assembly GCF_018459925.1 of Nocardioides aquaticus. Taxonomy (NCBI): domain Bacteria; kingdom Bacillati; phylum Actinomycetota; class Actinomycetes; order Propionibacteriales; family Nocardioidaceae; genus Nocardioides; species Nocardioides aquaticus. The sequence goes on from NZ_CP075371.1 coordinate 894,111, forward strand.
CGTGGAACGAGCCGCCAGAGATCGTTAGTCGAGGAGCCCGCAGTGAGCCAGGCACAGGACCAGACCCAGCAGGACGCGTACGACCGCCACGTCGAGGTCGCGGGGATCCGCGTCCATCCCGTGCTCCACGCCTTCGTCCGCGACGAGGCGCTCCCGGGCTCCGGGGTCGAGGAGGACGCGTTCTGGTCCGGTCTCGCCGGCGCGCTGGCCGACCTGGCCCCGCGCCAGCGGGCGCTGCTCGCGAAGCGCGACGAGCTGCAGCAGACGATCGACGCCTGGCACCGCGAGCATCCCGGGGCGGTGACCGAGGAGGGCTACGCCGAGTACGAGGCGTTCCTCCGCGAGATCGGCTACCTGGTCGAGGCGCCGGAGCAGGTCGAGGTGACCACCGAGGGCGTCGACGTCGAGGTCGGCTCGACCGCCGGCCCCCAGCTGGTGGTCCCGCTGCTCAACGCCCGCTTCGCCACCAACGCCGTCAACGCCCGCTGGGGCTCGCTCTACGACGCGCTCTACGGCTCCGACGTGATCGGCACCGACGGCGGCAAGGAGCCCGGCTCGTCCTACAACCCGACCCGCGGCGCGGCCGTCGTCGCCCGGGCCAAGGCCTTCCTCGACGAGAGCTTCGCGCTCGAGGCCGGCAGCCACGCCAACGCCACGGCGTACGCCGTCGACGACCAGGGCCTGGCCGTGACGGTCGACGGCCAGGTCCGTCGCCTGGCCGACCCCGACCAGCTCGTCGGGCACCGGGGGAGCACCGACGCGCCCGAGGCCGTCGTGCTGCGCCACCACCACCTGCACGTCGAGGTGCAGGTCGACCGCGACGCCCCGATCGGGCGCGACGACGCCGCCGGCGTCAAGGACCTGCTCGTCGAGGCCGCGGTCACCACGATCATGGACCTCGAGGACTCCGTGGCCGCCGTCGACGCAGACGACAAGACCCTCGGCTACCGCAACTGGCTGCACCTGATGAAGGGCACGCTGGCCGAGGAGGTCACCAAGGGCGGGAAGACCTTCACCCGCGCGATGAACCCCGACCGCGTGCTCACCGGGCGCGACGGCGCCGAGACGACCCTGCCGGGCCGGTCGGTGCTCTTCATCCGTCAGGTCGGCCACCTGATGACCACCGACGCCGTGCTCGACGCCGAGGGGAACGCGGTGCCCGAGGGCATCCTCGACGCCTTCGTCACCGGCCTCGGCAGCACCCACGACGTCCGCGGCGGCGAGACCGGCCCCGACGGGAAGCCGCGCCTGGTCAACTCCCGTGCCGGCGCGATGTACGCCGTCAAGCCGAAGATGCACGGTCCCGACGAGGTGCAGCTGACCTGCGACCTGTTCGACCGTGTCGAGGACGCCCTCGGCCTGCCCCGCCACACGGTCAAGGTCGGCATCATGGACGAGGAGCGTCGTACGTCGGCCAACCTCATCGCCTGCCTGCAGGTCGCCCGCGAGCGGGTCGCCTTCATCAACACCGGGTTCCTGGACCGCACCGGCGACGAGATCCACACCGACATGGAGGCCGGCCCGGTCGTCCGCAAGGGCGCGATGAAGTCGGAGTCCTGGATCAAGGCCTACGAGGACGCCAACGTCGACGCCGGCCTCGCCGCGGGCTTCCGCGGCCGCGCCCAGATCGGCAAGGGCATGTGGGCCGCGCCCGACGAGCTCGCCGCGATGCTCGAGCAGAAGGTCGGCCACCCGCAGGCCGGCGCCAACACCGCCTGGGTGCCCTCGCCGACCGCGGCGACGCTGCACGCGCTGCACTACCACCAGGTCGACGTGGCCGCGCGCCAGGAGGAGCTCGCCGCCGGCGGACGCCGCGGGACCCTCCAGCAGCTCCTCACCATCCCGGTCGGCGACCCGGCCGACTGGAGCGCCGAGGACCTGCAGGCCGAGCTGGACAACAACTGCCAGGGCGTCCTGGGCTACGTCGTGCGCTGGGTCGATGCCGGCGTCGGCTGCTCCAAGGTCCCCGACATCACCGGCACCGCGCTGATGGAGGACCGGGCCACCTGCCGGATCTCCTCCCAGCACGTCGCCAACTGGCTGCGCCACGGCGTGGTCACCACCGAGCAGGTCGAGGAGACGCTGCGCCGGATGGCCGCGGTCGTCGACGAGCAGAACGCCGGGGACGACACGTACGTCGCGATGGCCCCGGCCTTCGACGGCCAGGCGTTCCTGGCCGCCCGCGAGCTCTGCCTCGAGGGCACCGCCCAGCCGTCGGGCTACACCGAGCCGATCCTGCACCGCCGCCGCGCGGCCCGGAAGGCCGAGCTGGCCGGCACCAGCACCTCCTGACCCTCACCCCAACGCAAAGGACCACCGCATGAGCACCCAGCACCTCGACCTCGAGACCGCCCGCACGATCGTCTCCGGCGCCCGCGCCTCCGGCCGCGAGCAGGGCCTCAAGCCGCTGACCGTCGTCGTCCTCGACCCCGGCGGCCACATCGTCGTCGCCGAGCGCGAGGACGGCGCCTCGATCGGCCGCGTCGACATCGCCCGCGGCAAGGCCCACGGCGCGCTCGCGCTCGGGATGGGCTCGCGCTCGATCATGAACCGCGCCGAGCAGCAGGCCTACTTCGTCGCCGCGGCCGGTGCCGCGATCGGCGGCTCGCTGGTCCCGGTCCCCGGCGGCGTGCTCATCCGCTCCGGCGACGGCGACCTGCTGGGTGCCGTCGGCATCACCGGCGACACCTCGGACAACGACGAGACCGCCGCCGTCGCGGGCATCGAGGGCGCCGGCCTGGTGGCCCAGCCCGACTGAGCCGAGATGACGCTCGCGGACAGCCGAGATGACGCTCGCGGCGCGTCGAGGTGACGGTTCTGGCGCGTCCGGATGACGGGTACGGGCGGCTACTCGGGCCCGCCGGGCCGTACGTCCATCGCCCGGGCCGCGGTCGCGAGGGCCCGCGCCCGCCGCGCCTCGGGTGAGGTCTGCTCCCAGCCGGCGCTGAGCCCGGTCAGCCGGGCGAGGGCCTGCGCTGCCTGGGGCTCCGCGTGCCGGGCCAGGTCGCGCTCGGCCGCCTCCAGCAGCGGCAGCGCCTCCTCCAGGCTCTCCTGCGAGGCGCCGCTGCGACGCCGGTGGGGGAGTCGCCGGCGCTCGGCCTCGAGCGCCTCGCGCAGCGTGCGTACCGCGGCGTGCACCTCGGGGTAGGAGCGCTGCAGGCGTCGGCCGCGGCTGCGCCACCCCGCGGCGAGCAGGGCGACCAGCGCGCCGCCCACCCCGGCGACGCCGGCGGAGGCGACCTGCCAGCCGAGCAGCACGAGCAGCCAGACGAGCAGCGCGAGCAGCACGGACCCGCCCAGGGCGAGCACGACCAGGCCCCACCCGCTGTCGACGAACCAGCGCAGCCGCGAGCGCACCGGCCCGTCCGGCCGGACGATCACGTCGTCGGGGTCGTCCTGGTCCACCGCGGCAGCATCCCACCGCGGCACCCCGCCCCGGGACGCAGCACGCCGCCGCCGGCAGGAGCCGGCGGCGGCGTGGGGTCGTACGAGGTGGTGCGGGGCTGCTACTTGCCGCCCTTGCGCACGCGCGAGGCGGTGCGGGCACGCTCGCCGGCGTCGAGTACGACCTTGCGGATGCGGACCATGTCCGGGGTGACCTCGACGCACTCGTCGTCGCGGCAGAACTCCAGGCACTGCTCCAGCGACAGCTTGCGCGCCGGGATCAGCTTCTCGAAGTTGTCGGAGGTGGCGGAGCGGATGTTGGTCTGCTGCTTCTCCTTGGTGATGTTGACGTCCATGTCGTCGGCGCGCGAGTTCTCGCCGACGATCATGCCCTCGTAGACCTCGGTGGCCGGCTCGAGGAACATCACGCCGCGCTCCTGCAGGTTGGTCATCGCGTACGCGGTGGTCGCGCCCTTGCGGTCGGCGACCAGCGAGCCGTTGGTGCGCGAGCGGATCTCGCCGGCCCACGGCTCGTAGCCCTCGGAGATGCTGTGGGCGATGCCGGTGCCGCGGGTGTCGGTGAGGAACTCGGTGCGGAAGCCGATCAGGCCGCGCGCCGGGACGACGAACTCCATCCGCACCCAGCCGGTGCCGTGGTTGGTCATCTGCTCCATGCGGCCCTTGCGGGAGGCCAGCAGCTCGGTGATCGTGCCGAGGTACTCGTCGGGCGCGTCGATGGTCAGGCGCTCGAACGGCTCGTGCAGCTTGCCGTTCACCTCCTTGGTGACCACCTGCGGCTTGCCGACCGTGAGCTCGAAGCCCTCGCGGCGCATCTGCTCGACCAGGATCGCCAGGGCGAGCTCGCCGCGGCCCTGGACCTCCCAGGCGTCGGGGCGCTCGGTCGGCAGGATCCGGAGCGAGACGTTGCCGATGAGCTCGGCGTCGAGACGGTCCTTGACCAGGCGGGCGGTGACCTTCCCGCCCTTGGTACGACCGACCAGGGGGGAGGTGTTGGTGCCGATGGTCATCGAGATGGCGGGCTCGTCGACGTGGATCAGCGGCAGCGCGACCGGGTTCTCGGGGTCGGCGAGGGTCTCGCCGATGGTGATGTCGGGGATGCCGGCGATGGCCACGATGTCGCCGGGGCCGGCGGACTCGCCGGGCTTGCGCTCGAGGCCCTCGGTGACCAGCAGCTCGGTGACGCGGACGTTCTTGACCTCGCCGTTGCGGCGCATCCAGGCCACGGTCTGGCCCTTCTTCAGCTCGCCCTCGTGGATGCGCAGCAGCGCGAGGCGGCCCAGGAACGGGGAGGCGTCGAGGTTGGTGACGTGGGCCTGCAGCGGCGCGCCCTCGGTGTAGGTCGGGGCGGGGATGGTGTCCAGGATCGTCTTGAAGAGCGGCTCGAGGTTGTCGCCCTCGGGCATGGTCGCGTTCTCGGGGGCCACCAGCGAGGCGACGCCGGCGCGGCCCGAGGCGTACACGACGGGGAAGTCGAGCGCGTCCTGGGAGTGGGTGTCGTCGAGCAGGTCCATGAAGAGCTCGTAGGTCTCGTCGACGACCTCGGCGATGCGGGCGTCGCCGCGGTCGGTCTTGTTGACGACCAGGATCACCGGCATGTCGGCGTTGAGCGCCTTGCGGAGCACGAAGCGGGTCTGCGGCAGCGGGCCCTCCGAGGCGTCCACGAGCAGCACGATGCCGTCGACCATCGACAGGCCGCGCTCGACCTCGCCACCGAAGTCGGCGTGGCCGGGGGTGTCGATGATGTTGATGACCATCGGCTGGCCGCCGCCGGCGGGGCCCTCGTAGTGCACCGCGGTGTTCTTCGCGAGGATCGTGATGCCCTTCTCGCGCTCGAGGTCGCCGGAGTCCATGACGCGCTCGGCGACGCTCTCGGCCTGGTGCGCCGTGAAGGCGCCGGCCTGGCGCAGCATGGCGTCGACCAGCGTGGTCTTGCCGTGGTCGACGTGCGCCACGATCGCGACGTTGCGCAGGTCCGAACGAGTGGTGGAGACAGGCATGACGAAGTGGTGTCGCTTCCGCTGGAGGGTCGATGAGCCGGGAGGCCCCAGGGGAGTCTACGGGCGCGGCTGCCCCTGGCCGATTCGTCGCCGGGCGCTCGTGACGTGGTTCACAAGGCCTCAGCCGGCCAGCGAGCCGCCGAAGATCTGCCAGGCGAGCGCCGACTTCGCCACCAGGCTCAGCACCAGGTACGCCTTCTCGCCGAACGCGTAGCTGCGCCACGGCCCGACCCCGCGGTACTGCAGCCACTGGTTGACCGCGAACGAGGAGAAGAAGACCAGCAGCGAGGCGAAGATGCCCAGCACGAACCCCGGCACCTCCTCGGCCGCGGCGATGTTCCACCCGACCGCCAGCCACGGCGCGAGGCCGGCGACGGTGCCGAACCAGAACGGCAGCATCGTGGTGGTGGTGCGACCGGGCGGGTTCATCTGCTCCTGCAGCCAGCCGAACAGGATCATCGCCACGTTGGCCCCCACGATCCCGATCACCGCGGTCACCTCGGTGACGCCGGCGTAGAAGCCGATCAGCACGATCATCACGGTCGCGGAGACCGAGTACTCGCACCAGCGGAACCGGTTGATGCCCCGGCGCAGGTCCCGCTCGTACGTCCCGCGGGCCGCCGTGGCGGTCAGGGCGTGGTCGAGCGCGGCGAGCAGCAGGAAGAACGCGATCGCCCAGCCGACCCGGACGTCGACCAGCGCCTCCGGGGCGGCCGGGGTCGAGCCCGGCGGACCGGTGGGCAGCATCGTGGTGACGGTGATCGCGAAGTCGGACGCCAGGACGAGGACGGCGACGGCCTGGACGGCGTGGAGGACGGCGAGGCCGAGGTTCCAGCCGCGCAGCGAGCGCAGGGAGGAGTCGTCGACGCCGCTCGCGGTCGCCTCGTCGGTGTACGCGGCGCGGTGCTGGGCCATGGGGTGCTCCTGCTCGTGCTCCTGCTCGTGCCCGTGGAGGCGCGGGACGGCGGCTGGGATGTGCCTAGTCTGTCGCCATGGTCAACTACGCCACCGCCGACCGGGTCTCCCGCGACGAGCTGCTCGCGTTCGTCCGGCCCCGGCACCGGATGACCCTGATCACCCGTCGCAGGGACGGCCGGCCGCAGGCCTCGCCGGTCACCGGCGGCGTCGACGCCGACGGACGGCTGGTCATCTCGACCTACCCGCAGCGCGCCAAGGCCGCGAACCTGCGGCGCGACCCCGTGACCAGCGTGGTCGTGCACTCCGAGGACTGGGACGGACCGTACGTCCAGGTCCACGGCAGGACCGAGGTGCTCGACATGCCGAGCCGGGAGGCCGAGGACGGCCTGGTGGAGTACTTCCGCTGCATCGCCGGCGAGCACGACGACTGGGACGAGTACCGCGCCGCGATGCGCAGGCAGGGCAAGTCGCTGCTGCGGATCACGCTCGAGGACTGGGGTCCGGTGGCCACCGGGGGGTTCCCGCCCGAGCAAGACTGACGGTCAGCGTGATCGCGCCGCGAGGGCGCGGCAACCGTCGGCGGTGAGCTTGTCGGAGGGGAACCACTGCTCGATCCGCAGCTCGTCGACGGCGACCTCCAGCGGGGCCTGGACGGTGCTCACGACCAGCTGGAACGCCCACACCTCGGCCCGGACGCGCAGCTGCAGCTCGACCGACGGCGCGGACGGGGTGGTCGGGTCCGGCCGTCGCCAGTCCGGCTCGACGACCGGTGAGGCCAGCAGCTCCTCGACCAGCGCACGCAACCGGGCGTCGCCCGGGTCGGCGAGCAGCTCGCGCTGCATCCGCCACAGCAGCTCCCGGGCGATCGCGGCCTGGTTGACGATGGCGCGCCCCCCGCTGTCCGGGTCCAGGCAGAGGCGGGCCAGGTTCAGGCCGGCGGGGTCGAGGGTGGCCGGGCCGGGCAGGGCCGCGCCGAGGACGGCCAGCGCCCCGGCGTTGACGTCCAGCACCCGGTACGTCCGGTCGATCACGACCAGCGGGAACGGCTCGTGGTGCCGCTTCATCAGCTCGAGGGTCGCCCGGACCTGGTCGGGCAGTGCGGAGTCGTGGGCGGGCTCGGCGTACCAGGCGGGGTGGCCGGCGGCCCGCAGCATCGCGTTCGCCTGCCGCAGCGGCACGTCCAGCGCCGTGGCCAGGCGCACCACCATCTCCGCGCTGGGCGAGGACCGGCCGGTCTCCAGGAAGCTGACGTGCCTGCTCGACACGTCCGCGACCAGTGCCAGGTCCAGCTGGCTGAGGCCGCGCCGGGTGCGCCAGTGCCTCAGCAGCGCCGCGAAGAGCCCGGCGCCGCTGTCCGCCGCCCCGGCCCCCGGTCTGCTCGCCACCCGGTCACCGTAGGCCGCGGACGGGACCCGGGCACCTACCTCCGCACGTCGTTGCCCCGGGCCGGGCCACGGGTGAGGGTCGCAGCACGGCCCGCGCCGGACGGGTCCACCCCGACCCCGAGGAGCCCTGATGAGCACGATGACCACCGCCGAGGCGAGCGACCTGTTCCGGGCGCCACCGCCCCGCCACGTCGACGTCGGGAACGGGCAGGTCGCCGTCCGCAGCGTCGGGTCCGGGCCCGACGTCCTGCTGGTGCACGGCTGGCCGGCCTCCGGGGCGACCTTCCGGACCCTGCTGCCGCTGCTCACCCCGCACCTGCGGTGCCACGTCGTCGACCTGGTCGGGGCCGGTGGCAGCCGGTTCGACCGGACCGTCGGGCTCTCCGTCGCCGACCACGCGGTGGCCGTCCGCGGGGTCGTCGACGCCCTCGGCCTGGACGACGTCGCGGTGGTCGGGCACGACAGCGGCGGCCTGATCGCCCGCCACGCGCTGGCCGGCGACCGGCGCGTACGGGCGTGGGGCCTGGTCGCGACCGAGCAGCCGCAGGGTCCCAGCCGGAGGTTCAGGTCGTTCGTCGCGGCCCGCCGCGTGCCCGGGTTCGAGCACCTGCTGGCCCGGGTGGTCGCGCACGACCGGCTGCGGTGCACCCGGTTCGTCCTCGGGGACTGCTTCGACGACCGCAGCCTGATCGACGGGGAGTTCGACGAGTTCTTCTTCCGTCCGCTGCGCGACCCGGAACGACGATGGGCCGCGGGCGAGCTCCTGCGCCGCTTCGACCTCGGGTCGTCCTTCGCCGCGCTCGGTGGGCTGCACGCGCGCATCCGGGTGCCCGTCCAGCTGGTCCAGGGTGCCCGCGACCCGTTCTTCCCGCTGCGCTGGACCCAGGAGATGGTCACGACCTTCGGTGGCCCGGCCCGGCTCCACGTCGTGGGCCGCGGCAAGCTGTTCGTCCACGAGGAGTTCCCGCGCGAGACCGGGGAGGCGCTGGTCCCCACCCTGGTCGGCTGAGCCGGGACCACCAGGCGCCGCGAGCGTCACCTCGAGGCGCCGCGAGCGTCATCTCGGTTGTCCGGAGGCGTCATCTCGGCGGGGGCGTCACCGGTCACCGGCCGGCGGGGCCGTGCATCCGGCGGCGGGCGCCGAAGCGGCTGCTCGGCCAGGCCGCGCGGGGGCCGAGCACGGTGAGCAGCGCCGGCACGACCAGCAGCCGCACCACCACGATCTCCAGGGCGATCCCCAGCCCCACCGCGAACGCCAGCTGGGAGAAGGGTGCCAGCGGCACCAGGGAGAGCAGCGCGAAGCTGGTGCCCAGGGCGAGGCCGGCGGTCACCACGGCGCTCACCGACGACGGCAGCGCGTGGCGCACGGCGGCGCGCAGGGTGCGGCCCTCGGCGTCCTCCCAGACGTGGCCCACGGTGAAGATGTTGTAGTCCGAGGCGAAGGCCAGCAGCAGCACCGCCGCGGCGAACGGGACGTAGAAGGTCAGGCCCTGCCCGGGGGCGGCGAGGTCGAAGACCAGGCTGGTGATGCCCAGCGTCGCGCCCAGCGAGAGCAGGCTGGTGGCCAGCAGGGCGATCGAGGCGACCACGGCGCGCAGGAACAGCAGCAGCATCAGCAGGTTCGCGACAAGCGCGGTGAGCGCGATCCGGAGCAGGTCGGCCTCGGTCTGCTCGACCAGGTACGCCGCGGTGGCGCTGTCGCCGGCCAGCGCGACGCTGGTCCCGGCCAGCCCGGCCTCGCGCAGCATCCCGGGCAGGGCGGCCTGCACCAGGTTGGTGGTGGCCACGGCGTCGGCGCCGAGCGGGTCGCTGTCCAGGATCACCAGGTAGCGCGCGGCGTCGCCGTCGTCGGAGAGCAGCAGCAGCCGCTCCACCGGCCCCGGCTGGGAGCCCGGGCCGAGCACGCCGGCGACCCCGGGCAGCCGGGCGATGCTGGTGCCGAGCTCGCGCAGGGCGCCGCGGCGCTCGGCGACGTCGTCGCCCTCCACCACCAGCTCGGTGGGGGAGAGGATCCCCTCGGCGAACCCGTCCTGCGCCTGCGCGGCGGTGGCCCGGATCTCGGAGCCGGGCGGCAGCGCGCCGATGAACGAGACGCCGAGGTCCAGGCGCAGCACCAGGCTCGCGGACAGGGCGAGCCCGGCCAGGCAGGGCACCAGCACGAGCAGCCCGGCGCGGCGCGAGGCGGTGGTGCGGTCGATCACCGCCGCGGGCCACTGCGGGGTGCGGACCGTGGTCCAGGAGCGCCACCGCGCCCCGACCGCGCCGAGCCGGCCGCTCAGCGCCCGGCGGCGCTCCTCGCCCGGGCGGCGCGAGGGCCAGAAGACGAGCCCGCCCAGGATCGCCATCAGGGCCGGGACGAGGGTGATCGCGACGACCAGGCCGACGGTCACCGTGAAGGCCAGCGCCGGGCCGAGCGCGCGGAAGAACGGCGACTCGGCGGCCAGCAGCGTGGCCGTCCCGGCGGCCACGGCCAGCCCGGCGACCGCCACGATCGGCCCGGAGCGGCGCACGGACGCCGTGGTCGCGGCGATCGAGGCGGCGCGCACCTCGGCCCGGGTGCCCTGGCCGCGCAGCAGGGCCGGCTGCTGGTCGCGCAGCGAGGAGCAGAAGAAGATGACGTAGTCGGTGACCACGCCCAGCAGCAGCGCGATCACCACCGGTTCGAGCTCGTCGGGGCTGGCCAGGCCGAGCAGGTCCGAGAAGTACGCGGTCAGCCGCAGCGTCACCACGAAGGACACCCCGGCCGCCACCAGGGCGATCAGCGGCGCCACCAGCGAGCGGAACGCGAACCCCACGATCAGCACGATCGCCAGCAGCGTGATCGCCTCCACCCCCGGCAGGGCGTCGCGGATGATCGCGCCCTGCTGGGAGCGGGCCGGCGCCGACCCGGTCACCCCCACGACGTCGTCACGCTCGGTGAAGAACCGCTCGGCGTAGTCTTCCGCCGAGCGGGTGCGCTGGCCCAGCGAGGCGTCGGCGCCGTAGAGCAGGTAGGTCAGCGACGTGGTGCCGGTCTCGCGGGAGCCCGGGAACAGCCCGAGGGTGTTGGTGACCGGGATCGCGCCCAGCAGCGGGTCGACGTCGCCGGCGCGGCCTCGGTCGACGGCCAGGGCGCGGACCACGGTGCGCGCCTGGGCGTACGGCGAGAGCCCCGACGGGTCGCGCTGCACCACGACGGTCCGCGCGACCAGCGGGAAGCCGAACAGCTCGACCGAGCGCAGCTCGGCCTCCACGGCCGGCGTGTCGCCGGAGAGCAGGCCCGACAGGCCCCCGCCGCCCGAGGCCTGGGCCGGGAGGAAGGCCAGGCAGGCGCCGACCGCGGCGAGCCAGGCCACGACGACCAGCCAGCGACCGGCGACCAGGCCGCGCGCGAGCACGCCGCTCAGGCCGCCGCCCGCGCCGGGGGTCACCGTCGTGCGGGGGAGGGCCGACGGATGCCGAGCCGGGCCAGCTCGGCGTCGGCGAGGACGCGGTGGGTGGCGCGGGCCTGCTCGGGGGTGCGGCCCGAGGACGCGTCGTCGGGGGAGGGGTCGAGGGTGGCGACGGTGGCGTAGGGCAGGGAGGCGCGGGCCCGGTCGGCGAGGTAGCGGTCGTAGCGCGGGTCGTCGTCGTGCTCGGCGAGGTGCCGGCGGATCTGGGCGACCTCCCGACCTCGCCGCAGCCGCAGCGGGACGTACAGCCCGGCGATCGGGGTGACGGGGATGCCGACGACGGCGATGCCGAGCACGACACCGAGCTGGCGGAGCTGGCCCTTGACCTCGCCGCCGCGGGCGCTGATCTCGTCGGCGGTCTCGGTCACGTCGGCGCCGATCTCGGCCGGGCGCTCCCCGACGAGGGGCACCGCGGACAGCGACTGCAGGCCCTCGCCGACGGAGACCAGGGAGCGGCCGGAGGAGGCGACGGTGTCGCCGACGTCGGCGGCCCGCCACAGCGTGACGCCGGTCCAGGCCCCGATGGCGATCCACAGCACCACCCAGGACAGGACGGCGGCGTCCATCAGCCGGAGGGTCCGGTGGTCCGCAGCTACCCGTATGGTCGTCGACACGGGCCCTGTCTTATCAGAGCCGACCGACACCCCTTCGCTCCTCAGGGCCGGCCCCCGGCCCGGGACCCGCCGCAGGAGACGCCATGACGAGCCCGACGAGCCCGACACCCCCGCCGACGACGACCATCGAGGTCGAGGAGTCGGGGTGGCAGCGGTGGGCGTCGCGGCTGCTGCCGGTGCTGACCTTCCTGGTCGGCCTCGGCCTCGGCGCGCTCGTCGTGACGGCCGGGCAGCCCGCCGCCGAGGCGCCGGAGGCCTCCGGCGGGCCGTCCGCCACCCCGACCGGCGAGGCCGGGGAGGCCGGGCAGGAGACGGCCGACACCGTGGTGACCCTGCCGGGGGCCTGCGAGGACGCCGCGGAGACGCTGACCGAGGCCACCCGCCTGATCGACGACGTGGCGGGGGCCGTCCGCGACTTCCGCCCCGACGAGCTGGTCGGGCTGCTCGACCGGCTCGAGGACCTCGACTCGGAGGTCCGCTCGCAGACCGCCGAGTGCAGCCGCGTCGACATCAGCGAGAGCGCCTCGCCGGAGCCCTCGCCGTCCCAGTGAGGCCCGGTGGGGCCAGGCGAGGCCCGGTGGGGCCCGGTGAGGCCTGGTGCGGTGTCGGCGGTGTCGGTGAGCATGGGGCGATGACCTCGACGCCGCAGACCCGTCCCACCGTCCGTTGCGGCATCGTGCCGCCCTACCTGCTGGAGCACCTGGGGTACGGCGACACCCTGCTGCTCGACGACCGGATCCGCGCGCGACGCCGCGACCGGCGGGGTGACGGCGCGGCGCCGCTGACCGGGGCGTGGACGGTGCACGACGCCGGCAACGGCACCGACCTGCCCGGCCGGCCGGTGCGCAGCGCGGGCGAGCCCGGGTCGGGCGACGCGGCCGTCGACGAGGCGGCCGCCGGGATCACCGGGGCGCTGGCGCTGTTCCGCGAGGTCTACGACCGCGACTCCTACGACGGTCGCGGGGCGCCGGTGTCGCTGACCGTCCACTACGGCCGCGACTACGCCAACGCGTTCTGGGACGGCACCCAGCTGGTCTTCGGCGACGGCGACGGCGAGGTGTTCGCCCGGTTCACCAAGGCCGCCGACGTGCTGGCGCACGAGCTCGCGCACGCCGTGACCGAGCGCACCGCCGGGCTGGTCTACCAGGGCCAGCCCGGGGCGCTGAACGAGTCCGTCTCCGACGTCTTCGCCGCCTGCTCCGAGCAGCGGCTGCTGGGCCAGCAGGCCGCCGAGGCCGACTGGCTGATCGGCGCCGAGCTGTTCCTGCCCGGTGTCCGGGCCCGGGCGCTGCGCGACATGGCCGCGCCCGGCACGGCCTACGACGACCCCCGCCTGGGCACGGACCCGCAGCCGGCCCACCTCGACGACTACGTCGAGACCACCGACGACAACGGCGGGGTGCACATCAACTCCGGCATCCCCAACCGCGCCTTCCAGCTGGCCGCGGTCGCCGTCGGCGGCTCGTCGTGGGCCGGCGCCGGCCGGATCTGGTACGACGCGCTGACCGGCGGCGACGTGCGCCCCGACACCGACTTCGCGGGCTTCGCGGCAGCGACCGTCGCGGCCGCCGGGGACTCCGCGGCCGCGGTCGAGGAGGCGTGGCGCCAGGTCGGGGTACGCCCGGTCGCCGGCAGCTCGGCGCCCGCGACGGGCGGCGCCGCCCCCGGGGGCCCGCTGCGCACCGTCCGCGTCCGCCGCTCGGGGGGCTTCGTGGGCCGCACCGTCGAGGCCGAGGTCGACCTCGGCGGCGCGGACGAGCGCGCGGCGACCCTGGCCGGGCTGGTGGACCGCATCGACCCGCAGGCCGCCCGCCCGGCCGGCAGCCCGATGCCCGACCACTTCACCTACGAGTTCGACCTCGACGGCCGGCAGGTGCGGGTGCCCGAGCAGGACCTGACCGACGACCTGCGCGCCGTCGCCGACCTGGTGCTGCGGCCCGACGGCCCGACGGAGGCGTAGGTCCCGGACGGCTGCGACGATGCCCCGGTGAGGACTCCTGCCGCGGCGCCGGCCACCGCCGGGGCGCCGGGGCCGGTGCTGGGCCGGGGGCTGCTGCTGGTCTGCCTGGCCGGCGTCCTCTGGGGGACGATCGGCCCGTCCGTGCCGCTGGCCGTCGAGGCCTCCGGGCTCGGCCCGCTGACGGTCGGGGCGCTGCGCGGGCTGGTCGCGGCCGGCGTCCTGCTCGCGGCGGTGGCCTCGGTCGGACGGCTGCGCCGCTGCTGGGTGCTGGCCCGGCCGCAGTGGCGCCGCGTGGTGGCGGTCGGCGTGCTCACCGCGACCTTCCAGCAGCTGTTCTTCGTCGCCGTGCTGTGGGCGGGGGTCAGCATCGCCACGGTCGTGTGCCTCGGGTTCGCCCCGGCGCTGCTGCTGGTGGTGGGCAGCGTCCGCGAACGCCGGCCCCCGGCCGCGGGGGCGCTGGCCACCGTGGTGGTCGCGGTGGTCGGGCTGCTGCTGGTCGGCGGCGCCGGAAGCGAGGGGCCGGCCGGCTCCCGCCCGGTCGTCGGGGTGCTGGCCGCGCTCGCCGCCGGTGCGGCGTACGGGTTCTCCGCCGAGGTCGGCGCCCCGCTCTCGCGGCGCCTCGACACCCTCACGATGACGACCGCGACGATGGTCGTGGCGGCCGGCGTCCTGCTGCCCCTCGGGCTGGGGCTGCCGCTGCTGCGCGGGGAGCCGGTGCTGACCGCTGACCTCGCGTCGTGGGGGTGGATCGTCTACCTCGGCGTGGTGACGATGGCGGTCGCGTACGCCCTGCTGTTCACCGGGCTGCGCACCACCTCGAGCGGCACCGCGGTGGTGGCGAGCCTGCTCGAGCCGGTGACGGCGGTGCTGCTCGCGGTCGCGTTCCTGGGCGAGCGGCTGAGCCCGGCCGGCGTGCTGGGCTCGGTGCTGATCCTGCTGGCCATCGCCACGCTGGGGCGGCGCACGAGGGAACCGGCGCCGCAGTAGCGGCCGGTGGGTGGGTCCCGGGCAGGCCCGCGACGTCATACGTCGGCGCGCTCGGCCGGGGTACGGGACGGATGACGTCCCGCGGCCTGCCGGGGTGGGGTCAGGCCAGGGCGCGGTCGAGCGCGGCGGCGACGTGCAGCGAGGTGCACGGGAAGAGCGGCAGCTCGGCGTCGGCCTGGCGCACGAGCAGCTCGAGCTCGGTGCAGCCGAGCACCACCCCGCCGGCGCCGGCGTCCCACAGCTCCTCGACCAGCCCGACGACGGTGCGGCGCGAGGAGTCCAGGACGCGGCCGTGGATCAGCTCGCCGTAGATGATCGCGTCGAGCTCCTCGTGGTGGTGCGCCTCGGGCACGTGCACCGTGAGGCCGTGGCTGCGGAGCCGGTCGAGGAAGAAGGTGCGCGACATCGCCAGGGAGGTGCCGACGAACCCGATCTCGTCGAGACCCTGGGCGCGGACGGCGTCGGCCACCACGTCGGCGAGGTGCAGGACCGGGATGTCGACGGCGTCGGCGACCTGGTCGGCCACCCGGTGGAAGGTCGTGGTGCACAGCAGCAGGAAGTCCGCGCCGGCCCGCTCGACGCCCGTCGCGGCGCCGACGAGGACCTCGGCGACGTCGTCCCAGCGCTCGGCGCGCTGCAGCGCGTCGACCTCGGCGAAGTCGACCGAGCTCAGCACCGTCCGCGCCGAGCTGAGCCCGCCGCGCCGCTGCTGCACCCCCCGGTTGAGCATCTCGTAGTAGACCGAGCTGCTCTCCCAGCTCATCCCGCCGATCAGTCCGATGGTCTGCACGGGCGGATCATGCCACTCCGGCCGAGATGACGCTCGCGGACAGCCGAGATGACGCTCGCGGCGCCTCGAGATGACGTTTCCGGCGCGCCGGCGGGGGGGCGGGGCCGGCCGTACGGCCGCTCAGACGCGGTGGACCTTGTGCTGCGCGGCCTGCGCGCGGGGCTTGATGACCAGGCTGTCGACGTTGACGTGGGCGGGACGGGTGACCATCCACCCGATGGCATCGGCGACGTCCTCGGCGGTCAGCGGGTCGGGCACCCCGGCGTACACGGCGTCGGCCTTCGCCTGGTCGCCGTCGAAGCGGACCGCGCTGAACTCCTCGGTGCGGACCATGCCCGGGGCGATCTCCAGGACGCGGACCGGCTGGTCGAACAGCTCCAGGCGCAGCGTCTCGGTCACCACCTGGGTGCCGTGCTTGGCCGCGGTGTAGCCCGCGCCGCCCTCGTAGGCGATCCGGCCGGCGGTCGAGCCGACGTTGAGGATCGTGCCGGCGCCCGAGGCCAGCAGGGCCGGCAGCAGGGCGCGGGTGACCTGCATCAGCCCGATCACGTTGACCTCGTACATCGCGCGCCACTGCGCGGAGTCGGCCTCCGCGACCGGGGTCATCCCGAAGGCGCCGCCGGCGTTGTTGACCAGCACGTCCAGGCGCGCCCCGACCTGCGCGGCCAGCGCGGCGACCTGGTCCTCGTCGGTGACGTCGCAGGTCACGGCCGTGCCCCCGATCTCGCGGGCCAGCTCCTCGACGCGCTCGGCCCGGCGCGCGGCGCACACGACGTGGTAGCCGGCGGCGGCCAGGGTGCGGGCGGTGGCGGCCCCGATCCCGCTGCTGGCTCCGGTGACGACGGCGAGGGGTGTGGTGGTCTCCATGAGCCCATTGTGGAGGGGGTGGGGGAATGTCGTGCGGCGGGTGAGGGTTGGGCCGGAGGTGCCCGGGCGAGCGACCCGGGCCGGAGGAGGTGCAGGCGACGTGACGACCCCGGCAGTACGCCGTGTGGCCATGATCAGCCTGCACACCTCCCCGCTGGACCAGCCCGGCACCGGTGATGCCGGCGGGATGAACGTCTACGTCACCGAGCTGTCGCGGCGCCTGGCCCGCCACGGCGTCGAGGTCGACATCTTCACCCGCGCCACGAGCTCGGCGCTGCCCGAGGCCGTGGCCGTCGACCCGGGCGTGGTGGTGCGCCACATCCACGCCGGCCCGTTCGAGGGCCTAACCAAGAACGAGCTGCCCGGCCAGCTGTGCGTCTTCGCCCGCGAGGTGCTGCGTGCCGAGGCCGCCCAGCCGTCCGGGCACTACGACGTCGTGCACTCCCACTACTGGCTCTCGGGCCAGGTCGGCGCGCTGGCCCGGGACCGCTGGGGCGTGCCGCTGGTGCACACGATGCACACGATGGCCAAGGTCAAGAACGAGGCGATGGCCGCCGGCGACACCCCCGAGCCCGCCGCCCGCGTCATCGGCGAGGAGCAGGTGGTCGACGCCGCCGACGTCCTCGTGGCCAACACCGACCTCGAGGCCAAGCAGCTGATCAACCTCTACGACGCCGACCCCGGCCGGGTCGAGGTCGTCTACCCCGGCGTCGACCTGGACACCTTCACCCCGCGCGACCCGGTCGCCGTACGTCGCGACCTCGGCCTTCCCGCGGACGCGACCGTGCTGCTCTTCGCTGGCCGGATCCAGCCGCTGAAGGCGCCCGACGTCCTGCTGCGCGCCGTCGCCCACGTGCTCGAGCGCCGCCCCGGCCTGCGCAGGCACCTCGTGGTCCCCGTCGTCGGCGGCCCGTCGGGCAGCGGCCTGGACCGCCCGGCCAGCCTGGTCCAGCTCGCCCACGAGCTCGGCATCTCCGACGTGGTGCGGTTCGTGCCCCCGGTCGCGCAGACCGACCTGGCCCGGTGGTACGCCGCCGCGACGCTGGTCGCCGTCCCCTCCTACAACGAGTCCTTCGGGCTGGTCGCGGCCGAGGCCCAGGCCTGCGGCACGCCCGTGGTCGCCGCCGCCGTCGGCGGGCTGCCCACCGTGGTCCGCGACGGCGTCAGCGGGCTGCTGGTCGAGGGCCACGACCCCGTCCGCTGGGCCGACACCCTGGAGCGCCTGCTCGCCGACCCCGCCCGGATCGAGGCGCTCGGCGCCGGGGCGCTGGCGCAGGCCCGTGAGTTCTCCTGGGAGGCCACCGCCGGCCGCACCCTCGAGGCCTACGACCGCGCGCGCACCGTCATGCGAGGCTCGGGCACGTGAGCGACCCGACCGACCAGCCGACCGACCAGCCGACCGACCAGCCGAGCGACCAGCCGAGCGACCCGCTCGGGGACGCGCCGGCGTCGATGACGCCGGACCAGCAGCGCCGGGCCGCGACGCTGCGCGCGTACCTGCAGGCCAACGACCTGGAGCACACCGAGACCGCCGTCGGCGGGTTCTCCTTCGCGCTGCCCGGCGAGCGGAAGCTCCAGACGCCGGTACGCCTCGACGTCGGCGTGCACGCGCTCGGGGTGCACGCGTTCGTGTGCCGCCAGCCCGACGAGGCGCACGAGCGGGTCTACCGGTGGCTGCTGGAGCGCAACCTCAAGACCTTCGGCGCGGCCTTCGCGCTGGACCACCACGGCGACATCTACCTCGACGGACGGCTGCCGCTGGGCGTCCTCGACGCCGGGCAGGGCGCGGACGGCCCCGCCGACCCGACGGACCTCCCCGAGCTGGACCGCCTGCTGGGCGCGGTGCTCTCGACCGCCGACGAGTCGTTCAACGCGATCCTGGAGCTCGGGTTCGCCTCCTCGATCCGCAAGGAGTGGGACTGGCGGCGCCTGCGCGGGGAGTCGACGGCCAACCTCGAGGCGTTCCGCGGCTGGCTCGAGGCCGGGGACGACGCCCGGCCGTAGCGGACCACCCGTCCGGCGACCGTTCCCTCAGGCGGTCGTCCCGGCGTCGGCGCGGATCAGCGGGGCGACGGCCGGCATGAAGACCTCGGGCCGCATCGGACGCCCGAGCAGGTAGCCCTGCCCGAAGACGGCGCCGACGGCCTGCAGGTGGGAGGCCTGGACTGCGTCCTCGATGCCCTCGGCGACGACGGTGACCTGGGTGGTGCCGAGCAGCCCCAGCACGGTGCGGATCAGGGCGAAGTCGGTGGCGGAGGTGGCGATGTCGCGGACCAGGGACCGGTCGATCTTGACGGTGTCGACCGGGAGCCGGTGCAGCTGCGCGATCGAGGAGTAGCCGGTGCCGAAGTCGTCGATGCCCAGGCCGACGCCGAGCGCGCGCAGCCGGTACAGCGTGGTCAGCACGTGCTGGTCCTCGGTCAGCAGCGCCGTCTCGGTGATCTCGAGCAGCAGCATCTCCGCCGGGGTGCCGGAGCGGTCCAGGGCGTCGGCGACGCTCTCGACGTAGCCCGGACGCTGCAGCTCGAGCGCGGAGACGTTGACGTGGGTGCGGTACGCCGGCCCCACGTGACCGATCCACGCCGCGGTCTGCGCCAGGGCCAGGTCGAGCACGAGCCGGCCCAGGTCGTGGATCAGCCCGGACCGCTCGGCGGCTGCGACGGCCTCGGCGGGCGAGACGTCCCCGCGCTCCGGGTGGTGCCAGCGCAGCAGGGCCTCCGCGCTGGTCAGCGTGCGGCTGCGCAGGTCGAGCACCGGCTGGTAGACCAGCGACAGCTGGGAGGGGTGCTCGTGCAGCGCGGCGGCCAGGTCGGCGACCAGGCCGAGCTCGCGGCGGACGACGGCGTCGTGCTGGTCCTCCCCGCCCGCACCGCCCGTCCCGCCCGCACCGGTCCGGTCGGGCGAGGCGTTCCACCGTACGCAGCCGCGGTGGTGCCGGCCGGCGGCGTAGAGGGCGCCGCGCACCTCGCGCAGCGAGCGCCAGCCCTCGTCGTCGGCCCGGCAGCGGCGCAGCGCCACGGTGACCACCGGCCACACCCGCGCGCCGCCCTGCTCCAGCGGCAGCGTCGCGAACCCGGCCAGGCGGGTGGCGACCGCCTCGACGTCGTCGGCGTCGAGGTCGGGGTGGACCACGAGGCCGGCCAGGACCCCGCCGACGGGGGAGACCTGCAGCAGGTGGATGACCAGGTCGGGGGTCCCGTCGTCGGGCACGGCCGGTGGCTGCTGGTCGACGCCGAGCCGCGCGACGACGGCCGCGGTGACCGCGCCGAGCGCCTCGTGGCCGTAGGCGTCGGCGAGCTCGTCGGCGTTGGAGACGCTGGCCGCCAGCAGCACCACCTGGCGCCCGGCGTGGCCGGCCTCGACGCACAGCGACTCGACGCGGTCGCGCAGCGGGCGCGGGTCGGTCAGGCCGAGGGCGAGCGGGTCGAAGTGCGCCACCTCAGGTCACCGGCTCGGCGCGCTCGAGGGCCCAGGGCAGGTTGAGGCCCCGGATGACGTCCAGCAGCGCGCGGGCCGCGACGTGGCCCGACAGGTAGGTGGCGCCGTGCTGGTGCAGCACCGCGATCTCGTCGTCCCCGGGGTCGCCCCCGGTCACCACGACCGGCAGCCGGCGCAGCCCGGCGTCGGCCCGCAGCAGGCGCAGCACCTCCGCGGCGCTGCCCAGCGGCAGCCGGAGCGCCGTCACCAGGACCACCGGCAGCGGGTGGTCGGCGCGCTCGGCGTACGGCGCCCGGCCCAGGACGTAGGCGGCCGCCTCGTGACCGTCCTCGCAGGCCAGGACGGGGTTGGTCAGCCCGCCGGAGATGAAGTCGTCGCGTGTGCGTCGGACCGCGGCGGCGTCGTAGCCGACCAGCAGGACCGGAGCACGCATGGTTCCTCCGTGGATCGGTGACGGGACTGGCCCGGACACCCCCGCGTCCCGGAAGTAGCAGTGAATCCGATCCCTCGCACGGCGTGCGGGGGAACCCGCGATCCCGGTGCGCGGTCCAGACCAGTCCTCCACCACGGTACGCCGGTCCGGCCGCCGGCGGCAGGTCTCAGCCCCTGGTCGGGGCCGTCCGCGGACCCGGCGCGGTCCGGCGCACCGCCGCGCCCACCGCCGCCCAGTGCCCGGCCTGGCGGGCGAGCTCGGCGGGGTCCGCGGCCGCGCCGAGCCACCGGCCCTGGAGGGTGTCGACGCCGAGCTCCTGCAGCCGGGCGACCGCGGAGGCGGTCTCGACGCCCTCGGCGACGACCTGGACCTCGAGGGCGTGCGCGGCGCTGACCATGCCGCGCACCTGCCGCTCGGTGGTGGGGTCGGTGAGCAGGGTCGCGATGATCTCGGGGTCGATCTTGATCTGGCGCACCGCGGGGAAGGTCCACAGCGAGCGCAACGAGGACGAGTCCCGCCCGAAGCCGTGGATGCTAACCCGCACCCCGGCGTCGTGGACCTCCTCGAAGAGCGACGCGACGTCGGGCGTGGGCCAGGTGGCCGCCTCGGTGATCTCCAGCACCAGCGACGCCGGGTCGTGCCCGGCCCGGCGGACCCGGTCGATCAGGTCGGTGACCAGTCCGCGGGCGGCCATGTGCCGGGCCGAGACGTTGAGCGCGAGCCCGGCTCCGGGCGCCATCCGGCGCAGCGCGGGCAGGTCGGCCAGGGCGCGGTCGAGCACGGCGTCGGTCAGCGGCCCGAGCAGCCCGCTGCGCTCGGCCTGCGGCAGGAAGTGGCGCGGCAGGAGCAGCCCGAGCTCGGGGTGCTCCCAGCGGACCAGGGCCTCGTAGCCGGTCGTGCGACCGGTCGCCGCGTCGACCTGCGGCTGGTAGTGGACGTCGAGCTGCCCGGCGAGGACGGCCTCGCGCAGCTCCGCGACCAGGCGCGGGCCGTGCACCGCGGCCAGGACGGGGTCGGTGAGGTCGCCGAGGGGTGCGGGCGCGTCGCCGCCGGCGCGCTTGACGGCGTACATCGCCTGGTCCGCGGCCCGGGTCAGGTCCTCGAGGGTGTTGCCGTCGCGGTCGAGCAGGGCCACGCCGACCGACGCGGTCACGGTGACCTCCAGCTCCTCGACCGCCAGCGGGGCGGCGACGGCGGCCACGATCCGGGCGGCGAGGTCGCCGGCGTCGTCGACGCAGGCCAGGGGCGCGGTGAGCACGGCGAACTCGTCGCCGCCGAGGCGGACGACGAGGTCCTGCGCACCGACCACGGAGCTGAGCCGGCGGGCCACCTCGACCAGCACGGCGTCACCCTCGTGGTGGCCCAGCAGGTCGTTGATCCGCTTGAACCCGTCGAGGTCGAGCAGCAGCAGCGCCACCGGGCGCCCGGAGGCCCGGGCCAGCGCGAGCGCCAGCGGTCCGCGGTCGCGCAGCACGCCGCGGTCGGGCAGCCCGGTCAGCGGGTCGGTGCCGCGGCTGCCCAGCCGTCGTACGACGCCGCACAGCAGCCCGCGCACGTCGCGCAACCCGGTCACCGACGGCGCCGGCGGGCGGTGGTGGGGCGCATGTCGGGTCTCCGGGGTGGCTCGGCGGGCCACGGCTCCCCGTGGTCGAGGGGGTCATCGGGTCCGCGAGGGCAGGACTTGAGTCCCGTACGGTCCGGTGTCTCGGCACCGGGACACGTCCGGAGGCCCCTCGACGGCCCCTCGGTACCCCCACGACGGGGCCCGATCTGGCCGACCGGGGCCCGACGAGCTGCCGGAACCCTCGGACGACGGCCCGGTCGCGCTGGCAGGATGCGGGGGACGCCCGCGGCCCACCCCACCCTCGCCGCGGCCCGGCACGAGGAGCACGGTGAACGACCAGACCGCCACGGGACCCGGCACGCTCGACGTCGGCGAGGCCCCACGGCTCGACGACCTCGACCTGCCCGCGCTGCGCGGCTACCGCCAGCGCCTGCGCGACGAGGAGGACCGGGCCTCGTACTGGCGCCGCGTCGTGCACGCGCGGCTCGACCTGATCGAGGCCGGCGGGAGCGGTACGGGCGGCGGCGCGGGCGTCGCGATCGGGCTCGAGGACCTCGTCCGCGTGCTGGGCGACACCGCCACCGGCGCCGGGCGCACCGCGCTGCTGCGCGTCCGCGCGGCCGACCCGCTGCCCGAGCTGCCCGACCTGGCCGAGGTGTGGGCGCCGCCGGCCAGCCCGGCCGAGACCGCTGTCGTGGTGGAGCGGCTGCGGGCCGCCGAGCGGCAGCTGACGGCGTACCGCAGCGCGCTCTTCGCCCGCCTCGACGAGAGCACGGCCGCGCTGATCGCGCGCTACCGCAGCGACCCGTCGGCGGCGCTGTCGGTCCTCGAGCAGGGCGCCGCCTGATGTCGCGTGCCACGCCGCGGACCCCGCCGCGCAACCCGCCGCGCACCACGCCGCCGGAGATCGGGGAGACCTGGCGCGAGTACAAGGCCACCGGGGACGTCGACCTGCGCAACCGGCTGGTGATGCAGTACTCGCCGCTGGTCAAGTACGTCGCCGGACGCGTGCGCAGCGGCCTGCCGGCCACGGTCGAGTCCGCGGACCTGGTCTCCGAGGGCGTGTTCGGGCTGATGGACGCGATCGAGAAGTTCGAGCCGGACCGCGGCTGGGAGTTCCAGACCTACGCGGTGCCCCGGATCCGCGGCGCGATCCTGGACTCCATCCGCAGCGCCGACTGGGTGCCGCGCTCGGTGCGGACCCGCCTGCGTGCGGTCGAGGAGGCCCGCACCGCGCTGCACCGCGAGCTGGGCCGCGACCCGGAGGACGTCGAGCTGGCCCGGCGCCTCGACGTCGGGGTCGGCGAGCTGCGCGAGCTGGTCGCCAAGCCGACCCAGATGGGCGGCGGCGGGGACGAGGAGATCGCCGAGATGGGCGACGAGGCCCCCGGCCTGGAGGAGGCCTTCGAGGACGAGGGCACCCGCGAGGTGCTGCGCCGCACGGTGCGCGAGCTGCCCGAGCGCGACCAGGTCGTGATCGCGCTCTACTTCTTCGAGGGCCTGACCCTGGCCGAGATCGGTCAGGTGCTGCAGGTGACCGAGTCCCGGGTCAGCCAGCTGCGCAGCCGGGCCACCAGGTCGCTGCGCGAGCGGCTCACGGTGGCGCTGGCGACCTGACCGGGTCGGCGCCCACCGGCGCCCGTCCGGTCTTCCGTCCGGCCGCCGGGCCGCGGCGGGCCACGGCCACGCCGACGAGGGCCAGCACGCCCCCGGCGTACGCCAGCGCGGGCGGCGCCTCCCCGAGCAGCAGCAGGCCCAGCACGATCGTGATCGGCGGCACCAGGTAGGTGGTGACGCCCAGCCGCGAGGCGTCCATCCGCCCCAGCGCGTAGGCGTAGGTGGTGAAGGCCAGCGCGGTCGGGAAGACGCCGAGGTAGACCACCCACCACACCGAGGAGGTCGGCGCGGCGCGGACCTGCGCGAGCAGGTCACCGGCCCAGGGCAGGCAGACCAGGGCCCCGACCGTGCAGGCCGCCCAGGTGACCTGGAGCGCGGGCAGTCGGCGTACGAGGGGCTTCTGCAGCACCAGCGAGACCGCGTAGACCACCGCGGCGAGCAGCACGAGCGCGACGCCCAGGACGTCGCGGTCGCCGTCGGCTGGGCCGGCCAGGGCGATCAGGACCACCCCGCCGAAGGCCAGCGCGAGGCCGAGCGCGAGGGCGCCGGTGAACCGCTCGCCCAGGAACAGCGCCGCCAGCAGCGCGATCAGCACCGGTGAGACCTGGATCAGCATCGCCGCCGTGCCGGCGTCGACGCGCAGCTCGCCCTCGTTCAGCGCGACGTTGTAGACCCCGAACCACAGCACGCCGATCGCGGCGAGGGCCAGCGCCTCACGGGTCGTGGGACGCACCAGCGCCCGACCCGTGCGCCGCCGGGTCACCGCCACCACCACGCCCAGCGTCAGCGACCCGACCAGCAGCCGCCCCAGCGACAGCGCGCCGGGGGAGAAGTCGCGGCCGAGGTGCCGGATCGCGACGAACGCCGAGGCCCACAGGACCAGGGTGCAGCCGACCGCGGCGAGCGGCAGCCAGGAGGGGGCGGGACGGGACACGTCCGGAGCGTAGGACCCGCCGCCGACAGCGCCCCCGCGGGTCGGTGCCGGCCGCGGGGTCCCCGGCGCGGGTGGGACGGCTCAGCCGAGCGCGGCGGCCTCGCCCGCGAGCCGCGCGACCCGGTCCCAGTCGCCCTGCTCCAGGGCGTCCTTCGGGGTCAGCCAGGACCCGCCGACGCAGCCGACGTTGGGCAGGGCGAGGTACGCCGGGGCGCTCGCGGCGGTGATGCCGCCGGTCGGGCAGAACCGGGCCGCGGGGACCGGGGCGGAGACGGCCTTGAGCCACGGGGCGCCGCCGGAGGCCTCGGCGGGGAAGAACTTCATCTCCGTCACCCCGGCCTCGAGCACCGTCAGCACCTCGGAGACCGAGCTGGTGCCGGGCAGGAACGGCAGGCCGGTGCCGAGCATCGCGTCGAGCAGCCCGGGGGTGGCGCCGGGGGAGACCAGGAACTGTGAGCCCGCCGCGGCCGCCGCCTCGGCCTGGGCCGGGGTGCAGACGGTGCCGGCGCCGAGGAGGATCTCGGGGACCTCGTCGGCGATCGCGCGGACCGCCTCGAGCGCGACCGGGGTGCGCAGCGTGACCTCGATGATCGGCAGGCCACCGGCCACCAGCGCGCGGGCCAGCGGGACGGCGTGGGTGACGTCGTCGATCACGACGACCGGCACCACCGGGGCGACGGACAGCAGCGACCCGGGGGGCAGCGGCGCGGGCGTACGGGTCTCAGACGTGCTGGTCAACGCGGACCTCCTGGAGGGTCGGGGTGGCGTCGACGGCGGCGAAGACGCTGGCGCCCTCGTCGGCCGGTCCGACGGTGGCGCGGAAGGCGGCGAAGAGCTCGCGGCCGGTGCCGGCCCACTCCTCGCCCTGGGGCGGACGGCCGGTGGACTCGCGGGCGTCGAAGTCGTCGTCGGTGGCCACGCCGAGCGTGCCGGCGTCGGCGTCGAGGGTGACCAGGTCGCCGTCCCGGACCCGGGCCAGCGGCCCGCCGAGGGCGGCCTCGGGCGTGACGTGGATGGCGGCCGGGACCTTGCCGGAGGCGCCCGACATGCGGCCGTCGGTGACGATCGCGACCCGCTGACCGCGGTCCTGGAGGACCCCGAGGGCGGGGGTGAGCTTGTGCAGCTCGGGCATCCCGTTGGAGGCCGGGCCCTGGTAGCGCACGACCGCGACCAGGTCGCGTCCGTCGAGGCGGCCCTCGTCGAACGCCGCGAGCAGGTCGTCCTGGTGGTCGAAGACCATCGCCGGTGCGGTGACCACGCGGTGCTCCTCGGCGACGGCGGAGACCTTGACGACCGCACGGCCCAGCGGCCCGCGCAGCATCCGCAGCCCGCCGTCGGGGCTGAACGGGGCCTCGACCGGGCGGAGCACGTCGGTGTCGAGCGAGGCGGTGGCGCCCTCGCGCCAGGCCAGGGTGCCGTCGGCGCCGAGCTCGGGCTCGCAGGTGTAGCGGGCCAGCCCGCGGCCGACGACCGTCTCGACGTCCTCGTGCAGCAGCCCGGCCTCGAGCAGGGTGCGGACCAGGAACCCGATGCCGCCGGCGGCGTGGAAGTGGTTCACGTCGGCGGAGCCGTTGGGGTACATCCGGCTCAGCAGCGGCACGACCGCCGACAGGTCCGAGAAGTCGTCCCAGGTCAGCGCGATGCCGGCGGCGCGGGCGACCGCGACCAGGTGCATCGTGTGGTTGGTGGAGCCGCCGCTGGCCAGCAGCGCGACGCAGGCGTTGACCACGGCCTTCTCGTCGACCAGCTCGCCGATCGGGGTGGGGGCGGCGCCCTGCTTGGCCGCGCCCTGCACCGACAGCGCCACGGCGCGGGCGGCGGCGGCGCGGGTCAGCGGCTCGCGCAGCGGCGAGTCGGGGTTCTCGAAGGAGGACCCGGGAAGGTGCAGCCCGAGGACCTCCATCAGCAGCTGGTTGGAGTTCGCGGTGCCGTAGAAGGTGCAGGTCCCGCGGGAGTGGTACGACGCGGACTCGGCCTCGAGCAGCTCCTCGCGCCCGACCAGCCCCTCGGCGTACCGCTGGCGGACCGCGGCCTTCTCCTTGTTGGGCAGGCCCGAGGTCATCGGACCGGCCGGCACGAACACCGTCGGCAGGTGGCCGAAGGACAGGGCACCGATCAGCAGCCCGGGCGTGATCTTGTCGCAGACGCCGAGCATCAGCGCGGCGTCGAACATGTCGTGCGACAGCGCGATCGCCGTCGACATCGCGATCACGTCGCGGCTGTAGAGCGAGAGCTGCATGCCGTCGCGGCCCTGGGTGATCCCGTCGCACATCGCGGGCACGCCGCCGGCGACCTGGGCGATCCCCCCGGCGCGGATGACGGCCTCCTTGAGCACCGGCGGGTACGTCCCGTACGGCTGGTGCGCGGAGAGCATGTCGTTGTAGGAGGTCACCACGGCCACGTTGGGCTTGGTGCGCCCACGCAGCCCGGACTTCTCACGGGGCTCGGCGGCGGCGAAGCCGTGCGCGAGGTTAGCGCAGCCGAGGTCGGCCCGGGCGGCGCCGCTGGCGGCCCCGGCGGCGACGCCGGCACGGACCCGGCGCAGGTACGCAGCCCTGCTCGCCGTGCTGCGCTCGACCAGCCGCTCGGTCACGGCCGCCACGACGGGGTGCGTCGCGGGGAGCGTCAGGTCGGGGCGCGGGACGGGCCCGTCGGTGGGTGCAGGGGTGGGTGCGGGGGTGGGGGTCGGGTCGGTCACTCGATCTCCTGCCAGGACCGGCCGTCGCGCTCGATGAGCGCGGTGGCCGCGGTGGGGCCGCTGGTGCCGGCGGCGTAGCGGCGGGGGCGGTCGGGGGCGGTGGTCCAGCGGTCCAGGATCGGCTCGGCCCAGCTCCAGGCGGCCTCGATCTCGTCGCGGCGCATGAACAGGGTGGCGTTGCCCTTGACGACGTCCATGATCAGTCGCTCGTAGGCGTCGGGGGAGCGCTGGTCGAAGGTGTCGGCGTACGACAGGTCCAGCGAGACCGGGCGCAGCCGGTAGCCGCCCGGGCCGGGCTCCTTGGCCGTCATCGTCAGCCGCATGCCCTCGTCGGGCTGGACCTGGATGTGCAGCCGGTTCGGCTCGGCGCTGCCCTCGCTGTGCGGGAACATGTGGTGCGGCGGCGCCTTGAAGACGACCACGATCTCGGAGGTCCGGCGCGGCAGCCGCTTGCCGGTGCGCAGGTAGAACGGCACGCCGGCCCAGCGCCAGTTCTGCACCTCGGTGCGCAGCGCCACGAACGTCTCGGTCGTGCTGCCCGACTCGGGGGCGGCCTCGCCGAGGTCGTCGGCGTAGGACCGCACCGGCTGCCCCTCGACGAGACCCTCGCCGTACGTGCCGCGGACGGTGTCGCGGTCCACGTCGGCCGGCGTCATCGGCTTGAGGGCCTGCAGCACCTTGAGCTTCTCGTCGCGCACGGTCTCGCGGCCGATGTAGGTCGGCGGCTCCATCGCGACCAGGCACAGCAGCTGCAGGAGGTGGTTCTGGACCATGTCGCGCAGGGCGCCGGCGCGGTCGTAGTACGCGCCGCGCTCCCCGACGCCGAGGGACTCGGCCACGGTGATCTGCACGTGGTCAACCCAGCGCGAGTTCCACAGCGGCTCGAGGAAGGTGTTGGCGAAGCGGGTGACCAGGAGGTTCTGGACGCTCTCCTTGCCCAGGTAGTGGTCGATGCGGAAGACCTGGGACTCCGCGAAGACCCGGCCGACCGCGTCGTTGACCTGCTGCGAGGAGGCCAGGTCGTGGCCGATCGGCTTCTCCATCACCACCCGCGAGCGCTCGCTGACCAGGCCGACCTCGTCGAGCTGGTCGCAGATCAGGCCGAAGGCCGACGGGGCGACGGCGAGGTAGAAGACCGTGACGGCCTCCTCGACGCGCGGACGGTCCTTGAGCAGGCCGTGCAGCAGGTGCCACTGGGCGAGGTCGTCGAACTCCATCGGCACGTGGTGCAGCCGGGACAGCAGACGGTCGACGGCGCCGTCGTACAGGTCGCTGCGCTCGACGTGGGAGGCGAGCGCGTCCCGGACGACGGCGCGGTACGCCTCGTCGTCCAGGTCGGCGCGGGAGACGCCGATGATGCGGGTGTCCTCGGGCAGGCCGCCCTCGAGCTCGCGGCGGTAGAGGGCCGGCAGGAGCTTGCGCAGCGACAGGTCGCCGGTGCCTCCGAAGACGACGAAGTCGCAGACCTCGGGGGTCGCGGGCGGGGCGGCGGTGTCGGACATGATCTCCACGGTAAGGACCTTAGGGTTGGGATGCAACGTGCTTAGGTATTAACCAGGCAAAAGTTGCGTGTCTTCCGGGTGTCGGTGTTTGAATGGTCACGATGACGCTCTCCCCGAAGTCCGCTCTCGAGCACGAGGTGCGCCGCGCCCGCGACGCCGGCTCCACCACCGGCGAGCTGCTGCGCCTGGTGCGCACCGGTCGCGCCTCGACCCGGGCCGACCTGGGCCGGCTGACCGGCCTGTCCCGCACCGCCGTGGCCTCGCGGCTGGCGGCGCTGGGCGCGGCCGGTCTGCTGCGCGCCGGTGACGAGCTCGCCTCGACCGGGGGCCGCCCGCCCACCGAGCTGGTCTTCGACACCGGGTTCGGCGTCGTGCTCACCGCCGCCCTCGGCCGCTCGCGCACCCAGCTCGGTGTCTTCGACCTGGCTGCGAACGCGCTGGCCACCAGCTCCCGCGAGCACCCGGCCGGGGTCGGGCCCGCGGAGCTGATGCCCGCGGTCGCCGCGGGCCTCCGGGACCTGCTGGCCGGGCTGGACCACCGGCCGCGTCGCGTCGTCGGGATCGGCGTCAGCCTGCCGGGCACGGTCGACGGGGTCCGCGGCGCCAGCGTCGACTCCCCGGTCATGTCCGGCTGGGACGGCGTCGAGCTGGCGCCGTACCTCGCCGACGTCGTGCCCCCCGGTCTCACCGACGACGACGTCCCGCCGCCGTTGTTCCTGGGCAACGACGCCGACGCGCTGGCCCGCTCCGAGCGGATGGGTCGCACCGGCGCGCTCGAGGACGTGCTCGTGGTCAAGGCCTCCACCGGCCTCGGGCTCGGCATCGTCGCCGGCGGCCAGGTGCTGACCGGCCACCTCGGCGCCGCGGGCGAGATCGGGCACACCGCCGTCGACGCCGGCGGCGAGCGGACCTGTCGCTGCGGCGCCACGGGCTGCCTGGAGACGGTCGCGGGCGGCTGGGCGCTGGTGGCGCGGATGAACGAGCAGGGCCGCGCGGTCACCCACGTCCGCGAGGTGGTCGACCTGGCGCTGGCCGGGGACGGCGAGGCGCGCCACCTGCTGCGCGAGAGCGGCCGCCACCTCGGCGACCTGCTCGCGGTCGCGATCAACCTGCTCAACCCGCAGGCCGTCGTGCTGGGTGGCGACATGCCGGTCGTCTTCGACATCTACTCCGCCGGCGTCCGCGAGTCGGTCTACGCCCGCGCCGCCGCGCTGGCCACCCGCGACCTGCAGATCCTGCCGGCCACCTTCGGCGACCGCGCCGGGCTCGTGGGCTGCGCGGCCACCGTGCTCGACCACGTGCTCAGCCCGGCCTCGGTCGACGCGTTCCTCGCCCACGCGCCGAGATGACGCTCGCGGCGCGCCGAGATGACGCTCGCGGCGCGCCGGGGGCGGCCTAGCGTGGCCCGATGACCTCGGACCTGCTGGCGGACGCGTACGCCGGGACCAGCCGCGCGACGGACCGGCTCACCCCTGCCGACTGGGAGCGGCCGACCCGGGCGGCGGCCTGGCCGGTGCGCGCGCTGCTGCACCACCAGCTGATGGACGCCCAGCGGGCGCTGGTGGCGCTGGCCTGCACGACCGACGCCACCCCGGACGTCGACCGGGAGACCTACTGGGCCGGCTTCCTGCCCGACGGCGACGCCGGTGCGGGCCCCAGCGCGCGCGTCTCGGCGGCCTACGACCCCGCGGACCTGCGCGCCCAGTGGACGGCGACCGCGGCCGCGGTCGTCCGGGCGTCCGAGGTCGCCGACCCGACGACCCGGGTCGAGACGCAGGGCCACGTGATCACGGTCGACGACCTGGTCTCGACGCTGGTCGTCGAGGCGACGGTGCACCACCTCGACCTGGTCCTCGACCTCGACGACCCGGGCCCGTCCGCGGCCTGCCTGGCCCACACGCGTGCGGTGCTCGAGGGGATCCTCGGGGCGCCGCTGCCGTCGTCGTGGGACGACGCCACCGCGGTGCTGCGCTCCACCGGCCGCGAGGCCCTGACCGACGCCGACCGCGCGGCGCTGGGCGTACGGGCGGGGCGGCTGCCGCTGCTCGGCTGACCCGGCCCGCCCGCTACAGGTCCAGCTTGTAGCCCAGCCCGCGCACGGTGACCAGGAACTTCGGCTCGCCCGGGTCGGGCTCGAGCTTGGCGCGCAGGCGCTTGACGTGGACGTCGAGGGTCTTGGTGTCACCGACGTAGTCGGAGCCCCAGACCCGGTCGATCAGCTGCCCGCGGGTCAGCACCCGGCCGGGGTTGCGCAGGAACATCTCGAGCAGCTCGAACTCCTTGAGCGGGAGGCGCTGCTCGTGGCCGTCGACGGTCACCACGTGCCGCTCGACGTCCATCCGCACCGGGCCGGCCTCGAGGGTGTCGGGGGCGACCTCCGTCTCGACCCCGCGCCGCATGACGGCGCGGATCCGGGCCACCAGCTCCCGCGGGGAGTACGGCTTGGTGACGTAGTCGTCGGCGCCCAGCTCCAGGCCGACCACCTTGTCGACCTCGTCGTCCTTGGCGGAGACCATGATCACCGGCACCGAGCTGGTCTGCCGGATCGTGCGGCAGACCTCGGTGCCGGGGATGCCCGGCAGCATGAGGTCGAGCAGGACGACGTCGGCGCCGTTGCGGTCGAACTCCGCCAGGGCGGCGTGCCCGTCGGCGGCCACGGCCACCTCGAAGCCCTCCCGCCGCAGCATGTACGACAGCGCGTCGCTGTAGCTCTCCTCGTCCTCGACCACGAGTACCCGGGTCACGGGCGGTCCTCCTGCATCTCGTCGGCCGCGGGTGCGGCCGTGGTGTCCATCATGGGGGTCAGGTCGCTCGGGCGGGGTCCGGCGTCGGTCCCGTCGTCGTCCTCGTCGTCCTCCTCGGGGGCGCCCAGCGGGTGCTCCGGGGCCAGCGGCAGGGTCAGGGTGAAGGTCGACCCGCGGCCCTCCTCGGACCAGACCCGCACCTCGCCGCCGTGCGTGGCCGCGACGTGCTTGACGATGGACAGGCCCAGGCCGGTGCCGCCGGTGGAGCGGTGGCGTGCGGGGTCGACGCGGTAGAACCGCTCGAAGATCCGGTCGATCTCCCCGGCCGGGATGCCGATGCCCTGGTCGACCACGGAGACCTCGAGGTCGTCGCCGACGGCCTTGGTCGAGACGAGCACGGTCGCGCCGGGCTCGGAGTAGCTGACGGCGTTGGCCACCAGGTTGGCCACGGCGGCCGTGATCTGCTCCTCGTTGCCGTGCACCTTGAGCCCGGTCGGTCCTCCGGTGACGACGGAGACCTGGCGCGCCGCGGCGTCGATCGCGGAGGTGTCGACGGCGACGCCGATCACCTCGTCGACCGCGACCGGCAGCGGCCGCTCCAGCGGCTCGTCGCCCTGCAGCCGCGACAGCTCGATGACCTGCTGCACCAGGCGGCTCAGCCGCTCGCCCTCGGTGACCATCCGCAGGGAGAAGCGGCGCACCGCCTCGGGGTCGTCGGCGCCGTCGTGGATCGCCTCGGCCAGCAGCCGCATCGCGCCGACCGGCGTCTTCAGCTCGTGGCTGACGTTGGCCACGAAGTCGCGGCGCACCGCCTCGACGCGTCGCTCGCGGGTGCGGTCCTCGACCAGCGCCAGCACCAGGCGGTGCCCCAGGGGGCGATCCGGGCGGTGACGTGGCGCGGCGGCCCGCCCGAGCGTCCGATGACCAGCTCGGTCTCGCGGATCTGCCCGTCGCGACGGACCCGGGTGACCAGGTCGGCCAGCTCGCCGGCGACCAGCTCGGTGCCGCGCACCAGCCCCAGGGCGTACGCCGGGGCGCTGGCCTTGACGACGAGGTCGGCGTCGTCGACGACGACCGCGCTGCTGCGCAGCACCGAGAGCACCGCCGCCACGCCGGGCGGCAGGAGCGGTTCCGGCAGGGCGGTGGTGTCTCGTTGCTGACGGTCGCTGACGTGCCAGGCGAGCACGGCGCCACCGGCCACGACGGCGCCGATGACCGCCGCCAGGAAGGCCTGCGTCGTCGGGTCCACACCCCGAGCCTAGTGGCGGGTCACCCGGGGTTCGCCGAACGGACGCCCGACTCCCCACTGTTCACCGCTCGTTCAGCCGATCCCCCCGGCAGGACACCGTGGGGTGGGCCACGGCGCCTAGGGTCGGGGACATGCGCGACGTCTTCCACGAGCAGCTCGACGCCATCTTCTCCGACCTCGCGAGCATCTGCCGCAACGTCGAGGCGGCGGTGGGCCTGGCCACCCGCGCCCTCACCGAGGGCGACGCCGAGATCGCGCAACGCGTGATCAGCGGCGACCGCGAGATCGACCTGGCCCGCGAGCGGGTCGAGGACGCGGCGTTCAACCTGCTGTCCCTGCAGCAGCCCGTCGCCGGTGACCTCCGGATGGTCGTGGCCGGCCTGCGGATGGTCAGCGAGCTGGAGCGGATGGGTGACCTGTCGGTCCACGTCGCCAAGATCGCGCGGCTGCGCGTGCCCGAGGTGGCGGTGCCCCGCGAGGTGCAGCCCACGATCAACAAGATGGCGATGACGGCCGAGGACATGGTCTCCCGCGTCGCGAAGATCATCGTCGACCGCGACGTCGAGGCCGCCATCGAGCTGGGCCGCGACGACGAGGTGATGGACCAGCTCCGCCGCCAGAGCTTCACCGAGCTGCTCTCCGAGGACTGGTCCCACGGCGTCGAGGCCGCGGTCGACCTCGCCCTGCTGGGCCGCTACTACGAGCGGATCGCCGACCACGCCGTGTCGGTGGCGCACCGCGTCGTCTTCGTCGTCACCGGCGAGTACCCCCGCGCCACGGCCTGACCCGCGTACGGCCGGCGACCCGGCCGTACGCCCGCAGCCCGTGCCGAGTGTGCGGGGTCAGCGACCCTGGCTGGCGACCGCTGCGGCGGCCGCCTCGGCGGCCTCCGGGTCGAGGTACTCCCCGCCGGGCACGGTCGGGCGCAGGTCGTCGTCGAGGCGGTAGACGAGCGGCTGACCGGTAGGGATGTTGAGCCCCGCGATGTCGTCGTCGCCGATGCCGTCGAGGTGCTTGACCAGCGCGCGCAGGCTGTTGCCGTGCGCGGCGACGAGCACCACCTTGCCCTCGCGCAGGTCGGGCACGACCGCGGACTCCCAGTACGGCAGGAACCGGACGATCACGTCGGCCAGGCACTCGGTGCGCGGCATGTCGTCGCCGAGGTCGGCGTACTGCGGCAGCCCGGCCTGGGAGTACTCGTCGGCCGGGTCCTGCTCGGGCGGCGGGGTGTCGAAGGACCGGCGCCACAGCATGAACTGCTCCTCGCCGTACTCGGCCAGGGTCTGCTTCTTGTCCTTGCCCTGCAGCGCGCCGTAGTGGCGCTCGTTCAGCCGCCAGGACCGGCGTACGGGGATCCAGTGCCGGTCGGCCTCGTCCAGCGCGAGGTGCGCGGTGCTGATCGCGCGGCGCAGCAGCGAGGTGTGCACGACGTCGGGCAGGACGCCGGCCTCCCGCAGCAGCCGTCCGCCGGCCGCGGCCTCACCCCGGCCCTTGTCGTTCAGCGGCACGTCGACCCAGCCGGTGAACAGGTTCTTGGCGTTCCACTCGCTCTCGCCGTGGCGGAGCAGGACCAGGGTGTGAGTCATCGGGTGCCTCTCAGTGGTGGAACGGCTCGGGCAGGACGCAGTCCCAGGCGTTCGAGTCGGACTCGAGCTGCTCGCCCGGCTCCTCGGTGCCCTCCGGCTCCTCGAGCTGGGGGTCCGCGGCCTCGGGCTGCAGGGCGTCGGCGTCGGAGGAGGTGTCGACACCCTCCCACTGACGGCAGCCGGGCACGACCGGGACGTTGAGGTCGATGGTGGTGCCGTCGTCCAGGGTGTACTCGATCGGCGCGAAGTCGCCCGGGACGAAGTCGCCCTCGACGGGGATGCCGCCGACGCCGACGCCCTCCTGGTCGGTGGTGGTGACCCGGTCCAGCGGCGGGACCTCGATCGGCTCGAAGGACGGGGCGTCGACGACGGGCTCGCCGGTGCCGGCCAGCGACTCGACCGTCGCGGCCGACTCCGGGCTCTGGTTGACGAAGGTGGTCACCAGCGTGCCGGAGCCGGGCTGGGCGGAGACCAGCACGACGCCGATCGCGTCGAGCGTCCCGCCGCGCTCACCCACGTCGTGCGAGATCGTGTTGACCTGGTTGGTCTGGTAGTCGAAGCCGCACGAGGCCAGCGCCGGGGCGCCGATCACGAGCAGCGCCGCCGCCGGGACGAGGCGGCGGGCGAGGGGAGATCGGCGAGTCATGTCA
The DNA here is from genome assembly GCF_018459925.1 of Nocardioides aquaticus. Lineage (NCBI taxonomy): Bacteria > Bacillati > Actinomycetota > Actinomycetes > Propionibacteriales > Nocardioidaceae > Nocardioides > Nocardioides aquaticus. Next base: position 928,880 of record NZ_CP075371.1, read on the forward strand.
GCTGGCTCTTCTCGGTCTGCGGGAGGTCGTGGACCGACCGGGGTCGGCAGGGCAAGCCTAGCGTCCGGGCGCCGCACCCCGACGGCTGCTCCCGGGCCCGGGCGCGGGTCAGGCGGTGAAGCCGTCGCCCAGGCCGAGGACGACGAGCGCGGCGGCCAGGGCGAGCGCCAGCAGGCCGCCGACGAGCAGCACGCGGCTGGCACCGATCCTGAGGGCGACACGGACCGGCAGCGTGCGCCAGCCCTCCTCGTGGTCGACCACGAGACCGGGGGCGGAGCGGGCCAGGTGGACCGCGACGCCGAGCAGGGCGGCGAGCACGGTGACCAGGACCGACGGGGGCGAGCCGAGGTGGTCGCCGCCCCAGCCGCCGTAGGTCAGGTAGGCCGGGTAGAGCCCGAAGGACACCGCCCAGGGCACCCACGACAGGACGCCGCCGCGGAGCACCAGGTTGCCGAGCAGGGTGACCAGCAGGGCCGCGAGGTACGTCAGCCCGGCGACCACGCCCGTGCTGATCGCCAGCGGCACGACGAGCAGCACGCCGCAGGCGATCGAGAACCACACCGTGCCCGGGTCCAGGTCGGGCACGGTCAACGGTTTGCGGCCGGCGTGGTGGCGGCGGTCGCGGTCGCGGTCGACGAGGTCGTGGTGCCACCCGGCGACGACCTGGCCGACCAGCACGGTCGCCGCGACGACGGCGGCCTCCTGGGTGGCGCGGCCGAGCAGCAGCGCGCCGGCGCCGAGGGCGGCGGCGGTGAGCAGGGCCTGGCGCGGGTGGGCCGCGCGCAGCAGGAGCAGCGGCCACCACCGGCGTACGCCCGCGAGCCGGCCCCCGTCCGAGGTCGGCGCCGCGGTCCCGCCCGTCGTCCCGTCCGTCGTCCCGTCCGCGGGCGCCGGCGCGGGTCGCTCGGCCAGCGCCGTGCCCCCGCCGCCGGGCCCGCCCGGGGTCTCCGTGGTCGGGCGGACCGGCGGGCCGCCGGGTCGTACGGGCGCCGCCGGCGCCGTCGTCTGCGCCGTCGCCTGGGCGGCCTCGCGCCGCTGCTTCCTCCGCATGCGCGCAGTATCGCCGAGCGCGGGCCGATGTGGGCCACCTCACCACGATCCGGCCCGTCCCGGGCGCGCCGACCTGCGACAACGGGCCCCGAGGGGGTCCCGAAGGGGGTGGCGCACGGGGTCCCAGGACCCTTCCGGCACCACACAATTCTCGCGGTGTCAAGCCCGACCGAGCCTCTGACCTGCACAAACGCGGCGATCAAGGGTCGAAGGTCGTGGTAAAGTAGGGATCCCTAGGAAGGGGTACATCACATATGGCATTCACCGTCGGCGAAACGGTCGTCTACCCGAACCACGGCGCAGCGGTCATCGAGGACATCGAGACCCGCACGATCAAGGGCGAGGACCGCGAGTACCTGGTTCTTCGCATCGCCGCCCAGCAGGACCTCGTGGTCCGCGTCCCGTCCTGCAACCTCGACCTCGTCGGCGTGCGCGACGTGGTCGACAAGGAGGGCCTTGACCGGGTCTTCGACGTGCTCCGTGCCGAGCACGTGGAGGAGCCGACCAACTGGTCGCGCCGCTACAAGGCGAACCTCGAGAAGCTGCACAGCGGCGACGTCATGAAGGTCTCCGAGGTCGTCCGCGACCTGTGGCGTCGTGAGCGCGACCGCGGCCTGTCGGCCGGGGAGAAGCGGATGCTGGCCAAGGCCCGCCAGATCCTCGTCTCCGAGCTCGCGCTGGCCGAGTCCACCAACGAGGACAAGGCCGAGTCGATCCTCGACGAGGTCCTTGCCGGCTGATCGGCACCGCACCACCCTGCTCCACGACGACGGCCCCCGCGACCACCACGGTCCCGGGGGCCGCGTCGCGCCCGGACGGGCCCGGCGGCCCGTACGCTGCCGCGGGTGAGCACCTACCTGCTGGTCGACGACGCCGACGACGACGAGGCGCCGCCGGCCTCGCTCGGGACCGTGGCCGAGCAGGGCCGCGGCTCGCTGCCGTTCGCGCTGCTGCACGGCGAGGCGCTGGTGGCCTGCGCCGCGTGGGCGATGGGCGAGGCCGGGGTGCACCTGGTCGACATCGGCACCCCGTGGTCCTCGGTGGTCGCGGCGGAGGAGCCGTTCGTGCTCCACGACAGCCTGTGCCCGATGACGCCGCCGGCCTTCCTGGCCGCCTGCGTGCGTGAGGCGCTGGCCACCGGCGAGGTCGTGGTCGGCGTGCGGACGGTGACCGACACCGTCAAGCGGGTCGAGGACGGCGTCGTGGGGGAGACCGTCGACCGGGACGCCGTGTGGGCGGTGACGTCGCCGCTGGTGCTGCCGCCCGACGTGGTCGCCTCGCTGGAGGGCGAGGGGGGACCGGCTGCGCTGTCGCCGGACCTCGACCTGGCCGAGCTGCTCGCCGCCCTCGGGCGGCGGGGGCCCGTACGTCATCTCGAGGCGCCGGGCGAGGGTCGGCGGGTGTCGACCGAGGACGACGTCGAGGTGCTCGCCGCGCTGACCGGCCCGCGCTGACCGGCCAACGCTGACCGGCCAACGACGACCGCGTCCTTCTCCACAGGGGTGCCGCCGGCGTTGACACCGCTCGCAGGTCTGAGGCGCTCGGAATCCTGCGTGCGGTGTCAACGCGGACCGGGACCCTGTGGAGGACGGTCCCTGGAGGGCCGGGTCAGAGGGTGGCGAGCAGCGCCGCGGCCAGCGCGAGGTCGTCGGCCACGGTCACCTTGAGGTTGCGCGAGGAGCCGGCGACGAGGACGACGTGCAGGTCGCCGTCGGCGTACCGCTCCAGCACGCCCGCGGTGTCCGTGGCCGCGAACCCCTCGGCCCGGGCCCGGTCGAAGCCGGCGAGCAGCGGGCCGGCCCGGAAGGCCTGCGGGGTCTGCACGGCCACGGTGGCGCCGGTGACCGGGCGGGGGTCGTCGCGGCTGACCAGGGCGGTGACGGCGACGCCCGGGACGGCGCCGCCGTGCTGCCGGGCGGCGTCGACGACCGCGGTGAACAGTTCCGGCGGGGCGAGCGGGCGGGCGCCGTCGTGGATGGCGACCACGTCGACCGCACCGTCCTCGACGTCGGCACGCAGCACCTCGAGCGCCGCGGCCTCGGAGTCCGGCCGGGTCGCCCCGCCGGTCACCAGGACCACCTCGCGCTCGCCGAGCAGCGGCCGCAGCACCGCTGCCACGGCGGCCTCCTCGCCGGGCCGCGCCACGACCACCAGGCGGGCGACGTCCGGCACGGCCAGCGCCGCACGCACCGCGTGGACGAGCACGGCATCGTCCAGGAGCGGGAGCAGCACCTTGTTCACCTCGGCACCCACCCGGGTGCCGGCGCCGGCGGCGAGGACGACGACGGCGGCGGGCACCGGAACATCCTAGGAGGCGCGGGGTGCGGTGATCCGTCGAGCAGCGGGGCCGGCGTCGGATGTCGTTCGGCGTGCGGTCTAGCTCGTGGGTTTACGTCCACGACAGCGGTCCCACACCGTGAGCAACGCCGCGTGGAGAACGACGTTGAGCACCGCCCCGCCCGAGGACGCGGCGACCCAGGCCCGGTCGTCGAGACCCGGCAGCTGATCGGCGAAGCGGGCCATCGAGGAAGAGGTCCAGGGCATCCCGAGGATCTCCAAGGACATGAGGCCAAGACCCCGTCCGATGTCCGCGTCGGGCGTCGGACTGATTCCTCGGAAGAGGACGAAACCGACCAGCAGGACCACGAGGACGCAGTGGTTCCACCACATGGTCCGGGCGACCAGCCGGGTCACGGAGGCTGGGCTCTCGGTAGGTGCCCCCGTCGGTGTGTCCATCAACGAGAGCGTATTTCGGTCGAGCGGGTCGTGGATGAGTAGATCTACCCGGATGTGCACGTCCGCCAGGCTCGAAGGGGTCAGCAGAGGTGGCTAACCTCCGGCGGTGGCCGACTCACCCTCAGACCCGACCCAGGACGAGGACGGCTGGGTGGGGTCGCAGCTCTGGCCCCGGTACGCGATGAACCACTCGATCAGCGTGGCGTGGCTCGACCCCGGGCTGACCCCTGCCCACCTGAAGGCGTTCGGCGATGCGTGGGACGTCCTCGTGGTGCGCGAGGAGTGGCGCGCCTGGGTCCGCACGTGGCTCTTCCCAACGGCGCCATTCTTCGTTCTCACGGTCCGGCCGGAGCTCGACGTCAGGCGCCTGCGGAAGACGAAGTCGGGTGTCTCGATGCACCTGCCCGCGGCCGAGGTCTTCGAGGCGGACGGCGCCGACGACCTCATCGCGCTGTACGTCGGTGTCATCCATGCCATCTACTCGAAGTGGGCGCAGGTGAGCGCCTGCCCCCCTCCTCCTCCCGTCGCGACCTGATCGGGTCTGTGGCGCGTCCGAGGCGCGACGCTCGAGGCGCGGGCGGACGATTTTCACGCCTGTAACAACCGGAAACGCAGCCCGAACAGACCGGACCTAGGTTCACGTCATGTCGGCTCAGCGCATCCGGGAACGTGGGTCAGCAGGTCAGGAGTGGCAGCCCGTCTGCCGCGTGGCCGAGCTGGAAGTCGGGCGCGGGGTGACCGCGCTGGTGCACGGGCAGACGGTGGCGATCTTCCGGCTGGCCGAGGACGAGGTGCGCGCGCTCGGCAACCACGACCCGTACGCCCACGCCTCGACGCTGGCCAAGGGCATCGTCGGCACCCGCGCGGGCGTGCCGTTCGTCGGCTCGCCCAGCCACCGGCACGCCTTCGACCTGCGCACGGGCCGCTGCCTCGAGGACGCCGCGGTCGGGGTCCCGGTGTACGACGTGCGCGTGCTGGAGGGGGTCGTGCTGGTCGGCTACCGCCGCGCGGGCTGAACGTCCGGTCCGGCGTCCGGCCCGGCAGCGGGGACCACGAGCGCCGTGGCGATCGCGGCGACGCCCTCGCCGCGACCGGTCAGGCCCAGCCCGTCGGTGGTGGTGGCGGAGACGCTGACCGGCCCCCCGGCGGCCGCGCCGAGCGCGGCCTCGGCCTCCGCGCGACGGCGCCCCAGGCGGGGACGGTCGCCGATCACCTGCACGCTGACGTTGCCCACGACGTAGCCGGCGGCGCGGACCCGGGCCGCGGTCTCGGCCAGCAGCGCCACCCCAGGCGCGCCGGCCCAGGCCGGGTCGCTGGTGCCGAACTGCGAGCCCAGGTCGCCCAGGCCGGCCGCGGCGAGCAGGGCGTCGCACGCCGCGTGGGCCGCCACGTCGGCGTCGGAGTGGCCCTCCAGCCCGGCCGGCTCGTCGGGCCAGGACAGCCCGGCCAGGTGCATCGGCACGCCCGGCACGAGCCGGTGGACGTCGACACCGGTGCCCACCCGGGGCAGGGCCGCGACGGGGGTCGGGGAGGGGGCCGGGAGGTCGGTCGGAGCGGGCTCCGGAGCGAGCGGATTCACGTCGTGATCATGCCTGAGCCATGATCGGGAGCATGAGCACGTCCACCCGCGCCTGGTCCCTGGCCGGCCTCGTCGCCGGTGGCGCGGGGCTGTCCGCCAGCTACGTCGTCGCCACCCTCCTCGCCGTCCGCGAGTCGCCCGTCGTCGCGGTCGCCGGGGGCGTGGTGTCGCTGACCCCGGGGCCCGTCGCCGAGTTCCTGATCGGGCTGGTCGGCCGGGCCGACAAGCCCCTGCTGCTCGGCGGCGTGGTGCTGGTGGTCCTCGTCGTGCTGGCCTGGTCCGGGCGCCTGGCCCGCCGCCGCTGGTGGGCCGCCGTCGCGGTGCTCGCGGCCCTCGCCGTGGTCGGCGGGATCGCGGTGCTGGCCCGCCGGGGGACGGGGGTGGTGGACCTGGTGCCGGTGGCGGCGGGACTGCTGGTGTGGGTCGGGACGCTCTCGGTGCTGACCGAGCCGCTGCGGCGTACCGAGGAGGCCCTGGCCGCCGGCGCGAGCGAGGCGCCGGCGAGCTCGCGGCGCACCTTCCTGATCGGGACCGGGGCCGTCGTGGGCGTCAGCGCGGTGGCCGCGCTGGCCGGGCGCCTGGCCGGGTCGGGTCGTCGCGCGGTCGAGCAGAGCCGGGCCCTGCTGCGGATCCCCCGGGTGAGCGAGCCGGCGGTGCCGGCGGGGGCCGACCTCGGGATCGAGGGCGTCCCGCCGTGGATGACCCCGGTCGAGGACTTCTACCGGATCGACACCTCCCTGGCCCCGCCGGCGATCGAGCCCGGCGCGTGGCGGCTGCGCGTGCACGGCCTGGTCGACCGCGAGCTCGACCTGGGCTTCGACGACCTGGTGGCACGAGAACGTACGGAGTCCTGGGTCACCCTGAACTGCGTCAGCAACCCCGTCGGCGGCACCCTGGTCGGCAACGCCTGGTGGTCCGGGGTGCGCCTGGCCGACCTCCTCGAGGAGGCCGGTGTCCAGGACGGCGCGGACGCGCTGCTGCAGACCTCCGAGGACGGCTGGACCTGCGGCACCCCGCTGTCGGTGGTCACCGACGGGCGCGAGGCGATGCTCGCGGTGGCGATGAACGGCCGACCGCTGCCGATCGAGCACGGCTTCCCGGTCCGCACGATCGTGCCCGGGCTGTACGGCTACGTCTCGGCGACCAAGTGGGTCGTGGACATCGAGGTGACCCGCTTCGCCGACTTCACGGCGTACTGGACCGAGCGCGGCTGGGGCGAGCAGGGCCCGGTCAAGATCGCCTCGCGCATCGACGTGCCCCGGGGCGGGTCGACCGTGCCCGCCGGGCGGGTACGGATCGGTGGCACCGCCTGGGCGCAGGGCATCGGGATCGAGGCCGTCGAGGTCGCCGTCGACGGCGGCGCCTGGCAGGCCGCCGAGCTGGCGTCGGTGCCGAACGAGGACTGCTGGGTGCAGTGGCTGGCCGCGGTCGACCTGTCCGCCGGACGGCACCAGCTGCGGGTGCGCGCGACCGACGCCGACGGCGAGGTGCAGACCGGGGTGCTGCGCGACGTGCTGCCCGACGGGGCCACGGGCTGGCACACCATCGACGTCACGGCCGACTGAGGCTCACCCGGCGGTGGCGGCTCACCAGGCGGTGGCGGCGCCCCGGGGCGGCAGCGGGTGGTCGGCGTCGCGCAGGACGTAGACCAGGCCGCCGGAGCGGGTCAGCCAGGCGCGCTCGAGCTGGGCGCGGTCGTAGGTGCGGCGCACGCCCGACGCGCTCGAGGCGGCCGGGTCGTTGACGACCACGTCCCCGGCGGCGTCGAAGCCGACGATCACCAGCAGGTGGCCGGCCGTCGAGCCGATCGGGGCGCCGTCGAGCTCGCCGGGGCCGAAGGTGACCGAGGCGATCAGGGGGATGCCCGCGGCGATGAACCGCTCGGCCTGGCGGGCGCCGGTCAGCCGGGTCACGAAGGCCTCGCCGCCCCCGAGCCGGGAGGCCGCCCAGGCGGTGTTGAAGGCCCAGTTGCCGGTGCCGTCGTACCCGTGGTCGTAGGTCGCTCGCGCGGCCACGTCGACCCAGGGGTCGCGGTGGCCGTCCGGCACCCAGGAGGAGGCGCGGCGCCCCGGCAGCGCGTCGTAGTAGGACAGCACCATCGAGGTCGCCGTGGGGGAGCACCACGCCTCGCCGCCGCCGCCCCACTGCGGGAAGTGGCCCTGGTGGATCATCTGGGAGTAGCGCGGCACGTCGAGCACCCGGCCGCGGACGTCCCCGGGCTGCGTCGGGGCGGGCGTGCCGGCGGGCAGGCGGGAGGCCATCGCGCCGACGGCCTCCAGACGCGGGGTGGCCCGCTGGCCCTCGCGGCGCAGCAGCCGCACGCGCAGCTGGTAGGCGGTGACGCCGCCGGCGGCGGTCACGGTCCAGGTGTCGGTGTCCACGCGGGCGAGGTCGTCGCCCTGCCCGGCCACGGTCGTCCGCCGGACGTGCTGGTCGCCGGCCGCCCAACGGGCCATCAGGTCCCAGCTGGACGTGCGCCCGTCGGCGGTGCGGCCGCGCACCTCCACCTCGACCACGCTGTCGCGCGGGGTGGCGGCCGACCAGGAGGGGATCAGCGAGGTCAGGGCGAAACCGGGCTCGTGCCAGCCCGAGCGCCACGTGCCCTCGTCGTAGCGGCGCCCGTCCAGCGTGCGGCTGCCCAGACCGGCGGCGCCGGCGGCGTCCAGGCGCAGCCGGCCGTCGCCCACCACGGTGCCGCGGCGGGTGCCGGAGGCGAAGGCGCCGTCGGTGTCCCAGCGGCGGTAGTCGACCAGGCGGGCACCGGGACCGGCGGCCGCGGGACCGGCCGCGGCGGCGGGGGAGGCGTCGGCGCGGGTCACGGGCAGCATCATCGCGCCGGTCGCGGCGGCGAGGGCGGCGAGGGGGGCGCGGCGGGAGACGGGGGTCGGGAGGCGCATCGGCCCACGGTACGTCCCACCGGCCCCACGCGTCCCAGGATCCACCGCCGAGACGACCCTCGCGGACAGCCGAGATGACGATTGCGGCGCCTCGAGGTGACGCTCGCGGCGCTCGGGAGCCACGGATACGACGCTGGGCCGCGTCGTCCCTAGACTGTCGTGGTGACCTTCCGCCTGTACGACACCGCGACCCGCGGGGTGCGCGACTTCGTGCCCCTCGTCGAGGGCCACGCGGGGCTGTACCTCTGCGGACTCACCGTCCAGTCCGAGCCGCACGTCGGGCACCTGCGCTCCGGCATCAACTTCGACGTCCTGCAGCGCTGGCTGCGACACCGCGGGTTCGAGGTCACCTTCATCCGCAACGTCACCGACATCGACGACAAGATCCTGGCCAAGGCCGACGAGCAGGGCACGCCCTGGTACGCGCTGGCCTCGACGATGAAGCGCCAGCTCGACGCCGCGTACGCCGCCCTCAACGTCGCGCCCCCGACCTACGAGCCGGCCGCGACCGGTCACGTGCCGGAGATGCTGGAGCTGATCGAGCAGCTGATCGAGCGCGGGCACGCGTACGCCGCCGAGGACGGGTCGGCCGACGTCTACTTCGACGTCCGGTCGTGGCCGTCGTACGGCGAGCTGACCCGCCAGGGCATCGACGACATGGAGGCCGCCGGCGACGCCGACCCGCGCGGCAAGCGCGACCCGCGCGACTTCGCCCTGTGGAAGGGCGCCAAGGACGGCGAGCCGACGACCGCCTCCTGGCCCAGCCCGTGGGGCCGCGGCCGCCCGGGGTGGCACATCGAGTGCTCCGCGATGGCCGGCAAGTACCTCGGGCCCGCCTTCGACGTGCACGGCGGCGGCGTCGACCTGCGCTTCCCGCACCACGAGAACGAGCAGGCCCAGTCCCGCGCCGCCGGCCGCCCGTTCGCGACGTACTGGATGCACAACGCCTGGATCACCACGGCCGGCGAGAAGATGAGCAAGTCGCTCGGCAACTCGCTGGTCGTCTCCCAGGTCCTGGAGCGGGTCCGGGGCATCGAGCTGCGCTTCTACATGGTCGCCGCGCACTACCGCTCGCACGTCGAGTTCAGCACCGAGGCGCTCGAGGAGGCCGCGGTCGGCTTCCGCCGGATCGAGCAGCTGCTCGACCGCCTCGGCCTCGGCGCCGGCCGTGAGGAGACCCCGGCCGCCGAGCTGCCCGCGGCGTTCGTCGAGGCGCTCGACGACGACCTCGGTACGCCGGCCGCGGTCGCGGTGCTCCACGACACCGTCCGCGAGGCCAACCGCCTCGCCGACGCCGGCGAGCACGACCGCGCCCGCGAGCGCGGCGCCGCCGTGGTCGCGATGCTCGACGTGCTCGGGCTCGACCCGGCCGACCCGGCCTGGCGCGCCACCGGCGGCGACGCCGACCGCGAGACCGCGCTGACCTCAGCCCTCGACTCGCTGCTCGGCGCGCTCCTCGCGGAGCGCGACGCGGCGCGGGCGAGCAAGGACTTCGCCACCGCCGACACGATCCGCGACCGCCTGAAGGCGGCCGGCATCGAGGTCGAGGACACCCCCGACGGACCGAGATGGAGCCTCAGCTGATGGCAGGGATCTCGCTCCGCTCGCTCCTCAATCACCGTGAAGGACACTGACGTGGCTGGAAATTCGCAGCGCAAGGGCGCGATCCGCAAGTCGAGCAAGAGCCCCACGGCCGGCTCGGGCGGGCGCGTGAAGCGCGGGCTCGAGGGCAAGGGCCCGACGCCGAAGGCCAAGGACCGGCCCTACCACAAGTCGTACCGCTCGGGCGCTGCCGCGGCGGGCGGTTCCGGGGGCACGGGCGGCTCCGGCGGCTCCGGCGGCCAGGGACGCGGTCCCGGTACGCGCGGCGGCCAGCGTCGACGCAACAGCGACGCCGAGTGGGTCGCCGGTCGCAACTCCGTGGTCGAGGCGCTGCGCGAGGGCGTGCCGGTCAACACCGTCTACGTCGCCGACGGTGCCGAGCGGGACGGGCGCCTGCGCGAGGCGTTCGCGCTGGCCGCCGAGCAGGGCGTCGCCATCCTGCAGACGACCAAGGGCGAGCTCGACCGGCTCACCAACGGCGCCGTGCACCAGGGCCTCGCCGCGCGGATCCCGGCCTACGTCTACGCCCACCCCGACGACCTGCTCGACCGCGCCGCCCAGGCCGGCGAGCCGCCGCTGATCGTCGCGCTGGACTCCGTCACCGACCCCCGCAACCTCGGGGCGGTCGTGCGCAGCGCGGCCGGCTTCGGCGCGCACGGGGTCGTCGTGCCCGAGCGCCGCGCCGCGGGGATGACCGCCTCGGCGTGGAAGACCAGCGCCGGCGCCGCCGCCCGGATCCCGGTCGCGCAGACCGTCAACCTGGTGCGCCAGATCAAGGCCTACCAGCAGGCCGGGCTGATGGTGATCGGCCTGGCCGCGGAGGGCGAGGTCTCGCTGCCCGACCTCGACCTGGCCGACGGCCCGCTGCTGGTCGTCGTCGGTTCCGAGGGCGACGGGCTGTCGCGCTTGGTGGCCGAGACCTGTGACCAGCTGGTCTCGATCCCGATGGCCAACCGGCTGGAGTCGCTCAACGCCGGCGTCGCGGCCTCGGTCGCGCTCTACGAGATCGCCCGCCGCCGCGCCTGACCCGCCGAGATGACGCTCGCGGACAGCCGAGATGACGCTCGCGGCGCGTCGAGGTGACGGTTGCGGCGCTCAGAAGTAGTCGAGGACGGCGGGTGCCCGCCGACGTAGCAGCCGGTCCAGCACGGCGTCGGTGCGCGCGTCCCCACCGACCAGGTGGCCCCCGGCGCGCAGGTCGACCGCCGGCAGCGTGCCGGCGTACGCCAGGGCGAGCCCCTGCGGCGTCAGGGTCGGCAACCGGTCGTCGTCGCTGATCCGTGCGGCGGCCGACCAGCCCGGACGCGCCTCGACCGTCCAGGACCCGTCGAGCACCCCGAGCGGGTCCCCGACCACCCGTACCGACAGCTCGACGTCGTCGTCGGGTCCGGCGGTGAGCCGGCCGAGGGCGGAGGGGTGGACCCGCGCCATGTACGGGCGGCGCTCGACCGCCGTCCAGGTCGAGGTCGGCAGCACGAGCCGGGCGGGGTGGTCCCCCGAGGTGCGCAGCCGGACCGTGGGAGCGACGCTGGCGAAGCTGCCGAGGACCCGCCACAGCGCGCGGGCGGCGTCGGGCGTCAGCGTGACGAGGTCGTCGACGTCGACCCGGGACCCCGGGCCGTAACCGGGGCCGCGCGTCCAGGCGGCGTACCCCACCACGCCACCGTCGTCCTCGGCCAGGCTCACCCCGCTGACCTGGGAGAACCGCGCGTCAGTGTCGGTGGGGAAGCAGGGCGAGGTGCGGGTCAGGGGGCCGTTGCGGGTGACGGCCCACCGGGCGTACGCCGCGTCGACCGCAGGGAGGTCGGTCGCCGTCGCGCGGCGCACCGTCGTGCGGTCCGGCGCCCGGACCGAGGCGAGGGCCGCCGTGGGCAGGTCGACGTGGTCGAGCGAGCCGACGACCTCGTAGCCCAGGCTGCGGTAGATGCCCGGCGCGGTCGGGAACAGGGTCGAGACGGTCTGAGCGTGCTCGGCCAGCGCCTCGGCCAGCACCCCGCGCAGGAGGCCCCGTCCGCGGTGCTCCGCGGCGACGGCGACCCCGGCGATCCCGCAGGTCTCGAGCTGGTGGCCGTGCCAGTAGGACACGTCGTGCCGGGCGGTGGCCTTGGCGACCAGGTGACCGTCATCGAACGTGCCCCAGGTGGTCGTGCCGGGAGCCGGGAAGGCGCCGGCCGCCCGGTCGCCGGCGGGGCGCGGGTTCCCGAACGCCTCGTGGCCGAGCCCCTTCGAGGCGGTCACGTCGTCGGCGGTCAGCGGGCGGGTCTCGAGCACGGCCCGACGCTAGCCGAGGTGACGCTCGCGGACAGCCGAGATGACGCTCGCGGCGCCCCGAGGTGACGATCCCGGACACCTCAGCCCCGTCGCGGGTGCCGACCCGCGCCCTCGCCGCGGGCGTAGCGCCGGCACGAACCGCGGCCGTGGTCGGCGTAGGCGTCCCGCAGCTCGCCCACCCACCTGCTGAGCCCCGGCTCGACGAACCCGCCACCGCGGACGACGACGAACACCCACCCGTCCCGGACCATCGCCGCCCGGCGTTCCTCGTCGTCCGCCTGCTTCTGGTCGTCGCCGTGGACGTCGGCGCCGTCGTACTCCAGCGCGATCCGTCGGCGGCGATCGGCGAGGTCGAGGCGCACCCACCCGCGCCCCTCGACCCAGGTCTCGACCTGGGGCTCGAGGTCGGTGAACCCGTGGTCGTGCGCGGTGAGGCGGAGCCAGGACTCGCGGGGGGACTCGGCGCGGGGGTCGATGCGCGCGACGAGCTCGCGGTACTGCGTGACGCCGCGCCGCCCGGCGAAGCGGGCGACCATCGGTCGGTGCGCCTCGGCGTCGACCTGGTGCAGGCGGGCGAAGGCGTCGAGCGCCGCCATCGCGTCGCCGCGGCCCCACCGGCAGGCGAGGTCGGCGGCGGTGCGCAGCGGCGTGGTGACCGCGACCCCGTGCACCCGGGTGACCTCGTCCGGGGCGACCGTGCGCCGGCACCCGTCGGCATCGCCGCGGCGGGTGGCCCGTCGGCCGGCGACCGAGGCCACGTCGAGCACGTCGGGACCCCGACCCGGTCGGCCGGGACCGACGTCGACCCCGTGCAGCCAGGCCGCGGAGTAGTCGCACACGACCTGCCCCGGACCCAGCACGAGCGCGGCCGCCTGGGCGCGCAGCAGCAGGGAGCCCGCCACCTCGGCGCGCACCCCGACCCCGCGCAGCACGCGGCGGACCGCTCCGCGCGCCACGAGACGGCGTACGGAGCGGGGGTCGCGACCCAGGGCCGGGTCGGTGAGCAGGAACGGTGTCCAGGGCAGGTTCTCCATGTCCCTGGTATGCCCGATCGGGGCCCGCGGGAGCACTCCCGTGCGGGCGACCGGTGGAGGACCCTGTCCAGAACCGTCATGTGGACGCGCCGCGACCGTCATCTCGGCCGTCCGCGAGCGTCATCTCGGCTACGGGTCGTCGGCGGTGATGACCTCGTCGGGCCGCTCGGGCAGCTGGGTGTCGATGAAGTCGCGTGCGGTCTCGAAGAGGTCGACCTCGCGGCCGGCCTGCTCGGAGAGGTACCACCGGTGCTCGAGCACCTGGTGGAACAGCTCGGCCGGCTGCAGCTTGCCCCGCCGGTCGGCCGGCACCATCGCCATCAGCGGCTCGTAGACCTCGGCGAGCCACCGGTTCGCGACCAGGCTGCGGTCCTCGCGGCCCAGGTCGTGGAAGGCGGTGTACGCCGCGATGTCGTTGAGCATCCGCCGGGCCTGGGCGTCCTCGACGTCGAGTCCGGTGAGCCCACGCAGCTCGCGGCAGTGGTGCCCGAGCTCGACGACCTGGGGCTGGATGCGGACGGTGTCGCCGTCGAAGTCGGTGATGATGTCGAGCTCCTCGACGTCGAAGCCGAGCTCGTTGAGCCGCTCGATGCGCCGCTCGATGCGCCAGATCTCCTCGAGCGAGAACTCCTCGGCGCCGGTCAGCTGGTCCCACAGCGCGGCGTAGCGCTCCTGCAGCATCGCGACGACGTCGTGCGGGCGCAGGTCGGTGTCGACGGCGCCGCTGGCCTGCAGGTCGAGCAGCTCGGCGAACACGTTCTCAGTGGCCACGGTGACGTCGTGCTCGCGCATCCCGCGCGACAGCTGCGTGCGCAGCTCACCGGTCTCGGCGTCGACGAGGTACGCCGCGAACCCGCCGGCGTTGCGCCGGAACAGCACGTTCGACAGCGACACGTCACCCCAGTAGAAGTCGGCGAGGTGCAGCCGCACCAGCAGCACCACGAGCGCGTCGACGAGCGAGGGCAGGTTGTCGGCGCGCAGCCCGTGCGCGAACAGGCTGCGGTAGGGCATCGAGAAGGACAGGTGCTGGGTCACCAGCGCAGCGGGGAGCTCCTCGCCGGCGGCGTCGGTGCGCCCGGTGACCACGCCCTGCGGCATCACCGCGGGCAGCCCGATCCGCTGCAGGTCGCGCAGCAGGCGGTACTCCCGGAAGGCGATCTCCTCGACCGTCTCCTTGACCGCGTACGTCTCCCCGCGCAGCCGCACGATCCGCACCACGTGGCGCGACAGCCCGCGCGGGAGCGGCACGACGAAGTCGTCGGTCCACTCATCCAGCGGCGTCCCCCAGGGCAGCGAGATCACCGCGGGGTCCGGCCGGTGGGCCACGATGTGCAGCGCCATGGGCGAAGCCTAGGCCCACCGGGACGGCGTACGGGGCCGGCGAGGCGCCGGAGTCGTCACCTCGAGGCGCCGCGAGGGTCATCTCGGCTGTCCGCGAGCGTCATCTCGGCTAGCCCAGGACGGTGCAGCTGCTCGCGTCGTTGACCTCGCGCACCCGGCTGAAGGCCGAGAGGTCGATCTTGAGACCGGTGTGCTCGCCCACGTAGGTCACCGGGCTCGCGTCGTGGTCGTGGCCGTTCTCCACGGCGTCGACGATCGCGGCCAGGAAGCGCCCGGCGATCGGGGCGTTCTTGAACTGGTTCCCGCTGGTGCCCATGGCCACGTAGAAGCCGGGGGCGTCGGTGCGGTCGTAGATCGGGGTCCAGTCGTCGGCGACGTCGTAGACGCCGACCACGCCGGAGGGCCGGTTCGGCATCGTCAGGTCGGGCAGCCGGCGCGCGGCCCGGGTCACCTGCGCCTCGTACCGCTCCAGCGACACGTGCTGGTCGACCGCGTCGATCCCGGCGGCGCCGCCCTCGACCCACTCCATCGGGTCGCAGTCCGGCTCGCTGCCGCCGACGACCCACGCCCCGCTGGGGCCGGGGCGCATGTACGTCCCGAGGTCCAGGTCGAAGACGCCCGGCGCCGGGTCCTCGCGCCCGTCCCAGGCGGCCGGCCGGGCGACCTGGTGCACCTCCTGGCGCAGCGGGCGCACGCCGACGGTGAACTCCGCGCCGACCCCGGCCAGGGTGTTGAACGCCCCCGACCACGGCCCGGCGGCGTTGACCACGACCGGCGACTCGACCCGTCGGCCGTCGGCCAGCACCAGCACCCAGACCTCGCCGACGCGCTCGCAGGAGACGACCTCGGCGCGGTACGCCGTCCGCGCGCCGTGCAGCCGGGCGGCGTACGCGAGGTTGTCCGCGGCCAGCCGCGGGTCGTCCATGTAACCGGCGTCGGGGGTGTAGATCGCGCCGAGCCGCTGGTCGGTCTCCTCCCAGAACGCGTCGTCGGTGACCGGCTTGTTGGGCCAGTACGCCCCGACGTCGAGGTGCGGGAAGCGCGCCGCGAGGGCGTCGGCGTCGAGGTACTCGAACGGCACGCCCGCGGCCCGCAGCAGCTCCTGGCTGTGGTCGCTCGGCACCGCCGGCACGTCGAGGTGCAGCATCCCGGTGCGGTGGAACGCCGTCAGCGCGGGCGGGTCGGCCAGCGGCTCGAAGCCCGGCAGGCCGAGGTGCTCGGCCCACGCCTCCCACATGAACTTGGCCTCCCACGACGTGGCGGTGGTGTCGAAGGTGGAGTACAGGAACCGGATCACCGCGCTGGAGGCCGACGTCGACCCGTGGCCGGGCCCGGCCGCCTTGTCGAGCACGAGCACCGAGCGACCGGCGCGGGCCAGCTCGAGCGCGACGGCGGAGCCGATCACGCCGGAGCCGACGACGACGGCGTCCGCGGTCAGGGAGGAGGTCTGGTCCATCGGGTGTCTCCGTCGTCTCGGCTGGTCGCGCAGGTGGGGGTCAGGCGTCGACGACGATGTCGCCGTCGGGGGTGGAGCAGCAGGGCAGGAACTTGCCGGCGGCGACCTCGCGCGGGCGGATCCCGCCCTGGTGGCTCATCTCGACCTTGCCGGCGAGCAGGCCGGACTTGCAGGTCCCGCACAGCCCGCCGCCGCAGGAGCTCGGCAGGGACACCCCGGCCTGCTGGGCCGCGGCGAGCACGGTGGTCCCGGGCGCGCAGACGACCTCGCGACCGGAGCGGCCGAAGGTGACGGTCGCGGTCCCCGGCACGGCGGCGGGGACCTCGGTCAGCGCGACGGGGGCGTCGCCGGTCTCGGGCAGGGCCGGGACGGCGGGCGCGGCCGACTCCCCGAGCACGAAGCTCTCCTCGTGGCAGCGCAGGGGGTCCACGCCCACCTCGGCGAGCAGCGCCCGGGTCGCGGTCATGTAGCCCGGGGGTCCGCAGGTGAACACCTCGCGGTCGCCCACGTCCGGCACCTGCGCGGCCAGCAGGTCGGCGGTGAGCCGGCCCCGGGGGCCCTGCCAGGAGGCGGAGCCGGGGGAGTCGTCCTCGCAGACCCAGACCACCCGCAGGCCGGGGTGGTCGGCGGCGAGCGCGTCGAGCTCGCCGCGGCAGGCGAGGTCGGCCGGCGTCCGGGCGCTGTGGACGACCACCACGTCGTCGAGCTCGCCGAGGTCGGCCATCGTGCGCACCGTGGACAGGGTCGGGGTGACGCCGCTGCCGGCCGACAGCAGCAGGTAGCGCGCGGCCGGGTGCGCGGCGACGGTGAAGTCGCCGTTCGGCCCGCGCACCGACACCCGGTCGCCGGGGCGGAGCCGGTCGTGGAGGTACGGCGACAGTGCGCCCCCCTCCATCCGCTTGACCGTGATCGTCAGCAGGTGGGGCCGGGTGGGCGGCGAGGAGAGCGTGTAGCAGCGCTCGACCGGGACCCCGTCGACGTCGACGACCATCGTCACGAACTGCCCCGGGGCGTAGGCGAACGTGCCGGGCACGGTCGGCTCCAGCACCAGGGTCACCACGTCGTGGGTCACCGGCACCCGCCGGCGCAGCACCATCTCCTGGTCCAGGCCGGCCTCGGGCGCGAGCAGCCCGTCGCCGACCGCGCGGGGCAGGTCGGGCACCAGCCGTAGGCCCGGGGTGGGCCCCGGGTCGGTCCAGGCGTCGTGCCGCAGCTCGGTCATCGGACGATCTCCTCGCGGATGCGGGCGGCGTACCAGGAGACGAAGGCGTCCACCTGGGCCTCGGTCTCGGTGTAGGGGCCGGGGACGTACGCCGGGTCGGAGACGCCGCGCTGGGCGAGCGCGACGAAGGCGGCGTCCTCCTCGTTGGTGTGGCGCCAGACCTCGGTCAGCGCGTCGACGTCGTAGTCGACGCCCTCGACGGCGTCCGCGTCGACCAGCCAGGTCGTGCGCACCAGGGTCTTGTCGACGCCCACGGGGAAGACGGCGAAGGTGACGGCGTGGTCGGCGCAGACGTGCAGCCACAGGTTGGGCTGGGCGTGCAGGCCGAGCCGGCCCATCCGGAAGCCGTCGACGTCACCGAGGGTTCGCTGCACCAGGCGGGTGCCGTCGCGGCTGAACGACTCGCCGGCGGCGTCCATCGGGCTGCGCTCGACGCGGAAGCCGAGCGGGCGGTCGACGAGGTCGCTGATCGTCGGGTACGGCAGCCCCTGCGCCGCGCACCGCTGGGCCAGCTCGGCGTCGGCGAGCAGGAACCGCTCGTGCGAGGCGCGCATCCGGTCCGGCACCTGGTGCTCGGCCAGGCCCCAGGTCTGGAAGAAGGTGCAGAGCAGGTCCGGGTGGCCGTCGCAGTGGTAGCACTCCCGGTTGTTCTCCATGGTGAGCTTCCAGTTGCCGTCCTCGACGAGGTCGATCTGGGCGGCCACCTTGGCGCTGCCGAGGTGGTGCGGCGCGAAGTACGGCGCGATCACCCGCGCGACGTCCTCGACGTCGTCGGGCGGGTCGGCGGCCAGGCAGACGAACAGCAGGCCCTCGATCTCGCGGACGTGCACCGACAGCAGCGACAGGCAGGCCGGGTCGATGTCGGGGCCGAGCTGCGGGGCGTGCACGAGGCGGCCGTCGGTGCTGTAGGTCCAGCGGTGGTAGCCGCACACGATGTTGCCGACCGAGCCCTTGTCCTCGGTGACCAGGCGGGCCCCGCGGTGGCGGCAGACGTTGTGGAAGGCACGGACCTGCTCGTCGTCGTCGCGCAGCACCATCACCGAGGCCCGGCCGATGTCGAGGGTGACGTAGTCGCCCGGCTCGGGGACCTCGGCGGAGGTGCCGACGAAGACCCACTGCCGCTGCCAGAGCAGCTCGAGCTCGGCCTGGTGCAGGTCGGGATCGGTGTAGAGCGGCGCCGGCAGGCTGTGGCCGGGCGTCCGGGCGTCGAGCGCGCGCAGCAGCGCCTCGCGCTGCGGGGTGAGCGGTCGCGCCGGGGCGGCGGCCGGGACGGGGTCGAGGGCTGGTTCCAACAAGGACATGGCGGGGGTCCTCCGGGTGGGTGGGGAGGTGGTCAGACGGTCGTGCACAGGCGCAGGGAGTCGTAGACGGCCGCGTGGATGTTGCGGCTGGCCACGGCGTCGCCGACGCGCCAGAGGTCGAAGCGGCCGCCCTCGTTGGCGACCACCTCCTGGGGACGCCCGGCCAGCAGCGCGTCGTGGTCGACCTCGCCGAGGTTGCGCGAGGCGGGGACCAGGTCGAGGTAGAGCTCGTCGTTGGGCACGGTGCCGTGCTCGACGACGACGTGGTCGACGAGACGCTCGACCTCGGCGCCGGGCAGGTAGTCGCTGGCCAGGACCGCGACCAGGCGCGCTCCCGCGCCGGGCTCCGCGCGTCGTACGTCGACCAGGCGCCGCGCGACGGTGACCTCGACGCCGTGCTCGGCGAAGGCCTGCAGGTACGCCGGGCTGTTCATCGAGCCGACCGAGATCCCGACCATCCGCTCGGGGGTGACCAGCTCGACGCGGGCGCCGAGACGGGCCAGGTGCTCCGCGGCGTCCAGACCAGGCTCGCCGCCGTGGTCGTCGAAGACCAGGACGCGGTCGCCGGCCCGCGGGCCGCCGGCACCGGTGCCGCCGATGGCGTCCCAGGTGTCGAGGACCAGCGGCTGCGCCGCGGCCGGCAGGAAGGAGGTGTCGGGCACGCCGCCGGTCGCCACGACCACCAGGTCGGGTTCCTCGGCCAGGACGGTGGCGGCGTCGGCCCAGACGCCGTACCGGACGTCGACGCCGGAGTGCTTGGCCTCCGCGACGCGCCAGTCGACGACCCCGACGAGGTCGCGGCGGCGCAGGGTGGACGAGGCGATGAGCACCTGGCCGCCGGGGCGGTCGGCCGCCTCCATCAGCACGACGTGGTGGCCGCGCTCGCCCAGCACGCGGGCGGCCTCGAGGCCGGCCGGGCCGGCGCCGACGACCACGGCGCGCCTGCGGCGTCCGACGGTCGCGGTCACGACGTGCGGCATCGTGGCCTCGCGGCCGGTGGCGGGGTTGTGGATGCACTTGGCGTCGCCGGACTCGTAGATCGCGTCCAGG
The DNA here is from genome assembly GCF_018459925.1 of Nocardioides aquaticus. Taxonomy (NCBI): domain Bacteria; kingdom Bacillati; phylum Actinomycetota; class Actinomycetes; order Propionibacteriales; family Nocardioidaceae; genus Nocardioides; species Nocardioides aquaticus. Next base: position 948,419 of record NZ_CP075371.1, read on the forward strand.
CAGTAGGAGGCGCCCACGCAGGGGCGGATCCGGTCCTCCTCGCCGCGGGCGACCTTGGCGACCAGGTGCGGGTCGGCGAGCTGCGGGCGGGTCATCCCGACCAGGTCGAGCAGGCCCTCGCGCAGCGCGTGACGGGCGGTCGCGACGTCACCGATCCGGGCGGCGTGCATGACCGGCAGGTCGACCAGCGCCCGGCGTACCTCGCCGGCGAACTCCAGGAACGGCGAGGACGGCGTGCCCATCGAGGGGATGGTCGCGGCCAGCCGGGCGTCGGACTCGAGCCCGCCCTTGATGACGGAGAGGAAGTCGATGCCGTGCTCGCGGTAGCGCTGGAGCACCGCGACGGCGTCGTCGAGGCCCAGGCCGTCGGGCAGGTCCTCGTCCATCGCCATCCGGATGCCGACGACGAAGTCGGGACCGACGGCCGCGCGCACCGCCTCGAGCACGCGCATCGGGAAGACCAGGCGGGCCTCGGGGTCCCCGCCGAACTCGTCGTCGCGGTGGTTGGTGGCCGGGGAGGCCCAGGCGTCGAAGAGGTGGCTGTAGGAGGCGATCTCGATGCCGTCGAGGCCGGCGGCCTGGCAGCGCTGGGCGGCCTCGGCGAAGTGGCGCACGATCCGGTCGACGTCCCACGACTCCGCGGTCTTGGGGAAGGAGCGGTGCTGCGCCTCGCGCAGCGGCGAGGGGTAGACCAGCGGCAACCAGTCGCCGGTGAAGTTCGAGGTACGCCGCCCGAGGTGCGTGACCTGGCACATCACCGCGGCGCCGGCCTCGTGGACGTCGTCGGCCAGCCGGGCCAGCCACGGCACGACCTCGTCCTTGTAGAGCAGCATGTTGCCGAAGGCCGGCGGGCTGTCGGGGGACACGACGGCCGAGCCGCCGATCATCGTCAGGCCGACCCCGCCGCGCGCCTTCTCGAGGTGGTAGAGCCGGTAGCGGTCCTTCGGCATCCCGTCCTCGGTGTACGCCGGCTCGTGACTGGTGCTGACCACCCGGTTGCGGAGCGCCAGGTGGCGCAGCCGGTAGCCGTCGAGCAGGGGGTCGAAGTGCGTCACGTGCTCATCGTGGGCCATGCCGACCGCCGAAGAACAGCGAACGAATTGCACGGTTAACGTGCAATCATCTTGCATGATCGACAGCCGTCTCCACGTGCTCCGGGTGGTGGCCCGCGCCGGCACGATCACCGCGGCCGCGCACGACCTGGGCTACACGCCCTCCGCGGTCTCGCACCAGCTGAAGAGCCTCGGTCGCGACCTCGGCGTGGTCCTGCTGGAGCCGGAGGGACGCAAGGTCCGGCTGACCGCCGCGGCGACCCTGCTGCTGCGCCGCTCCGACGCGCTGCTCGCGCACTGGGAGGCGATCCGCGGCGAGCTGCACGAGACCGCCGGCGGCAGCACCGGTCGGCTCGCGCTGGCCGGCTTCTCCACGGCGGCCTCCGCGCTCCTGCCCCCGGTGGCGATCCGGGCAATGCGGGAGTTCCCCGACTCCCGCATCCAGATCGTCGAGGCCGACCCGAGCGTGTGCGTCGACATGCTGCTGGCCGGCACCGTCGACGTCGCCGTCGTGGTCGGCACCACCGAGCTCCCGCCCACCGACGACCCGCGTTTCGTGCAGGAGCCGTTGATGGAGGACCGCCTGGACCTGCTCGTCCCCAGCGACCACCGGCTGGCCGGGCGCCCCTCGGTGCTCCTGGCCGACGCCGCCGAGGAGGCCTGGATCATGGACCGGCCGGGGTCGGCGCACCACGAGCTCGTCGCGACCGCCTGCCTGGCCGCCGGCTTCACCCCCCGCCACCTGCACCGCGTCGTGGAGTGGGACACCGGCGCCGCCCTGGTCGCGGCCGGGTTCGGCGTGGCGCTGATCCCGCGGCTGGCCCGCCTGCCCGGCCAGGACGACCTGGTCCGCGTCCCGCTGCGCGGAGACCCCACCCCCGCCCGGCACGTGCGGACCCTCGTGCGCGGCGGCACCGACCAGCAGCCCGAGATCGCGTTCGCGCTCGCTGCCCTGCGGGTGGAGGCGGAGCGGGTCCGCGAGCCGGACCCGGCGGAGACGTCCGTACGATGAGGCCCGCCGCTGCGGACCCGCTCACCCGGGGCCGCGGCACGCCGGTGTAGCTCAGTAGGTAGAGCGCCTCTCTTGTAAAGAGGATGTCGCGGGTTCGACTCCTGTCACCGGCTCCCCAGCAGCGCGGCCGCGGCCGCCACGAGCCCGGCGTCGTCCGGCGCCGGCGTCCCGTCCGCCAGGACGGACCAGGTGGCGACGCCCACGCCCCGCGCGGCCAGCATCGCGGCGAGCTCGCCGATGCCGTCCTCGCCCTGGTCGGCGGGGACGAGGTCCGGCAGGACGGACCCCCGGGCAGCGGGCCCGGGCGGCGTCAGCGTCGCGGCGACGGACCCGGCCTCGAGCGTCTCCACGCCGTCGTCGTCGTAGGCGTGGAGGTGGATCGAGGTCGCCCCCTCGGCGACGGACGCAGCGGCCTGCCGGGCGGTCTCCTGCGGCGTGCGCGGCATCCGGTGGTCGCCGACCCCGCCGTTCAGGGCGACCTGCAGGGTCGTCGGCGGCACCAGGCGCCCCTCCGGGTCGGCGCTCACGGGGTCGGCCGGGCCAGCGACTGCACCTCGGCCCGCAACCGCCCCATCTCGCCGTCGAGCGAGGCGGCCGTCCCGGCCACCGACCGCAGGGTCTCGCGCAGGTCGTCGGGCACCGCGCCGTCGTACTTGTAGTAGATCTGGTGCTCCACGCTGGCCCAGAAGTCCATCGCGATCGTGCGGACCTGGAGCTCGACGGGCACCTGCACGGTGCGGTCGGACAGGAACACCGGGACCTCGACCACGAGGTGCAGGCTCTGGTAGCCGTTCGGCTTCGGGGTGGCGATGTAGTCCTTGGTGCGCACCAGCGTGAGGTCCGGCTGGCGGGTCAGCATGTCGGCGTAGCGGTAGGTGTCCTCCACGAACGCGCAGGTCACCCGGATGCCGGCGACGTCGAGCACCCGCTCGCGGATCGCCGCGAGGTCCGGCGGGCAGCCGGTGCGGGTGGTCTTCTCGACCAGGCTGTCCAGCGACTTCAGCCGGGTCTTGACGTGCTCGACCGGCCCGTAGCCGTGGGTGGCCTCGAACTCCTCGCGCAGGATGGTGATCTTGGTGAGCACCTCGTCGATGCCGAACTTGTACTGCAGCAGGAACGCGTCGAGGCGCCGCTGCACGCCGCGCACCACGTCGTCGGGACTCGTGCCGGGCTCCGGCTCGCCGACCAGGGCACGGAAGAACTGCAGGTACGGCCCCGGGGCCGTGTGCCCGGCCGGTGGGGCGGGTGGCGCGGGCGCGGGGTCGGCGGGCGGGGGCATGGGGACAGCCTGCCGTAGTGCTGCCCGGAGCCGGAAGGAACGAAGTCCAGCGCTCCTCCCTGCCGTGCCGCGTCCTTGCAGGTCAGCGGGCTGCCCGGTCAGGCTCGACCGAGCTCGTTCCTTCCGGCTACGTCGCGGCGGGCGAGGTCAGGCCCGGCGGCGCCAGCGCGCGCGACCCGCGCGGTCGCGCAACCGCCCGACGGGGGTCCATCCGCCGCGCAGGCCCTCGGCGTCGGGCTGCGGGGCGCGCACGTTGCCGTCGTGGTCGGCGACCCGCGGGCCGCGGACCGCGACCCGGTCGACCAGCGGGTTGACCAGGCGGTCGTAGACGACCGGCATGAACCGGAAGCCGGTGACGGCGAGCAGGTTGACCGGGCCGACGTGGGTCATCCGGCGCGGGTGGTCCAGCGCGCGGACGCAGGCCGCGGCGACCCGCTCGGGGAGACGACCGGCGGCGGGGCGGACCCGGCGCTGCCGCCGTAGGTCGCGGCCTGGTGGTAGATCGGGGTGTCGACAGCGCCGGGGAGGACGATGCTGACGCCGATCCCGCGCTCGCGGCGCACCTCGAGCTGGAGGCCCCGGACCAGGCCGAGCTGGCCCCACTTGGCGGTGCAGTAGGCCGTCATCGACGGCACCGACATCTCCGCGAGCAGCGAGCTGACGACGACCAGCTGGCCGCCGCCCTGGCGCCGGAAGACCGGCAGCACGGCCTGCGCGAGGTGGACGGTGCCGATCACGGCGGTGTCGACGACGGCGGCGAAGACGTCGGCCGGCACCTGCTCGACGGTGCCGTAGGCCATGGTCTGGGCGGAGGTGACGACACCGTCGAGGCGGCCGTGGTCGGCCACGCAGCGCTCGACGGCGGCGTCCACGGAGGCGGCGTCGGTCACCTCGAGGGCGACCCCGGTCGTCCCCCCGCCGAGCTCGGCGGCCACCGAGGCCACGCGGCCGGCGTCGCGGGCGCCGACGACCACCGTGTCGCCGCGCTCGACCAGCTGGCGGGCGGTGGCCAGGCCGATGCCGGAGGTGCCGCCGACGACCAGGACGACGCGGGGACCGGACGGGGTGGAAGGCATGCGTCGAGGCTAGGCCGGGACCGGGGGAGGGTCCGCTCACCCTCCTGCGGAGGCCGGAGCGGTCAGGCTGGGGGGATGACTCCCCCGAAGATCGCCGGGCTCGCCCTCCGCTCCCTGGTCCCGCTGCCGGTGCTGCCGCGCTCCGTCCCGGCCGGGCAGGTGGTCGTGGTGACCGGCGCGTCGAGCGGGATCGGGCGCGCCACCGCGGTCGAGGCGGCCCGCCGCGGGCACCACGTCGTCCTCGCCGCACGCCGCCAGGAGGTCCTCGACGAGGTCGCCGCCGAGTGCGACCAGGTGGGGGCCGCGTCCACGACGACGGTGGCCACCGACGTCGCCGACGACGGGGACGCCGCGGCGCTGCTGGCCGCCACGCAGGAGGCGCACGGCCGGGTCGACGCCGTGCTGCACTGCGCCGGGGTGGTCACCTACGGCCGGGTCGAGGAGACCGGGGCCGGCGACTTCGACCAGGTGCTGGCCACCAACATCTCCGGCACGGCCAACGTCGCGCGGCACACGCTGCGGCTGATGCGCGAGCAGGAGCGCGGCACGCTGGTGCTCGTGGGGTCGTTGCTCGGCCACGTCGCGGTGCCGGAGATGACGCCGTACGTCGTCTCGAAGTGGGGGGTCCGTGCGCTGGCCCGCCAGCTGCACATCGAGAACCTGGACCTGCCCGACGTGCACGTCTGCCTGGTCTCGCCGGGCAGCGTCGACACCCCGATCTACGACAGCGCCCTGGACGCGGCGGGCGGGGTGAACTCGGCCCCGCCGCCCGCGATCAGCCCGGAGCGGGTGGCCGGGGCGGTGCTGGCGCAGCTGGCCTGGCCGCGCTCGCAGACCCAGACCCAGCTGAGCAACTACGGGCTGATGCTGGGCTTCGGGCTGGCGCCGTGGGCGTGGGACCGGGTGGTCGGCCCGGCGTTCCGGCTGGTCTCGCGCCGCACCTGAGGCCTCAGCGCAGGCGGCGTACGGCGAACCGGTCCCCGGGGTCGGCGATCGCGTCCTGCGCGGCGACCAGCGCGATCTCGCGGGTGCCCGCCGCCACCGTGGCCTCGAGGACCGCGAACACCGCCGACGTGGTCAGCGACAGCGCGCGCTCGGGCGAGCCGGTCGTCCGCAGGTGGGCGAGGTAGAGCGCGGCGGTCACGTCGCCGCAGCCGTTGGGCGCGATCGGCAGCAGCGGGGTGGTGACCGCCCAGGCGCCGGCGTCGGAGACGGCGACCACGTCGAGCGTCCCCTCCGCGGTCTCGTCGTGCACGACGCTGGTGACCAGGACGTCGCGGGGGCCGCGCGCCCGGACCACGTCGACCGCGGCGAGCACCTCGTCGAGGGTGCGGGTCGTGGTGCCGGCCAGGAAGTCCAGCTCGAAGTGGTTCGGCGTGACGACGTCGGCGGCGGGCACGACGGTGTCGCGCATGAACTCCGGGATCCCCGGGCGCACGAACATGCCGCGCCCCACGTCGCCCATCACGGGGTCGCAGCAGTACACCGCCGCCGGGTTGGCCGCCTTGACCCGCGCGACCGCGTCGAGGACGACCTGGCCGACGGCGGGGTCGCCCAGGTAGCCCGACAGCACCGCGTCCGCCTCGCCCAGCACCCCGCGCTCCTCGATGCCGGTGATCACGTCGGCGACGTCGGAGGGCGCGAGCAGCGGCCCGCGCCAGGCGCCGTACCCGGTGTGGTTGGAGAAGTGCACGGTGAGCACCGGCCAGACCTCGTGGCCCAGCCGCTGCAGCGGGAAGGTCGCCGCGGAGTTGCCGACGTGGCCGTAGGCCACCGAGGACTGGATCGAGAGGATCTTCACCCCCGGATCGTCCCGCCCCGCCGTACGCCCCGGCAAACCCACCCGCCGAGATGACGCTCGCGGACAGCCGAGATGACGCTCGCGGCGCCTCGAGGTGACGATTCCGGCCCTCCGGGAGCCGGGTCCGGACGGGCTCAGGCGTCGGGGATGCGCCAGTCGAGCGGCGTGCCGCCGCGCTCCGCGAGCAGCCCGTCGACCGTGCTGAAGGGCCGGGAGCCGAAGAACCCGCGGCTGGCCGACAGCGGCGAGGGGTGCGCCGAGGTCACGCACGGCACGTCGCCCAGGTACGGCTGCAGGGCCTGCGCGTCCTTGCCCCACAGGATCGCCGCGAGCGGTCCGCCGCGCTCGGCGAGGGCGCGGATGGCGGCGCCGGTGACGTCCTCCCAACCCTTGCCGCGGTGCGAGGCCGGCTCGCCGGGCCGCACGGTGAGCGACCGGTTCAGCAGCATCACGCCCTGGTCGGCCCAGGCGGTGAGGTCGCCGTGGGAGGCCGGCTCGATGCCGAGGTCGTCGTGCAGCTCGCGGTAGATGTTGACCAGGCTGCGCGGCACCGGCCGCACGTCCCGCTCGACGGCGAAGCTGAGGCCGATCGGGTGGCCGGGGGTCGGGTACGGGTCCTGGCCGACCACGAGCACGCGTACGTCGGCCAGCGGCCGCTCGAAGGCGCGGAAGACGGCCTCGCCGGCGGGGAGGTACGGCCGGCCGGCCGCGAGCTCCTCGCGCAGGAACCGGCCCATCGCGCCGATCTGCTCGTCGACCGGGGCCAGGGCCTCGGCCCAGTCGGGGGCGACGAGGCCCTTCTCGACGAGTCCTGCCAGTGCGCTCATGCCCGGGACGCTACCGGCGCGCCCGCCCACCCCCGGGGTGTCCGCAAGCGTCACCTCGAGGCGCCGCGAGCGTCATCTCGGCTGTCCGCGAGCGTCATCTCGGCGGGGCGATGGACCGGTCCGCGGGGGCGGGCCTAGGTTCTGGCCATGTCCTCCAGTCACGCCGCACCCGCCCGGATCACCCACCTCGTCGCGGGGAGGGCGTGGGAGGGGACCGCGGCGCGGACCAGTGCGGTGCACGACCCGGCGACCGGGGAGCAGACCGGGGAGCTCGACCTGGCCTCGGCCGACCTGGTGGGCGAGGTGGTCGCCGGCGCGCACGCGGCGTGGCGCGAGCAGTGGGCCGACGTCTCGCTGGCCCGGCGCACCTCGGTGCTGTTCCGCTTCCGCGAGCTGCTGCGCCGCGACCAGGAGAAGATCGCGGCCCTGATCACTGCCGAGCACGGCAAGGTGCTCGACGACGCGTTCGCCGAGGTCGGCCGCGGCCTCGAGGTCGCCGAGCTGGCCTGCGGGATCCCGCACCTGCTCAAGGGCGGTCACACCGACAACGCCTCCGCCGGCGTCGACGTCTTCTCGCTGCGCCAGTCCCTCGGCGTGGTGGCCGTGATCTCGCCGTTCAACTTCCCGGCGATGGTGCCGCTGTGGTTCGTGCCCCTGGCCCTGGCCTGCGGCAACGCCGTCGTCCTGAAGCCGTCCGAGAAGGACCCGTCCGCGACGTTGGCGATGGCCGCGCTCTGGACCGAGGCCGGGCTGCCGGACGGCGTGCTCAACGTCGTCAACGGCGACAAGGAGGCCGTCGACGCCCTGCTGACCCACCCGCAGGTCAAGGCCGTCAGCTTCGTCGGCTCGACCCCCGTCGCCCGCTACGTCTACGAGACCGGCACCGCCCACGGCAAGCGGGTCCAGGCCCTCGGCGGCGCCAAGAACCACATGCTGGTGCTGCCCGACGCCGACCTCGACCTGGCCGCCGACGCCGCGGTCAACGCGGGCTTCGGCTCCGCCGGCGAGCGGTGCATGGCCGTCTCGGCCCTGGTCGTCGTGGAGCCGGTGGCTGACGACCTGGTCGCGCGGATCGCCGAGCGCGTGGGGCGGCTGCGTACGGGCGACGGGCGTCGTGGCTGCGACATGGGCCCGGTGATCACCCGCGAGGCCCGCGACCGGATCGCCTCCTACGTCGCGGCCGGCGCTGAGGACGGCGCGACGGTGGTCGTCGACGGTCGCGAGGGGGAGTACGACGCCGACGGTGACGGGTTCTTCATCGCCCCGAGCCTGGTCGACCACGTCACCACCGACATGAGCGTCTACACCGACGAGATCTTCGGCCCGGTCCTGGCGGTCCTGCGGGTCGCCTCGTTCGACGAGGGGCTGGAGCTGATCAACGCCAACCCGTACGGCAACGGCACCGCGGTCTTCACCCACGACGGCGGCGCCGCCCGCCGCTTCCAGCGCGAGGTCGAGGTCGGGATGGTCGGCGTCAACGTGCCGGTGCCCGTCCCCGTCGCCTACTACTCCTTCGGCGGCTGGAAGAGCTCGCTGTTCGGCGACACCCACGCCCACGGCACCGAGGGCGTGCACTTCTACACCCGCGGCAAGGTCGTCACGCAGCGCTGGCCCGACCCGAGCCACGGCGGCGTCGACCTCGGCTTCCCGAGCAACACATGACCCGAGGCACGCAGCCGCACCCGCTCGTGGTCACCCTGGTCCTCGACGACGACACCACCGCCCGGTTCGAGGCCGAGCGCACCGCGCTCTTCCCGGCCGGGCGCACGAAGGTCGGCGCCCACCTGACGCTGTTCCACGCGGTGCCCGGCGAGCGCCTCGACCTCGTCCGCGCGCAGGTGGCGGAGCAGGCGCGCCGCGCCCCGTTCACGCTGCCCGTCACCGAGGTGATGGCGCTCGGCAAGGGGGCGGCGTACCGGCTCGACAGCCCCGACCTGGTCGCCCTCCACGCCGACCTGCAGCGCGCGTGGTGGGACGACCTGACCAGACAAGACCGCCAGCCGCTGCGCCCGCACGTCACGGTGCAGAACAAGGTCGACGCCGACGTCGCCCGCGCGACCGTCGACCGGCTGCGGGCCGACTTCACCCCGTTCACCGCCACGGGCGAGGCGCTGGCCGTCTGGCGCTACGTCGGCGGGCCGTGGGAGCCGGTCGAGCGGTACGCGTTCGCGCCGCCCGCCCCCTGAGCCGCCAGGGACTGTCCCGTCCCCGGCCCGTCAGGGGGCGAGGCTGCGCGAGCCGCCGGAGCCGTACCGCCGGCGCGGGCTGGTCCCGATCACGCCGGGGTCGCCCGGCGCCACGTCGCCCGAGGTCTCGTCGAGCCACTCGTCGAGCGCCGGCCAGGTCGTGGTCGCCGCGGCGCGACCGGTGAGCAGCCCGAGGTGCCCGCCGGGCACGATCTCGAAGCGGGTCTGCGGCGCCCCGGTCAGCAGCGGCTCGACCGCCTTGACCGCGGCGACCGGGGCGATCCGGTCGTTCGCGCCGGCGACGACCAGGACCGGGACCGCGACGTCGGCGAGGTCCACCTCCAGCCCGTCGGCCGCGTAGGTGCCGCTCGCGAGCCCGGTGCCGCCGAGGAAGCGGTGGTAGAGCTGCCCGTACGCGCGGCCGGGGTAGGCCTCCATCCGGCGACGGAACCGCTCGACGGCCTGCAGCTGCGCCCAGTACTCGCCGTCGTCGACGTGCACCGCCAGCGCGAGCGGCCGGGCGACCAGGCGTTGGACGGGCGGCAGCTGCACGGCCCAGGAGGCCAGCGGCGGGGTGCCGCCGAGGGCGCGGTAGCCCTGGCGGAGCAGCCCGCCCCCCTCGGTGGGGTCGATCAGGGGCCGCGCCGGCGCCACCATCGGGACGAGGTCGGTGTCGACCGGGGACCCCAGCACGGTCACGGACGCGAGCGGCAGGTCGGCGTCGTGCGCGGCGGCCAGCAGCGCCATCGTGCCGCCGAGGCTCCAACCGACCAGGTGCACCGGCCGGCCGCCGGCGTGCGCCGAGGTCTCGCGGACCGCGGTGGTCACGGCCTCGGTGACGAAGGGGGCGAGGGCCAGGTCGCGGTCGCGGAAGGGGACCCGGCCGTACTCGACCAGGTAGGTCGGCCGGCCGCCGCCGACCAGGTGCTCGACCAGGGAGCAGCCGCGGCGGAGGTCGTAGGCGAGGTCGGGTGCGGCCAGGGACGCCACCAGCAGCACCGGGTCGCCGTCGGTGTGCGCCGAGCCCGGGCGGTAGTGGTGCACCGTGGCCAGGTCGTCCTCGTGCACCGTGGTCCGCGGGTGGGGGCGCAGGTCGGCGACCCCGCCGCGCAGCACCCGCCGCCCCAGGGTGCCGGCCGCGGCGACGAGCTGATGGGGCTTGGGCACCAGGTCCATGTCCCGACGGTAGCCGAGCAGGGCCGGGTCCGGGTCCGTGCCCGGCACCACCCGGCGCGCAGGGGTACCGGGTGGTGCCGGTGCCCGGGGCGGGGGAGTAGACAGCCCCCATGAGCACCCCCGTCCGTCGTACGGCCCTCGGGGCGCTCGCCGCGCTCGGCGCCGTGGCTGCCCACGACCTGGTCCAGAAGAAGCACGCCGTGCTGCGCAACTTCCCGGTGGTGGGCCACGCCCGCTACCTGGTCGAGCGGCTCGGCCCCGAGCTGCGGCAGTACGTCGTGGCCTCCAACGACGAGGAGCGTCCCTTCAGCCGCGACCAGCGCCGCTTCGTCTACGCCTCGGCCAAGATGGAGAACGCCTACGTCGGCTTCGGCACCGACAACGACGTCGAGCGGACCGTCGGCTACCCGGTCGTCCGGCACCGCACCTTCCCCGAGCAGCCCGTGGGCGTGATGCCGCACGACGGCGACGACGTGCACCTGCCCGGCGCCAAGGTGCTCGGGGGTCCGCGCGGGCGCCGGCACGCGTTCCGCCCGGCCTCGCTGGTCAACATCTCCGGGATGAGCTTCGGCTCGCTGTCGGGACCGGCCCTGGAGGCGATGAACCGGGGGGCGCACGCGGTCGGGGCGTGGCACAACACCGGCGAGGGCGGCCTGTCGCGCCACCACCAGCACGGCGGCGACCTGGTCTTCCAGGTCGGCACGGCCTACTTCGCCTGCCGCGACGACCAGGGCCGCTTCGACCTCGACGCGCTGGCCGACCTGGTGGCAGCCAACCCGGTGGTGGCGGTCGAGATCAAGCTGTCGCAGGGCGCCAAGCCGGGCCTGGGCGGGATGCTGCCGGGCGCGAAGGTCAACCACGAGATCGCCGAGGCGCGCGGGATCGAGGTCGGCGAGGACTGCGCCTCGCCTGCCCGCCACACCGCCTTCCACGACGTCGACTCGATGCTCGACCTCGTGGAGCGGATCGCGGACCGCACGGGCCTGCCGGTCGGGATCAAGTCGGCGGTCGGCGACCTGCACTTCTGGGACGAGCTGGTCGCGGCGATGGCCGACGGGACCCGCGGCGTCGACTTCGTGACCGTCGACGGCGGCGAGGGCGGCACGGGCGCCGCGCCGATGCTGTTCTCCGACTCGGTGGCCTACCCCTTCCGGCTGGGCTTCGCCGAGGTCCGCCGCCGCTTCGACGAGGCCGGGATCGCCGACCGGGTGACCTTCATCGGCTCCGGCAAGCTCGGCATCCCGGAGAACGCCCTGGTCGCGCTGGCGCTCGGGGTCGACCTGCTCAACGTCGGCCGCGAGGCGATGCTGGCCGTGGGCTGCATCCAGGCCCAGAAGTGCCACACCGACCACTGCCCGACCGGCGTGGCCACCCAGAAGGTCCGCTACACCCGCGGCCTGGACCCCACCGACAAGAGCGTGCGGGTCGCCAACTACGTCCGCTCGCTGCGCCGCGACCTGTCGAAGGTCGCGAGCGCCGTCGGCGTGCCGCACCCGGCGCTGATCACGACCGACGACCTCGACGTGCTCGAGGGCGACCGGCGGCGCACCGGCCTCGGCGAGCTCTACGGCTACGGCCCCGGCGGCGGCCGGCTCGGCGACGCGCTGACCGAGGACCTGCGCCGCCTGATGGCCGGTGGCGGGCCCGGCCGGACCGAGGTCAGCTCCCCGGCGGGTTGAGCTCCTTGTCGTGGACGTTGTCCACGTCGCTGAGCATCCGCATGAACTCCGCGGCCCAGGCGGCGACGTCGTGGGCCAGGATCGTCTTGCGCATCGCCTTCATCCGCTTGGTCAGCTCCTTGTCGCCGGCCTCGAAGGCCTGGAGCAGCGCGGTCTTCATGCCGTCGATGTCGTGCGGGTTGACCAGCCACGCCTGGCGCAGCTCGGCGGCGGCCCCGGCGAACTCCGAGAGGACCAGCGCCCCGTCGTCGTCGAGGCGGCAGGCGACGTACTCCTTGGCGACCAGGTTCATCCCGTCGCGGTACGGCGTGACGACCATGACGTCGGCCATCCGGTAGAGCGCCGCCATCTCCTCGCGGGGGTAGGAGGAGTGCAGGTAGCTGATCACCGGGCGCCCGATCCGGCCCAGGTCGCCGTTGATCCGGCCGACGAGGCGGTCGATCTCGTCGCGCAGGATCCGGTACTCCTCGACCTGCTCGCGCGAGGGCACCGCGACCTGCACGAACACCGCGTCCTCGACGTCGAGGTGGCCGTCGCGCACCAGCTCGGAGAAGGCGCGCAGCCGGGCCACGATGCCCTTGGTGTAGTCGAGCCGGTCGATGCCGAGGAACACCTTGCGCGGGTTGCCGAGCTGCTCGCGGATCGCCGCGGCGCGCTCGGCGACGGGCTCGGAGCGGGCCAGGGTCTCGAAGCCCTTGGCGTCGATCGAGATCGGGAACGCCTCGGCGCGCACGGTCCGCCCGTCGGGCAGGTAGACGAGCTCCTTGTGCGTCTTGTGCCCGACCCGCTGGCGCACCAGGCGTACGAAGTTCTGCGCGCCGCCGGGCAGCTGGAAGCCGAGCAGGTCGGCGCCGAGCAGGCCCTCGAGGATCTGGCGACGCCACGGCAGCTGCTGGAACAGCTCGGCCGGCGGGAACGGGATGTGCAGGTAGAACCCGATGCGCAGGTCGGGACGCAGCTCGCGGAGCATCTGCGGGACCAGCTGCAGCTGGTAGTCGTGCACCCAGACCGTGGCGCCCTCGGCGGCCAGCGACGCGGCCTTCTCGGCGAAGCGCCGGTTGACCGAGACGTAGACGTCCCACCACTCGCGGTGGAACTCCGGCTTGGCCACGAGGTCGTGGTACAGCGGCCACAGGCAGCCGTTCGAGAAGCCCTCGTAGAAGCCCTCGATCTCCTCGGCGGTCATGCTCAGCGGGACCAGGTTCATCCCGTCGTCCTCGAACGGCTCGAGGTCCTGGTCGGTGCCGCCGGGCCACCCGATCCAGGTGCCGTCGTTGGCCCGCATCACCGGCTCGATGGCCGTCACGAGACCGCCGGGCGACTTGCGCCAGGTGGTGCTCCCGTCGTCGTTCTTGACCCGGTCCACGGGCAGGCGGTTGGCCACGATCAACAGGTCTGAGGTCACCTCGTCACCCTAGGGCCTGGACCTGCACCGCCCGGTGCACTCCTGGGGGTGAGAACGGGGCGCGGGCCGGGTACGCCGGGGGTCGGTCGCCGGGGTCAGTCGCCGGGGTAGCGGATCCCGACCTGGGCGCGGACGGCGTCGAGCTGTCGCATCAGCGCCGTGGTCTGCGCGTGCGGGACCATCGGGCTCTCACGCAGCCCGGCGCGCAGGCAGCGGCCGACCTCGGCGGCCTCGTTGCCGTAGCCCCGGCCGAGCACCTCGCCGACCGGTGCGAGGTGCTGCTCGCCGCCGCCGTGCGCCTCGCCCTGCTCGTCGTCGCCGGCGGCCGGGACGAACACCGCGCCGTCGGGGTGGTGGAAGGAGCCGAGCAGGTCGATCCGGCCGCGGTCGGTGGCCAGCGCCGCGGTGCGGTCCGACCACGAGGTCAGCGACGCCGACGAGGTGGCCAGCGCGCCGCCGGGGTGGCGGGAGAGCACGGTGACGTCGAGGTCGACGGCGTCGTCGGAGAGCGCGGCCAGGGCGGTGGTCTCCTCGGCCGGGCCGAGCAGCAGGTGGGCCAGGGTCAGCGGGTAGATCCCCATGTCCAGCAGGGCGCCGGCGCCGAGGGCGGGGTCGACCAGGCGGTCCTCGGGCCCGGCGTCGACGCGGAAGCCGAGCTCGGCGCGCAGGTGGCGCGGGGTGCCGTACGCCCCGGTGGCCAGCGCCTCGACGAGCCCGAGGACGACCGGGTGGCAGGCGGTCCACATCGCCTCCATCAGGAAGCGGTCGTGCTCGGCGGCCAGCGCGACCATCGTCTCCCAGTCGGCGGCGCGCAGGGCGACCGGCTTCTCGCAGAGCACGTGCTTGCCGGCCTCGAGCGCCAGGCGCACGTGGTCGAGGTGCAGCGAGTGCGGGGAGGCGACGTAGACCACGTCGACGGCCGGGTCGGCGACCAGGGCGGCGTACGACCCGTGCACCGCGGGCGGGTCGACCGGGTCCGGCCCCAGCACGTCGTGGACCAGGGCGGCGGCACGGTCGGCCGAGCGTGCCCCGACCGCCGCGAGCCGGGCGCCGGGCACGTGGGCCAGGTCGGCGGCGAAGGTGCGGGCGATCTTGCCGGCGGCCAGGACGCCCCAGCCGACGGGACCGGGGGTGCCGGGGGAGGGTGTGCTCACCGGCGCGACGCTAGTCCACCGCGGGCGGAGGCGGGTGTCGCGGCGTTGCGAATGACATCGCTGTGGTTCGACGCCTACAGTGAGCGTCGCACCACTCGACGATCAGGGAGAACACCGCGATGGACGCTCAGCGCGACACCGGGGCCGAGCAGGCCGGCGGCCTGCCACCAGCCTCGCTCAGCGAACGCGACCAGGCGATCCTCGAGTTCGAGCGCCAGTGGTGGAAGTACGCCGGCGCCAAGGAGACCGCGGTCCGCGAGCAGTTCGACATGAGCTCGACGCGGTACTACCAGGTGCTGAACGCCCTGATCGACCGTCCCGACGCGCTCGAGTCCGACCCGCTGCTGGTCCGCCGGCTGCGTCGCCTGCGCTCGCAGCGCCAGCGCCAGCGCTCGGCCCGCCGTCTCGGCTTCGAGGTCTGAGGCCCATGAGCACTCCGCGTCGTACCCCGTCCACGCACCCGTCCCGGCCCGCGCCCCGCCGTGCGCGCAGCGAGCGCGGTGTGGCCCTGCCCTCCCCGGTCGTCCTGCTCTCGATCGTGGCCGTCGCGATGGCTGCGGTGGCCTACCTGTTCACCCAGGGGTCCCCGGAGACCGAGCGCGAGGTCGCCATCGTCAGCCGTGACGAGACCCCCAGCGCCGCGCCCTCGCCGACCGAGACCCCCTCGCCCAGCCAGGAGCCGAAGGCCGAGCCCGAGAAGAAGACCCCGCCGCCGGTCAAGCGCGACCAGATCTTCGTGACCGTCTTCAACAACTCCGGGATCACCGGGCTCGCGGGCCAGGTCGGCGGCACCGTCTCCGAGGCCGGGTGGCAGGTCGCCGGCACCGACAACTGGTACGGCTCGGTCACCGCCACCACCGTCTACTACCCGCCGCAGCTCGAGCGGGCCGCGCGTCAGCTCGCCCTGGACGTCGGTGTCGACCGGGTCCAGCCGGCCGTCGCCGGCATGGGCGGCGACCGCCTCACCCTGATCCTCACCGCACCGCTGGGCTGATCACCGGGCCGCGGCCCGGACGGGGCCGGGTGCGTGGTTGGCTACCTCCCGTGGAATTCACCACCGAGCGCGGGGAGCAGCGCTACGCCGCCCTGGTCCGTGCCCTGCCCGACGTCGTCGTCGGCCTCGACTTCGACGGCACGCTGGCCCCGATCGTGGAGGACCCCGAGTCCGCCCACATCCACCCCGACGCCGCGGCGGCGCTCCTCGAGCTGGCCGACCAGGTCCTCGCGGTCGCCGTGATCACCGGCCGGCCGGCCCGGCAGGTGCTCGACCTCGGCGGTCTCGAGGAGGTCGGCCGCGGCTTCGCCGAGCGGGGCTGCGAGCTGTTCGTCTTCGGCCAGTACGGCCACGAGCGCTGGAGCTCGTCGTCGACCCGCGTGGTCTCGCCCCGCCCGCCGGACGGGCTGGCCGCCTTCGAGCGCGACCTGCCGGCCGTGCTGCGCCGCCACGACGCCGCCGAGGCCTGGGTGGAGGAGAAGGGCCTCGCCGTCGCCGTGCACACCCGGCGGCTGCCGGACGCCAAGGAGGCCTTCGAGCGGCTGCTGCCGGCGCTGCGCGAGCTGGCCCGGGCCCACGACCTGACCCTCGAACCCGGACGCAACGTGATCGAGGTCCGCTCCCCGGGCGCCCACAAGGGCCAGGCCGTCGACCGGCTGGTCGAGGAGCTCGACGCGCAGGGCTTCGCCTTCGCCGGCGACGACCTGGGCGACCTGGAGGCCTTCGAGGCGCTCGGCCGGCTCGACGACCGTGGGCTGAGCACGCTGCGGGTCTGCTCGGCCTCCGACGAGGAGAGCGCCCTGCTGCCCCACGCCGACGTGGTGGTGCACGGCCCCGACGGCGTGGTCGAGCTGCTGCGCCAGCTGGTCGCCGACGCCGGCACCCGCCGGGACTGACCCGCCCCGGGCGGCCTGGGGGGCGTACCGGCCCGGCCGGCGCGCCGCCACGTGCCGGGCGACTTGACGCGTGAGTTCCCGGTCAGTGGTCGACGCAGCAGGCCTGCTGGTGGCGGGCCTCGTACGGCACCAGCCCGCGCGCCCCGCGCTGGACCAGCAGCACGCAGCCGCGGTCGGTCCAGGTCGGGCGGGCCCAGCCGTCGAGGTGCAGGACGCTGTCCGGGGACACCTCGCAGCCGGCCAGGCCCTCGACCCGCTCCACGGCGGTGGTCGACTCGACCTGCCGGACCGTCAGCGATCCGGCGAGGCGGTCGTGGCCGGCGAAGCGGACCAGCCTGCCGGAACGGCGCTGCTCGTGCTCGGCCAGCGCCAGCCACGCGCCGCCGGGGTCGCGCCCGGGACTGGTCAGCCGGATGCTGGCCGTCTGCACCACGACCGCGGAGGCCGCCAGCTCGCGGCCGGCCCGGGTGAGCAGGGCGGCCGCCAGCGTGGTGTCCAGGTCGGGCGTGGCGTGCCACGTCGCCACCACCACCACCCGGGGCCGGGGGCCGGGGGCCAGGTGGGTGCTGGCTACCGCCGGCTCCGGCACCCGGCCCAGCGTGGCCGCCCGCACCCACCCGCACACCCGGTCGACGAGGGCGTCGGCCGCGGCGTGGTCACGGCAGCCCGCGTCGACCGCCAGCCGCAGGGCGGCGACCGGCGCGGGGGCGAGCAGGGAGGCGGGGGCCACGGCGACGCTCATCGGACCGGTGCCACCCAGACCGGGTTCGTGTAGAACCACAGGTCCGCCCACGGGTCGGCGTCGCCGACGACGTCGATCGCCGGCCCGGCCGGGTCCACGTCCGCGCCGAGGAAACCGGGCTGCTGACGGTTGCCGTCGGTGCCACGCAGCCGCACGTAGAAGGCCTCGTCGGCCTCCCCGAGGTCGTAGCGCAGCCGGAAGGTGCCGGTGCGGCCCGAGGTGTCCCACTGCTTGACGACCTTCGTGTCGGGCGCCAGGAAGCGGTCGGGGTCGGCCGTGGCGGAGCCGGACCGGGTCTCGACCGCGCCGCGGACCAGGTCCACCCGGTTCAGCGACGGGGTGAAGCCCGCCCAGTTGGGCAGCGGCTGCGAGGTCACGGTGACCACGAGCTGGACCCGCTCGCCGCGGCGCGGGGCCAGGGTCCCGCCGAGGGTCGCCTCGCGCATGCCGTCGCGACCACGGGCGCGGACCGTGACGTCGACGGCCTCGACCAAGCGGCCGTGGTCGACCCAGATCCGTCCGGCGCGCATGCCCGCCATCACCGCGGCGTAGCCGCGACGGGTCGCCCCGACGTGGGTGCGCCCGTAGAACCCGGGCCAGAAGTCGCCGGCCGCCAGGTTGATCTCCCCGGCGTAGACCGGGTCGCCGTAGCGGCCGTCGGCGTCGAACTGGGTGCGGTCGGAGCCGTCGGGGCGCCGGGAGGTGTCGCTCCAGTTGACGTGGGAGTCGGAGTTGGCGCTGATCGACCAGGGCTTGCCCTCGGCCAGCAGGCTGTCCCACAGCCCGCCGACGGTCGAGGTCATGAAGTCGAAGCCGCCCCAGGTGCGGTAGCTCTCGGGCGGGAACCCGGGGAAGGAGTCCGGCCGGGCGGCGTTGCCGTAGTACCCACGGGCCTCGCCGGGGCCGTACCCGGCGGGCAGGCCGGCGGCCTGGTGGCCCGGGGCACCCTCGAAGCCGATAGCGATCCTCGGGTCGGCGTCGCGCCAGGCCCGGATCTCGTGCGGGCTGTCGATGCCGTTGCGGGAGGGGTGGTTGGCCAGGAACAGGGCGTCGTCGACGCGGCGGCGGTCGACCTGCCGGCCGAGCCACTGCACGCCGGCCACGGCCAGGGCCTCGTCGGGGTCGGTGGCCACGCCGCCGTCGAAGCGGTTCTCGAACTGCTTGAGCACCGTGACCTCGTTGTCGCCGGGCGCCACGAAGACGGTGCCGTGCTCGGCGGCGGGGATGTTCCACTCCAGGCCCTGGAAGATCAGGGTGCCGGCGAGCTCCTCGCGCGCCGCGCGGATGTCGGGGTTGACCAGGTCGACGCCGAGGCGGGCGTGGGTGGGGCCGCCGTGGTCGGTGATGACCATCCAGTCCAGGCCGTACGCCGCGCCGTGCTGCGTCTGGTCGAGCACGGTGTACTGCCCGTCCGAGGAGTGCTGGGTGTGGATGTGGTGGTCGCCGGCCAGCCAGAACCGGACCGGGCCGCCGCCCTTGCCGGGGCGGGCGACGGGCGAGGGGGCGGCGGCCGCGGACCCGGCGCCGACCCCGGTCATCCCGGCCATCCCGAGCGCGGCGGTGCCGCCGGTGACGCCGGCCATCCGCAGCAGGTTGCGGCGCGACAGCTCCGACGGGGACAGGTCCCGGTCCGGGACGCCCTCGGCGTCGGCGGCCGCGACGGACGCGGTCAGGCCGTCGACCGGACGGTGCTCGTGCGGGTGCTCGTGCGGGTGCCCGTGCGAGTGGGTCTCGGCGTGCGCGTGGTCGGGGGTGTGGGCATCGTGCTCGTGCTCGTGGGTCATCGGTGGTTCTCTCTCCGAGGGGGTCGCGTGGCCTGGGCGCCGGACCCTGAGGGGCCACGGTCGCCCTCGTCGTCGGCCGCACGGCGGACGGACGGTGAACCGTCGGCGCCGTCCGCATGTCGGTACGGGGTGACGCATGCTGAGACGGGGGCCTGTACTGTCGAGCGCAGCTCATCAAGAGGGACTGAGGGAACGGCCCGTCGAAGTCCCGGCAACCGCCACGAGCCTCCGCCCAGCTACCCGCCCGGACCCCCGGACGGCAAGCAGGGGTGAGTGGAAACGGTGCTAACTCCGGCCCGGTGCGAAAGTCGCCCGGGGAAGATGAGGAGGAGGTTTCTCATGAGCGCCCTGACTGCCGAGAAGACCGGGGTCCCCGACCCCGACACGAACGGTGAGACCGCCGGCCTGCGCGAGCGCGCGTTCGGCAACGCCACCGGCCTGAGCTGTCGCGAGTGCGGCCACGAGGTCGAGCTCGGCCCGCACTACGCGTGCCCGGAGTGCTTCGGCCCCCTCGAGGTGGCCTACGACTTCCCGACCGTGACCCGCGAGGAGATCGAGGCCGGCCCGCGCAACATCTGGCGCTACAAGGCGCTGCTGCCGGTGCCCGACGACATCGAGCAGAGCCCCAACATGGAGCCCGGCTTCACCCGGCTGCTCCGGGCCGGCAACCTCGGCCGGGAGCTCGGCCTGAGCAACCTGTGGGTCAAGGACGACTCGACCAACCCGACGAACTCCTTCAAGGACCGCGTCGTGGCCTGCGCGCTGAGCGCCGCGACCGAGTTCAAGGCGAAGGTCTTCGCCTGCCCCTCGACCGGCAACCTGGCCAACGCCGTGGCGGCCGCCGGGGCCCGCGCCGGGATCAAGACCGTGGTCTTCATCCCCAGCAACCTGGAGAAGCCCAAGCAGGTCAACTCCGCGGTCTACACCGAGCAGCTCGTGGCCGTCGACGGCAACTACGACGACGTCAACAAGCTGGCCTCCGAGATCGCCGGCGAGGAGGACGGCTGGGCGTTCGTGAACGTCAACGTCCGCCCGTTCTACGCCGAGGGCTCCAAGACCCTGGGCTACGAGATCGCCGAGCAGCTCGGGTGGCGCCTGCCCGACCAGGTCGTCATCCCGGTCGCCTCCGGCTCCCAGCTGACCAAGGTGCACAAGGCCTTCGGCGAGCTGGTGCGCCTCGGCCTGGTCGAGGACAAGCCGGTCAAGATCTTCGGCGCCCAGGCCACCGGCTGCTCGCCGGTCTCGGTCGCCTTCAAGGACGGCGTCGACGCGATCCGCCCGGTCAAGCCGGACACCATCGCCAAGAGCCTGGCCATCGGCAACCCCGCGGACGGCATCTACGTCCTCGACGTCTGCCGCACCACCGGCGGCGCGGTCGAGGACATCACCGACGACGAGGTCCGCCAGGGCATCCTCCTGCTGGCCCGCACCGAGGGCATCTTCACCGAGACCGCCGGCGGCACCACCGTGGGCGTGCTGAAGAAGCTGGTCGAGACCGGCCAGCTGGACCCCGACGCCGAGACCGTGGTGATCAACACCGGGATGGGCCTGAAGACCCTCGACGCCGTCGCCGACCACGTCGGTCCCGCCGCCACGATCGCCCCGTCGTACGCCGCGTTCGTGGCCACCGGCATCGCCTGAGCCGGGCCCACGGCCCGCGCTGCACCACCCGTCCGTACCCCCGACACCCGAGGAGACCTGCACCCGTGAGCGTGTCCGTCCGCGTCCCGACCATCCTGCGCAGCTACACCGGGGGTGACTCCGAGGTCTCCGCCGAGGGCGCCACCCTGGCGGAGGTGCTCGACGACCTCGACGCGTCGTACGCCGGGATCCGCGCCCGGATCCTGGACGACAACGGCAAGCTGCGCCGCTTCGTCAACGTC
This sequence comes from Nocardioides aquaticus, assembly GCF_018459925.1. Classification (NCBI taxonomy): domain Bacteria; kingdom Bacillati; phylum Actinomycetota; class Actinomycetes; order Propionibacteriales; family Nocardioidaceae; genus Nocardioides; species Nocardioides aquaticus. Next base: position 969,365 of record NZ_CP075371.1, read on the forward strand.
TACGTCGGTGACGAGGACGTGCGCTTCCTCGACGACCTGGCCACGCCCACGCCCGACGGCGTGAAGGTCTCGGTCATCCCCGCCGTCGCGGGGGGCTGATCGCGTCCCGACACGCGCTGCACACGACGACGACACACGCCGTTCAAGCGCGTGTGGTGTAACCGTCCGGTGACCCATCGACAACGACTGATCGTTCTCGGCGTGGGGGCCGCCGTCGCCGGCGTGACCGGCGGAGGCGGCTTCTACGGCGCCCGCGAGCTGCTCCACCGCCAGGCCGAGCACGCCCGTCGGCTGATCGGCAAGCCGCTGGGGGAGACGCCGCCGCAGGCCGACCGGGTGTGGAAGAGCTCCTACGAGGGCCGCCCCGTCGAGCTGCTGCTCCTCGGCGACTCGATCGCCGCCGGCCTCGGCGCCGACCGGCGCAAGGAGACCCTCGGTGCGCGGCTGGCCAAGGGGCTGGCCAAGCGGCTGGGACGCCCCGTACGCCTGCGCACCGTCGCCGTCGTCGGCTCGGAGTCCGCGGCGCTGGCCGCCCAGCTCGACGGCCTGCCGGCGACCTACCGGCCCGACGTGGCGGTGATCGTCGTCGGCGGCAACGACGTCACCCACCGGGTGCCGGTGGCCGACAGCGTCGAGTCCCTCGCGGTCTGCATCCGTCGGCTGCGCGCGGTCGGCACCGGCGTCGTGGTCGGCACCTGCCCGGACCTCGGCCTGCTGCGCCCGGTGCCGCAGCCGCTGCGCAGCCTGGGCTCGCGCGCCTCGCGGCAGCTGGCGGCGGCGCAGGAGGTGGCGGCGGTGGTCGCCGGGGCGTACGCGGTGTCCCTGGCCCGGGTCGTCGGCCCGTTCTTCATCACCAACCCCGACGAGATGTTCAGCCTGGACCGGTTCCACCCCAGCCCGCTGGGCTACAAGCGCACCGCCAGCGCCCTGCTGCCCTCGGTGCTGGCCGCGCTCGGCGCGGCCGAGGAGGTCCCGTTCGGGCACCTGGCCCCCGTCCCGGTGTGACCCAGCCGGTCGCGCGGGCCGGCACGGCACGAGGATGGGCGACGTGAGCACCCGACCGACCGTCCTGCTGGCCACCTTCGACCTCCTGCCCGCCGGCGAGGGCGGCGGGCACCTGCTGCCCGAGGCGCTGGGTGCCGCCGGCGTCGACGCCTCCTGGGCGGTGTGGAGCGACCCGGCGGTCGACTGGGCCGCGGCCGACCTGGTGGCGGTCCGCTCGACCTGGGACTACCACCGCCGGCTGCCCGCGTTCCTGGCCTGGACCCGCCGGGTGGAGGCCGACGGCCACCTGCTCGGCAACGCCGCGGTGATGGCGTGGAACGCCGACAAGTCCTACCTGCTCGACCTGGCCGAGGACCTGCCGGTCGTGCCCACCGAGCTCGTCGACGCACCCGGCCTGGTCCCGGCGCTGGAGGCCGGGCTCGCGCGCCACGGCACGGTCGTCCTGAAGCCCCGCACGGGGGCCGGCGGCACCGGCGTCGTGGTCGCGTCGCGGTCCGACGACCCGCGGCTCTCCGCGCTCGGCGGGGACGCCTGGCTGCTGCAGCCGTTGGTGGCCTCGGTGCGCACCACCGGCGAGCGGTCGCTGTTCGTGCTCGACGGCCGGGTCGTCTCGCAGGTCGACAAGGTCGCCGCGGGCGAGGACGACGAGGTGCGGGTGCACCCGCGCTACGGCGGCATGATGCGCCCGGTCGCCCCCGACCCGGCGGCGGTCGCGCTGGCCGAGCGCACGATGGCGGTGGTGGGGGAGCGCCACGGCGGGCCGCTGCCGTACGGGCGGGTGGACCTGCTCGAGGTCCACGGCGAGCTGTGCGTCAGCGAGGTCGAGGTGATCGAGCCCGGGCTCTACCTGGACCTGGTGCCGGGCAACGCCACGGCGTTCGCCGCCACCGTGGTGCGGGCGCTGGCGGCCCGCTGATCCCGGGCGTACCTCGCCGTGACGTTTGCACTCGACGGGGCCGAGTGCTAGACATTTCGCTGGCACTCTTACCATGAGAGTGACAAACCGAAGCGGTGCAAGCTGAGGTCCACGCGCCGGCGAGAAAGGGTTCGCCGGAGCCGCTGGACCGTCCGTCGCGGGCAGCCCACCGACTCGGTCCCACCGACTCTAAGCGTGAGGAATCGCAGGAGTTATGCCGAAGCTGATTGCATTTGACGAAGAGGCCCGGCGCGGCCTGGAGCGTGGCATGAACACGCTCGCCGACGCCGTGAAGGTCACCCTCGGTCCCAAGGGCCGCAACGTGGTCCTGGAGAAGAAGTGGGGTGCCCCCACGATCACCAACGACGGTGTGAGCATCGCCAAGGAGATCGAGCTCGAGGACCCCTACGAGAAGATCGGCGCCGAGCTGGTCAAGGAGGTCGCCAAGAAGACCGACGACGTCGCCGGTGACGGTACGACCACCGCGACCGTCCTGGCCCAGGCCATGGTCCGCGAGGGCCTGCGCAACGTCGCGGCCGGCGCGAACCCGATGAGCCTCAAGCGCGGCATCGAGGCTGCGGTCGCCGCGGTCTCCGAGAAGCTGCTCTCGATGGCCACCGACATCGAGACCAAGGAGCAGATCGCCGCCACCGCGTCGATCTCCGCCGCGGACCCGATCGTCGGCGAGATCATCGCCGAGGCGATGGACAAGGTCGGCAAGGAAGGCGTCATCACCGTCGAGGAGTCGAACACCTTCGGCCTTGACCTCGAGCTGACCGAGGGGATGCGCTTCGACAAGGGCTACATCTCGGCCTACTTCGTCACCGACACCGAGCGGATGGAGACGGTCCTCGAGGACCCCTACATCCTGATCGCCAACCAGAAGGTCTCGAACGTCAAGGACCTCCTGCCGATCCTCGAGAAGGTCATGCAGTCGGGCAAGCCCCTGCTGATCCTCTCCGAGGACGTCGACGGCGAGGCGCTCTCGACCCTGGTCGTGAACAAGATCCGCGGCACCTTCAAGTCCGTGGCCGTCAAGGCCCCCGGCTTCGGCGACCGCCGCAAGGCCATGCTGCAGGACATCGCGATCCTCACCGGCGGCCAGGTCATCTCCGAGGAGGTCGGCCTCAAGCTCGAGTCGACCGGCCTCGAGCTGCTCGGCCAGGCCCGCAAGGTCGTCATCACCAAGGACGAGACCACCATCGTCGAGGGTGCCGGCGACCAGGACCAGATCGCCGGTCGGGTCAACCAGATCCGTGCCGAGATCGAGAACTCCGACTCCGACTACGACCGCGAGAAGCTGCAGGAGCGCCTGGCCAAGCTGGCCGGCGGTGTCGCGGTGATCAAGGTCGGCGCGGCCACCGAGGTCGAGCTCAAGGAGCGCAAGCACCGCATCGAGGACGCCGTGCGCAACGCCAAGGCGGCCGTCGAGGAGGGCATCGTCGCCGGTGGCGGCGTGGCGCTGGTCCAGGCTGCGGCCGAGGCCTTCGCCAAGCTCGAGCTCGAGGGCGACGAGGCGACCGGTGCCAACATCGTGCGCTACGCGACCGAGGCCCCGCTGAAGCAGATCGCGATCAACGCCGGCCTCGAGGGCGGCGTCGTGGCGGAGAAGGTGCGCAACCTGACCCCGGGTCACGGCCTCAACGCCGCGACCGGCGAGTACGTCGACATGCTCGCCGAGGGCATCATCGACCCCGCCAAGGTCACCCGCTCCGCGCTGCAGAACGCCGCCTCCATCGCGGCGCTCTTCCTCACCACCGAGGCCGTCGTGGCCGACAAGCCGGAGAAGGCCGGGGCCATGCCCGACCCGTCCGGCGGCATGGGCGGCATGGACTTCTGAGTCCCGCCGCTGCGTGAGCAGCACCCGCACCACCTGCACCACCCGACGGCCCGTCCGAGCACTGCTCGGGCGGGCCGTCGCCACGCCGAGATGACGCTCGCGGACAGCCGAGATGACGCTCGCGGACAGCCGAGATGACGCTCGCGGACAGCCGAGATGACGCTCGCGGCGCGTCGAGATGACGCTTCCGGCGCCCCGTCGTAGCCCGGGTCGTCCCGGCTACCAGGAGTACGCCGGGGTGCCCGCCTCGCCCGGGTCCGGCTGGCCCCGGCCCTGGCCCTGCCTGTCGCCGACGCCGGTCTGGTCGTCCCGGTCCTCGGCCCGTTGACGGCGCTCCTGGCCGCGGTCGTTGCGCTCGCGCAGCTCGCCCTGCCGGGCGGCCTGCTCCTGCTGGCCGGCGCCCTGCCGGCCGTCGGAGCCGGGGGGCGCCTCCGGGGGTGCCTCCGCCTGCTCGTCGGAGTCCGCGGCCTCCTCGGCCGCTGCCTGCTCCTCCAGCGCCGCGAGGGCCTCCGCGGCCCGCCCGTCGCTGGCGGGGCAGTCGGCCAGCGCCCGGACGCCCCGCGACGGTGCGCCGGCCGCGCCGTGGGCCAGCGCCAGGTCGGTCCGCACCCGGCACTCTTGCGCGGCCGGAGCCAGGGCCAGGGCGTCGGTGTAGCCCCGCACCGCCCCGGCCGGGTCGCCGGCGCGGAACCGCGCGGTGGCCTCGTCGTACGGCGCGACCCACGGCTCCAGCACGTTGAGCGTGCGGTTGGCGGCGTACGCCTCCACGGCCCGGGCGGGCGCGCCGTCGTCCAGCGCCCCCCGGCCCTCCGCGTCGTGGTGCAGCACCACCGCCACCTCGAGCGAGAGCGCCGCGGCCGCCAGCGCCGGCAGGACGCCGGCCAGCAGCAGGCGCCGTCGCCAGGCCTCGCGCCCGCTCACCGGGCCGCCTCCCGCCGCGCGGCCCGCCCGAGCGCCGCCTCGTGACGGGCCTCGAGCCAGCGCCGCCAGCCCAGCCGCAGCTCGGGCAGGGCCAGCAGGAGCAGCAGCGCCCCCCAGACCCAGCCGAGCTGCCGGCCGGGTACGGCGGGGGCGACGTCGGCGTACGCGTCGCCCCGCAGCCGCTCGGCCGCCGCGTCGATCGCGGCCTCGCCGGCCGGCGTGACCTCACCGGTGCGGGGCAGGTAGTCGCCGCCGACCTCGTCGGCGATCCGGGTCAGGGCGACGTCGTCGCGCCGGGAGACCGCGGGCGCCCCGGTCGCGGGATCGGTCACCGGGCCGCTGCCGTCGGGGAGCGGCATCCGACCGCCGGCCGGGGTCCCGTAGCCCAGCACCAGGGCCGCGTCGGCCGGGCCGGCCAGCGCCGCCCAGGACCCGGCCGGGCCAGGCGCGGTGTCCTCGCCGTCCGTGAGCACGACGAGCAGCTGCTGCGGGTCCGGCGTCGCGGACCCGGCCGGCGCCCGGTCGGCGGCGCCGCCGAGGATCCCGGCGAGCAGGGGGACGGGCCGGGCCAACGCCGAGCCGGCGCCGGTCGTCGGCGCCTCGGGGCGGAGGGCGTCGAGCTCGGCGCCCAGCGCCTCCCGGTCGGTCGTGAGCGGCAGCTCGACCTCGGCCCGTGCGCCAAAGGCGACCAGCGAGAACCGGGCCGCCGGCAACGCACCGGCCAGGGCCGCGACGTCGGCCCGGGCGGCGAGCAGCCGCGACCCGGCCGGGTCGTCGTCGGCCGCCATCGAGGTCGTCCGGTCGACGGCGACGACCACCTCCAGCGGGGGCGTGCCGGTCTCGTCCGGTGCCGCCACGTCGCCCACGCCGAGGAGCAGCGCCGCGAGCACGCCCAGCAGCGCCAGGCGCCGCAGGCCGACCAGCACGAGGACTCCGAGCCGCCTCATCGCGCACCCCGGCCGGCCGTGCGGCCCCGGCCGCCGAGCGCCAGCGCAGCGCCGACGACCCAGGCCAGCACCACGAGCACGACCCCGGCGCCGGCCACCACGGCCGCCCACCCGGGGGCGTCGGCCCGTACGGAGCGCGGCGGCAGCTCGACGCGCGCGCGCTCGAGGGCGTCGATACGCGCCACGACCGCGTCGGTGCCGCCGTCGCTGCCGACCAGCGCCAGCAGGCCGCCGGTCGCCTCGGCGGCCCGGGCCAGCTCCGCGCGCGCCGCCTCACGCCCGGGCCCGGCGAGGTCGGGGGCGCCGACGGCGTAGACCAGGACGTCGCGGCGGGCGGCGTACGCCGCGGCCCCGTCGAGGTCGTAGACCGACGCCCCCAGCGGGTCGTTGTCGGAGGACAGCACCACCGCCCGGGCCCGCTCCTCCTCGGGCCGGTCGAAGCGCTGGGCGCACGAGACCAGGCCGTCGCCGATCAGGGAGGCGCGCGGGTCGGGGAGCTGGACCCCCGCGAAGTACGACTCGTCGCCCCCCGCGAACGCCCGCTCCGCGACGGCGAGCTGGTCCAGGACGTAGTCCCGGTCCTCGGTCAGCGGGAACACGGTGACGGCCGCGCCGCTCCACAGGGTGAGCCCGACCCGGTCGCCCTCGAGGTCGCCGACCACGTCGCGGACCGCACGCACCACCTCGACGTTGTCGTCGTCCATCGACGCGGAGGCGTCCAGGCAGAGCATCACGTCGCGGCTGCGCTCCTCGCCCCGCTCGGTCCGCTCGACCTGCGGCCGGGCCACGACCACCGCCGCCCCGGCCACCGCCACCAGCGCCCCGAGCGCGAGCAGCGCACCGAGCGCCCGCCGCCGCCGTACGAGCACGCGGTGCCGCGGCAGCGCCCGGAGCCGCGCGACGTGCGCGACCAGGACCGGGTCGGGCCGCCCGGGCCGCCCGGGCCGCCGCGCGCGGCGGACCCGCCACCCCCACCACGCCAGCAGCACGACGACCAGGACCAGGACCGCGGGCAGCACCAGCGGCCAGGCGAGCGCGTCGGGCCACCGCAGGGCGATCACTCCCACGTCGTCACCAGCGTGCGGGCGCGGGCCAGGGAGCCTGCGAACCGGTCCCGGGCCAGCGCCTCGCCGGGCGCGAACTCCGGCGGGTAGACCTCCGCGAGCAGCGCCGCGAGCTCCTCCGGGCCGTCGCGCCGGGCGTCGGCCAGGGTCATCGCCCGGGCCGGCCTGCCGGTCACCGCGGCCAGGTAGGCGCGGACCGCGTCGCTGACCTCCTGGTGCCCGGCCCGCGGCGACCTGCGGCCGGCGGCGACGGCGTCACCCACCTCGTCGAGCCGCGCCAGGGCGTCCTCCCGGGCGGTACGCCGGGCCCGTCCCGCCGCCGGCCGGTCGCCGTCGCCGGGTCGCCGTGGCCGGGTGGCCACGAGCACGACGACGTAGTAGAGGACGACCAGCAGCACGGCTCCGGCGGCGACCAGCGCCCACGGCACGGCGTACCCGACCGGGCCGGCGACGTCGCCGACGGCCCGCACGTCACCGGCGGCGGCCACGGCGGTGCCTCTCGAGCAGGCGCAGCACCGCGCGCACGGCGTCGTCCTCGTCGCCCACCCGCTCGTACGACGCCCCCGCCGCCGCGGCCGCCTCGGCCAGCGCGCGGGTGCGGACGGCGGTGCCGGCGGCGTGCTCGGACCGCAGCCGGCGGTCCTCGCGCAGCCAGGACGGCAGCGGCGCGCCGGCGTCGAGGTCCCACGTGCCCCCGGCCAGGGCGGGGTCGGTGGGGTCGAGCTCGCCGATCCCGGCGACGAGCACCTCGTGCTGCGCGACCAGGCGTCGCAGCACGACCACCAGGTCGGGCGAGGCGTCGACGTCGTCGCAGACCACCAGCAGGATCGTGCGCCGCCGCACGGTGCGGGCCACGTGCTGCAGCAGCCCGACGAGGTCGGTGGGGGCGGCCTCCGACGTGGTCGCGGCGTGCGCGGCCTGCAGGCAGCGCTCGAGGTGCGCGGCCCCGCCGGCCGGGCGCAGCACGTGGTGGCCCCCGGCGTCGCCGTGGGCCAGGGACACCGCGTCGCCGTGGCGCACCGCCAGCCAGCCGACCAGGCCCGCGACCAGGGCGGCGAGGTCGCGCTTGGCGGTGGCTCCGGCACCGGTGCCGTCCGGGCCGGGGCGGCGGTGGGCGGCCATCGACCGGCCGGTCGGCACCACCAGCAGGGCGGTGTGGCGGCGGTCGGCGACGTACCGCTTGACCAGCAGCTCCCCGCTGCGCGCGGACGCCTTGGGCTCCAGGTCCTTCGGGTCGTCCCCGCGGACGTAGGGGCGCAGGTCGGCCAGCTCGATGCCGCGACCGGTGTGCACCGCGGCGTACCCGCCCTCGAGCATCCCGCGCACCAACCGGTGCGCGGGCAGCGCCAGGCGGGCCTGGACCCGGGGGACGAGGGCGGTCACCGGGCGGGTCAGGGGGTCGGGACGGCGGCAAGGACCGCGTCGACGACGACCTCGGGGCGCACCCGGTCGGCGACGGCCTCGAACGACAGGTGCAGCCGGTGGCGCAGCACCCCGTGGGCCAGCTCCCGTACGTCCTCGGGCACGACGTAGTGGCGCCCGTGCAGGACCGCGAGCGCCCGGGCGACCTGGAAGAACGCGATCGAGGCGCGCGGGCTGGCGCCGGTCTCGACGTAGCCGCCGAGCTCGGGTCCGACCAGCGACCCGACGGCCCGGGTCCCGGCCACCACGTCGACGATGTAGCGGCGCACGGCCGGGTCGACGTAGACCCGGTCGACCAGGGCCTGCAGCGCCTCGACCTCGCCGGGGCCGACCACCGCTGCGACCGGGCTGGTCTCGCGGCCCAGCGTGCCGGCGTCGACCCGGTCCAGCACCCCGACCTCCTCCTCGGCGGTCGGGTAGTCGAGCACCTCCTGGAGCAGGAACCGGTCGAGCTGGGCCTGGGGGAGGACGTAGGTGCCCTCCTCCTCGAGCGGGTTCTGCGTGGCCAGGACCAGGAACGGGCGGGGCAGCGGGTGCACCTCACCGGCGATCGAGGTCTGTCGTTCCTGCATCGCCTCGAGCATCGCCGACTGCGTCTTGGCGCTGGCCCGGTTGATCTCGTCGAGGAGCACGACGTGGGCGTGCACGGGGCCGAGCTGGGTGGTGAAGGTGTGGTGGCGCGGGTCGTAGACCTGGGTGCCGACGATGTCGCTGGGCAGCAGGTCGGGCGTGCACTGGATGCGGTTGAACGACGCCCCGACGGCCTCGGCCAGGGTCGAGGACGCCAGGGTCTTGGCCAGCCCGGGGACGCTCTCGACCAGCAGGTGACCCTCGGCCATCAGGGCCACCAGCAGCGCCCGTCGCAGCCGGTCCTGGCCGACGACCCGGCTGGCGAAGGCGGCGGTGACCCGGCCGAGGACGTCCGCGGCCGCCGCCAGCTCGTCGGGGGTCAGCGGGTCGGCGGCGTGAGCGGCGGGACGGGTGCTGCCGAGCGACATCGGCCGCGCTCCTCACGCTCCGGGACCAGGGGCAGCCGGGAACGCCCCGGGGGAGCGGCCGGCAGGCCCCATTGTGGGGGGTACGGGGGTGCACCGTCCCCCGCACCGCCGAGATGACGCTCGCGGACAGCCGAGATGACGCTCGCGGCGCGTCGAGATGACGGTTCCGGCGCGCCGCACCCCTCGACGTCCCTCAGCGGAAGACCCAGTGCCGCAGCGCGACGAAGCGGAGCACGGTCACGGCGAGGTTCGCCGCGGTCAGCACCACCACCTCCAGCGCCGCGGAGCCGTTCGCCGACGAGGGCAGCGCCGCCAGCGCCAGGGACGTCACCACCAGGCCGGCACCGAGCACCACGAGTCCGCCGGCCTGGTGCTGCAACGCCCGGTCGGGTCCGCGTACCCCGAAGGTGAACCGTCGGTTGGCCGCAGTGTTGGCTACCGCGGTGAGCAGCAGCGCGAGCACGTTCGCGGCCTGCGGTCCGGCCGGCTCGCGCAGGACGAGGTAGAGCCCGGCGTACGCCAGCGTCGAGAGGACCCCGACGACCAGGAACACCGCGAGCTGGCTGCCCAGGCGCCCGCGTCCGGCGTCGGCGCTCGTATGCCCCAGCTGCTCGGCGACCTCGCGCAGCGGCAGCCGGCCGCGCAGCAGCGCCGTGCCGAGGCGGGCCACGCCGCGCAGGTCGTCACGGGCGGTGCGCCACACGTCGACCGTGCTCCCGGGGTCGTCGCGCCAGTCGACCGGCACCTCGTGGATCCGCAGGCCGGCCCGCTCGGCCAGGACCAGCAGCTCGGTGTCGAAGAACCAGCCCTCGTCCTCGACCAGGGGCAGCAGCTCGCGCGCCACCTCGCGGCGTACGGCCTTGAACCCACACTGGGCGTCGCGGAACCGCGTCCGCAACGACCCGCGCAGCAGCAGGTTGTAGCCCCGGCTGACCACCTCCCGCCGCGGCCCCCGCTCCACCCGGGAGCCCCGGGACAGCCGCGAGCCGACCGCCAGGTCGGAGTGCCCGCTGACCAGGGGCGCGACCAGCGGCAGCAGCGCGTTGAGGTCGGTGGACAGGTCGACGTCCATGTAGACCAGCACCGCGCTCCCGGACGTCGACCACACGCGGCGCAGCGCCCGTCCGCGGCCGCGCTCCTCGAGCCGCACCGAGCGGACCTCCGGGTACGCCGCGGCCAGCGTCCGCGCGATCTGCGGCGTCCGGTCGGTGCTGGCGTTGTCCGCCACGGTCACCGTGAAGCTCCACGGCATCCCGCGCAGGTGCTCCACCACCCGTCGCACGCTCTCGCCGAGCTGCTCCTCCTCGTCGAGCACCGGGATCACCACGTCGAGGACGGTGGCGGCCTCGGCCTGCGCCTTCCGGGCGCCCTCGCCGTGCAGGTCGACGGCGGTCACGCCGTGCCTCCCGACAGGTCGTAGAGCGTGGTGCCGTCCACGGTGGTGGCCGTGAAGGTCGCCTCCACCCAGTCGGTGATCTCGCTGCTGCCGTCCCCGCCGGGCGCCGTCCCGCCACCCTCGGTGGCCAGGAACCAGTGCACCTGCCCGTCGGCGACCAGCTCCTGGAACTCAGCCAGGGTCGGGCTCGGGTCGGAGCCGTTGAACCCACCGATCGGCATCACCGAGCGCTCCGTGGCCAGCTGGTAGCCGGAGGCGTTCATCGCACCGACCGTGGCGGCCACCCAGGTGTAGTCGTCGGCGTCCTCGAGCAGCACCGCCGTCAGCTCGGCGGACGGGGTGGTGGCGCTGAGCAGGCCGCCCCCGCCACGCGACGTCCCGCCCGTCGGGGGCGCACCGGTGGGACCGCCGGGCACCCCGCCGGGCGGGGGCGTGCCCGGGAACCCGCCCGTGCCGCCCCCGGGCATCCCGCCCGTGCCGCCCCCGGGCGTCCCGCCGGGGCCGCCCGCCGGCATCCCGGGCATCCCGCCGGGGCCGCCCATCCCGCCGGCGACCTCCGGGCCCGCGCTCGGGATGGAGCCGGTGTGCGGGGTCGCGGCGGTGTCGACGGCGTACGCCGCCGGGCCGCCCAGGGAGGCCAGGACCCCGATGGTCACCGCGGCGGCCACCAGGACCCGCGGCAGGAGGGACCGGACCGCGAGCCCGACGGCCGCGAGGAGGCCGCCGACGAGCACGACCCACCGCAGCCACGGCAGGAAGTCGGCGCTGCGCCCCAGCAGCACGAACGCCCACGAGGCCGTGGCCGCGACGGCCAGGCCGAGCAGCGCCGAGGCCGTCCGGGTCCGGGCCTGCCACAGCGCCCACGCGCCGGTGCCGACCAGCGCCGCGACGGCCGGCGCCAGCGCCACGCCGTAGTAGGCGTGGAAGATGCCGGCCATCAGGCTGAAGGTCAGCCCGGTGACCAGGAGCCAGCCGAGCCAGAGCAGGACCGAGGCGCGGGCCAGCGGGTGGCGCCGGGTGCAGGCGAGGGCGGTGAGGCCGAGCAGCAGCGCGGCCGGGACCAGCCAGGAGGCCTGCCCGCCGTTCTCGGCGTCGAAGAGGCGCAGCAGCCCGGTCTGGCCCCACCCGCCCCCGCCTCCGACGGACCCGGTCTCGTCACCCGTGAGCCGGCCGAGACCGTTGTAGCCCAGCGTCAGCTCGAGGATGGAGTCGCCCTGCGAACCCCCGACGTAGGGCCGCGACCCCGCCGGGACGAGCTCCACGACGGCCACCCACCAGCCGCCGGCCACGACCATCGCGCCGAACGCCACGAGCAGGTGGGCCAGGCGCCGCACCAGCGGCACCCCGGCGAGCAGGAGGTAGACCAGGGCGAGGGCGGGCAGCACCAGGAAGGCCTGCAGCATCTTGGTCAGGAAGGCCAGGCCGACCAGCGCGCCGCCGAGCGCGAGCCAGAGCGCCGGCCGCCCGGTCCGACCGGCCGCCACGGAACGGCCGGCCTCGACCCCGCGCAGCGTCGCCCACGCCGAGCCCGTCAGGAGCAGGGTCAGCAGGGCGTCGGGGTTGTCGAAGCGGAACATCAGCACGGCCACCGGGGTCAGCGCCATCGTCGCGCCGGCGAGCAGGGCGGCCTCGTCGGAGCCGGTGGTGCGCCGCACGACGCGGTGCAGCAGCGCGACGGTGGCGACCCCCATCAGCGCCTGGGGCACCAGCAGGCTCCACGACGACAGCCCGAAGAGGCGTACCGACAGCGCCATCGGCCACAGCGACAGCGGCGTCTTGTCCACCGTGATCGAGCCGGCCGCGTCGCTGGCGCCGTAGAAGAAGGCCGACCACGACTCCGAGCCGGCCTGCGCGGCCGCGGCGTAGAACGAGTTGCCCCAGCCGTTGGCGCCGAGGTCGACCAGGTACAGCGCGGCGGTCGCGAGCAGCAGGACGACGTACGCCGGGCGCGCCCACCGCGGGCGGTCGCCGCCGGGCGAGCCGAGATCGGACCCGGGCGTACGGGCGGGGGTCGGCGGACTGGCGGGAGGGACCGCCGGGAGCGGCGGGCGCATGTCGGTCGAGGTCATGGCGACCACGCTCGGCGGCGGCGCTGGCACGGGCGTGTGGTCGTGCTGTGGCGACGCTGTGAAGTCCGGAGCACGGGGCGAGACGCGCCGCAAACGTCACCTCGAGGCGCCGCGAGCGTCATCTCGGCTGTCCGCGAGCGTCACCTCGGCGGGGCTGTGCCAGGCTGGCCGCGTGGCGGGCGGGGACGGGTTCGAGGCCCGGGTGGAGCCGCTGCTCGAGCCGCTGCGGCGGTTCCTGGCGCGGCGTACCGACCCCGACACCGCCGAGGACGTGCTCGCCGAGACCCTGCTGGTGCTGTGGCGCCGCCGCGACGAGCTGCCGGTGGGGGAGGGTGCGCTGCCGTGGTCGTACGCCGTCGCCCGGCTGTGCCTGGCCAACGCCGACCGGTCCGCGCGCCGGCGTCGGCGCCTGGCCGCCCGGGTCGCGGTCGTCGACCCGCCCCCGAGCACCACCGACCACGCCGACCACGCCGACCACGCCGGGGACCCCGGTGACCCGCGCGCCGACCTCGTCGCGCCCGCCCTGGCCGCGCTGCCGGCGACCGACGCCGAGGTGCTGCGGCTCTGGGCCTGGGAGGAGCTGGCCCCCCGGGAGATCGCGGTGGTGCTCGGGACCACGGCGAACGCCGTCTCGTCGCGGCTGTCCCGCGCCCGCACCCGGCTGGCGGCCGAGCTCGCGCGACAGGACGACGCAGGTGCCGGACATAGGCCGACGACGAGGGGGGACCGATGACCGACGACGACCTGCGGGCGCTGCTGCGCGCCGCCGACCCGGCGCGTGCCCTGCCGCCCCTGACCGACACCGAGCGCACCCGTGCCCTGGAGGCCGCCATGACCGAGCACGACCCGCACCGCACGCCCGACGGGTACGCCACCCGGGAGGCCGGGACCCGCCACCGCCACCCGCTGACCTGGGTGGTCGCCGCGGCCGCCGTCCTGGTCGTCGCCGGCGTGGGGTGGGCCGGGGTGCGCGCGCTCGGCGGACCGGAGGAGGTCGCCGGTTCCGAGGCCGGTGCTCCCACCAGCACGGCGCCGACGGCCGACCCCGACCCGACGACCGACGTGCCGGGGCCGACCGGCGAGGCGGTCCGGCTCACCGTCCCCGACACGGGGCTCGGCGCGCGCTGCATGGTGCCGGACGCGCGGGTCCTGCAGAACCAGGACCTGGCCTTCGAGGGCACCCTGACCGAGTCCACCGACGCGGGCCTCGTCTTCGAGGTCGGCACCTGGTTCCGCGGCGGCGAGGCCGCGACGGTCGAGGTCGACCCCGTCGACGACCGCCTCCGCCAGCTGCTGCTCGCCCCCGAGTTCACCGAGGGCGACACCTACCTGGTGTCCGCCTCGGGCGGGTCCGTCACGCTCTGCGGCTTCAGCGGCGAGGCCGACCCGGGCCTGCGCGCGCTCTACGACCGGGCGTTCTCCTGAGAACCCCGGGCGGCGTCGGCGGTGCAGGCACGGCCGGGCTGCTCCTCGCCGCCGGTGCCGGCAGCCGGATGGGCCTGCCCAAGGCGCTGGTGCGCGACCCCGACGGCCGGCCCTGGCTCGACCGCGCGGTCGCCGTGCTCCGCGACGGCGGTTGCGACCGCGTCGTGGTCGTGCTCGGCGCGCGGGCCGAGGAGGCCCGTCCGCTGGTGCCCGCCGGGGCCGAGGTGGTCGTGGCCGACGGGTGGGCCGAGGGCCTCTCCGCCTCCCTGACCGCCGGCCTCACCCACCTCGGCCAGCCCGCCGACCAGCGGCCCGCGGCCGCGCTCGTGCTCCTGGTGGACCTGCCCGACCTCGTCCCCGCCGTCGTCGTCCGGCTGCTGCCGGAGGCGGCGCCCGGGGCGCTGGCCCGCGCGGCGTACGACGGGGAGCCCGGCCACCCGGTCGTGCTGGGCCGCGACCACTGGGCCGCGGTGACGGCCACCGCGGAGGGTGACGAGGGCGCGAGGGCGTACCTGCGGGCGCACCGCGCCGAGGTCCGCCTGGTCGAGTGCGGCGACCTCGCCACGGGGGCCGACCAGGACCGCCCGGCGCCCTCCTAGAATCAGCGTGTGACGCCCACGCACCTGCTGACCTCGCTGGCCTCGCTCTCGGCGCCGACCCTGCTCCCCGCCGCGCTCGAGCCGGGCGACGTCCGCGGGATCGTGTGGAGCATCCTGGCGACCGTCGTCGGCGTCGTCGCGCTGGTCCTCGGGGGGCGCCAGCTGCGCACCTGGGTCGCCGGCGGTCCGGTGCACCGGCAGTGGCCGACCGTGGAGGGCGTCGTGGTCGGCACGACGGGACGGCCGCGCGCGTTCACCGGGGAGCAGCGGGTCACCGAGGGCGCCCGCTACCGGGTGGTGCGGCACCCCGACCAGGACGGTGTGCAGACCGAGACGGCCGTCCCGCCGGCCGTACGCCGCCCGCACCCGTCCGGCGCCCCGGTCACCCTCCACGTCGACCCGTCCGGCCGGTCGACACCCGTGGCCGCGCACAGCCTGCTGCCGCGGATCGTGGCGCTGCTCGCCCTCGGCGTCGTCCTGCTCGGTGGCGTGCTCGTCCACTGGTTCTTCTGAGGGTGCGGCCCTGACGGTGCGCCTCCAGCCGCTCGCGCGGCGCCGGCTCGCGGGCCTCGGCGCCGCGGGTGAGTCCTGGCTGGCCGCGCTGCCCGGCCTGCTCGACGAGCTCGAGCAGGAGTGGGGCGTCCGGGTGGAGCGGCGCTCGCTGCCCGGCGGCAGCAACGGGCTGGTGGCCCCGGCCACGACGGCCGACGGGCAGGCGCGGGTCGTCAAGGTCGCCGCCCCCGGCGTCGACCTCGCCCGCCAGGCGGAGGTGCTGGGCGCGGCCGCGGGCCGGGGCCACGTCCGCCTGCACGCGCACGACCGGCGGCGCCAGGCGCTGCTGCTGGACGGCCTCGGGCGGTCGCTGGCGCAGACCCCGCTGCCGGTCGAGGACGTCGTCGCCGCCCTGACGGCGACCCTGGTCGAGGCGTGGGCCGCGCCGGCCCCGCCGCTGCCGGCGCGGGTCCGCGACCGCGCCGCCGACCTCGCCCGTGGCCTGGACGACCTCGCCGCCCGGTCCGAGCACGACGCGTCGCCCGCCGTCCTCGACCACGCCCGCCGGTGCGCCGCCCGCCGGTCCGCGGCGCACGACCCGGCCCGCTGCGTGGTCGCCCACGGCGACGCCCACCCCGCCAACCTCCTGCGCGCGCCGGACGCGCCCACCGGGTGGCTGCTGGTCGACGCCGAGGGCACGGTCGCCGAGCGGGCGTACGACGTGGGGGTCGCCCTGCGCGACCTCTCCTCGGCCCTGCAGGAGCCCCCGACGGCCGCAGGACGGCTGCGCGGCTGGTGCGTCCAGGCGGCCGCCGCGACCGGCACCGACCCCGACGCGGTGTGGGACTGGGCCTTCCTGGAGCGGGTCTCGACCGGCCTCTACGTCACCTCGATCGGCTCGCGCGCGGTCGGCCGCCCGATGCTCACCTCGGCCGCGGCGGTGCTCGCGGGGCGCTGAGCAGGCACCCCGGCAGCACCCGGTCCGGGACGGGTCAGGCCCGGCGGATCCGGATCGCGCCCTTGGCGGTGGACGGGTCGACGACCTTCCCGCCCTGGGTGACGACGACCTCGCCCGCGGCCACCATCCGGCGCGCGGCGCGGCGGGCCGGCTCCATCAGCTCGCGCCAGCCCTCGTCGTCGGTGGGCCCGACCGCGCGGGCCGCGTCGGAGGGGCAGATCGTCTTCCCGCGGGCGCGGGCGGCGAGCAGGTCGCGGATGCTCTGCTCGAGCGCCTCGTCGGTACGGCTGACGCCCCGCTTGCGGCAGGCCGTGGAGCAGTAGCGCACCTGGTCCCAGTCGCGCTCCCACTTCTTGCGCCACTCGATGGTGCGTCCGCACGACGCGCAGGTCTTCGGCTCCGGGGTGCTCACCGCTGCAGTCTGCCCGCGCGCCGCGGGCCCGCGCGGGTGGTCCCGTCCGCCCTGGGGGCGCCGCGAGCGTCACCTCGAGGCGCCGCGAGGGTCATCTCGGCTGTCCGCGAGCGTCATCTCGGCGGTGACCAACCACACGCCAACAGCCCCCGACCTAGGTTGTGAGCATGGTGACACTGGCGTCCTCCCCGGACCTGTCCCCGGCCTCCATGGCCGAGCGCCTGCGCGGGACGGGCTACCTCGCCGACGCCGAGCTGGCGACGGTGGCCTTCCTGGCCGTCAAGATGCAGCGCCCGCTGCTGCTCGAGGGCGAGCCCGGCACCGGCAAGACCGCTCTCGCGGAGGCGCTTGCGGAGTCGTTCGGGCTCCCGCTGGTGCGGCTGCAGTGCTACGAGGGGATCGACGCCAGCCAGGCCCTCTACGACTGGGACTTCCCGCGCCAGGTGCTCCACCTGCGCGCGCTCGAGGCCGCCGGCGGTGCGGGCAGCGGGGTCGAGGAGGCCGAGAAGAGCCTGTACGACGAGCGCTTCCTGCTGGCCCGCCCGATCCTCGCCGCGCTCCAGCAGAGCCCCGCGGTGCTGCTGGTCGACGAGGTCGACCGCGCCGACGACGAGTTCGAGGCGTTCCTGCTGGAGGTGCTCTCGACCTACCGGGTCTCCATCCCCGAGCTCGGCACGGTCGCGGCGACCGAGCCGCCGCTGGTGGTGCTCACCTCCAACCGCACCCGCGAGCTGCACGACGCCCTGAAGCGTCGCTGCCTCTACCACTGGATCGACCACCCCGGCCTCGAGCGCGAGGTCGAGATCATGCGCTCGCGCGCGCCCGAGATCGGCCACGTGCTGGCCCGCCAGGTCGTCTCGCTGGTCCAGGACCTGCGCGCGCGCGACGACCTCGAGAAGCCGCCGGGCGTCGCGGAGACCCTCGACTGGGCCCGCGCCCTGGCCCACCTCGGCGCGACCGAGCTCGACCTCGAGACCTCCGCGGCCACGCTCGGGGCGCTGGTGAAGTACCGCGAGGACGCCGACAAGGTCCGCCACGCCCTGGACCAGGTGATGCGCACATGACGGTCTCGGTCAGCGCCGGGCTCCTGGGCCCCGGACCCGACGAGATCCTGCTGGCCTTCACCACCGCGCTCCGCGCGGCGGGCGTGCCGGTGACCTCCGACCGCTCCCAGACCTTCCTGGCCGCCACGTCGGTGGTCGGGCTCGACGACGTCTCGGCGACCTACGCCGCGGGGCGCGCGACGCTGTGCGGCTCGCCCGACGACCTCGACCGCTACGACCAGGTCTTCGAGGCGTTCTTCGACCACCGGGCCGGGCTGCCCCGCGCCCGGAACGCCTCCCCGCCCGACCGGGCGGTGCCGACCACGCTGCCCCTCGACGACCCCGCCGGCGGCGGTGCCGGCGAGGAGGAGGCCGACGACGTGGTGCGGGCCAAGGCCAGCGGCGCCGAGGTGCTGCGCCACCGCGACGTCGCCACCCTCGACGCCGGGGAGAAGAGCCGGCTGGCGGCCATGTTCGCCACCCTCCAGCCGCGCCCGCCCCGCCGCCGCACCGCGCGGCACCAGCGCTGGCACCGCGGCGAGGTCGACGCCTCGCGCACGCTGCGGGCCAGCCTGCGCCGCCTCGGCGAGCCGACCGAGATCGTGTGGCGCCGCCGCACCACCAAGCCGCGCCGGGTGGTCCTGCTGGTCGACGTCTCCGGCTCGATGAGCGGGTACGCCGACGCGCTGCTGCGCCTGGCCCACCGCACCACCACGGTGCTGGCGGCCCGCGGCGGCCAGGTGGAGACCTTCACCGTCGGCACCCGGCTGACCCACCTGACCCGCGCGATGCGGCTGCGCGACCCCGAGCGCGCGCTGGTGGCCGCCGGGGACGCCGTCTCCGACTGGTCCGGCGGGACCCGCCTGGGCGAGACGCTCAAGGTGTTCGTGGACCGGTGGGGCCGGCGCGGGCTGGCCCGCGGCTCGGTCGTGGTGATCTTCAGCGACGGCTGGGAGCGCGGCGACTGCCGGCTGCTGGGCGAGCAGGTGGCCCGGCTGCGGCGCGTCTCGCACCGCGTGGTCTGGGTCAACCCCCACCGCGGCAAGGACGGCTACGAGCCGGTGCAGGCCGGCGTGCTGGCCGTGCTGCCCCACGTCGACGACTTCCTGGCCGGGCACTCCCTGGCGACGTTCTCCGAGCTGGTGGAGGTGGTGGCCCGTGCGTGAGGTCCTCGAGGAGCTGATGACCTGGTGGGAGGCCGGCGAGACCGTCGGCGTCGGCACCGTCGTCGCGACGTTCCGCTCCGCGCCCCGCCCCCCGGGCGCCTCCATGCTGGTCGGCCCCGACAAGTCCGCGGTCGGCTCCGTCTCCGGCGGCTGCGTCGAGGGCGCGGTCTACGACCTCGCCGGCACCGTCGTCGGCACCGGCGAGGCCGTGCTGGAGCGCTACGGCGTCTCCGACGACGACGCCTTCGCCGTCGGCCTGACCTGCGGCGGGATCCTCGACGTGTTCGTCGAGAAGGTCTCGAGGGAGACCTTCCCCGAGCTCGGGGAGATCGCCGACGACATCCGGTCCGGTCGCCCGGTCGCCCTGGCCACCGTGGTCGACCACCCGGACCCCGCCTGGGTCGGGCGCCGGCTGGTGGTCCGTCCCGACGAGGCCGGCGCCGGCTTCGGGATGGGCTCGGCGCGCGCCGACGACGCCGTACGGGACGACGCCCTCGGGCTGCTCGCCGCCGGCACCAACGCGACGCTGACCTACGGCCCCGACGGGGAGCGCCGCGGCGAGGGCATGCGGGTCTTCGTGTGGGGCTTCGCCCCGAAGCCGCGGATGCTGGTCTTCGGCGCGATCGACTTCGCCGCCGCGGTGGCCCGGGTGGGGGCGTTCCTCGGCTACCACGTCACCGTGTGCGACGCCCGGCCCGTGTTCGCCACCCGCAGCCGCTTCGCCCACGCCGACGAGGTCGTCGTCGACTGGCCGCACCGCTACCTCACCGCCGAGCAGGAGGCCGGCCGCGTGGACCAGCGCACCGTGGTCACGGTGCTGACCCACGACCCCAAGTTCGACGTCCCCCTGCTCGAGGTGGCGCTGCGCCTGCCCGCGGTCGCCTACGTCGGGGCGATGGGCTCGCGGCGCACCCACGACGACCGCACCGAGCGGCTGCGCGAGGCCGGTCTCACCGACGAGGAGCTCGCCCGGCTCTCCAGCCCGATCGGCCTGGACCTCGGCGCGCGCACGCCCGAGGAGACCGCGATCAGCATCGCCGCCGAGATCGTCGCCGCCCAGTGGGGCGGCACGGGCGACCGCCTGGCCACCCGCGCCGGCCGGATCCACCACTAGGCCCGCCGTGCACCCCGACGACGCACGCACCTCGACGGCCCCGCCCCGCGGGCGTAGGTTGACCGCACCTGCCCGGGGGAGCCACCGATGACCGTCACCGACGCGCGTCGCCAGGGCGTGGTGAAGTTCCACGCCCCCGAGCTGGTCGTCGGTCACGGTTCGCTGGCCGAGGCCGGCTTCAGCGCCGCCCGGCTGGGCGCGCGTCGGCCCTTCGTGGTCACCGACCCCGGCATCATCGAGGCCGGCTGGGCCGACGAGCTGCTGGGCCACCTCCGCGACGCCGGGCTGGACCCCGTGCTGTGGCACGCGCTGACGCCGAACCCCAAGGACCACGAGGTGCGCGCGGCGTTCGCGCGCTACGTCGAGTCCGGCGCCGACGTGGTGGTCGGGATCGGCGGCGGCTCGGTGATCGACGCCGCCAAGGGCGTCGCGGTGCTGCAGGGCAACGGCGGCGACATCCTCGACTACGCCGGCGTCGACCGGGCCACCCGGCCGATCCCGCCCCTGGTGATGATCCCCAGCACGTCGGGCACCGGCGCCGACGTCTCGCAGTTCTGCATCGTCACCGACACCGAGCGGTCGGTGAAGATCACGATCATGGGACGGGCCCTGGTGCCCGACATCTCGATCACCGACCCCCGGCTGCTGGTGACGATGCCCGAGGACCTCAACGCCGCCACCGGGCTGGACGCGCTCACCCACGGCATAGAGTCGTACGTCTCGCTGGCCCACAACCCGCTGGCCGACGTGCACGCGCTGAACGCCGTCGGGCTGGTCTGCCGCCACCTGCGCTCGACGATGACCCACCCGCGCTCGGAACCGGCCCGCGCCAAGATGGCGCAGGCCAGCCTGGAGGCCGGCCTGGCCTTCACCAACGCGATCCTCGGCGCCACCCACGCGATGAGCCACCAGGTCGGCGGGCTGCTCGACGCGCCGCACGGCGTGGTCAACGGGGTGCTGCTGCCGCACGTGATCCGCTACAACGCCCGCGCCACCCCGGACCGGTTCGTGGCGCTGGCCGCCCAGGCCGGGCTGCCGGTCTTCGGGATGCCCGGGGAGGAGGCCGCCGAGCTGCTCGCCGAGCACGTGCGGCGGCTGGCCGACGACGTCGGCGTCCCGCGCGGGCTGCGCTCGCTGGGGGTCACCGAGGAGGACGTCCCCGGTCTGGCCGTGACGACGCTCGGCGACGCCTGCCTGAGCACCAACCCCCGCCTGGCGTCGGCCGCCGACGTCGAGGCCCTGTTCCGCGCGGCGCTGTGAGCGGCCAGCCGGTCGGCCCGACCCGGTCCGACCCGCCGCGCCCGGACCCGCCGCGCCCGGACCTGGCCACGCTGACCGGGGTGCGCTCCGGCAAGGGGTCCTACTACCGCGCCTACGTCCGCTCCGACGAGCGGCTGCAGCAGGCCGTCCGGGCGATGGACTCGATCTCGCGGGCGCTCGTGCGCACCGTCCAGGGCCCCCGGGGGCTGCTCGAGGAGGTCGTCCGCGCGGTCGGCACCCACCTGGCCGCCGAGTGGGTCGTGCTGGCCCTGGCCGACGGCCAGCTGCCCGGTGCGCGACCCCGCTTCCTGGTCCTGCACCGCGACGGGGTGCCCGTCGACGACGAGCGGCTGCTGCCCCCGCCGGTACGGCGCGAGCTGGGCGCCGTGCGCGCCGGGCACGCCCGCCACACCGACGACTCCGGGTGGGTCCGTGTCCCGATGTCGCTGGAGGGCCGCCCGATCGGCAGCCTCGCCGCCCGGCACGGCCTCGCCGTCGACCCCGAGCCCAGCGACCTGTCGGTGCTGCGGATCCTGGCCAACCAGGCCGCGGTCTCCCTGCACACCTCCGAGCAGTACCAGGCCGGCGTCGCGCTGCACCGCCGCGCCCAGCGGGTCTACGACGAGGCGCAGGCCCAGGCCCGCGACCTCGCGCTGCGCACCGACGAGCTCCGCCGCGTCGAGCAGCGGCTCCTGCTGGCCCACCAGCGCGAGATCGTCGACGCCGAGCGGCACCGGATCGCCCGCGAGCTGCACGACAGCGTCACCCAGTACGTCCTGTCGGCCGGCATGCAGCTCGAGGTCGCCCGCGGTGAGCTCGCGGCGCTGGGGGCCGGCGCGGCCACGGCGACGGTCTCGGTGGCCACGGCCAAGCAGCTCGCGGCCCAGGCCGTCGAGCAGCTCCGCCGGG
The DNA here is from genome assembly GCF_018459925.1 of Nocardioides aquaticus. NCBI lineage: Bacteria > Bacillati > Actinomycetota > Actinomycetes > Propionibacteriales > Nocardioidaceae > Nocardioides > Nocardioides aquaticus. Next base: position 991,321 of record NZ_CP075371.1, read on the forward strand.
CGATCTACGCCCTCAGCCAGTCCTCGCGCGACACCGTCTCCACGCTGCCCGAGCTGCTGGCCGACGTCGCCGAGCACCACCGCGGCCACCTCAAGGTCCAGGTCCGGGTCGAGGGCGACGTCCAGGGGCTGCCGGCCGACGCCGACCACGAGATCGCCCGCGCGGTGGCCGAGGCGCTGTTCAACACCGCCACCCACGCCCGCGCCACCCGCGCGGTGGTGCGGCTGCGGTACGCCCCCGACGAGCTGCGGGTGCACGTGGCCGACGACGGCTGCGGCGACCCCACGACGCTGAGCCGGGTGCTGCGCGTGCAGCGCACCGACACCAGCGGCCGGCACCGGGGGCTGGCCAACATCGAGAGCCGGGTCCTCGAGCTCGGCGGCCGGATCGCGTTCCGCCGCGCCCGGCTGGGGGGCGTGCGCATCGAGCTGCGCGTGCCGCTGCCGATCGACCTCCCGGCCACCGCGGGCACCATCTCGGGCCTGCTCGACACCGCCGCGTCCGCGACGCCGCGCCCCTCCGTACCACCCGTGCACGACCATCCAGGGAGCACCGCATGAGTCCCACCTCGACCCGACCCCGTACGCCCGACGCCGCCGGCGGGACCACGCCGGCGGCTCCGGTGCGGATCATGCTCGTCGACGACCACGCGATCGTCCGGCAGGGACTGCGCTCGATCCTGGGCCGCGAGTCCGACCTCGAGGTGGTCGCCGAGGCCTCGACCGCACCCGAGGCGCTGGTCGTCGTGCGCCACGCCCGCCCGCAGATCGTGCTGCTCGACCTCAAGCTCTCCACCTCCTCCGACGCCGAGGGCCTCGAGCTGTGCGCGCAGCTGGTGGCCGAGCACCCCGAGGTGCGGGTGCTGGTGCTGACCACGTTCCTCGACGAGCAGCTGGTGCTGACCGCGATCCGGCTCGGTGCGAAGGGCTACGTCGTCAAGGACGTCGACACCACCGGCCTGATCCGCGCCATCCGCGACGTCGCCCGCGGCGAGAGCGCCTTCGACCCCCGCTCGGCCGCGGCGATGGTGCGGGGCCTGAATGCCCCGGCGCCCCAGGAGACCACCTCCTCGCTGACGGCCCGCGAGACCGAGGTGATGGCCCTGCTGGCCCGGGGCCAGTCCAACGGCGAGATCGGGAGGTCGCTCTACATCTCCGAGACCACCGCGAAGTTCCACGTCGGCAACATCCTGCGCAAGCTCGGCGTCTCCCGGCGCGCCGAGGCGGTCTACGAGGCCAGCAAGCTCGGCGTGATCTGAGCCGCTCACGCGCCGGCGTGCCACCGTTCGAGCGCCTCGCGCTCGGTGATCTCGGCCTCGACCCACGGCGCCGGCGGGGTGACGACCCAGCGCCGCGGACCGCGCGAGACCAGGGCCCGCGCCCGGGCGCGGACCAGGCGGGCCACGACCAGGTCGGGGTCGTGCAGGTCCCGGCCGGTCACCCGGGTGACCTCCAGGCCGGCGTCCCGGAGGTCCTCGTCCTTGACGGCGTCGCGCGACGACCGACGGTCACCGCGGTGCTCTGCGCCGTCGTACTCCACGACGAGCCCGGCCTCCTGGTCGAGCAGGTCGGCGACCCCGAGGAGGCGACCGGCCGGGTCCCGCACGGCGCAGTTGACCAGGACCGCGGCGGGCAGGCCCGCGCGGCCGACGGCGAGGAGCCGTAGACGGGTCTCGGCGGGGGAGCGGCTGTGCTCGGAGGCGAGACGAAGCGCCGCCCGTACCTGACGCAGCCCGGGCAGCCCCGGTCGGGCCAGGAGCTCGCGCGCGAGGCGTACGGGGCTGCTGATCGCGGCGGCCATCGCCATGTCGGCTGCCACGACCGCCTCGACGAGGTCGGGAGCCAGCCGCATCGCGTCGACGACCGCGCGGTCGCGTCGGGTGCGGCGGGCTGGCCCGCGGGTCACCTGCTCGGGCCCGAGACGGGTACGGACGACCAGTGCACCCGCCCCGGGGCGGAGCCGGGCGACGGGTCCGAGGTCGAGGGGGACCGGGAGGCGGGTCCGTCCGTCCGGGGCGAGCCCGTCGAAGAAGCTCCCGCCCCACAAGCGGCAGGCGGCCCACCCCGTCACAGCACCCCCGGGCGGCAGCCGGGCGGCCTGCTCGGCGATCCGCTGCTCGGGCAGCTCGTCGCTCACGCTGCTCGGGACGAACAAGCCTCGCGACGTCCGCCGCCAGCCCGGTCCGGCAGCCTGGCCACGCGTCGGCCCCGCCCGGCCCGCGGGGTCGACCGGGACCGGGTGGACGACGTCGTCCCGGGGCGGGCATCGGGGGTCCCAGCGGTGCATCCCCCGAGCCTGTCGGGTCGTGGGGCGAGCTGCCGCGCTCGTCCACAGGGTTCCCGTCCGCGTTGACACCGCACGCAGGCGCCGCGCCCTCCAGGACCTGCGAGCGGTGTCAACGCGGGGCGTACCCCTGTGGAGGACCCTCCGGGTGCCTCAGCGGTCGAGGACCAGCCACCCGCCGTGGTGCTCGTCGACGGCGTACGCCCGGGCGCGGCCGTCGCGGACGGCGGCCTCGCCCCAGGTGACCAGGTCGGCGACGCCGACGGTCCGGACGTGGCCCCAGGTCTCGTCGGCCTCGTCCTCGAGGGGAACCGCGACGACCACGCGGTGGCGGGCCAGGCGCAGCGCCTCGGCGACGACGCGGTCGCCGTGGTCGGGCTCGAGGTGCTCGAGCAGGTGCAGGGCCAGGACGGTGTCGGCGCCACGGTCCGGGCCGGGGTAGTGGGCGGCGTCGGCGACCACGGTCGTCAGCGGCACCGCCAGGCGCGTGGCCACCCGGTCGAGCAGCGCCACGGTGCCGGACGAGACGTCGGAGGCGGTCACCCGCCACCCGGCGCGGGCCAGGCGCAGCGAGAGGAACCCGAAGCAGGAGCCCAGCTCGAGGACGTCGTGCCCGACGACCAGGGAGGTGGCGCGCTCGTAGACCGGGGCGTACTCCTCGATGGTGCCGTGCCCGGAGCCGCCGGCCGCCACGGCCGAGTCCCGCGCGACCTCCTCCTCCACGCGCGCCATCGTCGCGCGGTAGAACCCCTCCCAGGCCGTCAACGGGTCGGCCTCGCCCGAGAGCACGATCCCGGTGAAGAGCCGCTCGAAGAGGTCGGCGCCGCGCAGCCAGCCCGGTCCGAACAGCTCGGCCGCCAGCAGCCCGGCCAGGTCGTCGTCGACCTCGGCGGGGGCGAGGACGTGCTCCAGGTGGACCAGGTCGCCGCGGACCGCGAGGTCGAAGTGCGTCGTACGCACGGTGCGCAGCGCCCGGCGCGGACGCTGCGGCCCGACGGCCCGCACCTCGACCAGGCCGTCGCGGTAGACGCCCCGCTCGCCCGGGAGGGCGGGGGCGAGGGGGTCGATCGGCGGCACGGGGCCGGGGGCCAGGCTCACGACGCCCCCGTCACCCGCAGCGAGGTCGACGCCTTCTCCAGCCCGGACAGGTTGCGCACGACCTGGACCCGGTCGCAGTACTCGGCGTAGGCCGGCAGGTCGCACCCGCCCAGGCCCCAGCTGTAGCGGGGCTCCGGGGTGAGCCAGATGGTCGACCGGGCGCGGCGGGTGAGCTCCTCAAAGGCGCGCATGCCGGGGTCGTTGCCGTTGCCGCGCCCGTCGCCGAGGACCAGCAGGGTCGTGCGGCGGGTGACCACGGAGCCGTACTGCTCGAGGAAGGTCTCGAACGCCGAGCCGTAGTCGGAGTCGGCGTCCACGTCGAGCACGCCGCCCGCGGGCAGGCCGGCCATCACCAGCGACAGCGCCTCCTCGATCCGGTGCTCGGCGAAGAGGTCGCTGATCTCGACGAGGTCCTGGACGAAGGCGAAGCTGCGCACGGACGCGGCCACCGACTGCAGGCTGTGCACGAGGTGGAGGGTGAAGCGGGCGGTCGAGCGGACCGAGAGCGAGACGTCGGCCAGCACCAGCAGGCGCGGCCGGTCCTCGACCTTGGCCACGGTCACCGGACGGAAGGGGACGCCGTCGTACTTCATGTTCGAGCGCATCGTGCGCCGGCCGTCGACGACGCCCCGGGCGGCCGCGCGACGCCGCGGGCGGGGCGCGCCGTGCAGGCTGCGCAGCAGGCGCCGCAGCGCCTCCTCGAGGTCGGCGCGCTCGCGCTCGTCGACGGTCTCGGCCTGGGCGGCCTCGATCTCGCGGCCCTCCAGGTCGCGGTCCAGCGACATCAGCCGCTCGAGGTGGTCGCGCAGGGTCTCGGGCAGCTTCTCCATCCACGGGGCCAGCGCCTCGCGGAGGGCGGCCAGGCTGGCGCCCTTCTCGTCGTCGGTCGTGTCCTCCTCGGAGATCTCGTTGACCCGCTCGTCGATCCACGACAGCAGCGCGATCTCCTCGGCCACCGACAGCTCGACGTCCAGGCGCAGCCCGGGGGCCGAGACGAGGTCGCCGGGGTTGCCGGGGTTGTGCATCCGGCTGGTCGACAGCTGGACCCGGGCCATCTCGCCGGCCTGGTCGGTGGTGTCGTTGGACAGCACGATCTCGTCGGTCAGCGCCGCGACGTCGATCTTGTTGGCCTCCTGGTGCAGGTTGAACTGCTGGGCCATGTCCTCGGGCTTGAAGAACTCCTTGATGTCGTCGGGCTTGCCGTGCGAGTGGCCGTCCTCGGGGACGTCGCCGGGCTCCTCCGAGAGCGTGAAGTCGTGCAGGTCGCCGTCGTCGGTGAGGTCGTCGTGGGCGTGGCCGTGACCGTGGCCGGTCTCGTCCTCGACGACGGCGCGCAGGCCGAAGAACTTGTCGAAGACGTCGTCGAAGACCTCCTGGTCGCGGCGGTCCTTGACCAGGCTCACCGCGAGCGCGGCGTGCAGCACGCTCCGCTGCTCGAGCACGCTGGGCTGGGCCACGGCGTGCATGGCGTCGATCACCTCGGCGGTGCTGATCCGGACCCCGTGCAGCCGCAGCAGGCGGACGAAGCGGTGCAGCGCGCCCTCCACGAGCCGGCGCCCCTCAGACCGGCCGGCGGCGGGTGGGGAACGAGCGGGCGCCCTGGCTGCTGGGGACCTTCTTGGCCGGGGCGCTGCCGGCGGGCTTGGTCGGCCGCCCGTTGTAGCCGCCCTCGTGCCGCCCGGGCTGGTCCTTGGCCGCGCGCTTGGCCTTGCCGTCGACGTCGCCGTCGTCGGCCACCGGGGTCCGCGCGGGCGCGGCCGGGGCGGGCTCGTCGTCGTGGCCGTGGCCGTGACCGTGGCCGTGACCGGTCAGCGAGTCGGGCACCGTCGCGTTCGGGTCGACCATGCGCGGGATCGCGTCGAGGGCCTTGGTGAGGTCGCGCTCGTACTTCACGACGACGTTGAGGGTGGAGGAGAGGACCTCGGCGGTCAGCTCCTCGACACCCAGGACCGCCAGCGTGCGGGCCCAGTCGATGGTCTCGGAGATGCTCGGCGCCTTGCGCAGCTCCAGCTCGCGCAGGGAGCGCACGATGCCCACCAGGCGTACGGCCAGCGACTCCGACAGCCCGGTGTCCTTGGAGCGGATGATCTCCAGCTCGCGCTGGGCGCCGGGGTAGTCCAGGAACAGGTGCAGGCAGCGCCGCTTGAGCGCCGCGGACAGGTCGCGGGTGTTGTTGGAGGTGAGCACGACGTACGGCTTGTGCTTGGCCACGACCGTGCCGATCTCCGGGATGGAGATCTGGAACTCGGCCAGCAGCTCGAGCAGCACCGCCTCCAGGGCCTCGTCGGCCCGGTCGACCTCGTCGATCAGCAGCACGCAGGGCTGGTCGGAGTCGATCGCCTCGAGCAGCGGTCGGGGGGCCAGGAAGCGCTCGGAGAAGAACACCGAGTCCTGGGCCGCGATCTTGTCGACGGCCTCGGCCAGCGTGTTCGTGTCGGCGACGACCTGGCCGATCTTCTCGCGCAGGATCTGGGTGTAGAGCAGCTGCTTGCCGTAGTCCCACTCGTAGAGCGCCTTGGTCTCGTCCTGGCCCTCGTAGCACTGCAGCCGCAGCAGCCGGCGCCCCGTGGCCTGGGCCAGGCTCAGCGCGAGCTGCGTCTTGCCGACCCCCGCGGGTCCCTCGAGCAGCACCGGCTTGTCGAGCCGGGTCTGCAGGAAGACCGTCGTGGCCAGCCGGTCGTCGACCAGGTAGCCGTGCTCGGCGAAGCGGGCCTTGGTGTCGGCGACGTCGGCGAAGTCGGGGGCGGGGTCGGCGAGGGTCAACGTCAGCTCCGGGAAGTGGTGGGGGTGGTGGTGCGGGAGACGGGTCGGGCGGCGCCGCGGTGCGGCGCCGCCCGGGGAGGACGGCTCAGATGAGCAGGTCGTCCAGGTCGCCGTTCATGCAGTGGTCGACCACGGGCTGCACCGTCTCGAAGGTGCACTCCTTGGCGTTGCCGGGCGTGCAGGCGTCGCCCAGGACGTGGTTGGTGATCCGGGCCACGTCGGCCTCGTCGCCGCTGATCACCTTGGCGTTCTCGTAGAACGCGGTCGGGCCCTGGCCCAGGCGGTTCTTGGAGTAGCTGTCGGCGGTCACGTCGACGAACCGCTCGGTGATCCCCACGTCGCGCAGCAGCCGGATCGAGGCGGCGAGCGCGGCGTCGGCGGCCTGGATGTCGGTCATGCCGTGGGTGTCGATGTCCATCGCGCGGGCGATGTCGGCGAACCGCTTGTACTGGCTGGGCATGTTGAACGCCCAGACCCGCGGCAGCGCGATCGCGTTGTTGAGGCCGTGGTGGGTGTCGTAGAAGGCGCTCACCGCGTGCGAGATCGAGTGGATGATGCCGAGGCCGCCGGAGTTGAACGCCTGGGCGGCGATGTACTGGGCGTACATCATCCCCTCGCGGCCGGCGAGGTCCTGGCCGTTCCACACGGCCTGGCGCAGGTGCTCGTTGGTCAGCTTGATCGCGTGCAGCGCGTTGCCGAGCGAGGGCTGGAAGTTCAGCCGGGAGACGTACGGCTCGGAGGCGTGCGCGAGCACGTCGAACCCGCACTGGGCGGTGTAGTCGACCGGGCAGTCGAAGTAGAGCACCGGGTCGTCGATCGCCAGCGAGGTCACCGAGGCGTCGTCGAAGGCGACGTACTTGTGCGGGTTGTCCGGGTCGGTCGTGGTGTCGGTGATGACGTAGGCCCAGGACGTCTCCGAGCCGGTGCCGGCCGTGGTGGAGACCGCGATGTGCGGCGGGTTCTTCGGGTTCTCGGACATGTTGAAGCCCTCGAACTCGTTCACGTTGCGGCCGTCGTGGGCCACCGAGACGCGGGCGCCCTTGCAGGCGTCGTGCGAGGAGCCGCCGCCGATGGAGACGAACGAGTCGCAGGCGTTCTCCTGGTAGAGCTTCACCGAGTCCATGACGTTGTAGTCCTTGGGGTTGGACTCGACCTTGTCGTAGACCACCACCTCGAGACCGTGGTACTTCATCGACTCGACGATCTTGTGCACGATGTCGGTGCCGCGCAGGCCCGACGTCATGACGAGGGTCTTGCGGAAGCCCATCTTGAGGGCCTCCGGGCCGATCATCTCGTGCGCCCCCGGCCCCATCAGGGCTCGGGGGAACGGGTGGAACTCCTTGATCGGGAACGGCTTGAGCAGCTCGTCGACCTGCATGTCGGATCCTCCTGGGGGTGTGGCGATGGGCTCTCGGCGGACGCTAGGAGTGACCCACCCCACACGCCAGACGAGGATCCGAAGACTCCTCCGCGGGCGGGGGCCGACCCTGCCCGTCCGGGCAGGTGCCCCGGGTCCCACGGACGGCGCGCCCCGGGGCCCGGTGGTCGGGGCGGCGGGGACCGGTCACGATGGCCCGCGATGACCACGCCGCCCCCCGCCTCCACGCCCGTCCCCGAGGGCACCGGTCTGCGCCTGCTGCCCGGTGCCCGGCTGGGCTCCCGCGCGCCGGACGGCAGCCGGACCCTGACGGGGTACGGCGCCGACCGCGTCCTGCGGCTGGTGCCCCGCGCGGCCGGGATCGTGGCCGGGCTGCCGGCCCTGCTCGAGGACCCGGTCGGCCGGCGGCTGGCCCGCACCCTGCTGGACGCGGGCGTGGCCGAGCCGTGGTGGCCCGACGCGGCGCCCGCCGACGACGCCGAAGAAGCCGGCGACGCCGGGGCCGGGGCCGGGGCCGGCGTGACCGTCGTGGTGCCGGTGCACGACCGCCCGGACGAGCTGGCCCGGCTGCTGGCCGCGCTGCCGGGAGGCCCGGGTGGGGTGCCGGTCGTGGTCGTCGACGACGCCTCGGCCGACCCCGGCCCGGTCGCGGCCGTCGCCGCGGCGCACGGCGCCCGGCTGCTGCGGCACCCGGTCAACCGCGGGCCGGCCGCGGCGCGCAACACCGGCCTGGCCGCCGTCACGACCCCGCTGGTGGCCTTCGTCGACTCCGACGTGGTGCCCGAGCCGGGCTGGCTGGGGACCCTGCGCCGCCACCTCGACGACCCCCTCGTGGCGGTGGCCGCCCCCCGGGTGCTCGCGCTCGAGGGGCTCCCGTCGGCGGACCGCCTGGCGCGGTGGGTGGGGGCGTACGAGACCGACCGCTCGTCGCTCGACCTGGGACCCCGCGCCGCCCAGGTCCGCCCCCGGGCGCCGGTCTCCTACGTCCCGAGCGCCTGCTGGCTCGCGCGGGTCGAGGCGCTCGGGGACGGGTTCGCCGAGGAGCTGCGCAGCGGCGAGGACGTCGACCTCGTCTGGCGCCTGGTCGCCGCGGGCTGGCGGGTGCGGTACGAGCCCGCGGCGCGGGTGCGCCACGACCACCGTGCGGGGCCGGCGGCCTGGCTGCGGCGCAAGGCGTTCTACGGCGGCTCGGCGGCCGACCTCGCCCGCCGCCACGGCGACGCCGTGGCCCCGGTCGTGCTGACGCCGTGGGCGGCGGTCACGGCCGTCGCCCTGCTGGCCCAGCGCCGCTGGTCCGTGCCGGTCGCGGCGGCGGCGTGGGGCACCGCGACCGTCGTGCTCGCCCGCCGGCTGCCCGGCGAGCGACCCGCCGCGGACGCCGCCGTGCTGGCCTCCCGCGGGGTCGGGGCGGTGCTGACCCAGACCGCCGCGTCGCTGACCCGCCACCACTGGCCGCTGGCCGTCCTGGCCGCCACCCGCTCCCGGCGGGCCCGCCGGGCGCTGCTGGTCGCGGCGCTGGGGGAGGGGCTGTGGGACCACCACCGGGTCGGGGCGACGCAGTCGCCGGCGGCCTACGTCGTCGCCCACCGTCTCGACGACCTCGCCTACGGCGCAGGGGTCTGGGTCGGCGCGGTGCGCGCCCGCTCGCCCCGGGCGCTGCTGCCGGTGCTGCTGCGCCGGCGCACGGGTGGCTAGTCCGGCGCGCGAACGCGTGAGGCCCGTCACAGGTCCGGTGCTAGGTTCGCCAGGACCGAGGTAACGGCACCGGGAGAGTCGATGGGGACAGACGAGCTGCACACCCGGAAGGTCCAGACGCTCAAGGCGTGGACCTCCTTCGTGGAGAACGGCGACTCGGCCGACTCGCTGGTGCGGCCCGAGATCCTCTCCAGCTGGACCCGCTCGGTGGCCGCGGTGCCCACCGGGGTCGAGGCGGCGCCGATGGCCGACGAGGACGAGACCGCGTCGCTGTGGCAGGACTCCCCGCTGCAGGAGGCGGTGGCCGGGGTCGAGGCCGAGCTGCGGCGCACCGCCGCGGACGGCGACCTGGTCCTGGCCGTGACCGACGCCCAGACCCGGATCCTGTGGACCTACGGCGGACGCGTGATGCGACGCAAGGCCGAGGCCGTCAACTTCGCTCCCGGCGCTCGCTGGGACGACCAGTCGGTCGGCACCAACGCCCTGGACCTGGCCACCCGGATGGCCACCCCGTCGATGGTGTTCTCCGCCGAGCACTACGCCCCGATCGTGCACAACTGGGTGTGCTGGGCCGCGCCCGTCTTCGACCCCCACAGCGGGCGCCAGATCGGGGTCATCGACCTGTCGACCACCTGGGACCGCAGCCACCCCATCGGGCTGGCCACCGCCCGGGTGATGGCGCGGCTGATCGAGTCGGCGATGCCGCGCTCGGCCCACCAGCCGACCGCGCTGGAGGACCTCATCGGCCAGGGCGACGACGCCGGCCCGGTCGGCGGCGCGCTCGAGGCCGAGCCGGGCCTGGTGATGCGCCTGCTCGGCACCGCCGAGGTGCGCCACGACGGCCAGCGGCTGCTGCTCAACCGTCGCCAGACCGAGATCCTCGCGCTGCTCGCGCTGCACCCCGAGGGCCTCTCGCTGGACCGGCTGCACGCGCTGGTCTACGGCGACCAGGCCGTCACGCTCTCCACGCTCAAGGCCGAGGTCTCGCACCTGCGGGCCGCGCTCGGGGGCCAGCTGGCCTCGCGGCCGTACCGGCTCACGATGCCGGTGACCACCGACGTCGACCGGGTGCTGGACCTGCTGCGCGCGGGCCAGGTCGCGCGCGCCGTCCGGGCCTACGGCGGCGACCTGCTGCCCGGCACCAACAGCCCGGCGCTGTCCGAGCTGGCCGACTACGTCGCGGTCGCCCTGCGCGAGGCGCTCCTGGTCGACCCGGAGCCGGCCGCGGTGCTGCGCTACTCCGACCTCGCCCCGTACGACACCGAGGTCGTCGAGACCTGCCTGTCGGTCCTGGGGGACCGGCACCACCCCGCGAAGCCCCTGCTCAAGGGCAAGCTCGCGGCCGCCTCGCGCTGAGCCCGGGCCGCCGCGGCACCCCAACCATCGGCCAACCGTCGCGACCTAGCGTCAGCATCACGAGAGACCCACGTCACACGCGGGTCCGGTGACCGCCCGTGCTCACGCACGGCAGCCCACGCAAGGGAGCGAGCAGGCCATGGCGAAGATCAGCCTCACCGTCGACGGATCGAAGGTCTCCGACGACGTCGAACCCCGTACGACCCTCGTGCAGTACCTGCGCGAGAAGCTCGGCAAGACCGGCACGGTGGTCGGGTGCGACACCAGCAACTGCGGCGCGTGCACGGTGCACCTCGACGGCACCTCGGTGAAGTCCTGCAACGTGCTGGCCGTGCAGGTCGACGGCGCGTCGGTGACCACGATCGAGGGCCTGGCCAAGGACGGCCACCTGCACCCCGTCCAGGAGTCCTTCCGCAACTGCCACGGCCTCCAGTGCGGCTACTGCACGCCGGGGATGATCATGCAGAGCGTCGCCCTCCTGGAGGAGAACCCCGACCCCACCGAGGAGGAGATCCGCCTCGGGCTCGAGGGCAACCTGTGCCGCTGCACGGGCTACCAGAACATCGTCAAGGCCGTGAAGGAAGCGGCCGGCACGCGCGCCGGCGCCTCCACCGCCGGTGCCGTCGCAGAGGAGATGGACTCATGACCACCACCCAGGACCGTCCCGTCGTCGCCAAGGAGATCGGGCAGGAGCGCCGCCGCAAGGAGGACCAGCGCCTGATCACCGGGCGTACCCGGTGGACCGACAACATCGTGCTGCCCGGGATGCTGCACCTCGCGATGGTGCGCAGCCCCTTCGCCCACGCGAAGATCACCTCGATCGACAAGACCGAGGCGGAGGCCTCGCCCAACGTGGTCGCGGTGCTGACCGGCGCCGACCTCGGCGAGAGCCAGGGCGTGCTGATCAACGCCTGGGCGATCACCACCGACCAGGTCACCCCGACCCACCTGCCGTGCCCCAGCGACAAGGTCAGCTTCGCCGGCGAGATCGTGGCCGTCGTGGTGGCCCGCACGCAGGCCGAGGCCCGCGACGCCGCCGAGCTCGTCGACGTCGAGTACGAGGAGCTCCCGGCCGCGCTGGACCTGAAGAAGTCCGCCAACGACGAGGTGCTCGCGCACCCCGACCTGGGCACCAACAAGTCCGCGTTCTGGAAGTTCGACTCCCTCGAGGCCGGCACCGGCAGCGGCATCGACGAGGCGATCGAGAAGGCCCGTTCCGACGGCGTCGTGATCGAGCGCGAGTACCGCCAGCAGCGCCTGATCCCGGCGTTCATGGAGCCCCGCTCCACGGTGGTCGACCCGACCGGCGAGCAGATCACCATGTGGTCGGCCACCCAGGTGCCGCACATCCTGCGCTTCGCGCTGGCCGCGACCACCGGGGTGTCGGAGTCCAAGATCCGCGTGATCGCCCCCGACGTGGGCGGCGGCTTCGGCGGCAAGCTCCAGACCACCCCGGAGGAGTGGCTGACCTTCGCCATCGCCAACCGCCTGGGCAAGCCGGTGAAGTTCACCGAGACCCGCTCGGAGAGCCTGATGGTGGCCCACCACGGTCGCGACCAGTGGCAGAAGCTGACCCTGGCCGCCGACAAGGAGGGCAACGTCCTCGGCCTCAAGGTGGACCTGCTCGCCGACCTCGGGGCGTACGTGTCCCTCGTCGGCGGCGGCGTGCCGGTGCTCGGCGCGTTCATGTTCAACGCCATCTACAAGTTCCCGGCCTACCAGTTCAACTGCCAGACGGTGCTGACCAACAAGACCTGGACCGACGCCTACCGCGGCGCCGGACGGCCCGAGGCCACCTTCGGCATCGAGCGGATGATGAGCGAGCTCGCCGCCGAGCTCGACATGGACCCGCTCGAGCTGCGCGAGAAGAACTGGATCAAGCACGAGGAGTTCCCCTTCACCACGGTGGCCGGGCTCGAGTACGACACCGGCAACTACGAGGCCGCCACCGCGCTTGCCCGCGAGATGTTCGGCTACGACGACCTGCGCGCCGAGCAGAAGCGTCGTCGCGACGCCGGCGACAAGGTCCAGCTCGGCATCGGCATCTCCACCTTCACCGAGATGTGCGGCCTGGCCCCCTCCCGGGTGCTCGGGCAGCTCAACTACGGCGCCGGCGGCTGGGAGCACGCGTCGGTGCGGATGCTGGCCACCGGCAAGGTCGAGGTCGTGACCGGTGCCTCCGCGCACGGCCAGGGCCACGAGACGGCGTTCAGCCAGATCGTGGCCGACCGGCTCGGGGTCGCCTTCGACGACGTCGAGGTGCTGCACGGCGACACCCAGATCGCGAGCAAGGGCCTGGACACCTACGGCTCGCGCTCGCTGGTCGTCGGCGGCGAGGCGCTGGTCAAGGCGGCCGACAAGGTCATCGAGAAGGCCAAGCCCGTCGCGGCCCACCTGCTCGAGGCCTCGGTGGACGACATCGAGTTCGAGGGAGGCCGGTTCACGGTCCGGGGCACCGACCAGGGGATGGCCATCGGCGAGATCTCCGCGGCCATGTTCTCGGCGCACGACTACCCCGAGGGCATGGAGCCGTCGCTGGACTCCGAGGCCACCTACGACCCGGTGAACTTCAACTACCCCCACGGCACGCACCTGTGCGCGATGGAGGTCGACACCGAGACTGGTGCGGTCAAGATGCGCAAGTACGTCTGCGTGGACGACATCGGCAACGTGATCAACCCGATGATCGTCGCGGGCCAGGTCCACGGCGGCCTGGTCCAGGGCATCGCGCAGGCGCTCTGGGAGGAGGCGGTCTACGACGACGCCGGGACCCTGGTCTCCGGCTCGTTCGTCGACTACCTGCTGCCGACGGCGGCCGACACGATGAACTACGAGGTCGACCACACCACCACCCCGTCGATCACCAACACGCTCGGCACCAAGGGCGTGGGCGAGGCGGGCACGATCGCCTCCACCCCGGCCGTGGTCAACGCCGTGGTCGACGCCGTGCGCCACCTCGGCGTGAACGACATCCAGATGCCCTGCACGCCCGAGCGCGTCTGGAAGGCCGTCAACGGCGTCGGAGCGGGGGGCGAGGACCCGACCGAGGGTGCCGCCGCCGCGCACTTCGACCCGGCGACCGGCATGGAAGGCACCACCGACCGCACCACTGGAGGGACGCAGGCATGATCCCCGCACCGTTCGAGTACCTCGCGCCCACCACGGTCGAGGACGCCCTCGCGGCCCTCGCCGAGCACGGCGACGACGCCAAGATCCTCGGGGGCGGCCAGAGCCTCCTGCCCGTGCTCCGGATGCGCCTCAACGCACCCGAGATGGTCATCGACCTCGGCAAGATCGAGTCGATCCGGGGCATCCGCGACGACGGCGACGCGATCGTCATCGGCGCGATGACCACCCACGCGGCGGTCGGCTCCGACCCGCTCGTGGCCGAGCACGCCGCCCTGGTGAGCAAGGCCGTCGAGCACCTGGCCGACGCCCAGATCCGTCACCGCGGCACCTTCGGCGGGGCCCTGGCCCACGCCGACCCGGCCGGCGACCTGGGGGCCCCGGCGCTCGCGCTCGGCGCCCAGTTCGTGATCGCCGGTCCGGGGGGCACGCGCACCGTCGAGGCCGACGACTTCTTCGTCGACCTCTTCGAGACCGCCATCGGCGAGGACGAGATCCTCACCGAGGTCCGCATCCCCAAGCACACCGGGTGGGGCGCGCACTACGAGAAGTTCGTGCGGGTCGCGCACCAGTGGCCGATCGTGGCCGTCGCCGCGGCGGTCCGGGTCGAGGGCGGCGTGATCGCCGAGGCCCGCGTCGGGCTGACCAACATGGGCAACACCCCGCTGCGTGCGCGCAGCGTGGAGGCGGCCCTGGTCGGCGTGCAGGCCACCGAGGACGCGGTGCGGGAGGCGGCCGGCAAGGCCGCCGACGGCACCAACCCGCCCTCGGACCTGAACGGCGAGTCGTCGTACCGCAAGCACCTGGCCACCGTGCTGACCCGGCGCGCCGTCGTGACCGCGGCGGGGGGCTGATCACTCGATGGACCTGTCCCACTCGTTCACCGTCCCGACCCCGGTCGACGCCACCTGGGCGCACTTCCAGGACCTGGGCGCGCTCGCGGAGTGCTTCCCCGGGGCCACCATCGGCGACTACGACGAGCAGAACTTCTCCGGCACGGTGAAGGTCAAGCTCGGTCCGATCGCCCTGGTGTACTCCGGGAGCGGCACCTTCGTGGAGAAGGACGACGAGGCCCACCGGTTCGTGGTGGACGCCAAGGGCAAGGACAAGCGAGGCAACGGCACCGCCGGCGCCAAGGTGACGCTGTCCATGCAGGACGCCGACGGCGCCACCGACGTGCAGGTCCTCACCGACCTCAACGTCACCGGCAAGCCGGCGCAGTTCGGCCGTGGCGTGATGCAGGACGTCTCCGACAAGCTGCTCGGCCAGTTCGTGGCCTGCTTGGAGAAGACGCTGTCGGACGGACCCGCCGAGGCCCCGGCCGCGGCGGGGACGGAGTCGGTGGCGGGGACCTCCGCCGGCGACGAGGCGCAGGGGGAGCCGGCCGTCGTGGCGGCCTCCCCGGCGGCCTCCGGGGGCGAGGCCCCGGCGACGGCTCCGGCCGCCCCGCGGCCGGCGGCGCCCCGCCCGGCACCGGCGAAGGAGGACGACGCGCTGGACCTCGGCGCGGCGGTCATCCCGATCCTGGTCAAGACCTACGGACCGCAGGCCGCGATCGCCCTCGTGATCGCGGTGCTGGCCTACCTGGCGGGCAAGCGCCGCTGACACGCAGACAGTCCCTGACGAGCTCGTCGCGGATCACCTCGATCCAGCACGACCTCGTCAGGGACTGTCGCTGTCTCAGCCCTGGACGGGGGGTCCGGTCAGGACTGGTCCTCCTCGGACAGGTCCCCGGCCCACAGGGTGTGGAACGTGCCCTCGCGGTCGGTGCGCCCGTAGGTGTGCGCGCCGAAGTTGTCGCGCAGGCCCTGGATCAGCGCGGCCGGCAGCCGGTCGCGGCGCAGCGCGTCGAAGTAGGCCAGCGACGAGGCGAAGGCCGGGGTCGGCACGCCCACCCGCGCGGCCGTCGCGACCACCTCGCGCCAGGCCTCCAGCCCGTCCCGCACGGCGTCGGCGAAGTAGGGGTCGACCAGCAGCGAGGGCAGGTCGGCCCGCTCGGCGTAGGCGTCCACGATCCGGTTGAGGAACTGGGCCCGGATGATGCAGCCGCCGCGCCAGATGGTGGCCATGTCGCCGAGGTCGACGTCCCAGTCGTTCTCCTCGCTGCCGGCCTTGATCTGGTCGAAGCCCTGGGCGTAGGCGACCACCTTGGAGGCGTACAGCGCCGCGCGGACCTGGTCGACGAACGTGTCCCGGTCGACCTCGACGCGTGCCAGGTCGGAGCCGAACGTCTGGGCCGCCGCCGCGCGCTGCTCGGTGTGGCCGGAGATGCTGCGGGCGAAGGTGGCCTCCGCGATGCCGGTGACCGGCACGCCAAGGTCGAGGGCGCTCTGCACGGTCCAGCGCCCGGTGCCCTTCTGCTCGGCGGCGTCCCGCACGACGTCGACGAAGGGTGCCCCGGTGTCGCCGTCGGTGTGGGCGAGCACGTCGGCGGTGATGTCGATGAGGAACGACTCGAGGTCGCCGTCGTTCCACTCACGGAAGACCTGCGAGATCTCGGCCGGCTCCAGCCCGCCGACGGTGCGCAGCAGGTCGTACGACTCCGCGATCAGCTGCATGTCGGCGTACTCGATGCCGTTGTGCACCATCTTGACGAAGTGCCCGGCTGCGCCGGGGCCCACGTGGGTGGTGCACGGGGTGCCGTCGACCTCGGCGGCGATCGAGGTGAGCACCGGGCGCAGGCGCTCCCAGGCGTGCTCGGAGCCGCCGGGCATGATCGAGGGGCCGTTCAGCGCGCCCTCCTCGCCGCCCGAGACGCCCATCCCCACGAAGTGGAGGTCCTTCTCGGCCAGGGCGGCCTCGCGGCGCACGGTGTCGTCGTAGTGGGCGTTGCCGGCGTCGACGACGATGTCGTCGGGGTCCAGCAGCGGGACCAGCTCGTCGATCACCGCGTCGGTGGGGGCGCCGGCCTTCACCATGATCACGATGGCGCGAGGCCGCTCGATCGCGGCCACGAACTCCTCGAGGGTCTCCGTCGGCACGAAGTCGCCCTCGTCGCCGAACTGCTCGACGAGGCTCGTCATCTTCTCGGTGGTCCGGTTGTGCACCGCGATGGTGTGGCCCTGCCGGGCGATGTTGCGCGCGAGGTTGCGGCCCATCACCGCCAGGCCGGTCAGGCCGATGGTGGCGCGGGCGTCGGTCGTGGAGGTGGTGTCAGCCATGTCCGGTCCAACCGCGCGGGGCCCGCTGGTGTTCCGGACCGCCGGCCACCGGGCCCGGTGGCGGGGTCAGAACACGTTGAACGGGCGGAACTGGACCGACAGGCGCGGCCCGGCGGAGGCCACCTTCGGCACCGCGTGCTCCCACGTGCGCTGGCAGGACCCGCCCATCACCACGAGGTCGCCGTGGCCCATCTCGAAGGACCGGGACGCCCCGCCGCCGCGCGGGCGCAGGGCGAGCCGGCGCGGGTCGCCGACCGAGACGATCGCGACCATCGTGTCGTGGGTGCTGCCGCGGCCGATCGTGTCGCCGTGCCAGGCCACCGAGTCGCGCCCGTCGCGGTAGTAGCAGCAGCCGGCGGTGCGGAACGGCTCGCCGAGCTCGGGCAGGTAGTGGGCGCTGAGCGCCTCGCGCGCCGCGGTCAGCACCTCGTGGGGGAGGTCCTCGTCGATCATGTAGGTGTGCACCAGACGGGGCACGTCGACCAGCCGGTCGTACATCTGGCGCCGCTCGGCGCGCCACGGCACCTCGCGCACCAGCGCCGCCATCACCTCGTCGGCGCTCGGCAGCCAGCTGCGGCGGACGTCGACCCACGCCCCGTCGCCGAGCACGACCCGCTCGACCCCGTCGAGCACGAGGTGACCCCCTGCCGGGCGGGCCTGGTCGGCCTCGTCGGCGGCGTCGGCGAAGAGCGTGGTCTGGAAGTCCATGCGACGATCGTACGCCTCGGGTCGAACAGGTGTTCGACGCAGGTCTCCGCGTGTCGGCCCGGGTGGGCCGGTCAGCCGAGCGAGCGCTGGATCTGCTCGACCGTCTCGTCGGCGAGCGCCTCGACCCTCCGCCGGATCACCAGCGGCACGACCACCTTGAGCGGGAAGGAGAAGTCGAAGGTGGCGCGGTAGCGCACCGCCGTCCCGGTGCCGTCGGCCTCGAACCACAGGTGGTCCGTGGCGGTCGTCCGCCCGTTGCGCCCCCGCAGCTCCACCTCGGACGGCGGCCGGTGGGTGACGGTCTCGTAGACCAGCTCGACGCGGCGCCCGAGGAACTCCGAGGTGTTCGCCCACGTCGTGCCGGCCCCGCCGTCGCCCGCCAGCCGGGTGGTGGTCACCGTGCCGGGGTCCCACTCCTGGGTCGTGGTGAAGTCGGCGAAGTAGGCGAAGACCTCCTCGACGGGGCGGGGGACGGTGAACCGACGCTCGACGTGCATGCCGTGAGACTAGGGCGCCGACCCGATGACGGGTGGTCCGTGTCGCGCCCCGGTGGGATCCTGGTCCCGTGACCACCATCGAGTCCGCGCTCGACCTGGCTGCCGCGCACGGGCTGCACCTGGTCGCCGAGGGGGCCACGGTCGACGAGGCAGGCCTGGACTACCGGGTCGTCAAGGCCGCGGACGACGCCGGTCTCCGCTGGGTGCTGCGCCTCCCGCGTCGCCCCGACGTCTCCGCGGGGATGGCTGCCGAGGTACGCATCCTCGACCTGGTCGCCCCGGTGCTCGCCGCCGGTGGCGTCGCGGTGCCGGACTGGCAGGTCTGTGCCGCCGACCTGGTCGCCTACCCGCTGCTGCCCGGCGCGCCCGGTCTGACGCTGTCGGCGAGCGGCGAGCCCGTGTGGCACATGGACCCCGCCAGCCCGGACTACGCCGCCCGCCTGGGACGTCTCCTGGCTCGCCTGCACGACGTGTCGCCCGAGCAGGCCGCGGCGGCGGGGGTGGAGGTGCGCACCCCGGCCCAGGTCCGGCAGGCCTGGCGGGACGACGTCGCGAGGGTGCACGACGCCTTCCCCGTCGCGGCCGGGACGGCCGCGAGCTGGGAGGACTGGCTGGCCGACGACGCCTGCTGGCCCGAGGAGACCGTGATGACGCACGGCGAGATCTACCCCGCCCACGTCCTGCTCGACGACGACGGCGCCGTCGTCGGTGTCCTGGACTGGACCACGGCCCGCGTCGACGACCCGGCCCGCGACCTGTCCGCCCAGTACGGCGCGGCGGGCCCCGACCTGCTCCGGGCCACCCTGGAGGCCTACGCCGACGCCGGCGGGCGCGTCCACCCCGGTCTGGCCGACCAGGCCAGGCACCTCTGGGACGCCGCCCCGATCGCCTACGCGCTGCACGCGCTGCTCACCCGGGACGACGGCGATCTCGCGGCCGCGGCCGCGCTGCTGGACCCGCGGGGCTGAGCCGCCCACGGGGTGGCCACCGGTCAGGGGGGACCGGGCAGGCTGGGGGCATGACCACCGCCCACGAGGCCGCCCCGCAGGTCGCCGCCCGGGTGCGGAACCTGACGAAGTCCTACGGCTCCGGCGACGCGCGCGTCGTCGCCCTCGACGACGTGAGCGTCGACCTCGAGGCCGGCCGCTTCACCGCGGTCATGGGCCCGAGCGGGTCGGGGAAGTCGACGCTGATGCACTGCTGCGCGGCGCTCGACCGGGGTGACTCCGGGTCGGTGGTGATCGGGGAGCAGGACCTGACCACGCTGAAGGACGCCGCGCTGACCCGGCTGCGGCGCGAGGAGGTCGGGTTCGTCTTCCAGTCCTTCAACCTCGTGCCGACCCTCACGGCGCGGGAGAACATCCTGCTGCCGCTCTCCATCGCGGGCCGCAAGCCGGACCCGGGCTGGTTCGACGTCGTCATCGACACCGTCGACCTCCGCCCACGGCTGACCCACAAGCCGAACGAGCTCTCCGGCGGCCAGCAGCAGCGCGTCGCGGTCGCCCGGGCGCTGATCAGCCGCCCGCGGATCGTCTTCGCCGACGAGCCCACCGGCAACCTCGACTCGCGCTCGGGCGCCGAGGTGCTCTCGCTGCTGCGGGCCGCGGTCGACGACCACGGCCAGACCGTGGTGATGGTGACCCACGACCCGCTCGCGGCGGCGTACTGCGACCGCGTGCTCTTCCTCGCCGACGGCCGGGTGGTGCACGACCTCGAGCGGCCCGACCGCGAGCAGGTCCTGTCGGTGATGGCCGACCTGGCCGCCGCGCCCCCGCAGGTCGGCTGAGCGCGTGCTCGTCGCCAGCCTCAAGAGCCTGCTCGGGCGCAAGGTGCGCCTGGTGATGAGCACGTTCGCGATCGTCCTGGGCGTCGCCTTCGTCGTCGGGTCGCTGGTCTTCTCCGACACCCTCGACCGCAGCTTCACCGCGCTCTTCGACGCCACCGTCGGTGACGTCGTGGTCCGGCCCGCCGGCGGCGGCGGGACCGACGGCGTGCCGGGCACGGTGACGGTGCCGGCCGGCCTGGTCGACGAGCTCGCCGCCCTGCCCGGCGCCGCGCGAGCCGACGGCAACGTCGCGGCGATCGGGGTCTACGTCGTCGGCGCCGACGGCAAGGTCGTCGGGGGCGTCGGCCCGCCCGCGCTCGGGGAGAACTTCAGCGACGCCCCGGCCGCCGGCGGGCTCGAGGGCCTCAGCATCGTCGAGGGCCGCGCGCCCGCCGCCGAGGGCGAGGTCGTGCTGGACACCCGCACCGCCGAGCAGGCCGGGTACGCCGTCGGCGACAGCGTGCCGCTGCTCACCGCGACCGCCACGCCCCGGCTCGAGGTCGAGCTGGTGGGCCTCTCCGGGTTCCCCGGCGGTGGCTCCCTGAACGGCGCCACGCTGGCCTCGTTCGCCACCCCGGTGGCCCAGGACCTGTTCCTGCAGGGCGAGGACGCCTTCAGCGACGTGTGGGTCACCGCCGCCGACGGCACCTCCCAGGAGGAGCTGGCCGCGCAGGCCTCGGCGGTGCTGCCCGACGACGTCGAGGCCGTGACGGGGGAGCGGGCCGCCGACGAGGCCGCCAGCGGGCTGCTCGAGGCGGTGTCGTTCCTGACCACCTTCCTGCTGATCTTCGCCGGCATCGCGCTGGTCGTCGGCGCCTTCCTGATCGTCAACACCTTCTCCATCCTGGTCGCCCAGCGCAGCCGGGAGCTGGCCCTGCTGCGGGCCCTGGGCGCCTCCCAGCGCCAGGTGACGGGCTCGGTGCTCCTCGAGGCGCTCCTCCTGGGCCTGCTCGGCTCCACCCTGGGCCTGGGGCTCGGGGTGCTGCTGGCGCTCGGGATCCGCGCCGTCTTCAGCCGGGTCGGCCTCGACCTCGCCGGGCAGGGCCTGGTCTTCGAGCCCCGCACGGTCGTGGCGGCGTACGGCGTGGGCGTCGTCGTCACCCTCCTCGCGGCCCTGCTCCCGGCGCTGCGCACCGCGCGGATCGCCCCGGTCCAGGCGATGCGCGACGACGTGGCACTGCCCGAGAGCTCGCTGCGCGCCCGCTTCCTCGGCGGGGTCGCCCTGGCCGTCGTCGGGGCCGGGGTGCTGGCGGCCGGGCTGTTCGCGACCGTCCCGCGGCCGGGCTGGTGGGTCGGCGCCGGCGTGCTCCTGGTCCTGCTCGGGGTGGCCGCGGCCAGCCCGGTGCTCAGCCGCCCGCTGCTGCTGGGTGCCCGCGCGGCGTACGCCCGGGCCTTCGGCAGCATCGGCAACCTGGCCGGGCAGAACTCCCTGCGCAACCCCCGGCGGACGACCGCGACGGCCTCGGCGCTGATGATCGGCCTGACCCTGGCCTGCACGATGGCGATCATCGGCGACTCCGCGAAGGCGTCGGTCGACCGCGCCGTCGAGGAGGGCTTCGTCGGCGACTTCGTGGTCAGCAACGTCTTCGCCGGCGCCTTCTCCCCGTCGGTGGCCGACGAGATGGCCGACGTCGACGGCGTCGCGGAGGTGGTGCGCCAGCGCGTGGTCCGCGCCGAGGTCGGCGGGGTCGGGACCCAGGGCGTCGTCGGCACCGACCCCGGCAGCCTGGTCACCCTCGAGGTGGACGTGGTGGACGGCGAGACGGACCTCGCCCGGGGCACGGTGCTGCTGGAGGAGGGCTTCGCCGCCGACGAGCGCCTCGGCGTCGGCGACGAGCTCACGGTCGACGTGCCGGCGGGGGAGCGGTCCTGGCGGGTCGCAGGGCTGTTCGCCGAGAACCCGATCGTGTTCTTCCCGGTGCTGACCTCGGTGGCGACGCTCGACGGCGCCGGCTTCACGCCGCAGGACAACCTGGTCGTGGTCGACGCCGACGACCGCCTCGACGCCGCCGGGCGCGACGTCGTGCAGTCCGACCTCGAGGCCGTGGTGGCCGACCAGCCGATCGTGACCGTCAAGGACCAGGCCGCGTTCGCCGCCGAGCAGCGCGAGCCCGTCGACCAGTTCGTGCTGCTGATCTTCGCCCTGCTCGGCCTGGCGCTGCTGATCGCCGTGCTCGGGATCGTCAACACCCTGGCCCTGTCGGTCCTGGAGCGGACCCGCGAGATCGGGCTGCTGCGGGCGATCGGGGTCACCCGGGTCCAGCTGCGCTGGATGGTGACCCTGGAGTCGGTGGTGATCTCCCTGCTCGGCGCCGTGCTCGGCGTGGTCCTCGGCGTGGTGTTCGGGATCGCGCTGATGTACGCGCTGCGCGAGGAGGGCCTGGAGGTGATCAGCGTGCCGGTCGGACAGCTCGCGCTGTTCCTCGCGCTGTCGGTCCTGGTCGGGATGCTCGCCGCGGTGCTGCCGGCCCGACGGGCCGCCCGCCTCGACGTGCTCGGGGCGATCGCGACCGAGTGACCCGGGCGACCGGGCGACCGGGCGACCCCGGGGATGCCCCCCTGGGTGTCGGTCGCCACCACCCCGGTCCCGCCGGCGAGACCGGGGACCGGTGTTCCCGCGTCGTGCCCTGCTGACCTGCGAGGACGTGGTCGTCGGCCGGTCCGTCAGGGGTGGACGGGCTTGTGCGGTTCTGGTGACGGGGGCGCCTCCGCGCGCCTAGGGTGGCGACGTGACCGAGACGACCACCGATCGCCGCGCCGACGGCCGGGCCCTGAAGCACGTGCAGGTGCGCGAGTACGTCCGCGACCTGGTGGCCGGGGCCGCACCCGGTGCGGCGGCGCCCTCCGAGCGCGAGCTGGTGGCGATGTTCGGCGTGGCCCGGATGACCGTGCGCCAGGCCCTGGACACCCTGGTCACCGAGGGCGTGCTGGAGCGGATCCCCGGCCGGGGCACCTTCGTGGCCCGCCCGCAGCGCAACCGCGGCCGGATCAGCGGCTTCACCGAGGACCTCCGTCGCCGCGGCGTCCTCGCCGAGTCCCAGACCCTGCTGGCCCGCCGCGAGCAGGCCGGTCCCGGCGTCGCCCGCGCGCTCAGCCTGACCGAGGGCGACGCCGTCATCCACTGGCGCCGGCTGCGTCGCGGCGACGGCACCGTGGTCTGCGTCGAGGACGCCTACCTCACCGAGATCCTGCTGCCCGGCTTCCTGCAGCAGGGCATGCCGACCAGCCTGTACGCCGACCTCGAGGCCCGCGGGCTGCGCCCGACCTGGGCCGAGGACTCCATCACCGCCGACGTCGCCGGGCCCGAGGAGGCCGCGCTGCTCGAGATCGAGCCCGGCTCGGTCGTGCTGCGCCACTCGCGCCGCGCCGTGTCCGGCGAGAAGGTCGTCGAGGTCTCCCGCAGCGTCTACCGCGCCGACCGCTTCACGCTCTGGCTCCAGATCTGCGGCTGACCCGCCGAGATAACGCTCGCGGACAGCCGAGATGGCGGTTCCGGCGCCTCGAGGTGACGGCTCCGGCGGGGCTCAGCCGCGCCACGACCCGAGCGCGCCGAGCGGGGCCGCGACGGTGTCGGTCTCCTCGCAGACCCAGTGCGCGTCCGGCCCGCCGAGGTCGGGCTGGATGTAGAGCGCGTGCTCCGGGGCGTCCTCGCAGCCCAGGCACAGCGGCCACCGGCCGACCGTGTCGAGCAGCGCGTCCTGGACGTCCTGCGCGACGAGCCCGGCGACGTACACCTCGCCGGCCGGCCACTGCTCGGCCCACCAGGTACGCGAGGAGCAGGCCTCCTCGAGCGCGGAGACGGCGGCGGGGCTGGCCTGGCGCCGCGCCTCCAGATCGGCCAGGACGCGCGCGCGGGCGGCGAGGATGAGGGCGACGTCCATGGGCCAAGTCTGCGTGGCCGGGCAAGGCGCCCCGGCGAGCGGCCCGCGACGGCCTACCCTGGCGCCATGAGCGACGTCGCGGCCGGGGGCCACCCGGGCTCCGCCGGGCCGCTGCCGGTCCGGGGCCTGCTGGAGGTCGCCGTGACCCACCCGCGCGACGTGCCGGGGTGCGTCGAGGGCGGGGCCGACCGGCTCGCCGTGGTCGCGCCGGGGGCGTCGTACGCCACCGCGCCCGAACCGGCCCTCGTCTCGGCCGTCGCCCGGTCCAGCGGGCTGCCGGTACGCGCCCTGCTGCGCCTGCCGCCCGCCGACGGCGCCGCACCGTACGCCGCCGACCCGGCCTCCCTGGACCAGCTCGCGGACCTCGCCCGGGAGTACGTCGCGCTGGGCGCCGAGGGCGTCGTGCTCGGCTTCCTCGACGCCGACCTCGAGGTCGACGTGTGGGCCTGCCGCCGGCTGCTGGCCGCGGTGCCGGGGACGCCCTGGACCTTCCACCGCGCCATCGACGACACCCTCGACCCGGTCCGCTCCTGGGGCCGCGTGGTCGACCTGCCCGGGGTCACCTCGGTGCGCTCCGGTGGCTCCCCGCAGGGCCTCGCGCACGGCTACGAGGACCTCCTCGCCCTGGCCCGGCGGTCCCTCGAGGTCGCCCGGCTGCTGATGCCGGCCGGCGGGCTGTCCGCCGAGCACGTCCCGTGGTTCGCCCGCGAGGGCGTCCGCCAGCTCCACCTCGGCACCCAGGTCCGCCCCGGTGCGAGCTACCGCTCCTACGTCGACGCGGGGTACGTGCGCTCGTGGCGGCGCCTGCTCGACGACGCCGTCGACCGCGACCAGCGCACCGACTGGGCCGGCACGTGATCCTGATCGACCCCCCGCTGGTGGAGTGGCGCGGGAAGCGGTGGTCGCACCTGGCCTCCGACACCTCCTTCGAGGAGCTGCACGCCTTCGCCCGGGAGGCCGGGATCCCCGAGCGCGGCTTCGACCGCGACCACTACGACGTGCCCGAGGAGTGGCACGCCGACGTCGTCGCACGCGGCGCCGTCGAGGTGACCTCGCGGGTGCTGGTGGTCGCGCTGGTGCGCGCCGGGCTGCGGCGCCGCAAGAGCCAGGCCTGAGGGCCCGTCGACCGGCCGGTCGCCCCGGCCCGGGGTCAGGCCCGGGAGACCACCACCTCGGGCTGCAGCCGGTCGAGCTCGGCGAGCACGTTGGACCGCGCGGTCTCCTCCCACGCCGCAGCGGCGCGGGCGGTGTGGAAGAGCCGCGGCTTGGCGAGCAGGTCGACCAGGACCGCGGCCCGCCCCCGGGCGAAGTCCTCGTCCCCGACGTGGGCGTACTCCCGGCGCACCGCTGCGACGTACTCGGCGTACCGCTCCGGCCCAGCCGCCAGGATGGCCAGGTCGGCGTCCGAGAGCGCGCAGCCCGCGGCGTCGTCCTCGGCGGGCGCGTGGGTCTCGGTCATCCGGACCAGGCGGGCGACCTCGGCCACCACGTCGTCGGCCACGAGGCCGGGCAGGGCGTGCTCGGCCCAGGAGGCCGAGCGCTCCTCGGCGTCGCGCTCGCCGTCGTACACGCCGTCGTGGAACCACGCCGCGAGGCGGACGGCGGTGTCGTCGGCACCGGGATCCTCGGTCAGGTCGTCGAGCCGGGCGAGGACCTCGTCGAGGTGGCGCAGGTCGTGGTAGCTGCGGTCGCTGCCGCCGTAGGCCGCCAGCAGCTCGGCCCGCAGCGCCTCGGCGGCGGGGTCCGGGTGGTCGGCCAGCGGCCAGGGCAGGGCGTGCGGCGCGCGCGGGCGGTCCCGCGGGGGATGGTCGGCGTCGGGCATCGTCCTATTCAAACAGCCTGGGGCTCCTCGAGCGCAGCCGGCGGCGACATCGCCCAGCGGATCGTGCCGGTCGCCACGGACCCGAGGACGCGGACCACGGTCCGCTCGGTGACCGGCAGCCGCGGCAGCCGCAGGGGCAGCCGCGTCCAGCCCGGCATCAGGCCGACGGCGGCGGCGCACAGCACGGCGTACGGAGCCCGCGCGGCCAGCGGGAGCGGAGGCTTCAGCAGCAGGTAGCGGACGGCCTCCCGGGCCTCCTGGGTCCCGCGCAGCTCGGGTCGGAAGGCGGCCATCCGCTCGTCCAGCTCGGCCTCGGTCCGCGGCGGGTCGACCACCCCGAGACGGGCGGCGACCTCGCCGACCTGGGCCACGTAGGTGTCGCGCTCGTCCTGGGTCAGCGTGGCCGCGCCGTAGACGGTGAAGGCGTGGAGGAAGCTGTCCACCTCGGCGACGTGCACCCACATCAGCAGGTGCGGGTCCGAGGCGGCGTAGGCCGAGCCGTCGGGCATCGTCCCGGTGACGCGGCGGTGGATCGAGCGCACGACGTCGACGGAGCGCTGCGCGTCCTCGGCGGTGCCGAAGGTGGTCACCGCGAGGTAGTGGCTGGTGCGCGCCAGCCGCCCCCACATGTCGCCGCGGTAGCCCGAGTGGTCCGAGACGGCCTTCATCGCGGCCGGGTGCAGCGTCTGCAGCAGCACCGCCCGCAGGCCGCCCACGAACATGGAGGCGTCGCCGTGGACGACGTGGATCGGGCTGCCGGGCTCGAACCAGCGCTCGCCCTCGGAGCCGTGGATCCGCTCGCGGTGCTGCGGCCCGTCGGGTCCGGCCACCCGGGCGAAGATCGCCTCGCCGAGCCGGTTGCGCACGCCCTGCATCATGCTCACGACGCTACCCGTCGCCACCACCACCCCCGGCGGCCGTCAGGGGTGGTGGTGGCGACGGTGGGGCGCGGTCCGGGGTCGGCTCAGTCGCCCTTGACGTTGACCAGCTGGCGCAGCACGTGGCGCACCTCGACCAGGTCGGCGGCGTCGGCCATCACCTGGTCGATGTCCTTGTAGGCCGCCGGGATCTCGTCGAGGAACGCCTCGCTGTCGCGCCACTCGATCCCGGTCATCGCCTCCCGCAGCTGCTCGCGGCTGAAGGTGCGCCGGGCCCGCGAGCGGGAGTACGCGCGACCCGCGCCGTGGGGCGCCGAGCGCAGCGCGACGGGGTCGCCGCGACCCGTGACGACGTACGACGCGGTGCCCATCGACCCGGGGATCAGCCCGGGCCTCCCGGCGGAGGCGTCGATGGCGCCCTTGCGCGAGAGCCACACGTCGCGCCCGAAGTGCCGCTCGCGCTCGGTGTAGTTGTGGTGGCAGTTGACCTCCTCGGTGCGCTGCACCGCGGTGCCGGTCCACTCCTCCACCTGCCGCACGACCCGGTCCATCATCTCCTCGCGGTTGAGCAGCGCGTAGTGCTGCGCCCACCGCATCTGGGCGACGTAGGCGTCGAACGCGTCGGTGCCCTCGACGAGGTACGCCAGGTCGCGGTGGGGCAGCGGCACCCACCACTGCTCGCACAGCCGGCGGGCCACGCCGATGTGGTGCTGGGCGATCTTGTTGCCCACCCCGCGCGAGCCGGAGTGCAGGAACAGCCAGACGCGGTCGACCTCGTCGACGGAGATCTCGATGAAGTGGTTGCCCGAGCCGAGGGTCCCCAGCTGCAGCTCCCACCGCTTCGCGTAGGTCGCGGGGTCGAAGCCGGCCTCGGCGGCCGCGGCGGCGAGGACCTCCAGGCGGGCCCGGGTGTGCTCGCGGCTGACCGTGCGGTTGGCGCCCCCGGCGGAGACCGGGACAGCCCGCTCGACCTGCTGGCGCACGGTGCCGAGGTCCTCGGGCAGCTCGTCGCGGGTCAGCTGGGTGCGGACCGCGATCATGCCGCAGCCGATGTCGACGCCGACCGCGGCCGGCATGATCGCGCCGAGGGTCGGGATGACCGACCCGACGGTCGCGCCCAGGCCCAGGTGGGCGTCGGGCATCAGCGCGACGTGGGGGTGCACGAACGGCATCGAGGCCGTCGTCACCGCCTGCTCGCGGGTGCCCTGCTCGAGCTCGGAGGCCCAGCTCAGCAGGGTGGGGGTGATCTTCTCCATGGTCCTTCCGTCCTGTCACGCCGGTGGCGGGCCCGCCGGGCGCGGGCACGGTCGGAGAACCTAGGAGGGGGCAAACCGGTTGCGCACGTGGTTTCCCCGGTGCTCCGGTCCCGGACCGCCCGGGTCGTGTGCCCCAGCACGCTCCAGGGGTCGGCCTCAGGCACACGACCCCACGGCTCGGGACCACTCAGGCGGCGGGGGCGCTCATCGTGCGCAGCAGCACCGTCTGCGGCATCGCCCGCAGGGCCTCGACCGTGCCGTCGTCGAGCGGGGCGGCGACGTCGGTGACGACGTAGCCCTGCTCGCCGCGGGTGGCCAGGGCCTGGCCGAGGATGTTGACGCCGGCCTCGGCGAAGGCGTGGTTGACCTCGGCCAGCACCCCGGGGACGTTCTGGTGCAGCAGCGTGACGCGGTGCGTGCCGGGCTCCGGGGCGGTGCCGGCCGTCGGGAGGTTCACGCTGAGCTCGGTGGAGCCGTGGCGGGCGTAGCCGACCAGCTTGCCGGAGACGAAGTGCCCGATCTCCTCCTGCGCCTCCTGGGTGGAGCCGCCGACGTGCGGGGTGAGGATCACGTTGTCCAGGCCGCGCAGCGGCGAGTCGAACCGGTCGCCCTGCGCCTTGGGCTCGATCGGGAAGACGTCCATCGCCGCGCCCGCGATGTGGCCCGACAGGATCCGCTCGCGCAGCGCCTCGGTGTCGACGAGCATCCCGCGGGAGGCGTTGATGAACAGCGAGCGCGGCTTCATCAGGTCGAAGAAGACGGGGCCGAAGAGCCCGGCGTTGCCCGGGCGGCCGTCGACGTGCAGGGAGACGACGTCGGCGGTGGCCAGCAGCTCCTCGAGGCTGCCCATCCGGCGGGCGTTGCCGTGGGCGAGGCGGTCGGCGATGTCGAAGTAGACCACGCGCATCGCCAGCGCCTCGGCGACGACCGAGAGCTGCGAGCCGATGTTGCCGTAGCCGACGATGCCGAGGGTGCGTCCGCGGATCTCGTGGCTGCCGGCGGCCGACTTGTCCCAGATGCCGTCGTGCATGCGGGTGGTCTTCTCGGCCAGGCGCCGCGCCAGCATGATGATCTCGCCGATGACCAGCTCGACCACGCTGCGGGTGTTGGAGTGCGGGGCGTTGAAGACCGCGACGCTGTGGGCGGTGGCCGCGGGCAGGTCGACCTGGTTCGTGCCGATGCAGAAGCAGCCGACGGCGTCGAGGTCGGGCGCGCCGGCGAAGACCCGCTCGGTCAGGTGGGTGTTGGACCGGATCCCCAGCAGGGAGACCCCCGGCAGCGCCGCGAGCAGCTCGTCCTCGCTCATCGACGCCTTGCGGAGCTCGACCTCGTAACCGGCGTCCTCGAGACGGGCGACGGCGGCGGGGTGGATGTTCTCGAGCAGCAGCGCCTTCATGGGGCCAAACCTAGGGGCTCCGCGGGCCGCACCCCGCAACGGGACGCCATCCGGACGCCACCCCCGGGAGGCGTACGGGTGCTCAGCCTGGCAGCCGTGCGGTCAGCAGGTGCTGCAGCCGGGGCTCGTGCCCCGGGGCCGCGCCGGTCTCCCGGTCCAGCTCCAGCAGGGCGTGCAGCGGGGTCACCTCGACGTCGACGAGCCCGCTGTCGCGCAGCAGGTCCGCGGTCGGCTCGATCGACCCGGCCTCCGCGAGCGGCAGCACCCGCCGGACGCGGTCGTCGTACGCCGCCCCGAACGGCCCCTCGGCGCCGGGCAGGCCCCCGGGGAACCACGCGCTGTCGACCATCGCCAGCCGCCCGCCCGGGCGCAGCAGCCGCTGCCACCGGCGCACGGCGGCCTCCGGCTCGCGCAGGGTCCACAGCAGGTAGCGGCTGACGAGTACGTCGAACGTGCCCGGGAGGTCGGGGTCGGCGGCGTCACCGACGACGAACCGGGGCGGGTTGGCCATCCCGCCGGCCCGGCGCCTGGCCAGCCGGACCATCTCGGTGGACAGGTCGAGCCCGGTCACCCGGTGGCCCAGGCGGGAGACCGCGATCGCGGCGTGCCCGCTGCCCGTGCCGAGGTCGAGCACGTCGACCGGGTCGGCGGGCAGCGCGGAGGACCAGACGTCGGCCCAGAGGTCGGCCTCCGCGTCGCGACCGGGCCGGTGCTGGGCGGCGTCGTACGCCGGGGCGCGGTCGTCCCAGTAGGTGGTGATCTGCTGCTGCACGCTCATCGGGTTCCTCCGGCGGGGGTCGGGTGGGGCTGGTCGGTGCGGGGGTCGGTGCGGGGGTCGGTGCGGGGGTCGGTGCGGGGGTGGAGCAGCAGGTGGCTCTCGCCGTCCACGACGACGCGGCGCACCCGGATGCCGTAGACCGGCTCCAGCACCTCGGGGGTCAGCACGTCGGCGGCCTCCCCGGAGGCGACCACGCGTCCGTCGCCGAGCAGGGCGACGTCGTCGCAGTAGCGGGCGGCCAGGGCGAGGTCGTGCAGGACGACCACGCAGGTCGTGCCCAGGCCGCGGACCAGCGCCATCACCTCGTGCTGGTAGCGCACGTCGAGGTGGTTGGTCGGCTCGTCGAGCAGCAGGTGGGTGGCCTCCTGCGCCAGGGCGCGGGCGATCAGGACCCGCTGCCGCTCCCCGCCGGACAGGCCGGCGAAGGCGCGCGGCCCCAGGTGGTCGGCACCGACGCGACGCAGCGCGTCGGTCGCGGCCCGGTGGTCGGCGGCGCCGGTGCGCTGGAAGCTCCCCAGGTGCGGGGTGCGCCCCAGCAGCACCATCTCGCCGACGGTCATCGTCGACTCGCCGCCGTGCTCCTGGACGACGACGGCCAGCCGCCGGGCCGCCTCCCGGGGCCCGAGGTCGCCCACGGTCGCCCCGTCCACCTCGACCCGACCGGTGGGCGAGCGCAGCGCCGCGTGGAGCAGGCGGAGCAGCGTGGTCTTGCCGCTGCCGTTGGGCCCGATCAGGCCCAGCACGCGCCCGGGCCGGGCGTCGACGTCGACGCCGGCGAGCACGGGTGTCGAGCGGCGACCCGCGCCGTAGGCGAAGGACAGGTCGCGTCCGGTGATCACGAGCCGGCGCCGGGAGCGGTGGCGTCGATGATCCGCTCGAGGCCCTCGACCGCCAGGGGCGACGGCGGCTCGGTGAAGTTGAACAGCTGGGTGACCAGGGCGTCCTCGCGGACGGCGGTGAGGTCCTCCGCGCCCGGCAGGGACGTCACCGCGTCCTCGACCGCCGCCGGGTCGCCGGCGCTGTGCAGCAGCACGAGGACGTCGGGGTCACGGCCGAGGAGCTCCTCGGGGCCGACCTCGAAGACGCGCTCGTCCACGTCGTCGAAGACGTTCTGGAAGCCGGCCGCCTCGAGCTGGGGCTGGGCCATCGACCCGGTGCCGTACGCGTAGGTCACGCCACCACCCACCGTCGGGTAGAGCACCGCGGCGGTGCGGGTCGGCCGGTCCGCGACCTCGGCCTCGAGGTCGGCCAGCCGCTCCTGCATCGCAGCGACGGCCTCCTCGGCCCGCTCGGGCTCACCGAACACCTCGCCGTAGAGCGCGGTCTGCGACCAGACGTCGTCGAAGGACGGCCGTGCACCCCCGGTGTCGCACAGCGCCGGCTCCTCGACCAGCGGCACGTCCACGGCCTCCAGCGCCCCGCGGGACAGGTTGTCCACCTCGCCGAGGACGAGGTCGGGGCGCTGGGCCACGACGACCTCCTTGCTGATCTGGAGGTGCCCGGAGGTGTCCAGCTCGTCGGTGAGCAGCGGGACGTCCTCGAGCTCGGCCAGGGTGGCCTCGTCGTAGTACTCGGCGGGGAACTCACCGGCACGGGCCACGACCCGGTCCATCGCGCCGAGCTCGTGCAGGAACGGCACGGCCGCGCTCTTGAGCATCACCACGCGCTCGGGCGGGGCGTCGAAGGTCAGCTCGGCACCGCAGTTCTCGACCGTCACCGGCTCGGGGAAGGCGGTGCCGGCGGACGCGCCGTCCGAGGCGGCACCGGCGCCGCAGGCCGAGGCCAGGGCGGTGGTGGCCAGCACGGCCGTGGGCAGGAGCGGTCGTCGGGTCATCGGGGGTCTCCTCGGGATCGGGGTCAGGCGCTGGCGGCGTGCAGGCGACGGATGAGCACGAGCAGGAACGGGGCGCCGACGACCGAGGTGATGATCCCGATCGGGATCTCCTGCGGCGCCAGCAGCGTGCGGGCCGCGACGTCGGCCCAGACCAGCAGCACCGCGCCCATCAGGGCTGCCACCGGCACCACGCGGGCGTGGGTCGAGCCGACCGCGCGGCGGGCCAGGTGCGGCACCACCAGGCCGACGAAGCCGATGCTGCCGGCGGCGGCCACCACCACGGCCACGCAGAGCGAGACCACGACGAGCAGCAGCGTGCGGAACCGGTCGGGGCTGATCCCGAGGGTGTGGGCCGTCTCGTCGCCGACGGCGAGCGCGTCCAGGCCGCGGCCCCACAGGGTCAGCACGGCGGTCGACAGCAGCACCACGACCACGACGGCGCCCAGCGGGCCGTCCCACTGCGCCAGGCCGAGGGAGCCGAGGAGCCAGAACAGCACCGACCTGGCGCCCTCGGCGGAGCCGGAGGCGAAGACCAGGAAGCTGGTCAGCCCGGACAGCGCGTACCCGACGGCGACGCCGGCCAGCAGCATCCGGATCGAGGTGACCCGCCCGCCGCTGCGCGCCACCAGGAAGACCAGCATCGAGGCGGCCAGCGCCCCGAGGAAGGCGCTGAGCGAGAGGGCGTACTGGCCGAGGCCGGCCAGTGCGCCGAACAGGATGGCCGCCGCGGCGCCGCTGGAGGCGCCCGAGTTGATCCCGAGCAGGTACGGGTCGGCCAGCACGTTGCGGACCATCGCCTGCAGCGCCACCCCGCAGACCGCCAGGCCACCCCCGACGGCCACGGCGAGGAGCACTCGCGGCAGGCGCACCTGCCAGATGATCGCGTCCGCCGACGGGTCCCAGGTCACCTCGCCCGGGAGGCCGACCAGGTGGTGCCCGAGCACCCGCACGGTCGTCAGCGGGTCGACCGCGACGGCCCCCGCCGCGACCCCCGCCACGACGGTGAGGGCCAGCGCCGCGCCCAGGCCGACGAGCCAGGCGGTCGTACGCCGGGAGCGCGCGCGCAGGCCCAGCGGGTCGTCCGGGGCATCGGTGCGTCCGGGGGCGGGCGCCGGGAGCGTGTTGTTGCGCATAATGTGCAACAACGTATCGGGTGCACTAACGTGGCTCACCTGGTGGTGGGCTCGCCACCGACACCGTCCGCCCCGGGGCCTGGAGACCCGGGGCGGACGGCGCCCCCACCGCGGCGGTGAGGCGGTGAGGCGGTCAGGCCGGCAGGTCCTCGGCGTCGACGATCCGGTAGGCGTACCCCTGCTCGGCCAGGAAGCGCTGCCGGTTCTGGGCGAACTCCGCGTCGACGGTGTCGCGCGCCACCACCGCGTAGAAGCGGGCGGTCTGGCCACCGGCCTTGGGCCGCATCAGCCGACCGAGGCGCTGGGCCTCCTCCTGGCGCGAGCCGAACGAGCCCGAGACCTGGATCGCCACCTCGGCCGAGGGCAGGTCGATGGAGAAGTTCGCGACCTTGCTGACCACGAGCAGGCCGATCTCGCCGGAGCGGAACGCCTCGAAGAGCCGTTGGCGCTCCTTGACCGTGGTGTCGCCCTTGATCAGCGGGGCGTCGAGGGTGGCGGCGAGCTCGTCGAGCTGCTCGATGTACTGCCCGATCACCAGGGTCGGCTGCCCCCGGTGGCGCTCAACCAGCTCACGGACCACGCCGGTCTTGTGGGGCGTGCAGGCGGCCAGGCGGTAGCGCTCCTCGGGCTCGGCGGTGGCGTAGACCAGCCGCTCGTTCTCGGGCAGCGTCACCCGGACCTCGACGCAGTCGGCCGGGGCGATCCAGCCCTGCGCCTCGATGTCCTTCCACGGGGCGTCGTACCGCTTGGGGCCGATCAGGCTGAACACGTCGCCCTCGCGGCCGTCCTCGCGCACCAGCGTCGCGGTCAGGCCGATCCGGCGGCGGGCCTGGAGGTTCGCGGTCATCCGGAAGATCGGTGCCGGCAGCAGGTGCACCTCGTCGTAGACGATCAGGCCCCAGTCGCGGGCGTCGAGCAGCTCGAGGTGGGGGAAGACGCCCTTGCGGCGCATCGTCAGGACCTGGTAGGTCGCGATGGTGACCGGGCGGACCTCCTTGACGGCCCCGGAGTACTCCCCGATCTCGTCCTCGGTGAGGCTGGTCCGCTTGATCAGCTCGTCCTTCCACTGCCGCGCGCTGACGGTGTTGGTGACGAGGATCAACGTCGTGGCCTTGGCGTGGGCCATCGCGGCCGCGCCCACCATCGTCTTGCCGGCGCCGCAGGGCAGCACCACGACCCCGGAGCCGCCGTTCCAGAAGGAGTCGGCCGCGTCGCGCTGGTAGTCCCGCAGCTGCCAGGAGGTCTCGTCGAGGTCGATCTCGTGCGCCTCGCCGTCGACGTAGCCGGCCCAGTCCTCGGCCGGCCAGCCCAGCTTGAGCAGGGCCTGCTTGAGGTTGCCGCGCTCGGAGGCGTGGACGACCACCGTGTCGTCGTCGAGCCGGGCGCCGAGCATGCCCTGGACCTTCTTGGCGCGCAGCACCTCCTCGAGCACGGGCCGGTCGGTGCTCGACATCACCAGGCCGTGGGTGGGGTGCTTCTCCAGGCGCAGCCGGCCGTAGCGCGCCATCGTCTCGGCCACGTCGACCAGCAGGCTGTGCGGCACGCTGTAGCGGCTGAACTCCAGCAGCGTGTCGACCACCTGCTCGGCGTCGTGCCCGGCGGCGCGGGCGTTCCACAGCCCCAGCGGGGTCAGCCGGTAGGTGTGCACGTGCTCGGGGGAGCGCTCCAGCTCGGCGAACGGCGCGATCGCCTTGCGGCAGTCCGCCGCCCGCTCGTGGTCGATCTCGAGCAGGAGGGTCTTGTCCGACTGGACGATGAGGGGGCCGTCGTTCACCCCGGAAGCCTACGAGCCCCGCAAGCCGCCCGGTCACCCGTGAACGCCGAGATGACGCT
This sequence comes from Nocardioides aquaticus, assembly GCF_018459925.1. Classification (NCBI taxonomy): domain Bacteria; kingdom Bacillati; phylum Actinomycetota; class Actinomycetes; order Propionibacteriales; family Nocardioidaceae; genus Nocardioides; species Nocardioides aquaticus. The sequence continues at coordinate 1,026,022 of NZ_CP075371.1, forward strand.
CGCGGACAGCCGAGATGACGCTCGCGGCGCGTCGAGGTGACGCTCGCGGTCAGTCCGGGACGGCCTGGACCGAGTGGATCCGGTGCACCGCGAAGGAGCGGACGTCGTCGGCGCGGTGGTCGTAGGCCACCAGGCTGCCGCCCTCGACCGAGCGCGGGTCGACCAGCCGGTCCGAGCGGGTGCCCTGGTTGTCGACGTAGGTGATCAGCACCGCCTCCCCGGCCTCGACGGCCTCCCGCAGCGCGGTGAGCGCCCCCGACGGCGTGAGCGAGGCCGGTGCGGCGCCGACGGACCCGGCGTCGCCGCCCGTACGCACGCGTCCGGCCCGGTCGCCGGAGCGGACCGCGCTGACCACGGCCCCGGCGGCGGCGCCCTGGCGGGCCGAGCGCACGGCGGTCGTCCGTTCCCTTGGGGCCCGCGCCCGCAGCAGGTCGGGCCGCGTCACCTGCACGGTGCCGTCGGCGGCCTCGACCACGGGCGCCGCGCCGAGCTCGCGCAGCCGGGGGAGGAGGACGTCGAGCGGGGTGTCGCTGACGACCACGGTCGGGGCGATCCGGCGCAGCCCGAGCGCGCCGGCCTTGGGGTGGTGGACCAGCGTGGTGAGCGCGGCCTCGTCGTCGGAGCGCAGGAACGCCTCGGCGTGCCCGAGCCGGACCGTGCCGTAGGTGCGGACCGTGTCGTCGACCAGGTAGGTCAGCGGCTGCGGCACCGGGGTCCGCGAGATGGTGCCGAGGAACTCGTGCACCTCCGCGGCCGACCAGCCCACGTCGAGGGCGCGGCGCACCGAGGCCGGGGTGAAGCGGTAGGTGGTGGCGCCGCCGCGCGACTCCACGTCGGCCAGCAGCTGCAGGCGGCGGGCCAGCGACGACTCCAGCGGGCCGGGAGCGACGGCGGTGAGGTCGGCCTGCACCAGGACGTGGTCGACCGGCTCGGGCAGCAGGTCGTCCAGGACCGGGCCCGGGTCCTCCCCGGCGACGAGCAGCGCCGCGTACGACGCGAGCCCGCCGAGCGCGACCAGGCCCAGCGACGCGGCCTCGGTGAGGGCGTCGGCGAGCTCCTGCTCGCGTGCCGCCGGCCGCCGGGGACGCAGCCACCGCACCCGGGAGACCAGGGAGGGCACGCCGGTGCCCGCGGCCAGCACCGTGCCGTCCTCGAGACCGTGCAGCGCGGCCAGGGCCATCGCGCGGGACTCGGTGACGGTGCGGCTGGTCAGGCCCGGGGCCAGCGCGTTGCGGGGCTTGTCGGCCTCGTCCCGGCTGCCGACCAGCGCGGGGGCGCGCGGCGTGGTCAGCCAGGCCCGGGCCAGCGCGGCCCAGCGGGTGGCGGTGACCTGGGTCGACCAGGCGTCGAAGGCGTCGGTGGGCACCCACAGGGCGTTGCCGTCGCCGCCGGCGCGCTGGGCCAGCAGCCCGGCCGCGCCCGCGACCTCGACCAGCAGCGCCGCGGTCGGCTCGTCGACGTGCAGCAGCCGCGCGGTGGCCTTGAGGTCGCGCACCCCGAGCCCGCCGCTGCGCAGCGCCGGCGCCGGGTCGGTGCCCCAGTGGTCCAGGAGCAGCTCGACGCGGCGCACCGTCTCGAACGCGGCGCCCGCGGCGGTGCGGTCGACCAGGGCGGGGGAGCGCTCGGCGGTCGCGAGCGGGGGGACGGTGTCGACCGGGTCGCGGGTGGTCCGGGCGCCGCGGAGGGCCAGGCCGACCTGGCCGGGCAGGACCACCGCGGACCCGCCGCGGGAGACCAGCAGCCGTCGGGCCAGCAGCTCCTCGGCCGGGGTGGCGGCCTCCTCGGTCGTCACCCGCAGCCGCGAGGCGCCGGACGTCGCCTGGCCGCCGGAGCCCTCGACGTGGTCAAGCAGGGCCCGCGCGGGCGCGGAGAGCTGGGCGAGCAGCGCCGGAACCTCGTCCGCCGCGGGCGCCTCGGCGGCCGGCGGGAGCAGCCCGCTCACGGCCGCCCAGGTCGGGGCGAGGGCCAGGCCCTCGGCCACGCCGGACAGGGCCCGCACCCCGGTCGGCGTCCACCAGGCCAGGGCCAGGTCGACGACCCGGTCCAGCGCGGCGCCGGCCGCGGCCTCGTCGGCGTGCACGACCGCGAGCACCTCCTCGCGGGTGGCGGGGCCGACCACGGCGACCGCGTCGAGCACGTGCAGCTCGAGCCGGTCGAGCAGGTCCAACGCCCGGAGCAGCGAGACCCGTACGGTGGCCCTCGACGCCAGCTGACCGAAGTCGTGAGGAGCCGGGGTGGCCAGATCGGGACGTGCGAGGAGCAGCCGGGTGAGACGTTCGTCGTCCCACCCGCGCAGCTGGTCGGCCAGGGAGCGGTGCCCCGGGGCCTCGGTCGGAGTGCCCATCGGGCCAACGTTACCGACTCCCCGGGGCGGGGTCGCAGGGTGAGTGCCCCCAAGCAGGTCCGCCTCCTCCACGGCGCGACCTCCCACGTCGGCCTGGTCCGCGAGGCCAACGAGGACTCCCTGCTGGTCAGCCCACCCGTCTTCGTGGTCGCCGACGGCATGGGCGGCCACGACCGCGGTGAGGTGGCGAGCGCGCTCGCCGTCGAGGCGCTGGCCGTGGTGGCCGGCCAGGAGCCGGGGGACGCCCGCGCCACCGCGGACGCCGTCGACGCGGCGCTGCGGGACGCCCAGCAGCGGGTGGCGGCCTACGACGCGGAGCAGCGGGCCGCTGGTGCGCGCCGCTTCGCCTCCGGCACGACGGTGGTCTCCGCGGTGCTGAGCACCTACGACGGTGCGCCGGTGTGGGTGGTCAGCAACCTCGGGGACTCCCGGGCGTACGGCACCGACGGCACGTCGCTGGTGCGGCTCAGCGTGGACCACTCCCTGGTGCAGGAGCTCCTCGACGCCGGCTCGATCACCCCCGAGGAGGCCCGGGTGCACCCCGAGCGGCACGTGGTGACGCGTGCGCTGGGGGCCTCGGGCGCGGTCGGGGCCGACCACGTGCTGGCGCGCCTCGACGTCGCCCCCCGGCTGCTCCTGTGCTCCGACGGCATCACCGACCTCGTCGACGACGACACGATCGCCCGGCTGCTGGCCGCTGCACCCGGGCCCCAGGAGGCGGCCGACGCCCTGGTGGCGGCCGCGCTGGCCGCCGGCGGGATCGACAACGCGACCGCGGTCGTGGTCGACGTGGTGGGATGGACCTCCCCCGACGCGGGACGCCGCGACGTGCCCCAGGTCGTGACCGACGCCGCGACCGTGCCCATGCCCGTGCTCGACTGAGCGCTTCCGAGAGCGGAGACCCCGGTGACCGACACCACCCCGACCTGGTCCTACGAGCCGGGGGAGCACCTCGCGGTGCTCGGCCCGCACCTGGCCGTCGTCGTGCCCGCCGACCAGCGCGCCCTCGCCGCCCGGATCTGGCGCGTGATGGACGCCGGCGGGGACCTGCTGGCGGTCGTCGACGTGCTGGCCGCCGGTGGCCTGGGCGCGCTGGCGGGCGCGGCCGTGGTGGCGTGGGAGGGCGAGGACCGGCTGACGGTGCTGGCCCGCGGCACGGACCCCCAGGTCGTCGTACGCAGCGGCGAGGGCACCGCCCTGGTCGACGGCACGGGTGTCCGCACCTGGACCGAGCGCTCCTTCGACCGGGTGCGGTCGGTGTCGGTGCTGGCCGGCGACCGTGGGTCCGAGGAGCAGGACGGGCCGGGCGAGGTGCTCGGTCTCGGCGCGGGTCTGGTCCGCGTCTCCCGGGTCGCGCGGACCGTGGCCGACCCGCTCGGCGGACGCAGGCTGCTGGAGGCCGCGGGACTCGGGACCGACCCCGACCCCGACCCCCCGACCGAGCCGGACCCGGTCAGCGCCCCGGTGGCGCAGGGCCCGGTCGAGCCGCCCCAGCCGACGCTGGCCCCGGCCGACCAGCCGACCGAGGCGCACGCCGTGCTGCCGGGCCCCTGGGGCCCCGCCGAGGCGCGTACGCCGCTCCTGCGGGTCTCGGACGGGCGGGAGGTGGTCGTCGACGCGGTGGTCGTGGTCGGTCGCTCGCCCGGGCCGCGCGACCGGCACGCGGGGGCACCGCCGCGGATGCTGCGCCTGGAGAGTCCCCAGCAGGAGATCTCGGGCACCCACCTCGAGGTCCGTCCCGGCACCGGCCCGGACGCCGGCGCCGCGGTCGTGACCGACCTGGGCTCCACCAACGGCACGGTCGTCGAGCACGCCGACGGCGCACCGGAGGCCCTGGTGCCCGGGGTGGGCGTCGCGCTCGGGCCGGGCGCGGTGGTGCACGTCGGTGACGGGGTCACCCTGACCCTGCTGAGCCCCGCGGACTAGACGCGCCGCCCCCGGCGCGGACCGGCCCGGGGGCCTACTCGGCCGCGCTGGGTGCCGGCACGTCGGCGAAGGCGTCCGGGCGGGAGACGAAGCGCGCGTGGCTCGGGGGCCAGGCCAGGGCGAAGACCTTGCCGACCACGAGGTCGTCGTCGACGTAGGCGTCGGACTCGTCGCAGTCACCGCCCGGCCGCACGCACAGGCGTACCGAGGAGTCGGCCGAGGCGCTGCGGTTGTCGCCCATCACGAACAGGGAGCCCTCCGGGACCGGCCCGGCCTCCCAGCGGCAGGAGCCGCCGCCGGGCATGGGGCCGTCGCAGAGGCGTTGCGGCGCGATGAAGCCGGACTCGTCGACCGGCTCGCCGTTGATCTCCAGGCGGCCCTGCTCGTCGCAGCAGCGGATCACGTCGCCCTCGACGCCGATCACCCGCTTCACCAGGTGGCCGCCGGAGGGGTAGAGCCCGATCGCGGACAGCGCCCGGGTCGGCAGGGAGGTGGGGCCGGAGTCCTCGCTGGGGCCCAGCCAGTCGCCCGGGTCCTCGAAGACGACCACGTCGCCACGCTCGGGGGTCCCGCTGAACCAGTAGGACGGCTTCTCGACCAGGATCCGGTCGTTGACGACCAGCCCGGGCCGCATCGAGGACGACGGGATGTAGAAGGCCTGGACGAAGAAGGTCTTGATGACCAGCGCGAGGACCACCGCGACGACCAGCAGGACGATGGTCTCGGCCCAGAGCGGCAGCTTGCGGCGGGCTCCGGAGGTCACGGGGGCAGAGCGTACGTCACCGCACGGCGGCTCGGAGGCGGTACGCGCACCTCGCCCGGCGGCTGGCTACCGTGGTCCGGCGTGACCCAGGTCTGGTACGTCTCCTACGGCTCGAACATGTCCGCGGCCCGCCTCGCCTGCTACCTCGAGGGCGGCTGCCCGCCGGGCGGCTCGGCGGCCAACCCGGGCGCGCGCGACCGCACCCTGCCGACCCGCTCGGTGCCGGTGGACCTGCCCGGGACGACGTACTTCGCCGGCGACTCGCCGCAGTGGGGCGGCGGGGTGGCGTTCTACGACCACGACACCCCGGGGCGGACGGCCGCGCGCGGCTACCTGGTCACCCGCCAGCAGCTCGCCGACATCGCCGCGCAGGAGATGTACCGCGTCCCCGCCGACGGCGACCCGCTCGAGCAGGTGCTCCTCGAGCCGCTGCCGGCGGGCCGGCACACCGTCGGCCCCGGCCACTACGAGACGCTGGTCGAGGTGGGCCGCCACGAGGGCCTGCCGATGATCACCTTCACCTCCCCGCACGGCACCCACGCCGTGGAGCACGTCGCGCCGGGCCAGGCCTACCGCGACACCCTGGCCACCGGGCTGCGGGAGAGCCGTGGGTGGGACCAGGCGCGCTCGGCGGCCTACCTGGACGCCCTCCTGCCGAGATGACGCTCGCGGACAGCCGAGATGACGCTCGCGGACGGTCGAGGTGACGCTCGCGGACAGCCCCGGCGACGTCAGGGGCTGGCATCAGGGGCGGCGGCGCGGAGGCTTCCGGGCGGTGACGACCACCGCGCCCGGGGCGGGCTCGCCCGGAGCCGCCGCCGTCACGACCACCTCGTCGAGCAGCGCCTCGCCGAGGGCGGCGACCACCCGCCCGGCCGCGGCCGCGGGCACGGTGGCGACCAGGCGGCCGTACGGGCGCAGGCCCGCGCGGGCCATCCGCGCGGTGCGCACCGGGTCGGGGGTGCTCGCCAGCACCCCGGGCGCCCACGCGAGGTCGTAGGCCTCGAAGGGGAGCCTGGCCTGCTCGAGGTCGGCCTGCTCGAAGAGGACCCGGTCCTGGCCGTCGCCCGCGCGGGGGGCGAGGGCGCGGGCACGGTCCAGCGCGTCGGGGTCGAGGTCCAGCGCGAGCACCGAGCGTGCGCCGGCACCGACCAACCACCGGGCGGCCGCTCCGTCGCCGCAGGCCAGGTCGACGACGTCGGCGCCCGCCACGTCGCCCAGTGCGGCGGCGAGCTGCTCGAGGGCGCCGGGGGTCACGGCGCGACGACGACCGGGATCCGGGACCGGCTGCGGTCACCACCGCGCCACACGACGTAGCCGTCGTCGGCGCGCGCCGGACCCGTGCGGGTGACCGTGAAGGTGGCCGACTCACCCGGTCCGAGGCGCACGGCGAGCGGCCGGACCTGGACCGGGGTGGAGAAGCCCCGCGCCTCGGAGGAGAAGTAGAGGGCCTCGTCGGCGGTGTTGCGGATCGTCCGGGTCGCGACGCGGTCGCTCCCGCCCAGCAGCACCGAGGGGGTGTTGGGCGCCCGCCCGTCGCCGTCCAGCCAGGCGCGGTAGCCGCCGACGGGCTGCGGGTAGTCGAGCCGTACGTCGGCGGCACGGTCGAGGTCGACCCGCCCGGCGCCCGAGTCCGACGGCGACCCGCCCGCGGTGGGCAGCGCGCGGGTGGCGAGCGCCGAGCGGACGCGCACGGCGTCCCAGCCGGGCTCGCGGGCCCGCAGCGCGGCCGTCGCGCCCGCCGCCCAGGCCGTGGCCGCGGAGGTGCCGGTCACGACGCCCCACCCCGGGTCGCCGTCGGTGGCGGGGACCGCGCCCAGCAGGCCGCTCGCGGGGGCCGCCACGTCCGGTTTGAGGACCGGCCCCGCGGGGTCGCCCGCCGCGGACCACGCCGACGGGCCCGAGGGGCGGTCGCGCCCGGTGACGACCAGGGCCGCGCGGGCCTCCGGCGTACGCCGCAGCGCGCGCAGCAGGGTGCGGCCGTCGGCGGCCGTCAGGTGGACGGTGGGCACGGCGTGGAAGTCGGCGAACAGCGACCGGCCGGTCCGGTTGACCAGCACCATGCCGGCGCCGTCGGCGAGGGCGACGGTGCCGGACTTGTCGACGCGCCCGACGGCGCCGCGCTCGCACACGACGACCGCCCCGGACACGACGGCGGCGTCCAGCGACCCCGGGGCGCACACCGCCGCGCGACCCGGAGCGGCGCCCTCGGCCGCCGCCGCGCGGCCGGTGACGAGGGGGGCCGGCGGCAGCCCGTCGCGCGCGGCGGTCAGCCCGCGCAGGACGGGCCCGTCCACGACGCGGACCAGGCCGACCGGCTCGAGCCCGGGAGCGGCCCCGACCGTGGTCACCCAGGCGACGTCGTGCGCCGCGGGGAGCGCCGGGTCGTTGCCGGCGGCCGCGAGCACCGCGACGTCGGCCTCGGCCGCGCCGAGCAGGGCCCGCTCGAGGGTGTCGACCGCGGCGCGGGCGGTCCCGCCGGCCACCGAGAGGCTCAGCACATCCACGCCGTCCGCGACCGCACGGTCCACCGCGGTCACCAGGTCGGCCGTCGAGCAGCCGTCGTCCTCGGGGTCCGGGGCGCTCCAGCACGCCTTGTAGACGGCCAGGCGCGCGTCGGGTGCCTGCCCCCCGGTCGTGGTGGGCAGCTGTCCGGGAACCCGGACCGGCACGCCCGCGTTGCCGGCCGCGATCGAGGCCATCTGGGTCCCGTGGCCGAGGTCGTCGCGCGGCGAGAGGCTGCTGCCCGAGCGGAGGTCGTCGCGCCCGAACCCCTCGACGAACCACTGGGCGGCCGCGACCTTGCCGCCGCAGTCCGACGGGGCCCACCCGGGGTCCGTGCCGCCGGCGCAGCCGCCGACGAAGTCCGCCGGCTCCCGGCCGAGCGAGGGGAGCGTGGTGAACGAGGCCGAGCGCGGCGCGATGCCCGAGTCGACGACCCCGACGACCGTGCCGCGCCCGCCGCGGGCGGGCCCGCCGCCCCCGGGCCCGGGGCCGACGGCGGTCCCCGGGCCGACGGCGGCCAGGGGGCGTACGGCGTCGGCCTCCACCAGGGTCACCCGCGGGTCCGCGGCGAGCAGGCCGGCCTGGTCGGGGTCGAGCCGGACCGCGACGCCGTCGAGCGCGGTCGTCCAGCGGTAGACCGGGGCGGGCGCGCCCACGGTGGCCAGCACCGCGTCCTGGCGGTCCCGCATCCGCTCGCGTGCGGCCGCGTCGCTGCCGGGCTGCCCGGAGGTGCCGGGGCCGGACAGCGTCACCAGGTGCAGCCGGGCGCCGGTGTCGGCGCTCCCGGTCGCGTGGTCCGCGCCGGCAGGGCCCGCGGTGACCAGTCCGGTCCCGAGCGTGCCGGCCAGGGTGGTGACGAGGGCGGCCGCGAGGATGGCGCGCGTGCGACCCGCCCCGGTCGTGCCCGCGGTCCGTCCCACCGTCGCCCCCTGGGTCTCCGTCGGGCCCACGGCGGGCCCGGCTGTCGTCGGAACCTCCCATTGTGTCCCACCCGCCCCACCGGCGCACCGGATCGCCACCTGACGGGCCTTCTAGGCTGGTGGGCGTGCGCACCACGATCGGGTTCGACCTCGACATGACCCTGATCGACACCCGCCCGGGGTTCCGGGCGACGCTGGCCGCGCTCGGCGACGAGCTCGGGGTCGCCCTGCCGCTCGACGACCTCTCGGAGCGCCTCGGTCCGCCCCTGGACGCGACGCTCGGGCCCTACATCGACGCCACGCTCCTCCCGGCCGCGATCGCCCGGTTCCGCGTGCTGTACGTCGACCACGCGATCGCGCCCGTGCCGGTGCTGCCCGGCGCGCACGAGGCCCTGGCCGCCGTGCACGACCGCGGGGGGCGGGTGGTGCTGGTGACCGGCAAGTACGCCCCCAACGCCCGCCGCCACGTCGAGCACCTGGGGCTCGCGGTCGACGTCCTGCACGGGGAGGTCTGGGGCGTCGGCAAGGCGGACGCGCTGCGGGCCGAGGGCGCGGTGGCCTACGTCGGCGACCACGTGCACGACGTCGAGGGCGCACGGGCCGCCGGCGTGCTCAGCGTGTCGGTGCCGAGCGGGGGGTGCGACGCCGCGGAGCTGCGCGCGGCCGGGACCGACGTGGTGCTCCCCGGCCTGGCCGACCTCGCCGCCTGGCTGGACACCGGGTGGCCGGGTGGGCTCGCCACGACCGGCCGGTAGGCTGCGAGGTCGTTCCCGGTCCCGGGGGCGTCAGACCGGGAGGATGCCGCCGTGCCCACTGGCAAGGTCAAGTGGTTCGACACCGAGAAGGGCTTCGGGTTCCTCTCGCACGCCGAGGGCCCGGACGTCTACGTCCGCGCCGAGGCGCTGCCCGAGGGCGTCACCACGCTGAAGGCCGGCACCCGGGTCGAGTTCGGCATCGCCCAGGGCCGCCGCGGCGACCAGGCGCTGCAGGTCCGGGTGCTGGACGAGCCCACCTCGGTGGCGCGCAACCAGTCCCAGGCCAGGCGGCGCCGCCCCGACGAGATGGTCCCGATCGTCGAGGACCTGATCCGCCTCCTCGACGACGTGGGGGAGTCCTACCGCCACCAGCGGCACCCCGACCCGCGGACGGCGCGCCCCACGGCCAAGCTGCTGCGCGCGCTGGCCGACCAGCTCGAGCAGTAGGACCCGCGCCCGCCCGAGGGCTCAGAGCGGGGCCAGCCGGCCCTGGTCGGCCTGCGAGCGCGGCCGTCCGAGGAGCACGAACACCGACCAGGCGACCAGCACCGCGCACGCCAGGCCCAGCCCGAGCTGCGGCACCAGGGGCAGCACGATCCCCACGAAGCCGCCGACGACCCAGGCCAGCTGCAGCGTGGTGTCGCTGAGCGCGAACGCGCTGGCCTGCACCCGGGCCGGGACGCTCTCCTGGATCGTGGCGTCGAGCGACACCTTGCCCAGCGACTGCGCGAGACCGGCCACCAGCCCGAGGCCGAACAGCGTCGGCAGGCCGTAGAACAACGCGCCGAGCAGGGCCATCCCGGCGTCGGCGAGCAGCGCGACGACCACCATCACGGCAGGGTCGATCCGCTTGGCCAGCGACGCCGCCAGGATCCCCAGGGCGTTGCCGATCCCGGCGCCGCCGGCCACCACGCCGAGCAGCAGCTCGGGACGGTCCTCCCAGCCGGCGATCGGGTTCTCGCGCAGCAGGAACGCCATGAACATGATCAGGAACCCCGACATCCAGCGCGGCCCGCAGTTGGCGCGCAGCGCGAACGCCACCGACGCCGGGATCCGCGTGCTGCGGCGCTCCCGGGCGCGTCGCCAGGCGGCCTCGCGGCGCGTCTCGGACGGCGCCGGTGCAGGGTCGGGGAACGAGCCGGGCGGCTGCTCCAGGGTCGGGTCGGCGGCCTCGTCGCCGGCCTCGTCGCCGGCCTCGTCGGCGGACAGGTCGGCGGACAGGTCGGCGGGGTGGGGGTCCGGCTCGCGCGCGGCGTCGGGGTCCAGCGGCCCCCCGTCGTACGACGCGGGGACCACCTGGAGGGGCACGGTCGGCTCGGCGGCCGCCGCGTCGCGCCGCTCCACCCCGGCGTCCGGCCGCGGGACGGGGTCCGGCTGCTCGCGCATCGACATCGCCGTCTCGCCCTCGGAGGAGTCGACCCCGCCGGGCAGGAGGATGGCCAGCACGGTCGCGACCACGAACAGCAGGAACGCGTAGCGCAGCGCCCACTCCGAGCCCGCCGTCGCCGCCAGCGCGGCGATCGGGGCGGAGACCAGCGCGCCGACGATGCCCGACAGGGAGACCCGGCCGTTGGCCTTGACCAGCGTCAGCGACGACGGCAGCAGCCGTGGGACGGCGGCGGCGCGGGTCACGCCGTACGCCTTGGAGGCCACCAGCACGCCCAGGGCGGCGGGGAACAGCAGCGCCGAGTCGCTGGTCACGGCACCGGCCAGCACCCAGCAGAAGAAGGCGCGCAGGGCCATGGTCGCCCCGATGGCCCACCGTCTGCCGTGGCTGAAGCGGTCCAGGAACGGTCCGATCAGGGGGGCGACGACCGCGAACGGCAGCATCGTCAGGACCAGGAAGAGCGTGACCTGGCCGCGGGCCTCGCCGGTGGGGACCTGGAAGAACAGCGTGCCGGCCAGGGCGATCGCGACCGCGGCGTCGCCGGCGGTGTTGAAGGCGTGCATCTCGATCAGCCGCGAGAGCCCGGACTGGTCGGCGCCCTCCGCTCGCGCCGCACGCCGAGCCTGGAAGACGGTGAAGCGACCGGCGCGCCCGGTCACCCGGGCCGCGCTCCCCACGCCGCGACCGGTCGCCCGGACGCCGCCGGCCACGCCGCTGCCCAGGCCGCGGGCGACCCGGCCGGCCCGCGCCGACCTGCTGGTCCCCGGCGTGGTGGGCGCCTCCGGCCCGGACGCCGGTCCGGACGCGGGGTCCCCGCGCGGACCCCGGTCGGTCCCGGGAGCGGAGGTGCCGGGGCGGTCCGAGCTCATGGGTCCATCCTGCCCCTCGCCGGGGACGTCGTCGTGGGACACCCCGACCCCCGCGCTGGAACCGTCCGGTCCGATCCGTCAGACTCTGCGGCGTGAGGACCCTGACGCGACGCCCGCCCGACGCGACCGCCGCCGGTGCGGTCGACCTCGCCCGCTCGGCGCTGCTCGAGGAGGTCGGGAGCGGTGACGTGGGCGAGCACCTCGGCACCGACAACGAGGGCGACCGCCTGGTCACGCACCGCTTCGGCTGCACCCGCACCGGCTACCGCGGGTGGCACTGGTCGGTCACCGTGGTCCGCGCCTCCCGCCAGAAGAACGTCACGGTCGACGAGATCGTGCTGGTGCCCGGCGACGAGGCCATCGTGGCCCCGGCCTGGGTGCCCTACCGCGAACGGATCCGCCCCGGCGACCTCTCCCCGGGCGACCTGCTGCCGGTCGAGGAGGAGGACCCCCGCCTGGTCCCGACCTACTCCTTCGGCGACGACCCGCTCGACACCGACGAGAAGGCCCAGGTCCGTCAGGTCGCGGGCGACCTCGGCCTCGGCCGGGTCCGCACGCTCTCGCCGGAGGGTCGCGACCTCGCCGCCGAGCGGTGGTACGACGGTGACCCCGGTCCCGAGGCTCTGATCGCGAAGTCCGCGCCCCAGTCCTGCGACGGCTGCGGCTTCCTGGTGCGCCTGGCCGGACCGCTCTCGCTCATGTTCGGGGTGTGCGCGAACGGCGACGCCAACGACGACGGCCGCGTGGTCTCCCTCGACCACGGCTGCGGCGCGCACTCGGAGGCCTCCCTCGGCCGCAAGCACGACCCGCAGCCGCTGCCCGAGCACGTGCTCGACACGCTGCTGGACGACGTCGAGACCTTCTAGGTCCGCAGGGGCCGCAGGCGCGTCAGGCGCGGTCGGTCCCGCGGGCGAGCACCCACACGACGTACGAGTCCGTCGGCGGGTGCAGCTCGTAGGAGCCGTACCGGGCGTCGACGTGCAGGCCCGCGGCCGTCGCGTCGGCGACGAAGTCCGCGGGCGCGTAGTCGCGGCTGGTGGTGGGGCCGTCCACCGGGTGGAAGCCGAGGAGCACCCGGCCGCCCGGTGCCAGCAGGTCGTGCAGGCGGCGCAGCACCGCCACCTCGGTGCCCTCGGCGACGAAGACCATCACGTTGCCGACGGCGACCACGAGGTCGAAGGCCTCCGGGGCGCCCGCCGCCGCCAGCATCCGGGCGTCCACGTCGAGGACATCGACCGGCAGCACCGGCAGGTCGGGGTACGTGGCCTGCGCCCGGGCGACCAGGCCGGCGTCGGGCTCGACGGCCAGCACGTGGTGACCCCGCTGCTGCAGCGCCGCCGCGACCCGCCCCATGCCGGCGCCGGCGTCGAGCACCCGTGCGCCCCGCGGGCACAGGGCGTCGGCCAGCCGGGCCTCGCCCTCGACGTCCTCGCCCTCGGCGACCAGCGCGGCGAAGGTCTCGGCGTAGTAGTCGTTGTCCGACCCGCCGGCGGCCCAGCGGGTGGGGCGGGCCGTCACGGCTGCGGGTCCGCCGGGTCGGCGGGCAGCGGGGGCTCGGGGGCGACCGCCGTCGCGGCCTCGGCCGCCCCGAGGTGCACCTCGCGGGTCTGGCGCAGGTGCCGCCGACGGCGGCAGTACTCCAGGCCGAGGAAGCCGAGGCCGACCCCGGCCAGGCAGGTCCACAGCCACCACAGCCGGTCGGAGGACTCCAGCCGGCCGTAGAAGGGGAGCAGGGCCACGAAGGCCACCACGAACAGGCCGATGCCGACCTCGACCGTGCGCACCCCGTCGACGTCCAGCGGCTCGACGTCGGCGACGAGGTACGTACGACGGCCGATCTCGTGCGCCACCGGTCCGTCGTCGCGCAGCTCCACGCCCCGCACGCTAGCCGAAACACGCCCGTCACCAGCGCGGTGGCCGGTTCTGGCACCCTGCTGCCGTGACGCACACGCCCAGCGCCCCCGCCGCGCGCCCCACCGGCCTGGACCGGTTCTTCTCCATCTCGGTCCGTGGCTCCACCCTCGGCCGCGAGCTGCGCGGGGGAGTGGTGACCTTCGTGACGATGGCCTACATCGTGGTGCTGAACCCGCTGATCCTCGGGTTCGTGCCCGACATCGACGGGCAGTACCTCGGGGGCGGCACCGAGCCCAACCTCCCCGCGATCGCCGCCGGTACGGCGCTGGTGGCCGGGGTGATGAGCATCCTGATGGGCACGGTGGCCAACTTCCCGCTGGCGATCGCCACCGGGCTCGGGCTGAACGCGTTCGTCGCGGTCGCCATCGCGACCCAGATGACCTGGGCCGACGCGATGGGCCTGGTGGTGATCGAGGGCCTGCTGATCCTGGTGCTGGTGCTGACGGGGTTCCGGGCGGCGGTCTTCCGGGCCGTGCCCGGGCAGCTGAAGGTCGCCATCTCGGTCGGGATCGGGCTGTTCATCGCGCTGATCGGCTTCGTCGACGCCGGTTTCGTCTCCCGCATCCCCGACGTCGCGCAGACCACCGTCCCGGTCCAGCTCGGCACCGGCGGGCAGCTGCAGGGCTGGCCGGTCGCGGTCTTCGCGATCGGGCTCGTCCTGGTCGTCGCGCTGTGGGTGCGCCGGGTGCGGGGGGCGATCCTGATCGCGATCGCCGCCGCGACCGTGCTGGCCGTGGTGGTCGAGGCCGTGCTCGACCTGGGCTCGGCCGCGGACAACGGCCCCGGCGGCTGGATCCTGACCGTGCCGAGCCTGCCGGACTCCGTCGGCTCCCTGGCCGCGCTGCCCGACTTCGGCACGCTGGGGGAGTTCAACCTGCTGGGGTCCTTCGACCGGATCGGCCTGGTCGCCGCGCTGCTGCTGGTCTTCAGCCTGATGCTGGCCGACTTCTTCGACACCCTCGGCACGATGACCGCGATCGGGGCCGAGGCCGGGCTCCTCGACGAGGACGGCGCGCCCCCGCGCACCCAGCAGATCCTGGTCGTCGACTCCGTGGCCGCGGTCGCCGGCGGCGTCGGTGGGGTCTCGTCCAACACCAGCTACATCGAGTCCGCCGCCGGGGTCGGCGAGGGCGCCCGTACGGGCCTGGCCTCGGTGGTCACCGGCGTGCTGTTCCTGCTGACGGTCTTCCTGGCCCCGCTGGTCGCGGTCATCCCGTCGGAGGCGGCCGTCCCCGCCCTGGTGCTGGTGGGCTTCCTGATGATGCAGCAGGTCGGCGAGATCACCTGGTCGGACCCGGAGATCGCGATCCCGGCCTTCCTGACCATCGTGCTGATGCCGTTCACCTACTCGATCAGCGTCGGCATCGGCGCCGGGTTCGTCGCCTACGTGCTGATCAAGCTGGTGCTGGGCAAGCCCCGCGAGATCCACCCGCTGATGGGCCTGGTGGCCGTGCTGTTCCTGGTCTACTTCGCGATCGAGCCCCTCACCGCGCTGCTCACCTGACCGCCGAGATGACGCTCGCGGACAGCCGAGATGACGCTTGCGGCGCGTCGAGATGCCGTTCGCGGCGTGCCAGGCTGGCCCGGTGCTGCCCGCGACGTGCCTGAGCCTGCACCGGCCGACCCGCCCCACGGGTGCCGCGGTGCTGGTCCTCGCCGGCTCGAGCGGAGCACGGGAGGACGAGCGGGCCGGTCTCCTCGCCGAGCACGGCGCCGTGGCGCTGGCGCTGCGGTGGTTCGGCGGCCCGGGACAGCAGCCGGGGCCGTACGAGGTCCCGCTCGAGACCTTCCACGAGGCGGTCGACCTGCTCGAGCAGGAGGGTGAGCGCCTCGGGGTCCTGGGCTCGTCCTTCGGCGCGGAGGCCGCGCTCCTGGCCGCAGCCCGCGACCTCAGGACGGTCCACGTCGCGGCGCTGGCCCCCACCCCGGTGGTGTGGTCCGGCGTCGACGAGGTCACCGGGCGGGGGACCTCGCACTGGACCTGGGGCGGGGAACCGGTGCCGTACGTCCCGTTCGACGCGGCGTGCTCGCCGAGCACCGACCCGCCCTCCTTCCGCCCCCTCTACGAGCAGAGCCTGCGCACCGCCGCGGACCGGGTCCCCGCCGCGACCATCGCCGTCGAGGAGATCGGCGGCGACGTGCTGGTGGTCGGTGGCGAGGACGACCAGGTCTGGCCGGGGGCCGACTTCGCCCGGGCGGTGGCCGACCGGCGGAGCCCCACGGGCTCGACACCGCGGTGGTCACCGCGCCCGCGGCCGGCCACCGGGTCGTCCTGCCGGGGGAGCGTCCCGTACGCCGGGGGCGCGTCATGACCCGCGGCGGCACCCCGGCCGCCGACGCCGCGCTCGGCCTCGCGGCCTGGCCGCACCTGTGCCGCGTGCTCGGGCTCCGGGCCGAGGGGGCCCGATGACCACCCCGCTCGCCACGCTCGACCCGGGCCCGCGCCGCTACGCCGTGCACCGCGCCCGCCGCGCGGACGTCCCGGCCCTGGTCGCCCTGCTGCGCGACGACCCGCTCGGCCGTACTCGGGAAGGAGTCGACCTCGGACCGTACGAGACCGCCTTCGAGGCCGTCGACCGCGACCTGGCGCACCTGCTGGTCGCCGTCCGGGACACCGACGACGCGGTGGTCGCGACCCTCCAGCTCACGCTGCTCCCGGGGTTGTCGCGCGCGGGCGCGACCCGCCTGCAGGTCGAGGGCGTGCGCGTCCGCGCCGACGCCCGCGGCGCAGGACTGGGCGCGGCGCTGCTGACCTGGGCGGTCGCGTGGGGCCGGGACCACGGAGCGACGCTGGCCCAGCTGACGACCGATGAGCAGCGCCCCGCCGCCCGCCGCTTCTACGAGCGGCTCGGCTGGGTGGCCACCCACACCGGCATGAAGCTCCCCCTGGTCTGACCGCGAGCGTCACCTCGGCGCGCCGAAACCGTCATCTCGGCTGTCCGCGAGCGTCACCTCGGCGGGAATGCTTAGCAAGGGCAATGACTTATGCTCACGACATGCCGACCGTCGCCCACGCCGCCCGCACCGACGCGGGGCTCGCCTCCGAGCTCCGCCTCTCCGTCATGCGCCTGCGGCGACGCCTCGCCACCGAGCGGCACCCCGACAACGAGCTCTCGCTCGGGGCGATGACCGTCCTCGGCTGCCTCTTCCGCCACGGCGACCTGCCGGTCGGCGAGCTCGCGGCACGCGAGCTGGTCCGGCCGCCGAGCATGACCCGCACCGTCAACGCCCTCGCCGACCTCGGCCAGGTCGAGCGACGACCCCACGACACCGACCGCCGCCTGGTCGTGGTCCACCTCACCGACCTGGGCCGCGCCACGGTCCTGGCCGACCGCCGTCGCCGCGACGCCTGGCTCGCCCGCCGCCTGCGCGACCTGACCCCCGAGGAGCGCGAGGTCCTGCGCCGGGCCGCCCCGCTCCTGGAGAGGCTGTCCAGCTAAGTGAGCCCCACCTTCCGCTCCCTGGCCCACCCCAACTACCGCCGCTACGCCGCCGGCAACCTGATCTCGAACACCGGGACCTGGATGCAGCGCGTCGCGCAGGACTGGCTGGTCCTGCTGCTGGCGACCAACGACGCCGCCGCCATCGGGATCACCACCGGGCTGCAGTTCCTGCCGTTCCTGCTGCTCTCGCCGTTCGCCGGCCTGGTCGCCGACCGGATGCCCAAGCGCCGGTTGCTCCAGCTGACCAACATCGGCATGGCCGCACCCGCGGTCGTCCTGGGCCTGCTCGCCGTGACCGGGACCGCCCAGCTCTGGCACGTCTACGTCCTGGCCTTCCTGCTCGGCGTGGCCTCGGCCTTCGACGCCCCCGCCCGTCAGTCGTTCGTCTCCGAGATCGTCGACGCCGACGACCTCTCCAACGCCGTGGGCCTGAACTCCGCCGGGTTCAACGCCGCGCGGCTGATCGGCCCGGCGGTCGCCGGCCTGTCGATCGCCGCGCTCGGCTCCGGCGTCCAGGCCACCGGTGCGGTGATCCTGCTGAACGGGCTGTCCTACGCCGCCCCGGTCTGGTGCCTGGCCGCGATGGACCCCCGGCTGCTCCACGTGGCCACCCCGGTGGGTCGCAGCCCCGGCCAGATCCGCGAGGCCGTCGCCTACGTCCGCGGCCGCCCCGACCTGCTGCTGATCATGGGCGTGGTGCTCTTCGCCGGCATGTTCGGGCTGAACTTCCAGATGACCTCCGCCCTGATGGCCACCGAGGTCTTCGACAAGGGCTCGACGGAGTTCGGCCTGCTCGGGACCTTCCTGGCGGTCGGCTCCCTGGGCGGGGCGCTGGTCGCGGCCGGCCGCGTCCGCGTCCGCCACCGGCTGGTCGTCGGGGCCGCGCTGACCTTCGGCGCCGTCGAGGTCGTCGCCGGGCTGGCGCCGGCCTACTGGGTCTACGCCCTGCTGTGCCCGGTCCTCGGCCTGACCGCGCTGACCATGATGACCAGCGCCAACACGTTCATGCAGATGAACACCGACGACGGGATGCGCGGGCGGGTGATGGCGCTCTACCTGATGATCTTCATCGGCTCGACGCCGATCGGCGCCCCCCTGATGGGCTGGGTCGGGGAGGTCCTCGGGGCCCGCTGGACCCTGATCGGCGGGGGAGCGGCCACGATGGTCGGGGTGGCCGCGACCAGTGCGGTCTACCTGCTGCACCACCGCCGTACGCTCGCCCGTGGCGGGCCGGCCGCCGGCGACCGCGACGAGGCCCAGGCGGCCGCAGCCGCGTTTTGACCCTCCTGTTGCCGCCCGGTAGCCTCGGTTCTCGTGTCTGGGTCACCCAGACCGTCGAGCGCGCCCCAGGGTCCCGAACCGGGTCCCACCCGCAGATCTGACGAGTCCGGCCGAGCAGGCCGCTCGCGGGCGGGGTGCGGTCCGAGGCACACAGCAGCAACGCAGTACCGCCGTGCCCGGCAGGTCGCCGGGTTCTGATGAGCAACAGGAAAGAGAACCACCAGGTGCCCACCATCAACCAGCTGGTCCGCAAGGGCCGTGCCGACAAGGTGTCGAAGAGCAAGACGCCTGCGCTCAAGGGTTCGCCCCAGCGCCGCGGTGTCTGCACCCGCGTCTACACCACGACCCCGAAGAAGCCGAACTCCGCCCTGCGCAAGGTCGCCCGCGTGCGCCTGTCCAGCGGCGTCGAGGTCACCGCCTACATCCCCGGGGTCGGCCACAACCTCCAGGAGCACTCCATCGTGCTCGTCCGCGGCGGCCGGGTGAAGGACCTCCCCGGCGTCCGGTACAAGATCATCCGCGGCTCGCTGGACACCCAGGGCGTCAAGAACCGTAAGCAGGCCCGCAGCCGTTACGGCGCGAAGAAGGAGAAGAGCTGACATGCCGCGCAAGGGTCCCGCTCCGAAGCGCCCGATCGACATCGACCCGGTCTTCGGGTCCCAGCTGGTCAGCCAGCTCGTGTCGAAGGTGCTCGTCGACGGCAAGAAGCAGGTCGCGCAGCGCATCGTCTACACCGCGCTGGAGGGCTGCCACGAGAAGAACGGCACCGACCCGGTGGTCACGCTCAAGCGTGCGCTGGACAACGTGAAGCCGGCCATCGAGGTCAAGTCGCGCCGCGTCGGCGGCGCCACCTACCAGGTCCCGATCGAGGTCAAGGGCACGCGAGGCACCACGCTCGCGCTGCGCTGGCTCGTCGGCTACGCCGCGGACCGTCGTGAGAAGACGATGTCCGAGCGGCTCATGAACGAGATCCTCGACGCCTCCAACGGCCTCGGTGCCGCGGTGAAGAAGCGCGAGGACACCCACAAGATGGCCGACTCCAACAAGGCCTTCGCCCACTACCGCTGGTGACCACCGGGCGCCGGCCCCCGCCGTACGACCCGGGCCGGCCGGCCCCGACCACCCCCGTCCTCGACGCAAAGGAAGCGTGAGCCCTCGTGGCTGTCGACATCACCACAGACCTGAACGTGGTCCGCAACATCGGGATCATGGCGCACATCGACGCCGGCAAGACGACCACCACCGAGCGGATCCTCTTCTACACCGGTATCTCCTACAAGATCGGTGAGGTCCACGACGGCGCGGCCGTCATGGACTGGATGGAGCAGGAGCAGGAGCGTGGCATCACGATCACCTCCGCCGCCACCACGTGCTGGTGGAAGAAGCACCAGATCAACATCATCGACACCCCCGGTCACGTGGACTTCACCGCCGAGGTGGAGCGCTCGCTGCGCGTCCTCGACGGCGCGGTCGCCGTCTTCGACGGTGTCGCCGGCGTCGAGCCCCAGACCATGACGGTCTGGCGCCAGGCCAACAAGTACTCCGTGCCGCGGATGTGCTTCGTCAACAAGCTGGACCGCACGGGCGCGGACTTCTTCCGCTGCGTCGACATGATGGTCGACCGGCTGAACTCCACCCCGCTGGTGCTGCAGCTGCCGATCGGCGCCGAGTCCGACTTCCTCGGGGTCGTCGACCTCGTCGGGATGCGGGCGCTCACCTGGCGCGGCGAGACCACGATGGGTGAGGACTACACCGTCGAGGAGATCCCCGCCGAGCTGGCCGAGCAGGCCGCGGAGTACCGCGAGAAGCTGCTCGAGACCCTCTCGGACGCCGACGACGTGATCATGGAGAAGTTCCTCGACGAGGGCGAGTTCTCCGTCGAGGAGCTGGAGGCGGCGATCCGTCGCGCCACGCTGGCCGACAAGGTCAACCCGGTGCTGTGCGGCACGGCCTTCAAGAACAAGGGCGTCCAGCCCCTGCTCGACGCGGTCGTGAAGTACCTCCCCTCGCCGCTGGACGTCGAGGGCATCGTGGGCCACTCGGTCAAGGACGAGGACGTCGAGATCGTGCGCAAGCCGTCCGACGACGAGCCGTTCTCCGGCCTGGCCTACAAGATCGCCTCCGACCCGCACCTGGGCAAGCTGATCTACATCCGCGTCTACTCCGGCAAGCTGGAGGCCGGCTCGACCGTGGTGAACTCGGTCAACGGCCGCAAGGAGCGGATCGGCAAGGTCTACCAGATGCACGCCAACAAGCGTGAGGAGATCGCGTCGGTCGGCGCCGGGCAGATCGTGGCGGTGATGGGTCTGAAGGACACCAAGACCGGTCACACGCTCTCCGACCCCCAGC
This sequence comes from Nocardioides aquaticus, assembly GCF_018459925.1. Lineage (NCBI taxonomy): Bacteria > Bacillati > Actinomycetota > Actinomycetes > Propionibacteriales > Nocardioidaceae > Nocardioides > Nocardioides aquaticus. The sequence goes on from NZ_CP075371.1 coordinate 1,046,478, forward strand.
ACCAGGTCATCCTCGAGTCGATGACGTTCCCGGCCCCGGTGATCGAGGTCGCGATCGAGCCCAAGACCAAGAGCGACCAGGAGAAGCTGGGCACCGCGATCCAGCGGCTGTCCGACGAGGACCCCACGTTCACCGTCAAGGCGGACGAGGAGACCGGTCAGACCATCATCGCCGGGATGGGCGAGCTCCACCTGGAGATCCTGGTGGACCGGATGCGTCGCGAGTTCCGGGTGGAGGCGACCGTCGGCAAGCCGCAGGTGGCCTACCGCGAGACCCTGCGCCGCGAGGTCACCAAGCACTCCTACACCCACAAGAAGCAGACCGGTGGGTCGGGGCAGTTCGCGAAGGTCGTCATCAACCTCGGGCCGAACATCGACCCCGAGACCGGCACCGGCGCGGGCTACGAGTTCGTCAACAACGTCTCCGGTGGCCGCGTGCCCCGCGAGTACATCCCGTCGGTGGACCAGGGCGGCCAGGAGGCCATGGAGTTCGGCATCCTCGCCGGCTACCCCATGGTCGACGTGAAGTTCACGCTCGAGGACGGCGCCTACCACGACGTCGACTCGTCCGAGCTGGCCTTCAAGATCGCCGGCAACCAGGCCTTCAAGGAGGCCGCCCGCCAGGCCAAGCCGGTCCTGCTCGAGCCGATGTTCGCCGTCGAGGTCATCACCCCCGACGACTTCCTCGGCACCGTGATCGGTGACATCAACAGCCGACGCGGCCAGATCCAGGCGCAGGAGGAGCGGCACGGCGACATGGTCGTCAACGCCCTCGTGCCGCTGTCCGAGATGTTCGGGTACGTTGGCGACCTGCGGTCGAAGACCTCGGGTCAGGCGTCGTACTCGATGGAGTTCGACTCGTACGCCGAGGTTCCCACGAACGTCGCCGACGAGATCATCAAGAAGGTGCGCGGCGAGTAGCGTCCGCGTTCCTCGGCACACGCACACCCGTACGAGTCAGTCAACAGACACATCAGGAGGAGCCACAAGTGGCTAAGGCGAAGTTCGAGCGGAACAAGCCGCACATCAACATCGGCACCATCGGTCACATCGACCATGGCAAGACGACGTTGACCGCAGCGATCTCGAAGGTCCTGCACGACCAGGACCCGGTCGGCAACCCCAACACCGAGGCCTTCGACATGATCGACAAGGCCCCGGAGGAGCGTCAGCGCGGCATCACGATCTCGATCGCACACATCGAGTACCAGACCGCGGGTCGCCACTACGCCCACGTCGACTGCCCCGGTCACGCGGACTACATCAAGAACATGATCACCGGCGCGGCCCAGATGGACGGCGCGATCCTCGTGGTCGCCGCCACCGACGGCCCCATGCCCCAGACGCGTGAGCACGTGCTGCTCGCCCGCCAGGTCGGCGTGCCCGCCCTGGTGGTCGCGCTCAACAAGTGCGACATGGTCGACGACGAGGAGCTCATCGAGCTCGTCGAGATGGAGGTGCGCGAGCTCCTCTCCGAGTACGAGTTCGACGGCGACGAGATCCCCGTCGTCCAGGTCGCTGCCTTCCCGGCGCTCAACGGCGACGAGAAGTGGGGCCAGTCGGTCCTCGACCTCATGCAGGCCGTCGACGACTACATCCCGACCCCGGCCCGCGAGACCGAGAAGCCGTTCCTCATGCCCGTCGAGGACGTCTTCACGATCACCGGTCGCGGCACGGTCATCACCGGTCGCATCGAGCGCGGCATCGTCAAGGTCAACGAGGAGGTCGAGATCATCGGCATCCGCGAGAAGTCGCAGAAGTCGACCGTGACCGGCGTCGAGATGTTCCGCAAGCTCCTCGACGAGGGCCAGGCCGGCGAGAACGTCGGGCTGCTCCTGCGCGGCACCAAGCGCGAGGACATCGAGCGCGGCATGGTCGTCATCAAGCCGGGCACGACCACCCCGCACACCAACTTCGACGCGAGCGTCTACATCCTGTCGAAGGAGGAGGGTGGCCGTCACACGCCGTTCTTCAACAACTACCGTCCCCAGTTCTACTTCCGGACCACGGACGTGACCGGTGTCGTGACGCTGCCCGAGGGCACCGAGATGGTGATGCCCGGTGACAACACCGAGATGACCGTCGAGCTGATCCAGCCGATCGCCATGGACGAGGGCCTGCGCTTCGCGATCCGTGAGGGTGGCCGCACCGTCGGTGCCGGCCGCGTCACCAAGATCACCAAGTGACGAACCCCGCGACCTAGTCGCACCTGCACCACCACGAGAGGCCTCGCCCGTCGGGCGGGGCCTCTCGTGCGTCCCGCCCCGTACGACGTCCCGCCCGTACGCCGCCCGAGCAGCACGCCCGCCCCGTGAGGAGCCAGATGACCGAGCACGCCACGCCTCCGCGTCCGCACCACAAGCTCACCGAGGACGGTCGGCGGATGCGGGAGGTCCTCAGCTACTCGCGCCGCGGGGCCCGGTTCACCCCGCGCCAGCAGGCCGCCTGGGACCTCCACCACCACCGGTGGGTCCTCGCCGAGGAGACCGTGGCCGCCGACGGGTTCGCCTGGGAGCAGGCGTTCGGGCGCCGGGGCCCGATGGTCGTGGAGATCGGCTCGGGCGTGGGGGAGGCCACCGCCGCCCTGGCCGCGACCCGTCCCGAGGTCGACGTGCTCGCCCTCGAGGTCTGGAACCCCGGGGTGGCCGACACGCTCTGGAAGCTCGCGGACGTCGGCGCCGAGAACGTACGGCTCTGCACCCTCGACGCCGCCTGGACCCTCGCCCACCGGGTGCCCCCGCGCAGCCTCGAGGAGGTCTGGACGTTCTTCCCCGACCCGTGGCCCAAGACCCGCCACCACAAGCGTCGGCTGGTCCGTGCGGACTTCGCCCGGATGGTCGCCGACCGGCTGGTCCGTGGCGGGACCTGGCGCCTGGCCACCGACTGGGGCGACTACGCCACCCAGATGCGCGAGGTGCTCGACGCCGAGCCCGGGCTGGTCGGGGGCGTGGTCGAGCGGTGGGACGAGCGGCCGGTGACCCGGTTCGAGCGCAAGGGCCTCGACGTCGGGCGCGCGATCACCGACCTGGCCTACACCGCCCGCTGACGGGTCAGCCGCTCGCGGAAGGCCCGCTCACGGCCCAGCCGCGCCTGGTCGCGCTCGCGCCTGGTCGCGACCACGGCGGCCAGCACGGCCGCCGGCGGCGCGTCGGCCGGCGGGGGCGGGGCGACGTACGGCGCGACCTGCGCCCACAGCGCGTCACCGACGCGGGTGCGGGAGACCGGGTCCATGGTGGCCAGCCGCCCGAGGTACTGCCGGACGGCGAGCGCGAGGCCGGTCGGCAGGGCGGACACGTCGGCCGCGCGGGCCCACCCGGCCAGCGGCGGCGGCATCGCCGGCGGCGCGGGCAGGCTGAGCCGGAACCGGTCGCGCACGACGTACGTGCCGGCCGCCAGGTCGCCGAGCCGCTTGCCGCGACCGTTGACCAGCGCGGTGAAGAACGCCGGGGTGCCGAGCAGCACGTAGAGCTCCACGACGCCGATCAGCGACCGGGTGAACGCGTGCTGGAAGGAGATCGGCCCGGCGTCGTCGCGCACGGTGCGCAGCCCCAGGGCGAGCTTGCCCAGCGTGCGGCCCCGGGTGAGGGTCTCCATCGTGGTCGGGAAGACCAGCAGCACCGACACGAGGGTGCCGATCGAGGCCACGGTCAGCAGGGCCTCGTCGGTCTGCAGCGCGGCCAGCGTGAAGACGAACAGCGCCACCAGCAGCAGCACCAGCGCGACCACCAGGTCGATCGTCCCGGACGCGATCCGCGCCCCGAGGCCGGCCGGCGGGAGGTCGAGCGCCACGGCCTCGCCGGTGACCAGGTCGTCGCTGGTGACGGTGGCGAGCTCGGGCGCGCGGGGCGCGGTGGCGGGTCCGGCCGGAGGGCCTGCGGGCGTCGACATGGTGGACCTAGGCTAGCGGCGTGGACCTCGACGCGTACGTGCTCGAGCACGCCGGCCAGTGGCAGCGTCTCGAGCAGCTCACCCGGCGCGGCAGGCTGACCGGTGCCGAGGCCGACGAGCTGGTCGAGGCCTACCAGCGCGTCGCCACCCACCTCTCCGTGGTGCGCACGCAGGCGCCGGACGCCCAGGTCGTGGCCTACCTGTCGGTGCTGCTCGCCCGGGCGCGGACCCGGGCCGCGGGCACCCGGGTCGGCACCTGGCGGGCCGTGCGCAGCTTCGTGACCGAACGGTTCCCGGCTGCGCTCTACCGGCTGCGCTGGTGGTGGCTGGGCTGCCTGGCCGGCAACGTCGTGGTGACCGGCGTGATGATGCTGTGGCTGCTGGCGCACCCCGACGTCGAGCAGAGCCTGCTCAGCCCGGCCGAGATCGACCAGCTGGTGCAGGAGGACTTCGCGGGCTACTACAGCCAGTACGCCGCGGGCAGCTTCGCCACCCAGGTCTGGGTCAACAACGCCTGGGTGACCGCGCTGTGCCTCGCGCTCGGGGTGCTCGGCCTGCCCGTGCTCTGGTTGCTGTTCCAGAACATGGCCAACCTGGCGGTGATCGGCGCGATCATGACGCGCAACGACGCGGGCCTGCAGTTCTGGGGCCTGCTGCTGCCGCACGGGCTGCTGGAGCTCACCGCGGTCTTCGTGGCCGCCGGGGTCGGGCTGCGGCTGTTCTGGTCCTGGGTGTCCCCGGGCAGCCTGAGCCGGAGCCGCTCGATGGCCCGCGAGGGGCGTACCGCCGCGACCGTGGCCCTCGGCCTGGTCGGGGTGCTGCTCGTCAGCGGGCTGATCGAGGGGTTCGTGACGCCCTCGGGACTGCCCACCTGGGCCCGCCTGGCGATCGGCGTGCTGGCCGAGCTGGTCTTCCTGGCCTACGTCTTCGTCCTCGGCCGGGCCGCCGTCCGCCGCGGCCACACCGGCGACCTCGGCGCCGACCTGCTCGAGGACACGGTGGCCACGCGTGCCTGACCCCAGCGCCCCATCGCCCGGGGCCGCCGTGGAGGTCCGCGACCTCGTCAAGCGCTACCCGAAGCGCCCGACCAACGCCGTCGACGGCGTCTCCTTCGCCGTCGCACCCGGGGAGATCTTCGGGCTGCTCGGGCCCAACGGCGCGGGGAAGACCACCACGATCGGGATCCTGACCACCCGGGTGGCGCTGACCTCGGGCTACGCCGGGGTCGGCGGCGTGGACGTGGCGGCGGACCCGGTCCGGGCGCGCACCGTGATCTCGGTCGTGCCCCAGCGGCCCAACCTCGACCGGTCGCTGAACGCCCGGCAGAACCTGCTCTTCCACGCCGCCTACCACGGGATGGGACGGGCCGAGCGGGGCCGACGGGCCGACGAGCTGCTCGAGCGGATGGGCCTGGGCGACCGCGGCAAGGACAAGGTCGACAACTACAGCGGGGGGATGGCGCAGCGCCTGCTGATCGCCCGCGCGCTGATGCACCGGCCGCAGGTGCTGTTCCTCGACGAGCCGAGCACGGGGCTGGACCCGCAGGCGCGGCTCTTCGTCTGGGACCAGGTGCGCGAGCTCCGCGCCGCCGGGACGACCGTGGTGGTCACCACCCACGACATGGACGAGGCCGCCGAGATCAGCGACCGGGTCGGGATCATGGACCACGGCACCCTGCTCGCCCTGGACACGCCCGACGCCCTGACCCGCACGCTGCCCGGGGACTCCACGGTCGACCTCGTGCTGGGCGACGTCGCCGCCGCCCGGGAGCCCGACCTGCGCGACGCGCTGGGCGGCCTGACCGGCGTACGACGGGTGGAGGACGTGGGCGGGGACGCCGCCCGGCCGCCGGGGGAGCGGGACCTGCGGGTACGGCTCTACCTCGACGTGCCCGGGGCGTCGGTGCTCGGGTCCGCCGCGGAGGCGGTCGAGCGGCACGGCGCGCGGCTGCTGTCGGTGGCCCTGGGCGAGCCGACCCTCGAGGACGTCTTCATCTCGCTCACCGGGAGGGACCTGCGATGACCGCGCCCACGGAACCCGAGGCCGCCGCACTGGTGCCGGCGGCCCCACGCAGCCCGTCGGTCGGGAAGGCGTTCCTTGGCCTGCTGGGACGCGACGTCTTCGTCACCGGACGCGAGCTGGGCAGCTTCCTGGCCCAGGTGCTGCTGCAGCCGATCTTCCTGCTGTTCGTCTTCGGCAAGGTCCTCGGCGACCTCGGCTACGTCCAGGGCGGGTTCGAGCTGGTCCTGCTGCCGGGCGTGATCGCCTTCACCGGCTTCCTGACTGCGCTCCAGAACACCGCGCTGCCGCTGGTCATCGACTTCTCCTTCACCAAGGAGATCGAGGACCGGCTGCTCGCACCGCTGCCGACGTCCCTGGTGGCGGTCGAGAAGATCGTCTTCGCGACCCTGCGCGGGCTGATCGCCTCGGCGATGATGTTCCCGCTCGGGCTGCTGATCCTGGGCTCGGTGCCGATCACCTGGGCGGCGGTGCCGCTGGTCTCGCTCGGGCTGGTCCTCGGCTCCCTGGTCGGGGCCGCGCTCGGGCTGGTCCTCGGCACGCTGGTCACCGCGTCGAAGATCAACGTGGTCTTCGCGGTCGTGCTGACGCCGCTGCTGTTCACCGGCTCGACCCAGTTCCCGTGGAGCCAGCTCGACGGCCTGCGGTGGTTCCAGGTGGTCTGCGCGCTCAACCCCCTGACGTACGTCAGCGAGCTGGTCCGCGGCCAGATGGTGCCGCAGGTCGAGTCGATCCCGGCGTGGGTGTGCCTGCTGGCCTGCGTGGGCTTCCTGGTGCTGTTCACCGCGGTCGGCCTGCGCGGCTTCCGCCGCCGCGCGGTCGACTGAGGGACGGTCCGGGCGCCGCGAGCGTCACCTCGAGGCGCCGCGAGCGTCATCTCGGCCGGTCGGGAGCGTCACCTCGTCAGAGCAGGCCGCGGGCCTTCAACGACAGGTAGTGGTCGGCCAGGGCCGGGGGGAGGTGCTCGGCGTCGGCGTCGACTACGTGGACCCCGAGGCCGGCGAGCAGCTCGGCGGTGCGGACGCGTCGGCGCAGCTCCTGCTCGGCGGCGGCCGCGGCGTAGACCTCGCCCACGTCGTCGCGGCGGCGCGCCATCCGCTCGAGCTCGGGGTCGCGCACCGAGGCCACCACGACCCGGTGGTGCGCGGTCAGCACGGGCAGCACGGGCAGCAGGCCCTGCTCGACCGCGGCCGGCTCGAGCGGGGTCAGCAGCACGACCAGGGCGCGCTGGCGGCCCAGGGCCGACACGGCGCCGGCCAGCGAGCGCCAGTCGGCCTCGGCGATGACCGGCTCGAGGTCGGCCAGGACGTCCTGCATCCGCCCGACCACCTCCCGCGTCCCGGCGGTACGCAGGCGGGCGCGGACCCGGCGGTCGCCGGCGACGAGGTCGACCCGGTCGCCGGCGCGGGCGGCCAGTGCCCCGAGCAGCAGCGCGGCGTCCATCGCGGAGTCCAGCCGCGGCACGTCGTCGACCCGCCCGGCCGAGGTGCGCGAGGTGTCGAGCACCAGCACCACGCGCCGGTCGCGCTCGGGCTGCCAGGTGCGGACCACGACGTCGCGGTTGCGGGCGCTGGCGCGCCAGTCGATCGAGCGCACGTCGTCGCCGCGGACGTACTCCCGCAGCGAGTCGAACTCGGTGCCCTGCCCGCGCACGCGCACGGCGGCGCGGCCGTCGAGCTCGCGCAGCCGGGCGAGCCGCGAGGGGAGGTGCTTGCGCGAGTCGAAGGGCGGCAGGGAGCGCACGGTCCCCGGCACGTCGAGGGTGGCCTGGCGTGCCACCAGCCCGAGCGGGCCGCGCGAGCGGACCGTCACGCCCAGCGCACGGAGGTCGCCGCGGCGGGTCGGCTGCAGCGCGGTGCGCAGCCGCAGCGCGGCCCCGGGTCGCAGGTCGACCAGGTGCCGGTCGTCGCCGGCGCCGGCGCTGGGCGGCCAGGCGTCGCGCACCAGCAGCCGCAGCCGACGGGTGCCGGGGTTGCGCGCCAGCACCTCGGTCGCGGTGGGGTGGCCCAGCCGGACGGGGCCGACCTCGGCGCGCTCCAGCACGACCGTCGACGGGCGGGGGGCGGCGTACCGGTCGACCGCGCACACCACGGCCACCACGAGCAGCCACAGCCACAGCGTGGAGGCCGAGGGGCGCAGCACCAGCGGCAGCAGCCCCAGCAGCACCAGCAGCGGGACCCGTCCCGAGAGCGCCATGCTCAGCGGGGGACGGGCACGGAGGCCAGCGCGGAGCCGAGCACCGCTCCCACGTCGACGCCCTCGAGCTCGGCCTCGGGTCGCAGCGCCAGCCGGTGCACGAGCGTGGCGTGCGCCAGCGCCTTCACGTCGTCGGGCGTCACGTAGCCGCGCCCGGTCAGCCAGGCCCAGGCCCGCGCGGCGCGGAGCAGCGCGGTGGCGCCGCGGGGGCTGACCCCCAGGCCCAGCGACGGCGACTGCCGGGTGGCCCGGGCGATGTCGACGACGTAGCCCGCGACCTCCGGCGCGACCTGCACCCGGGTCACCGCCTGCTGGCCGGCCAGCACGTCCTCGGCGCCGGCCACCGGACGGACGCCGGCCGCGGCGACGTCCCGGGGGTCGAAGCCGTCCGCGTGGCGGCGAAGGATCTCCATCTCGTCCTCGCGCCCGGGGATCGGCAGCACCACCTTGAGCAGGAACCGGTCCAGCTGGGCCTCCGGCAGCGGGTAGGTGCCCTCGTGCTCGACGGGGTTCTGGGTGGCCGCGACCAGGAACGGACGGGGCAGCGGGCGCGAGACGCCGTCCACCGAGACCTGGCCCTCCTCCATCGCCTCCAGCAGCGCCGACTGCGTCTTGGGCGGGGTCCGGTTGATCTCGTCGGCCAGCAGCAGGTTCGTGAAGACCGGGCCCTCGCGGAAGCTCAGCGCGCCCGCACCCGAGTCGATGACCATCGACCCGGTGATGTCGCCGGGCATCAGGTCGGGGGTGAACTGCACCCGGCTGGTGCGGACCGACAGGCTGGCGGCCAGCGAGCGGACCAGCAGCGTCTTGGCCGTGCCGGGCACGCCCTCCATCAGCACGTGGCCGCCGCACAGCAGCGCGACGAGCAGCCCCGACACCGCGGCGTCCTGCCCGACGACGGCCTTGGCGACCTCGGCCCGGACGGCGGCCAGGCGTTCCCGGGCCTCCGGGTGGGCCGGCGGCGGCGTCGGACGGGTCGCCTGCTGGGGGTCGGCGGGGACCTGCGGGGTCGGGGGTGCCGTCGGGTCGTGCTCGGGGCTGGTGCTCACGGGTGGCGTACCTCTCGGTCGAGCCGGTCCAGGTCCTGGGCCAGCGTGATCAGGTCGTGGTCGGTGGTGGGCGTCGGGGCGTCCGGGTCCAGCAGCGCCGCGACCCGACCGGCGTCCTGCCCGGTCGCGGTGGCCACGGCGCGGACCAGGGGCTCGACCCGGTCGGCGCCGCCACCGGCGGCGCCGAGACCGAGCCGCTCGGCCAGGCGGGCCCGGGCGGCGGCCCGCAGCGCCGTGGCCGCGTGCGGCCGGTCGCCGGCGCTGCGGTAGAGCCGCCCGCGGCTGCGGGTCGTCTCGACCGCGCGGACGACGACCGGCAGCGCCTCGACCGACAGGGGGCCGAGGCGCCGCCCGCGCCAGAGCGCGACCGCGAGCATCGCGACCAGCCCCAGGACGAGGCCCGGCAGCAGCCAGGGCGGCAGCAGGGAGCGCACGGAGACGGCGTCGCCGGGGGCGAGGTCGGTCAGGTCGGGGACGTACCAGACCAGGCGGTCGCCGCCGCCCAGCAGGCGCAGCGCGAGCGCGGCGTTGTCGGCGCGCAGCACCTGCTCGTTGGTCAGCGCCTGCGCCGCGCCGAGGACGACCTCCCCGTCGTCGCCGACCAGCAGGTGGCCCCCGGAGCCGTCGGGGAAGCAGCCCGGGCCGGGGAAGGCGGTGGCCGCGTCCACCTCCAGCGAGAGGTCGTCGAGGCGGTCGCCGGTGCTCCCGGCCGCCCCGGGCGCGCTGCAGGCGGCCGGGACGGGCCCGCCGCCGGGGACCGAGATCCCCGGCGGGGTGCCCAGCGCCCCGCTGGCCGCCGGGCCCGGCTCGAGCAGCACGAGGAGGCCGGGGCGGGCGTGCTCGCGCAGCCGCTCGACGGTGCTCCGGCCGAGGTCGTCGGTGGAGGAGACGACCACGGTGGTGGTGGTCGTGACCTCGGCGGCCTCCAGCGCGGCCGCGTCGCGGACCACCTCGACCTCGACGCCCTGCTCGGCGAGGACCTCGACCAGGGCCGCCGTCCCCTCCCGGCCGGGGTTGTCCGGGTCGAGCGGGGTGGTGGTCTCCGGGTCGCCGCTCAGCGCCACGACGACCGCGAGCAGCAGCAGGACCACGAGCGCCAGCAGGACGGTGCCGCGCCGGCGCCGCCACCACGACCGGGTCGTGCCGGGGCCCGGGGTCGCGCCGGGGGAGGCGCCGGTCGCCGTGCCCTGGACCGCGCTCACCGCCGCACCCCTCCCAGCTCGTCGTCGAGGGCCAGGACGTCGCGGGCCTGCTCGGCGGTCGCCGGCAGGCCGCCGTAGAGCACGGCGTCGAACAGCTCGGCCGCCCGCGTGAGCCGGCCGGTCGCCGCGGTGCCCGGTCCGGTGCCGGACGGCCCCCCGGTCAGGTCGGCCACGACCTCGCGCGCCGTGGCCCCCGGGTCGTCGCTCAGCGCACCCTGCTCGACCTGGCGCCGGGCCAGGGCGCGGAACGCCTCGACCAGCGCCTCGGCGCTCTCCCCGTCCGCCAGGAGCTGCTCGGCCCGGGCGCGCAGCTGTGCGGACCCCACCGGTCCGGTCGCGATCACGTCACCGGTCGCGGCGCGCACCCGGGCGGTGCGGCGAGCACGGGAGGCCAGCAGCGCCAGGGCGATGACGAGCAGGACCAGCAGGACCATCGCCACCAGGGCCGACACCGCCGGGACGCCCTCGGCGGCCTGCAGGCCGGCGTCGAGCCGGCGCCCGATCCAGCCCAGCACGGTGCTGATCGGGTCCTCGCGGTAGCGGGGCTCGAGCAGCTCGCGACGCAGCAGCGAGCGGCCCTCGTCCCCGGAGGGGTCCAGCGGGGGAGCGGAGCGCAGCACCCGCTAGGCCCCGGTGATCCCGGCCTCCGACATCAGGGTGACGTCGTAGGCCTCCTTGCGCATCCGCTGGTCGAGGTACTGCAGCGTGGTCACGACGGCGGTGAAGGGGGAGGTGAAGGCGGTGGAGAGCACGGTGCCGAGCGCCTGGCTCGCCACGCCGAGGAGCAGGGCGTACTCCGGGGTCGCGAAGCTGAGGACCTGCGCGACGATCTCCACCGGGAGGGACACCACGAAGCCCGCGATCCCGACCACGATCGAGGTGACCAGCGAGATCCCGAGGACCCGCCAGAACTGCCGCCGGCTGAGCCGCCAGCTGCGCGCCAGGGCGCTGCCGATGCCGATCCGCTCGAGCACCAGCGCGGGCGTGGCCAGCAGCACGACGCGGACGTAGAGGAAAACCGACGCGACGACCAGGAGCAGGCCCGACAGGACGGCGTAGCCGACGACCAGCGCCGTCCCGGCGCCTGCGACGACGAGCCCCACGATGGTGGACCCCCACAACCCGTAGGCGAGCACGTAGGCCAGCGCGACCAGCACCACCAGCCCCACGAGGCGCCAGCGGCGACCCCGCGTCATGGCCCACGCCTCGCCCAGGCCGATCCGGCGCCCGACGGCCGCCTGGTGGGTCACGTGCGCGATCAGCCCGGTCACCAGCAGCAGGCCGACCTGCAGCAGCACGACGCCCACGGCCTGCGAGGCGACATAGGCCACCAGGCTCGTGCTCAGCCCGCCGGACGGCAGCCCGGTGGTGGGGTCGACCGACGTGCCGACCGACGCCGTGATGGCCGACGTCGCCACCAGGGGGACCGCCATCGCCACGACGGCCACCAGCAGCGCGGCGAGCACGGTCGCGCGCGGGTTGAACCGGATGATCCGGAACGCGCCGTCGAACATGTCACCGAGGCCGAGCGGGCGCAGCGGGACCGCGCCGGGCTTGTGGGCCGCCCCGAGCATCCCCGGGCCGGGCTGCCACCCGGGGCCCGCCGGCTGCTGGGGGTACGGCTGCTGGGGGTACGGGGGCCCCGCCGGGGGCTGCCAGCCCGGGGGCGGCTGCTGCCCGTACGGCTGCCACCCCGGGGGAGGCTGCTGGCCGTACGGCTGCTGCCCCGGAGGCGGGACGGACCCGTGGTCGGACATGGCACCCCTTCTCCCAGCCACGCGCCCGGGACCGGTCCCGGGGCCGACGACGCGGCTGGCCCGGTCGGTGCCAGGATCCTCTCAGGTCGGTCCGTGCCGGGGGGCGGAGCCGGCGGGATCGGGCAGGATCGGTCTCGACCGGTGCCGATCAGCGGCACCCGGGCGGCCCGATTTGTGGCCCTCGGGGGGATCTGTCAAGATAGTTCGGTTGCCACGGCAGGTTTCGCCGCGGCGCCGCACATCTTGACTCCTGAATCGCGTCTCCCGACATCGTCGCCCTCACGGGCCGGTGTCACGTGGTCGGTGTCTGGCACGTGCCGGCGTCGCCGGGGGGACCCGACCAGGCCGACACGAACCCCGTCGGCCACCACAGGCAGATGACCCCGGACCTCGGTCCTGTTTGCTCGAAGTCTGAGCGACACGCCCGACCGCGGGGGTCGGACGCAGGTGGGAGGCGACCGGGTGGGACCGACTCAAGCCGGAGGACGTCCCGAACCAAGCAGGGCACGAGCGAGTGAAAAGGACGAGAGAGACCTATGGCGGGACAGAAGATCCGCATCAGGCTCAAGGCCTATGACCACGAGGTGATCGACACCTCGGCGCGCAAGATCGTGGACACGGTGACCCGTACGGGCGCCCAGGTCGCCGGCCCCGTGCCGCTGCCGACCGAGAAGAACGTGTACTGCGTCATCCGCTCGCCCCACAAGTACAAGGACTCGCGCGAGCACTTCGAGATGCGCACCCACAAGCGGCTGATCGACATCATCGACCCCACGCCGAAGACGGTCGACTCGCTCATGCGACTCGACCTCCCGGCGGGCGTCGACATCGAGATCAAGCTCTGAGTTCGAGGACAGCGACATGACTATCGAGCGCAACGTCAAGGGACTGCTGGGCACCAAGCTCGGCATGACCCAGCTCTGGGACGAGAACAACAAGATCGTGCCGGTGACCGTGGTCTCCGCCGCGACCAACGTCGTCACCCAGGTCCGGGCACCCGAGAACGACGGCTACAACGCCATCCAGGTCGGCTTCGGCGAGATCGAGGGCCGCAAGGTCAACAAGCCGCAGGCCGGACAGTTCACCAAGGCCGGCACCACCCCGCGCCGCCACGTGGTGGAGATCCGCACCGCGGACGCCTCCACCTACACCGTGGGCCAGGAGCTGGCCGTCGACACCTTCGCCGTGGGCGAGGTCATCGACGTGACCGGCACCAGCAAGGGCAAGGGGTACGCCGGTGTGATGAAGCGTCACGGCTTCCACGGCGTCGGTGCCTCGCACGGTGCCCACCGCAACCACCGCAAGCCCGGCTCGATCGGCGCCTGCGCCACCCCGGGCCGTGTCTTCAAGGGCACGCGGATGGCCGGCCGGATGGGTAGCGACACCGTCACCACCCAGAACCTGACCGTCTACGCGGTCGACGCCGAGAAGGGCCTGATCCTGCTCAAGGGCGCCGTCCCCGGCCCCCGCGGCGGACTCCTCGTCCTCCGCTCGGCCGCCAAGCTCACCCAGGAGGCCTGACCATGGCTGTCAAGACCGTCAAGGTCGACCTGCCGGCGGAGATCTTCGACGCGAAGGTCAACGTCCCGCTGATCCACCAGGTCGTCGTCGCCCAGCAGGCCGCGGCCCGCCAGGGCACGCACGCCACCAAGACCCGCGCCGAGGTGCGGGGCGGTGGCGTGAAGCCCTACCGCCAGAAGGGCACCGGTCGCGCCCGCCAGGGCTCGATCCGCGCGCCCCAGTTCGTCGGCGGTGGCACGGTGCACGGCCCGCAGCCGCGGTCCTACGACCAGCGCACCCCCAAGAAGATGAAGGCCGCCGCCCTGCGCGGTGCCCTCTCGGACCGGGCCCGGGACGGTCGCATCCACGTGGTCGAGTCCCTGGTGGGTGGCGACAAGCCCTCCACCAAGCTGGCCTCCGCCGCGCTGCGCGAGATCAGCGAGCGTCGCCGCTTCCTGGTCGTGCTCGAGCGCACCGACCGCCTCACCTGGCTCTCGCTGCGCAACGCGCCCGAGGCGCACCTGCTCTTCTCGGACCAGGTCAACACCTACGACGTGCTGGCCAGCGACGAGATCGTCTTCACCCAGGGCGCCTACGACGCCTTCGTCGCCGGCGCGAGCCGGACCGGCGCCACGACCGAGGAGGCCTCGAAGTGAGCACCCTGCACAAGGACCACCGCGACGTGCTGCTCGCCCCCGTGGTCTCCGAGAAGAGCTACGGGCTCCTGGACGCGAACAAGTACACCTTCCTGGTGCGCCCGGACGCGAACAAGACCGAGATCAAGATCGCCGTCGAGAAGATCTTCGACGTCAAGGTGACCTCGGTGAACACGCTCAACCGCGCCGGCAAGACGCGCCGCACCCGCTACGGCATGGGCAAGCGCAAGGACACCAAGCGCGCGATCGTCAGCCTCGCCGAGGGCCACCGCATCGACATCTTCGGGGGTCCGGTCTCCTGACCGGGCAGCTGGATACGAGGACTTAAGACATGGCTATCCGCAAGTACAAGCCGACCACCCCGGGCCGTCGTGGCTCGTCGGTCGCCGACTTCGTCGAGATCACCCGGACCACGCCGGAGAAGTCGCTGACGCGACCGCTGCCCAAGAAGGGCGGTCGCAACAACCAGGGCCGGATCACCACCCGGCACCAGGGCGGCGGGCACAAGCGTGCCTACCGCATCATCGACTTCCGTCGCTACGACAAGGACGGCGTGCCGGCCAAGGTCGCGCACATCGAGTACGACCCCAACCGCACCGCGCGCATCGCGCTGCTGCACTACGCCGACGGCGAGAAGCGCTACATCGTGGCGCCTCGCGACCTCGGCCAGGGCACCGCGGTGGAGTCCGGCCCGAACGCCGACATCAAGCCCGGCAACAACCTGCCGCTGCGCAACATCCCGGTCGGCACCACGATCCACTGCGTGGAGCTGCGTCCCGGCGGCGGTGCGAAGATCGCCCGCTCCGCCGGCATCAGCGCCCAGCTGGTCGCCCGTGAGGGCTCCCGAGCCACGCTGCGGATGCCCTCGGGCGAGATGCGCTTCGTCGACGTGCGCTGCCGCGCCACCGTCGGTGAGGTCGGCAACGCCGAGCAGTCGAACATCAACTGGGGCAAGGCCGGGCGCATGCGCTGGAAGGGCAAGCGCCCCACTGTCCGTGGTGTCGTCATGAACCCCGTCGACCACCCGCACGGTGGTGGCGAGGGCAAGACCTCCGGTGGTCGCCACCCGGTCTCGCCCTGGGGCAAGCCCGAGGGTCGTACGCGCAAGCGCAAGAGCAGCGACGCCCAGATCATCCGCCGCCGCAAGACCGGCAAGAAGCGCTGAGTAGGGAAGTAACGAGATGCCTCGCAGCCTGAAGAAGGGCCCCTTCGTCGACGACCACCTTCAGAAGAAGGTGGACGCCGAGAACGACAAGGGCAGCCACAACGTGATCAAGACCTGGTCGCGCCGCTCGATGATCGTGCCGACCATGATCGGGCACACGATCGCCGTGCACGACGGGCGCAAGCACGTCCCCGTCTTCGTGACCGACTCCATGGTCGGTCACAAGCTGGGCGAGTTCGCCCCGACCCGCACCTACCGCGGGCACGCCAAGGACGACCGGAAGGGCCGCCGCCGCTGACGCGGCGCGACCCCGACGAGACTGGAGACAACGAGCCATGAGCGTTACCGAGCGCAGGCGCACGAGCGCCCGTCGCGAGTCGCTGCTCGGCGACCAGCCGGGCGCCTTCGCGACCGCACGTTTCAACGGCATCGCCCCGATGAAGGCACGCCGGGTCGTCGACCTGGTCCGCGGCCTTCCCGTGGACGAGGCCCGCGCCATCCTGCGGTTCGCCCCGCAGTCGGCGTCCGAGACGGTCTACAAGGTGCTGGAGAGCGCGATCGCCAACGCCGAGACCACCGAGGGCCTGCCCGCCGACGACCTGGTCGTCTCGGTGTGCCGGGTCGACGAGGGTCCGACGATGAAGCGCTGGCGCCCCCGGGCCCAGGGCCGGGCGACGCGGATCAACAAACGCACCAGCCACATCACCCTCGCGGTGCAGCCGGCCTCCGTGGTCGCTGCCAGCCGCGGCGCCAAGAAGGGACGGACGGCCTGATGGGCCAGAAAATCAACCCGAACGGCTTCCGCCTCGGCATCTCCACCGACCACAAGTCGCGGTGGTACGCCGACAAGCTGTACAAGGCCTACGTCGGCGAGGACGTCGCGATCCGCAAGCTGCTCTCCAAGGGCATGGACCGCGCCGGCATCGCCAAGGTCGAGATCGAGCGGACCCGTGACCGGGTGCGCGTCGACATCCACACCGCCCGCCCCGGCATCGTCATCGGTCGCCGCGGCGCCGAGGCCGACCGCATCCGCGGCGAGCTCGAGAAGCTCACCGGCAAGCAGGTGCAGCTGAACATCCTCGAGGTCAAGAACCCCGAGGTCGAGGCCCAGCTCGTCGCGCAGGGCGTCGCCGAGCAGCTCGCCGGTCGCGTGCAGTTCCGTCGTGCGATGCGCAAGGCGATGCAGACCGCGATGCGCTCGGGTGCCCAGGGCATCCGCGTGCAGTGCTCGGGCCGCCTGAACGGCGCCGAGATGTCGCGCACCGAGTTCTACCGCGAGGGTCGCGTCCCGCTGCACACGCTGCGCGCCGACATCGACTACGGCTTCTACGAGGCCCGGACGACCTTCGGTCGCATCGGTGTGAAGGTCTGGATCTACAAGGGCGAGGTCGCCGGCTCCCGTGCCGAGCGCCAGGCGCAGGCCGCTGCCCGCGCCGGTGTCCCCGGTCGCGGCGGAGCCCGCGGCGGTGCCGCCGGTCGTGGCGGCGAGCGCCCCACGCGCAGCACGCGCGCCGACCGTCCGGCCCGTTCGGACCGCACCGACGCGCCCGCCCCCGCCACCGAGCCGGCTCCCGCCACCGCGGGTGCCCCGGCCGCCGAGACCCCTGCAACGGAGGCCTGAGCCATGTTGATGCCTCGTCGTGTCAAGCACCGCAAGCAGCACCACCCCAAGCGGACCGGTGCGGCCAAGGGCGGGACCAAGCTCGCGTTCGGTGACTTCGGCATCCAGGCCGTCGAGGGTCACTACGTGACCAACCGCCAGATCGAGTCGGCGCGTATCTCGATGACCCGCCACATCAAGCGCGGCGGGAAGGTGTGGATCAACATCTACCCCGACCGCCCGCTGACCAAGAAGCCCGCCGAGACCCGCATGGGTTCGGGCAAGGGCTCGCCGGAGTGGTGGATCGCCAACGTCAAGCCCGGCCGGGTCATGTTCGAGCTGTCCGGCGTCCCCGAGGACGTCGCCCGCGAGGCCATGCGCCGTGCCATGCACAAGCTGCCCATGAAGTGCCGTTTCATCACGCGAGAGGCTGGTGAGTTCTGATGGCTCAGCAGACCCAGGCCCACGAGCTCGACGAGCTCAACGCCGTCGACCTCGAGGCCAAGCTGCGCGAGGCCAAGGAGGAGCTGTTCAACCTCCGCTTCCAGGCGGCCACCGGCCAGCTGGAGAGCCACGGCCGGCTGCGCACCGTCAAGAAGGACATCGCCCGTATCTACACCGTGGTGCGCGAGCGCGAGCTCGGCATCCGGACCGCCCCGGGCACGGACGAGGAAGAGGCCAGCGCATGAGCGACCAGACCACCGAGCAGGCCACGGCCCAGCGCAGCACCCGCAAGGTGCGCGTCGGTCTCGTCGTGTCCGACAAGATGGACAAGACCGTCGTCGTCGCCGTCGAGGACCGCGTCAAGCACGCGCTCTACGGCAAGGTGCTGCGGCAGACCTCGCGCCTGAAGGCGCACGACGAGACCAACGAGTGCCAGGTCGGTGACCGGGTCCAGATCATGGAGACCCGCCCGCTGTCGGCCACCAAGCGTTGGCGCGTCGTGTCCGTCGTCGAGCGCGCCAAGTAAGCATCCATCCGTTCGGCCAGGCTCGTAGCCCCGTGAGGGTGCCGAGAACCGGTCCGACAACCAGGAGAAATTGATGATCCAGCAGGAGTCGCGGCTCAAGGTCGCCGACAACACGGGTGCCAAGGAGATCCTCTGCATCCGCGTGCTCGGCGGCTCCGGGCGCCGCTACGCCGGAATCGGCGACACCATCGTCGCCACGGTCAAGGACGCCATCCCCGGTGGCAACGTGAAGAAGGGCGACGTCGTCAAGGCCGTCATCGTGCGCACCGTCAAGGAGCGCCGCCGGTCCGACGGGTCCTACATCCGATTCGACGAGAACGCCGCGGTGATCTTGAAGGCTGACGGCGAGCCGCGAGGCACCCGCATCTTCGGTCCCGTCGGCCGCGAGCTGCGCGAGAAGCGCTTCATGCGCATCGTCTCCCTCGCGCCGGAGGTGCTCTGAGCATGACGAAGAAGTTGAAGATCAAGAAGGGCGACACCGTCAAGGTGATCGCGGGCAAGGACAAGGGCGCCGAGGGCAAGGTCATCTCCGTCCTGCGTGAGCAGGACCGGGTGATCGTCGAGGGCGTCAACCGGATCAAGAAGCACACCAAGGTCGTCAACGCCGGCGGTCGCGCCGGCACCACCGGCGGGATCATCACCGCCGAGGCGCCCATCCACGTCTCGAACGTGATGCTCGTCGAGGGTGACGGCGTTACCCGCGTCGGCTACCGCCGCGACGAGGTCACCAAGCGCCGTCCCGACGGCTCCACCTACACCGGCCACCGCAGCGTGCGCATCTCGCGCAAGACGGGGGAGGAGATCTGATGTCCACGACCGAGACCGAGTCCGCACCGGAGATCTCCGCGAAGGTCCCGCCGCGTCTGCGTACCCGCTACCGCGAGGAGATCCTCCCCGCGCTGCAGACCGAGTTCGACATCAAGAACGTCATGCAGGTGCCCGGCCTGACCAAGATCGTGGTCAACATGGGTGTCGGCGAGGCCGCTCGCGACTCGAAGCTGATCGAGGGCGCCGTGCGCGACCTCACCGCGATCACCGGCCAGAAGCCGTCGGTCACCAAGGCCCGCAAGTCGATCGCGCAGTTCAAGCTGCGTGAGGGCATGCCGATCGGTACCCACGTGACGCTGCGTGGCGACCGGATGTGGGAGTTCCTGGACCGGCTGCTCTCGCTGGCCCTGCCCCGCATCCGCGACTTTCGCGGCCTCTCGCCGCGCCAGTTCGACGGCCGCGGCAACTACACCTTCGGTCTGACCGAGCAGGTCATGTTCCACGAGATCGACCAGGACAAGATCGACCGGTCCCGGGGCATGGACATCACCGTGGTGACCACCGCGACCAACGACGACCAGGGACGCTCGCTGCTCAAGCAGCTCGGCTTCCCCTTCGCCGAGCGCTGAGCTAGGAGACTGACATGGCAAAGACAGCACTGAGGGTCAAGGCGGCCCGCAAGCCCAAGTTCGCGGTCCGTGGCTACACCCGCTGCCAGCGCTGCGGCCGCCCCAAGGCCGTCTACCGCAAGTTCGGCCTGTGCCGGATCTGCCTGCGCGAGATGGCCCACCGCGGCGAGCTCCCCGGCGTCACCAAGTCCTCCTGGTGACCGGACACACCCAGACCTACCACCGCTGAAGGTCGGGACGGAGTCCTCTCCGCCCCGAAACCACACCGAGAAAGGGCCTCCCCGGCCATGACGATGACTGACCCGATCGCAGACATGCTCACGCGTCTGCGCAACGCCAACCAGGCTTTCCACGACGAGGTCGTGATGCCGTACAGCAAGCTCAAGCAGGGGGTCGCCGAGATCCTGCTGCAGGAGGGCTACATCGCCTCCTTCGACGTCGCGGACCCGGCCGAGGGCGAGGTCGGCAAGACGCTGACCGTCACCCTCAAGTACGGCCGCAACCGCGAGCGGGCGCTGTCCAACCTCCGCCGGATCAGCAAGCCGGGTCTGCGGGTGTACGCCAAGTCCACCGGCCTGCCCAAGGTCCTCGGCGGCCTGGGGGTGGCGATCATCTCCACCAGCCAGGGCCTGCTCACCGACCGCCAGGCGAACAAGAAGGGCGTGGGCGGAGAAGTCCTCGCCTACGTCTGGTAACCCGGACCCACGAGACGAAGGAGAACACACAGCTATGTCGCGCATCGGCAAGCTCCCCGTCACGGTCCCGTCCGGCGTGGATGTCAACATCGACGACCGCCTGGTGACGGTCAAGGGCCCCAAGGGCACCTTGTCGCACCGGGTGGCCGCCCCGATCACCGTCGAGCAGGGTGAGGGCGTCCTGGACGTCAAGCGCCCCGACGACGAGCGTGAGTCACGGTCGCTCCACGGCCTGACCCGCACCCTGGTCAACAACATGGTCGTCGGTGTCACCGACGGCTACGAGAAGAAGCTCGAGATCGTGGGCGTCGGCTACCGCGTCCTGCCCAAGGGCCCGACCCAGCTGGAGTTCCAGCTCGGGTACTCCCACTCGATCGTCTTCGACGCCCCCGAGGGCATCACCTTCACCGTCGACGGCCCGACCCGCCTCGGGGTCTCCGGCATCGACAAGCAGCTCGTCGGCGAGACCGCCGCGAAGATCCGCAAGCTGCGCAAGCCCGAGCCCTACAAGGGCAAGGGCGTCCGTTACGCCGGCGAGCAGATCCGCCGCAAGGTCGGAAAGGCTGGTAAGTGACATGGCCATCTCGCTGAAGCAGAGCAAGCACGGCGCGGCGCGGACCAAGTCCCGCCTGCGTCGCCAGGTGCGCGGTCGCAAGAAGATCTCCGGCACCTCGGAGCGCCCGCGCCTGGTCGTGACGCGCTCCTCCAAGCACATCACCGTCCAGGTCGTCGACGACCTCGTGGGCCGCACGCTGGTCTCGGCCTCCACCATGGAGACCGACCTGCGTGGCTTCGAGGGCGACAAGACCGCCAAGGCCAAGCGCGTCGGCGAGCTCGTCGCCGAGCGCGCGAAAACCGAGGGGGTCGAGACGGTCGTCTTCGACCGCGCCGGCAACAAGTACCACGGTCGAGTCGCGGCGCTGGCCGACGGCGCACGCGAGGGTGGGCTGTCGTTCTGATGGCCACCAACCAGGCAACCTGCACGTACGTAGGCAAGGAAGAGGAAATCTCATGAGCGGACCCCAGCGCGGACAGCGCGCCGGCGGTGATCGCGGCGGCCGAGGTCGCGACGGCGGTCGTGGCCAGGGCGCGGAGAAGAGCCAGTACATCGAGCGCGTCGTGGCGATCAACCGCGTCGCGAAGGTCGTCAAGGGTGGTCGTCGCTTCAGCTTCACCGCCCTGGTGATCGTCGGTGACGGCGACGGCATGGTCGGCGTCGGCTACGGCAAGGCCAAGGAGGTGCCCGCCGCGATCGCGAAGGGCGTCGAGGAGGCCAAGAAGAGCTTCTTCCGCGTCCCCCGCATCCAGGGCACCATCCCGCACCCCGTCCAGGGCGAGAAGGCCGCAGGCGTCGTCCTGCTGCGTCCCGCCGCTCCCGGTACCGGTGTGATCGCCGGTGGCCCGGTGCGTGCGGTGCTCGAGTGCGCCGGCATCCACGACGTGCTCAGCAAGTCGCTCGGCTCGTCGAACCAGATCAACATCGTGCACGCCACCGTCACGGCGCTGCGCATGCTGGAGATGCCCGAGACGGTCGCGGCCCGCCGCGGCATGCGCGTCGAGGACGTCGCCCCGGCGGCGCTGCTGCGCGCCGAGCACGAGGTGCCCGCGGGCGTCTCCGAGGAGGTGTCCTCCTGATGGGACAGCTGCGCGTTCGTCAGGACCGCTCGTCCATCGGCTGCCAGGCCAACCAGCGCAACACGTTGCGCTCGCTGGGCCTGAAGCGGATCGGTGACGTGGTCGTCAAGGAGGACCGTCCGGAGTTCCGGGGCATGGTGAGGACCGTGCGCCACCTCGTGACGGTCGAGGAGATCGAGGGAGGCGAGTGAGATGACGCTGAAGCTTCACCACCTGCGCCCCGCGCCCGGCGCGAAGAAGGCCAAGACCCGCGTCGGTCGAGGCGAGGCATCCAAGGGCAAGACCGCCGGACGAGGCACCAAGGGCACCAAGGCCCGCGGCCAGGTCCCGGTCGCGTTCGAGGGTGGGCAGATGCCCATCCACATGCGCCTGCCCAAGCTGAAGGGGTTCAAGAACCCGTTCAAGGTCGAGTTCCAGGTCGTGAACCTGGACCGCATCGGGCTGCTGTTCCCCGAGGGGGGCGACGTCACCGTCGACCAGCTCGTGGCGCGCGGCGCCGTGCGCAAGAACCAGCCCGTGAAGGTCCTCGGTGAGGGCTCGATCAGCATCCCGGTCTCCGTCTCCGCCCACGCCTTCTCGGCGTCGGCGAAGGAGAAGATCGCTGCTGCCGGCGGCTCGACCACCACGGTCTGAGACCACCACACGCACGTCACGCGACGGGCCCGTCCAGCAGACCTGGGCGGGCCCGTCGGCGTTCGCCGGTCCACGCTGTCGGCCGACCCCGGGCTGTTAGGCTCGCCGCGGGTCGCCGACGGTCGTGCCGGCCCCCTGTCTGCCTGGTAGAGAAGAGGACCTCGTGCTCAGCGCGTTCGTGAACGCCTTCAAGACACCGGACCTGCGGCGCAAGCTGCTGTTCGTCCTCATGATCGTGGTCGTCTTCCGCGCCGGTTCCCAGATCCCCGCCCCCGGCGTGGACGTGGCCAACGTGCAGGCCTGCCTCGGCGACCCGACGAACAGTCAGGGCGTCTACAACCTGATCAACCTGTTCTCCGGCGGAGCGCTGCTCCAGCTGACGATCTTCGCGCTCGGGATCATGCCGTACATCACCGCGAGCATCATCCTGCAGCTGCTGGTCGTGGTGATCCCGCGCCTGGAGGCCCTCAAGAAGGAGGGCCAGGCCGGCCAGACCAAGATCACCCAGTACACCCGTTACCTCACACTCGGCCTCGCCCTGCTGCAGGCCACCGGCATCGTGGCGCTGGCCCGCTCGGGCAACCTGATCAACTGCGACCGGCCGCTGCTGCACGACGACGGCACCCAGACCTTCCTGGTCATGGTGATCACGATGACCGCGGGCACCGCGGTGATCATGTGGTTCGGCGAGCTGATCACCGACCGCGGCGTCGGCAACGGCATGTCCATCCTGATCTTCTGCCAGGTCGTCGCGACCTTCCCCTCCGCGCTCTGGCAGGTCCGGATCAGCCAGGGCTGGTGGGTCTTCGCCCTCGTCATCGCCGTCGGGCTGCTGGTGGTCGCCGCCGTGATCTTCGTCGAGCAGGCCCAGCGCCGGATCCCGGTGCAGTACGCACGCCGGATGGTCGGGCGCAAGATGTTCGGCGGGTCCTCGACCTACATCCCGCTCAAGGTGAACCAGGCCGGCATCATCCCGGTCATCTTCGCCAGCTCGCTGCTCTACCTGCCGGCCATGGCCGTGCAGTTCAACCAGACCAGCGACGCCGCGTGGGTCAGCATCCTGTCCCGCTACTTCGAGACCGGCGCGCACCCGATCTACATGATCACCTTCTTCGCGCTCATCGTCTTCTTCACCTACTTCTACGTGTCGATCACCTTCAACCCCACCGAGGTTGCCGACAACATGAAGAAGTACGGCGGCTTCATCCCCGGGATCCGGGCGGGCAAGCCGACCGAGGACTACCTGTCCTACGTCCTGTCCCGCATCACGCTGCCGGGCGCGCTCTACCTCGGCTTCATCGCCCTGATCCCGCTGATCGCGCTCGTGCTCATCGGGGCCAACCAGAACTTCCCCTTCGGCGGCACCTCGATCCTGATCATGGTCGGCGTCGCCCTGGACACGGTGAAGCAGATCGAGAGCCAGCTGCAGCAGCGCAACTACGAAGGATTCCTGCGTTCATGAGGCTAGTTCTGATGGGTCCCCCGGGAGCGGGGAAGGGCACCCAGGCCGCGCGCCTGGCCGACCGGCTCGGCGTGCCCGCCGTGTCGACCGGCGACATCTTCCGCCGCAACGTGTCGGAGGGCACCGAGCTCGGCCGTGAGGCCCAGCGCTACATGGACGCCGGCGACTACGTCCCCGACGAGGTCACCAACTCCATGGTGCGGGCCCGCCTGGCCGAGGACGACGCGTCCCCGGGCTTCCTGCTCGACGGCTACCCGCGCACGGTGGCGCAGGTGACCGAGCTGGACGGCATGCTCACCGACCTGGGCCACGAGCTCGACGCCGTGGTGGTGCTCGCGGTGGACACCGAGGAGCTCGTCGCCCGCCTGGTCAAGCGCGCCGAGACCGAGGGCCGCAGCGACGACACCGAGGACGTCGTCCGCCGCCGCCAGGAGGTCTACGGCGAGCAGACCGCCCCGCTGATCGACGTCTACCGCGACCGCGGGCTGCTCGTCGAGGTCGACGGCATGGGTGACGTCGACGTGGTCACCAAGCGTCTCGGCGACGCGCTCGCCGACCTGCAGGGCTGAGCGCCGTGGGCCTCTTCGGTCGGGGCCTGGAGATCAAGACCCCGGACCAGGTCGACGTGATGCGTCGCGCCGGCCTGGTCGTGGGGGAGACCCTCGCACTGCTGCGTGAGCACGCCCGCCCGTCGATGACGACCGGCGAGCTCGACGCGATCGCCGAGGACGCGATCCGCTCGCGCGGTGCGACACCGTCGTTCCAGGGCTACCAGGGGTTCCCGGCCTCGATCTGCGTGTCGGTCAACGAGGAGGTGGTCCACGGCATCCCGGGCTCGCGGGTGCTCGCCGAGGGCGACCTCGTCTCCATCGACTGCGGCGCCATCGTCGACGGCTGGCACGGCGACGCGGCCACCAGCGTCGCCCTCGGCGCGGTGCCCGAGGACGTGGCCCGTCTGATGACGGTCACCGAGGAGGCGATGTGGCGCGGCATCGCCGCGGCCACCCCCCAGGGCCGTGTCTCCGACATCTCGCACGCCGTGGAGTCCCACGTGCGTGCGCAGGGGACGTACGGGATCGTCCCGGACTACACCGGGCACGGCATCGGCTCGGCCATGCACCTGCCGCCGGACGTCCCCAACCTGGGCCGTCCCGGGCGGGGCCCGCGCCTCGTGGAGGGCCTGGCGCTGGCCGTGGAGCCGATGGTGACCCTCGGCAGCGACGCGACCGACGTGCTCGACGACGACTGGACCGTGGTCACGGCCGACGGCTCGTGGGCCGCGCACTACGAGCACACCTTCGTGCTCACCGAGCGCGGTGCGTGGGTGCTGACCGCGCTCGACGGGGGAGAGGCCGCGCTGTCCGCGCTCGGCGTCGCCTTCGGCGGGCGCTAGCCTTGCCGGGGCCCGTCAGCGGACGCGGCCCTACCCGCGCCCTAGGCGCCATCTCGGAGGAGCAGTAGTGGACATCCATCCCTGGGTCTGGGTGGTGACGGTCGTCGTCACGTCGGCCGTCCTGCTCTTCGACGTGGTCGTGGTCGGTCGTCGGCCGCACGAGCCCAGCATGCGCGAGTGCGCCCGGGCGCTGGCGCTCTTCGTGGGCGCCGCGATCCTGTTCGGCATCGCCATCACCACGATCAGCGGCGTCGACTACGGCGCGCAGTTCTTCGCCGGCTGGTTGACCGAGTACTCGCTGTCGGTCGACAACCTGTTCGTCTTCATCATCATCATGGCCAAGCTGGACGTGCCGCGGCAGTACCAGCAGACCGCCCTGCTGGTCGGCATCGTGCTCGCGCTGCTGATGCGCGGCATCTTCATCGCGGTCGGCGCCGCGGCCATCAGCGCCTTCAGCTGGGTCTTCTACCTCTTCGGGATCTTCCTCATCTACACCGCCGTCAAGCTCGTGCTGAGCCACGACGACGAGGACGAGGCGTACCAGGAGCCCAAGATCGTCGCGTTCGCCTCCAAGCACCTCCCGCTGACGCGTGAGTGGAACGGCGTGAAGCTGACCAGCCGCGAGGGCGGCAAGCGGATGCTGACCCCGATGTTCGTGGTGATCCTGACCCTCGGGCTGACCGACCTGCTGTTCGCGCTCGACTCGATCCCCGCGATCTTCGGGCTGACCAACGAGCCGTTCATCGTCTTCACCGCCAACGTGTTCGCCCTGATGGGCCTGCGCCAGCTCTACTTCCTGATCGGCGACCTGCTCAAGCGGCTGGTCTACCTCTCGATCGGCCTGTCGGTGCTGCTCGCGTTCATCGGCGTCAAGCTGGTCCTCGAGGCGCTGCACACCAACGAGCTGCCGTTCATCAACGGCGGCGAGCACGTCGGGTGGGCCCCCGAGGTCCCGATCTGGGCCTCGCTGGTCGCGATCGTCGGCATCCTGACCGTCACCACGCTGGCCAGCCTGGCCAAGGACCGCAAGGACAAGCGGGCCGTCGAGCGGGTCTGAGCCGGCACCCGCCGCGCGGTCGCGGCGGCCGGGAATCCACCGGCCGCCGCGGTGGTTGTGCCTGACGATGACCTCCACCGCGCAGCCCACCCTGTCCGTGCTCGACCTCGTGCCGGTGCGCACCGACCAGTCCACCGGTGACGCGCTGTCGTCCTCGCGCGACCTGGCCCGGGTGGCCGACGCGGCCGGCTACCACCGCTACTGGGTGGCCGAGCACCACAACATGCCGTCGGTGGCCGCGACCAACCCGCCGCTGCTGATCGCGATGCTCGCCGCCGCCACCGAGCGGATCCGGGTCGGTTCGGGCGGCGTGATGCTGCCCAACCACGCCCCGCTCGTGGTGGCCGAGCAGTTCGCGCTCCTCGAGGCGGCGCACCCCGGCCGGATCGACCTCGGCATCGGTCGTGCCCCCGGCACCGACCCGGTGACGGCCTACGCCCTGCGCCACGGCGCCGGTGGCGTCACCGACGAGGCCGTCTCGCGCTTCCCGCAGTACGTCGACGACGTGCGGGCGATGATGGCGCCCGAGGGCGTCGGCGTCTCGGTCGGCGGGCGGTCCTCGAGCCTGCGCGCCACGCCGCAGGCGCGCACCGTCCCGCAGCTGTGGCTGCTGGGCTCCTCGGACTACTCCGCCCGGCTCGCGGCCGAGCGCGGGCTCCCGTACGTCTTCGCGCACCACTTCGCCGGCCAGGGGACCACCGAGGCGCTCGAGCTCTACCGCGAGGGCTTCCGTGCCGATCCCGACGCCTCGCCCGAGCACCAGGTGCCGCGCACCTTCCTGACCGTCAACGTGTGCGTGGCCCCCGACCAGGACGAGGCCGAGCTGCTCGCCCTGCCCCAGCTGCTGGCGATGCTGGCCCTGCGCACCGGGGGCACGCTGCGCCCGCAGCTGCTGGTCGAGGAGGCCGAGAAGGAGGTCGCCACGCTGCCGCCCGCGCACGCCGACCTGCTGGCCGGGATGCGGAAGCGCTGGGTCGTCGGCACGCCGGACCGGGTCCGCGACGGCCTGGCCGAGCTCGCCGTGGCCCACGGCGTCGACGAGGTGATGGTCCACCCGGTGACCGGCGAGCACGTCGGCACCGACCCCGCCACGTCACCGCGCCGCGAGGACACCCTCCGCCTCCTCGGCTGACCGGGCCGGCACGGTAGGTTGTGACCAGTCGGCCGGCCGCTCAGGTGGATTCGTGTTTCCCCGCGGTTTCGGCCTAGACTGGCGTGTCGGCCCAACGTGGGTCTGCGTCGTGGCGCCAAGCGGCTGCTCGCGATCGTCGTCGTCCAGCTCTTCGGGGCTGTCCGCCGTCGTGCGCGGGTCGTGGTGCCCGTCCGGCCCGACGAGGTCCACCGGTCCTGCTGGCGCCATCGCCAGAACCACAGGACCGGGTGGTTCCCGGGCGCGACGGTAGACGCGAACCGACGAGCAGATTGTGAGGACATGCCGAAGAAAGAAGGCGTGATCGAGATCGAGGGCACCGTCTCCGAGGCTCTGCCGAACGCCATGTTCCGCGTGGAGCTCAGCAACGGGCACAAGGTCCTCGCCCACATCAGCGGCAAGATGCGACAGCACTACATCCGGATCCTCCCCGAGGACCGTGTGGTGGTGGAGCTGTCCCCGTACGACCTCACCCGAGGTCGGATCGTCTACCGGTACAAGTAACCCGCCGCACACGAGAAAGGGCCGCCATGAAGGTCCAGCCCAGCGTCAAGCGCATCTGTGACAAGTGCCAGGTGGTCCGCCGCCACGGCCGAGTCATGGTCATCTGCGAGAACCCCCGCCACAAGCAGCGCCAGGGCTGACCCACCCGGGTCAGCACGACAGCACCACCACAACGTGACCGCTAGGTCGCCCGCCCCCCGGGGAGAGCGACCGACCACCTCCGGAGCAACGGCCGGAGCCCGGACACCCGCCCGGGACGCGCCACGACCGACACCGTCGCGAACAACCGAAGGGAACGCCACCTGATGGCACGCCTCGTCGGAGTCGACCTCCCGCGCGACAAGCGCATCGAGATCGCTCTCACCTACATCTACGGCATCGGCCGTACCTCCGCCCAGCAGCTCCTCGCCGTGACCGGCGTCAGCCCGGACACGCGCGTGCACGAGCTCGGGGACGACGAGCTGGTCCAGCTCCGCGACGCGATCGAGGCCAACTTCAAGACCGAGGGTGACCTCCGTCGCGAGGTCCAGGCCGACATCCGCCGCAAGATCGAGATCGGCAGCTACCAGGGCCGCCGCCACCGCCAGGGCCTGCCCGTGCGCGGCCAGCGGACCAAGACCAACGCGCGTACCCGCAAGGGCCCCAAGCGCACGGTCGCCGGCAAGAAGAAGGCCCGCTGACCCCCGGGTCGGCGACGCCGAGCTCGATCACCCAGACCAGCTAGTTCCAGGAGAGAAGGCACATGCCCCCCAAGGCACGCGCTGCGGGCGCCAAGAAGGTGCGCCGCAAGGAGAAGAAGAACGTCGCTCAGGGCGAGGCCCACATCAAGAGCACGTTCAACAACACGATCGTCACGATCACCGACCCCGCCGGGGCGGTCATCTCGTGGGCCTCGGCCGGCACCGTCGGCTTCAAGGGCTCGCGCAAGTCGACGCCGTACGCCGCGCAGATGGCTGCGGAGGCCGCCGGCCGCCGCGCCCAGGAGCACGGCATGAAGAAGATCGACGTCTTCGTCAAGGGTCCGGGTTCGGGTCGCGAGACCGCGATCCGCTCGCTGGGTGCCATCGGCCTCGAGGTCGGCACCATCCAGGACGTCACGCCCACGCCCCACAACGGTTGCCGCCCGCCCAAGCGCCGGCGCGTCTGACCCCGAGACCGACAGGAGACTGAGGAACCATGGCTCGTTACACCGGCCCCATGACCAGGAAGTCGCGCCGTCTCGGTGTCGACCTCGTCGGAGGCGACGCCGCCTTCGAGAAGCGCCCCTACCCGCCCGGCATGCACGGCCGCGCGCGGATCAAGGAGAGCGAGTACCGCACGCAGCTGCAGGAGAAGCAGAAGGCCCGCTTCACCTACGGCGTGATGGAGAAGCAGTTCGTCAACTACTACGACGAGGCGTCGCGCCGCCAGGGCAAGACCGGCGACAACCTGCTCCAGATGCTCGAGTGCCGCCTCGACAACGTGGTCTACCGCGCCGGGTTCGCCCGCACGCGTCGCCACGCGCGTCAGCTCGTGGTGCACGGTCACTTCCTCGTGAACGGCCACAAGGTCGACATCCCGTCGTACCAGGTGACCGAGCACGACATCGTCGACGTCCGCGAGAAGTCGCTGGAGACCACGCCGTTCATCGTGGCGCGTGAGACCCACGGCGAGCGCGTCGTCCCGGCGTGGCTCGAGGTCATCCCGACCCGCATGCGCGTCCTCGTGCACCAGCGCCCGGTCCGGGCCCAGATCGACATCCCGGTCCAGGAGCAGCTCATCGTGGAGTTCTACTCCAAGAAGTAAACGGTCGGGGGCTCCGCCCCCGACTGCCCCCTCGGGGTCCGGGTCCGCCGTGCGGGCCCGGGCCCCGGGACCGGTTCACGCCACCGTTGCCACCTTCTTGAACATCTGGGCCCTTCATATAGCGGTCGGACCCGGAAAGGACTGATTCAGTGCTCATCGCACAGCGCCCCACCCTGTCGGAAGAGACCGTCGACGAGTTCCGTTCGCGGTTCGTCATCGAGCCGCTCGAGCCCGGCTTCGGCTACACCCTCGGCAACAGCCTCCGTCGCACCCTGCTCTCCTCGATCCCCGGCGCCTCGATCACCAGCATCAAGATCGACAGCGTGCTGCACGAGTTCTCGACCATCGAGGGGGTCAAGGAGGACGTCACCGAGATGATCCTGAACCTCAAGGGCCTCGTGGTCTCCTCCGAGCACGACGAGCCGGTCACCATGTACCTGCGCAAGTCGGGCTCCGGCGACGTCACCGCCGCCGACATCGCGCCGCCGGCCGGCGTCGAGGTCCACAACCCCGACCTGAAGATCGCCACGCTGTCCGACAAGGGCAAGCTGGAGATGGAGCTGGTCGTCGAGCGCGGCCGCGGCTACGTCTCGGCGGTCCAGAACAAGGGCGGCGACAACGAGATCGGCCGGATGCCGGTCGACTCGATCTACAGCCCCGTCATGAAGGTGACCTACAAGGTCGAGGCCACCCGAGTCGAGCAGCGCACCGACTTCGACAAGCTGGTCATCGACGTCGAGACCAAGCCCTCGATCCTGCCCCGCGACGCCATCGCGTCGGCCGGCAAGACGCTGGTGGAGCTCTTCGGCCTGGCCCGTGAGCTCAACGTCGAGGCCGAGGGCATCGACATCGGCCCGTCGCCGGTCGACGAGCAGCTCGCGGCCGACCTCGCCCTGCCGGTCGAGGACCTGCAGCTGACGGTCCGGTCCTACAACTGCCTCAAGCGCGAGGGCATCCACACCGTGGGTGAGCTCATCAGCCGCTCGGAGCAGGACCTGCTCGACATCCGCAACTTCGGTGCGAAGTCGATCGACGAGGTCAAGGCCAAGCTCGTCGAGATGGGCCTCTCGCTCAAGGACAGCGCGCCCGGTTTCGACCCGGCCACCGCGCTGGCGGCCTACGACGACGATGACGACGCCTTCGTCGAGGACGAGCAGTACTGATCACCCCGGGGGCGTCCGTCCCCGACCCGCACACCCCACTACCCGGGTACCTGACACGGCCCGGGAGGATCGAGAAGAACGATGCCCAAGCCCAAGAAGGGCGCCCGCTTCGGCGGCAGCCCGGCGCACCAGCGCCTGATCATGGCCAACCTGTCGACCGCGCTCTTCGAGCACGGCCGGATCACCACCACCGAGGCCAAGGCGCGCCACCTGCGCCCGATCGCGGAGAAGCTGATCACCAAGGCCAAGAAGGCGCACCTCGGCGAGAACCCGCTGCACCAGCGTCGTGAGGTCCTGCGGACCATCCACGACAAGGGTGTCGTGCACCTGCTCTTCACCGAGATCGCGCCGACCTTCGCCGAGCGTCCGGGTGGCTACACCCGGATCACCAAGATCGGCCCCCGCAAGGGCGACAACGCCCCCATGGCGGTCATCGAGCTGGTGACCGAGGCGTACAGCGCCACCCCGCGCGCGGCTACCTCGCGCCCGGCCGCCGCCGCCGCGCCCGCCGCGACGGAGTCCGAGGACACGACCGAGGCCCCGGCCGAGGACGCGCCCACGGCGATGACCGAGGAGACCACGCCCGACAGCACGGTCGCCGAGTCCGAGGAGCCGGCCGGCGACGGCCCGGCGGCTGAGGACTCCACCGCGGACTCCACCGAGGACGACGCTGCGGACAGCACCGAGGGCGACACCAAGGCCTGAGCCTGGTCGTCACCCGCCGAGGGCCCCGTCACCGAGAGGTGGCGGGGCCCTCGTCGTCCGTCACGAGGGCGTCGAGCACGGCCGCGGCGTCGACGCTCCGGGGCCGGCCCCCGGAGACCGCGAGCTGCCGGGTGAGGGCCTGGACGGCCGCGTTGACCGGGGTGGGGACGCCGTTCAGCCGCCCCAGCAGGACGATCTCGCCGGCGAGGTAGTCGATCTCGCTGGCCGTGCCGCGGGTCAGGCTCTGCCAGGTGGAGCCCCCGTCGCCGTCGCCGCCGACGTCGTCGCGGCGGCGGAGGTGGTCCCCCCGCCGCAGCCGGTCCTCCTCGGCGCTGACGCAGGGCAGGCCGAGCGCGTCGAAGAGTGTCTCGCCCTCCGCCTGCGCGCGACGTACGAGCTCCTCGGCGTCGTCACCGGGCACGACGGCCGCGTCGACACCGTTGCCGAGGTTCATCAGGAGCTTGCGCCGCTTCCACGCCACCACCTCGGCGCGCTCCTCGGACTCGAACCCGGCCCGGCGGAGATCGGCGGAGACCGCGGCGGTCACGCCGTCGGTGCCGTGCGGCACCCGACCGACGTCGAGCACCCCGGGGGCGGCCGCCGACTTCTCGACCACCAGCCCCGGCTCGAGGTGGGTGCAGGGGAGCATCACGCAGACGGCGTAGGTGCGGGGGAAGCGCCGCAGCACCTCGGGCTCGTTGGCCAGGCCGTTCTGCACGCACACGACGGGCGTCGCGGGCGGTGCGTGCGCGACCAGGTCCTCGAGCGCCGCAAGCGTCTGGTGGCTCTTCACGGCCAGCAGGACCACGGTGTCGTCGGTCCAGACGACGTCGGCGACCGCGCCGACGGCGGGCACGGCCACCGTACGGACGCCCCCGGCCGGTCCACCCGCAGCCCGTCCCGCTGGATCGCTTCCAAGTGCTCGCCCCGCGCCACCAGCGTGACGGCCCTCCCGGCGTCGTGAAGACGCGCGCCGACGACACCCCGACCGCCCCGGCCCCCAGCACCACGTACCTCACGCGCTCGAGGGTAGGCGGCCCTCCACCCGTCCGCGGGTCGTGGTCGAGGAGCGAGCGGCGAGGGCGGTGCTCGAGGAGCGAGCGCCGCGAGTGTCTCGAGACCTGGGCCGGTGGTCGACGTGTGCTCTGCACGCACCTGGTGCGTGCAGATCACCCATCGACGGGGCTGGGGTGGGCGTGCCGGTACCGCCGGTGGGCGTGCCCGGTCCGGCGGTACGGCTGCTGCTGGGGTGTCAGCGGTGGGTGGGTCAGAAGGGTGGGGTGTCGTTGCGGGGTGGAGGCTCGGCGGCGCCGTCCGGGTCGTCCGGTACCGGGGGCGGTGCCTGGTACGGGGTGGTGTCGGGTTGCTCGGGGAGCGGGTCGGGCGGTGGCCCGGGTGGGAGCACGTCGAGGGGGTGGGTCCCGGCGTGGGAACGCAGGTACCGCTGCCCGTCGGGGCTGGTCCACAGGTAGAGGCCGGGTCCGAGGACGTCGTAGTGCCATCCCATGTGGGTCTTCGCGCGGTGGTGCTGGCGGCAGGCGGGGGCGACGTTCCCTGTCTCGGTGAGCCCTTCGGGGTAGGGGATCACGTGGTCCATGTCGGAGTAGACCGCGGGGTTGGTGCACCAGGGGAACACGCACGTGGTGTCACGCAGCTGGGTCTGTTCGCGGAGCCGGTCGGAGCACTCGTAGGAGTCGCAATGGATGGACTCGGCCAGATCGATGACGGGCCGGATCGTGATCGAGGCGGCGGTGTGGGCCCACTGCCGGACCTGGGCGGTCGTGATCGGACCTGGGGCGGGGTGGCGGTTGTCCAGGCGGGAGAGCTGGGCCCCGCTGGTGGGGCTGGTGGTGCAGAACAGGGGGTTGAAGACGGCGCCGGGGATGTGGGCGTACAGCACCAGGTGCTTGCCGGTCGCCGGTGTCGCCCCCCCGGCGCTGGTCCCGGTGTCGGCGTTGTCGTCGGACAGGATCTGTTCGCCGAGGGCGAGGGAGCCGAGGGCTTGGGAGCGGCGGACGTCCAAGGAGTCGGTGGATCCGTCGGCGGCGAGGGTCTTCGCCCGGTCGCTGACGGCTGTTTCGAGGGCGATCGCGTCGGCGAGGTCGAGGCCGGCGTCGAGCTGCACGGTGCCATCGACGTGCTCACTCAGCCCGATGCGGCAGTACCTGCCGTCAGCGGCTGCGCGGCGTTTCTCCTCGGCCGCTTCGGGGTCCCACCGCATCAGGGCTTCGTCGGTGATCCGGGTCAGCTGGGCGTAGGAGAGGGAGTGGGCGAAGGGGGCGACGAGTCGGTCGACCTCGGCGGCGCCGTCCTCGCACAGGCTCATGGTCTTCTCCGCGACCTGGCGTGCCCGCCACACCGGACACGCCCCGGAGAGGACGCGTTCCCACAACCTGGGCAGCCGGTAGCGCAGCTCCAACGTCACAGCGACCTGGTTGGCACCGGACCGGGTGGAGACACCGAGGACGGCGGACAGCTCGATGACGGCGGACTCGCGGACCAGCGGGCACCCGACCCCGCCCAGGGCGAGGCCGTGGTCGCCGTACCCGGCGATCCACATCGCCTCATCATCGGTGAGTGCCTCGTTGATGACGCACCACTCCACGATCGACTGCAGGACCGCGACGTCGGCTGCGGCCTGCACGGCCTTGGCGTTCTTGACCACCGCGAGTGCCTCGACCCGGGTGGTCTCGCGTTGGGTGTCGAGTGCGTGGACCCATTCCCAGAACGAGGGGTCGGGTGACATCACGGCCTCCACCTGCACGTCAACGTCGAGCGTCGGGTCGGGCCCGGTGCTGTCGTCGTCGGCGGTGGTGGTCATGCATCTAGTATAGTCGAACACGCGTTCGAACGCTAGCTGGATCTGGGGGTTGTGGAGGGGGTCTCGAGACGGTCGCTGGCGCTCCCTCCTCGACCACCGGCCAGGGCGGCGCCTACGCCGGGGGAGGGGGCGGCGGGTGCCGCCCAGGCGCGTGCCGCCGAGGTCGGCCCGCTGTCCGGCGGCGAAGCCCTGGCCGGCGCCGCCGCCGGAGAGCTGGCGGGAGCGGGCGGTGCGAGCGTGCGGGTAGGCCTGGCCGGCGGCGTCCAGCACCTCGAGGGTGCGGTCCGCCAGGACGAGGGCGGTCGACCCGCCGGCGGCCCCGCGCTGCTCGGCGGAGGCCTGCGCCGCCTCCTCGGCCTGGAGGAGCCGGCGGGACACGGCGGCGGTGAACCCCGCCAACCAGCTGCGGCGGAAGGCGGCCGGGTGGTCCCACGACGGCACCGGGGTGGCCAGCATCCGGGTCGAGGCCTGCAGCAGCAGGCTGGTGAAGAGCACCTCGGCCCGCTCGAGGTCGCTGCGGTGCCCGAAGACGTGGAGGGTCCAGCCGGAGCCGTCCGCGTCCCGGCTGCGGAGCCGGACGACCTGGCAGCGCAACCGCATCGCCACCGTGCCGAGCAGGTCGGCCTTGTCGGCGGCGTAGGGCGCGTCCAGCGGGATGCGACGGTCCTCGACCGGGTCGGTGCCGGGGTCGGCGACGGCGAGCAGGGCGGCGTCGATGCCGTAGGACGCCACCAGCGCCGCGGCCTTCGCCGTGTACGTCTCGGCCTCGGCCTCGGTGGCCGCCGGGTCCTCGGCCTTCGCCAGCAGCTTGCGGACCTTCGCCAGCATCGCGGCGTGCGCCGCGCCCGTCCCGCTCATCGGTTCTCCTGACCTCGCCGGTGGTGCCCTCGATCCCGCGAGCGCCAGCATGCGGCATCGGGCCGACACCCCGCGGGCCCCCTCCACAGGCGACCCGGCGCGCACCGGCGTGCGGGCCTCACCAGGCGTCGTCGAGCAGGCGGCCGGCCTCGGACCGGCTCAGCCCGGCGCGGCGGGCCGCGGCGGCGTACCGCGCGGCCTCGGCGCCCACGTCGGCGACGGCCGAGCCGGACGGCGAGGCCACGAAGGTGCCGCGCCGGCCCTCGGTCACCACCACCCCGTCGGCCTCCAGCTCGCGGTAGACCCGCGCCACGGTGTTCACCGCGAGTCCCACGTCGGCGGCCAGCGCGCGCACCGTGGGCAGCTTCTCGCCGGCCTCCAGCCGTCCCGACGCGGCCCGGGACGCGATCGCGGCCCGGAGCTGCGCGAAGGGCGGCTCCGACGAGGTGGGGTCGATGCTCAGCGGTTCCACGACGACCAGCCTGGCACGTCCCGCGCGGCCCGCCCGAGGTGGTAGACCCTCCCCATGGCCACCGACCAGCCGGCAGACCAGTCGCCAGAGCAGCTCCCGGGAGACCCCGCCACGGACCCGCCCGTCCTCGTGGTGGGCGAGGCCCTCGTCGACGTCGTCCTCGACCCGGACGGGGGCCGCCGCGAGATGCCCGGCGGCAGCGCCGCGAACGTCGCGGTCGCCCTGGCCCGGCTGGGCCGACCGGTGCGGTTCGCCACGTCGTACGCCCGTGACCGCCTCGGCGGCCTCGTCGCCGACCACCTCGCCGCCTCCGGGGTCGAGCACGCCGGGGACCCCCGCGTGCTCGCGCGCACCTCCACCGCGGAGGCCACGCTGGCGCCGGACGGCTCCGCCTCCTACGTCTTCGACCTCGAGTGGCGCCTCGGACCGATGCCCGACCTCACCCCGCGCGCGGTCCACGTCTGCTCCATCGGCGCGGTGCTCGACCCCGGCTGCCGCGACGTCCTCGCGGCCCTGGAGCGGTTCGGGGACGCGGCGCTGGTGACCTACGACGTCAACGTGCGTCCGTCGATCACCGGGACCGGGCCGGAGGTCGTCGCGCGCGTCGAGCGGGTCGCCGCCCTGGCCGACGTCGTCAAGGCCAGCGACGAGGACCTCGAGGCGCTCTGGCCCGGGCTCGGCGAGGCCGGCACGGCGCAGCACCTGCTCGGGCTCGGCGCGAGCGGGGTCGTCGTGACCCGCGGCGCGTCCGGCGCCGCGTGGTACGACGGTCGCGGCGTCACCGAGGTCGGGGCGGTCCTGCTCGGCGTGGCCGACACCATCGGGGCCGGCGACACGTTCTCCGCGGGCATCCTGGACGCGCTGTGGGACGACCCCGACCGGGACCGCGCGGAGGTGCTCGCCCACGCCGCCCGGCTCGCCGCCGTCACGGTCTCGCGTCCCGGCGCCGACCCGCCGTGGCGCCACGAGGTGACCGGCTAGGGGCGGTCCGGGGTGTCGAGACGCTCGCTGGCGCTCGCTCCTGGACCTCCGGTCACCGGACCCGCCAGCCAGGCGTGGACCAGCGGCACCACCGAGGCGCCCTCGCCGGTCGCGGCGGCGACCCGCTTCATCGACCCCGCGCGGACGTCCCCGGCGGCGAAGACACCGGGCACCGTGGTCGCCAGCTCCGGCGGTGGCAGCCCGTCGACCCAGCGCTCGCGCGGGACCTCGCGCCCGGTCAGCACGAACCCGCGCTCGTCCCGGCCGACCTCCGGCGGCAGCCACTCGCAGTGCGGCTCGGCTCCCAGCAGCAGGAACAGCCCGCCGGCGGCCACGGTCTCGAGGGTGCCGTCGCGGACGTCCTCCAGGACCAGGTGCTGCAGCCGCGCCTCCCCGCCACCGTCCACGACCCGGGTGTGCGGCCGCACGGAGATCCGCGGGTTGTAGTCGATCTCGTTCACCAGGTAGGACGACATCGTCGAGGCCAGTCCGTCGCGGCGGACCAGCACCGTGACCGAGCGCGCGAACCGCGCCAGGTGCACCGCGGCCTGGCCCGCGGAGTTGCCGCCGCCGACGACGAAGACGTCCTGGTCGGTCATCTCCCGCGCGGCCGTCATCGCCGCGCCGTAGTTGACCCCGGCGCCGACCAGCGCCTCGAGCGGCTCGACGCGGAGCTTGCGGTAGGCCACCCCGCTGGCGACCAGCACCGCGCGGGCGCGGACCTCGCCCTGGTCGGTGCAGAGCACGTGCGGCTCGTCACCCTTCCCGACCCGCACCTGGTCGACCTGCCACCCGGTCAGGAAGCGGGTGCCGAAGCGCAGCGCCTGGTTGCGGGCGCGCTGGGCCAGCCGCATGCCCGACACGCCACGCGGGAAGCCGAGGTAGTTGCGGATCATCGACGAGGTGCCCGCCTGGCCCCCGACCGCCTCGGCCTCCAGCACCACCGTCGACAGCCCCTCGGAGGCGGCGTAGACCGCGGCGGCGAGCCCGGCCGGCCCGGCCCCCACCACCGCGAGGTCGACGACCTGCTCGAGGTCCTCGGCGCTCGCCCGGCCGTAGACCGCCAGCGCGACGTCGCGCACCGACCGCGGTGCCAGCGGCACCCCGGTCATCGGCACGACCCAGGGGTACGGCGCGTCGGCCGGCAGGCCCTCCCGGGCGAGGCGGGCGACGTCGCCGTCCGGGGCGTGCACCCGGTGCGGCAGCCCCATCCGGTCCAGGAAGTCCCGGATCTGCAGCGTCAGACCGTCGACCTGCGGCGTCACGATGCGCACCGACTCCACCTCGGGCGCGGCCACGGTGGAGCCCCAGTCGGAGAGCAGCTCGCTCACGGCGTGGTGGAACTCCTCGTCGCGCGGGCCCTGCGGCATCAGCAGGTAGGCGTCGTACTTGCCGGTGGCCATCCCGCCCCGCAGGCGCGGTGCGTCCTCCAGGAACCAGTCGACGTGGGCCGCGATCATCCGTCGCGCCGTGGGCACGACCGTGCGCCAGGCGTGGAACGCGGTGAGCACCGCGCTGTCCGGCAGCCGGGAGTCGCTGACGAACAGCGCCACCTGGCCGCCGGACGCGCGTACCCGCTCGGCGACGTCGAGCGCCTCGGCGCACGAGGTCGCGGTGAGCACCTCGTAGTCCTGCTCGTAGCGGGCCAGGCCGGCGCGCAGCTGGTCGAGGTGCTCGCCGGAGACGAGGACGAGGGACGGGGTGGCCACCCCACGACTCTAGGACCACTCCCTCCTAGGGTGGGGCCCGTGCGCCTCCGGATCGACCTCGCCTACGACGGCGGCGACTTCCACGGGTGGGCCGTCCAGCCGGGGCTGCGCACGGTCCAGGCCGAGCTGGCGGCGGCCCTCGCGACGGCGCTGCGGATCCCGCCCGACGACCCCGCGGAGCGGGTCGAGGTGGTGGTCGCGGGGCGTACCGACGCCGGCGTGCACGCGCGCGGCCAGGTCTGCCACGTCGACGTCGACGACGCCCGGATGGCCCGCTCGGCCGCGGACGGCCCCGCCCGGCTCGTGCGCCGGCTGAACGGGCTGCTGCCGCCCGACGTGCGGGTACGCACGGTGGCCGAGGCCGCCCCCGGGTTCGACGCCCGCTACTCCGCGCTGTGGCGGCGCTACGCCTACCGCGTCTCCGACCGGCCCACCACGTCCGACCCGCTGCGGCGAGGGTGGGTGCTGAGCTGGCCGCGCGAGCTCGACACCGAGCTCATGCACCAGACCGCGCAGACCCTGGTCGGCCGGCACGACTTCGCGTCGTTCTGCAAGCGGCGGGTCGGTGCGACGACCATCCGCACGCTGCTGGACCTCGACGTCACGCGTGACGCGGAGGGCCTGCTGGAGGTGGGGGTGCGCGCCGACGCGTTCTGCCACTCCATGGTCCGCTCGCTCGTCGGGTGCCTGATCGCGGTCGGGGAGGGCCGCCAGGTCGCGTCGTGGGCGACCGGCCAGCTGGCCACCCGCCGCCGGGACCCGGCGCTCACCGTCGCCCGGGCGCGCGGCCTGACGCTGGAGGAGGTCGCCTACCCCGCGGACGCCGACCTGGCGCAGCGGGCATCGGTCACCCGGGCCACCCGTCAGGAGCACGAGGCGACGGGGGAGAGGGTGGAGCCGTGAGCGAGGACCACTACTTCACCGCGGACCCGTCGGTGCCCTTCACCCGGGCGCCGGTGCGTGCCTCGGTCTGGGGCCACGACCTGGCGCTGACCTCCGGCTCCGGCGTCTTCGCCCGCGGCCGCGTCGACGTCGGCACCGCGGTGCTGCTGCGCGAGACCGAGCCGCCCGTCGGCGTGCGGCGCCTGCTCGACCTCGGCTGCGGGTACGGCGTGCTCGCCGTCGCCCTCGCGGTGGCCCTCCCGGAGGCACGGGTGAGGGCCGTCGACGTCAACGAGCGCGCCCTCGCCCTGACCCGGGAGAACGCGACCGCCCTGGGCGTCGGCGACCGGGTCGCCGCGTCGACACCGGAGGCGGCGCTGGCCGACGACGAGGCCTACGACGAGATCTGGTCCAACCCGCCGATCCGGATCGGCAAGGAGGCGCTGCACGCCCTGCTGCTGACCTGGCTGCCGCGGCTGGCTCCGGGAGGGCGCGCGGTGCTCGTGGTCGGCAAGAACCTGGGCGCCGACTCGCTGCAGCGCTGGCTCGGGGAGCAGGGCTGGCCGACGACGCGGCTGGCCAGCGCCAAGGGCTTCCGGGTGCTCGAGGTGCGGCGGGCCTAGGGGACCAGGGGCCGGGCGAGCAGGTCGTCGAGCACCGTCGGGTCGCCCTCGACGTGGAGCCGTTCGTCGTCGACGCCCAGGCGGCGCCACAGCACGAGGAGCAGCGCGTCGGCCGGACCGTGCAGCACCACGTCCGCCGCGACGGCGGCGTCCCGCGCTCCCTCGGTGCCGTCGCCGCGCAGGAGCCACCCGGGGCCGTCGTCGTCGGTCGGCTGCAGCCGGACCGCGGCCGCGAGCGGCGCGCAGCGTCCCCGCCGGACCTGGCGGGGGAAGAGCACCCCGGCCACCTCGTCGATGCCGTCCAGCGCCAGCACCGGGTCGTCCGAGACCGTCCACGGGGCGCCGGAGCGCTGGGCGGCGCGGACGTCCCAGGTGTGCAGGGTCGTCTCGTGCACCATCCGTCGCCACCAGAAGGCCGACGTGCGCGGCGGCGGGCCGAAGCCCCAGGCCGGACGGTCGGGCCCGGCCTCGTCGAGCGCGGCCAGGACGTCGTCGGCCTGGCGCGTGCTCCAGGCCAGCAGGGCCTGGCGCTCCCGGGCGTCGGTCGGGGCCGGGTCGGGCCCCGCTCCGGGCGCCGGGTCCGGCGGGCCGGCGGCGGGATCGGCCGTCCTGAGGGCGGCCGCGGCCCACCGGTGCACCTCGCCGAGGTGACCGGCCAGGTCGACGACCCGCCAGCCGGGGCAGCCGGCGACCGGGGCGCCGAGGTCGGCGGAGTCCAGCGCCGCGACGACGTCTCCGAGCACGGCGGGCAGCAGCCGCTCGAGCGAGGCCTGGGGCAGGGGGGCGCCGGTGGTCACGCTCACCCCGCCCCGACGATCAGCAGCGTGCCGCCGAACACGATGCCGGTCAGGACCAGCACGACCGAGGTGTAGCCGAGGATGTCGCGCACCCGCAGCCCGGCGACGGCCAGCAGCGGGACCGCCCAGAACGGCTGGATCATGTTGGTCCACTGGTCGCCGTAGGCGATGGCCATGATGACGACCGGCTGCGCGACGCCGAGCTGCTCCGCGGCACCCGCGAAGATCGGCGCCTGGAGCGCGAACTGGCCCCCGCCGGACGGGACGAACACGTTCAGCAGCCCGGCGGCCAGGAACGCGAACAGCCCCAGCGTGCCCGGGGTGGCGGCGCCGACGATGGCGTCGCTGATCATCTCGGCCAGCCCGCTGGCGCCCATCATGGCCGCGATCCCGGCGTAGAGCGGGTACTGCAGCAGGACCTCGACGACCGTGCGACCGCCGCGGGCGACCGTCGCGGCGAGCTGGCGGGCGTTGCCGACCAGCAGCAGGACCAGGCACAGGAACGACCAGTTGACGATGTCCAGGGTCAGCGCGAAGCCGTTCGCCTCGAAGTAGAACACCAGGTAGAGCCCCAGCAGCACGCCCATCGTCAGGGTGACCACCCGGGAGGTCTCCATCCGGTCCGCGGGCGAGTCCTTCTCCTGCGCCGCCGCGTCCGCCTGGTCGTCGGTGACCGCGAGGGCGGCCTCGGGGGCCTCGCGGACCTCGTCGTCCGGGCCCGGCGCCATCAGCGGCATCGCCACGGCGAGGACGACCAGGGTGACCACGATCGCGGCCAGGTTCCACGGCGCGAAGGTGGTCTCGGAGACCGGCACCACGTCCATGCCCAGCGTGGTGGCGTAGACGCCGGACTCGGTCGCGGCGTTCAGCGGCCCCGAGCCGGAGTAGCCCATGTGCCAGATCACGAAGCCGGCGTAGGCGGAGGCGACGAGCAGCGGGTAGTGCAGCGGGGTGCCGCGGTCGCGGAACCGGCGGGCCACCTCGACCGCGACGACGCCGCCGACGATCA
Source organism: Nocardioides aquaticus (assembly GCF_018459925.1). NCBI lineage: Bacteria > Bacillati > Actinomycetota > Actinomycetes > Propionibacteriales > Nocardioidaceae > Nocardioides > Nocardioides aquaticus. Next base: position 1,088,210 of record NZ_CP075371.1, read on the forward strand.
GGCCGAGCCCGAAGCTGAGCAGCGAGGCCAGCCCGGCCACCACGGTGACGAACGCGTACGCCGCCCGGGGCGTGCGGGGCAGACCGGCGACGCGGGCCAGCAGCCGACGTACCGGCGGGAGGTTGGCCAGGGTGTAGCCGAGCAGCAGGACCAGCGCGACCTGGGTCATGAAGGCCAGCAGGCCGATCAGGCCGTCGCCCCACGCCAGGGTCAGCTCGCGCGGCCCGGTGTCGGTCAGCAGCAGCGCGAGCGCGGCCACCACCACGGTGAGTGCCACGGCGAAGACGAACGCGCCGGGGAGCCAGCGCTCCACGGCTCGGCTGGCGGGGGTCGCGATCTTCCTCAGCATCGGCACACCTCATCGGTCGGCGGGATCGGGCGGGGACGGCGACGGCCGGGGACCTGGTCGGGTCCCCGGCCGTCGCGGGGTGGTGCGGTGGAGCGTGCCACAGGTGGCGCACGGTGGGGGAGAGGGTCAGCCCTCCTCGGGGATGCCGCTCTCGGGCGGGGCGTCGTCGGCGGAGCCCGAGGACTCCTCCTCGATCGGGGCGTCCCCGATGTCGGTGACCAGCACCGGCGTCAGCTCCTCGGTCTCGTTGCCCTGGAGCTCGACGATCCGGACGCCGGAGATGCCCATGTGGCTGTCCGCGCTGAAGCGGAACGGGGCCAGCGGGGGACCGCCCAGGTCGGCGCCGATCTCCTCGACGGTCTCCACGAGGCCGTCGCGGGTCAGGTCGGGGCCGGTGGCCATCAGGGCCTGGACGAAGGCGTAGGCCTGGCTCATCCCGTAGATGCGGTAGTTGGTCAGCTCGCCCTCCTCGCCGCTGGCGTCCCAGACCTCCTGCCACAGCTGGACCCACGGGTCGTCGGGCTGGTCGGTGCCGGGGATGTACTCGGAGGTCATCACGCCGTCGAGCGCGCCGCCACCGTCGACCGCGCCCTCAGAGAACCGCTCGAGCAGGGAGCCCACGAGCGCCGGGTCCGACCCGACGTTGGAGTAGTACCAGTCGGCGTCGTAGCCCAGCTGCTGCGCGGTGAGCTGGCTCAGCGCGGTGTAGGAGGGCACGTTGAAGCCGAGGACCAGGTCGGCGCCGGAGGCCTGCAGCGCGGAGATCTGCGGGCCGACGTCGGTGTTGCCGGAGGTGTAGCGCACGGACTCGACGATCTGGTCGTCGATGTACTGGCGCACGCCCGCCTCGCCGTCGTCGCCGAAGTCGTCGTCCTGCAGGAAGAGGCCGACCTTGGCGTCGGGCATGTTCTCGGCGATGTACTGGCCGATGATCTTGCCCTCGATCTCGTAGTCGGGCTGCCACGAGAAGGTGTAGGGGTTCTCCTCCGGGTCCTCGCCCCAGGCCAGGGCGCCCGAGGAGACGAACATGTCGGGGACCTGCTCGGCGTTGAGGAAGTCGATCACCGCGGAGTGCGTGGGCGTGCCGAGGCCGCCGACCATCGCGAAGATCTCGTCCTCGAGCACCAGCTGGTCGGTGACCCGGCTGGTGTTGGAGGGGTTGTAGGCGTCGTCCTCGACGAGGTACTCGATCTGGCGGTCGTAGACGCCGCCGTTCTCGTTGACGTAGTCGAAGTAGGCCTTCGCCCCGGTCGGGATCTCGCTGTAGCCCGGTGCGGCGACCCCCGTGAGCGGGAAGTGCGCGCCGATCTTGATCGAGTCCTCGGTGACACCGGTCTCCGTGGCGCCGCCGCCGTCCTCGGAGGAGGACTCGCGGTCGGACCCGGCGCCGCAGGCGGCCAGGCCGAGGGTCAGGGCGGTGGCGGCCGCGGTGAGGCTGCCCAGGCGTACCGCCCGGGCCCCCGCCGTCGCCGTGGGTCGAGGCTGGTCATGGCTGATCTCCCTTCGTGGTGGTGACGAGGCGCTCCTGGTCGGAGGGACCGTCGGTGTCGTGCGGGTCGGAGGACCGGGTGCCGCTCGGCGGGGTGCCGCGGTCGGCGCGCGTGGCGGCGCGGGCGGCGCGCCAGCGCAGGAGGGAGCCGACCAGCCCCGCGGGGGCCAGCAGGATGACCAGGATCATCACCGTGCCGTAGACCAGCGGGGCCAGCTCGGCGGCGGCGATGCTGTCCAGGCCCTGGGCGATCCCGACGTCGGTGGCGATCCGGGCCGTGTAGACCAGGACGACCGCCCCGATGATCGCGCCGGACAGCGTGCCGAGCCCGCCGAGGACCACCGCGGTGAGCAGGGTCAGGGACAGCGTCAGCTCGAAGGCCGTGGGGGCCGCGAGACGGATCTGGATGGCCATCAGGCCGCCGGCGAGACCGGCGACGGCGGCGCTCACGGTGAAGGCCGAGACCCGGGCGCGGCCCAGGTTGATCCCCGAGAGCTCGGCGGCGACCTCGTCGTCGCGCACCGCGGCCCAGCGTCGCCCGACGCGGCCCTTGACCAGGTTGGCCAGCAGGAAGAAGACCAGCACCAGCAGGGTCCACCCGAGGATGGCGTAGTACTGGCTGTTGGAGGGCTCGGTCCCGGTGAGGAAGAACAGCGTGTCCAGGAACCAGGTCGGGGGCTCCGGGCTGGTCACGCGCAGTCCCTGCTCCCCGCCCAGGGTGGTGGAGAAGTAGCGCGCGATGCCGGGCACCGCGATGGCCAGGGTCAGCGTGGCGCCGGCGAGGTACGGGCCGTGCAGGCGGGCGGCCGCGGCCCCCACCACCACGCCGACGACCAGCGCGACCAGCAGCGCCGCCAGCAGGATGAACGGCAGGGGCAGGGCGGAGTCGGGCTCCTGCAGCAGCAGCGCGGTGGTGTAGGCGCCGATCGCCATGAAGGCGCCGTGGCCCAGCGAGATCTGGCCGTTGATGCCGGTCAGCAGGGTCAGTCCACCGGCGGCCAGCGCGATGTAGGCCAGCTCGGTGAGCTGGCGGTTGCGGAAGTCGTCGAGCGACATCAGCACGACGACGGCGACCAGCAGGCCGAGGACGGCGAGGGTGGCGTGACGGACCAGGGTGTGGCGCCAGGCGCGGGAGAGCATCTGCACGGTGTCCTCCTCAGACCCGTCGGGCCTGGGCCTGCGAGAACAGGCCGCCCGGTTTGAGAGTCAGGATCAGCATCAGGATGGCCAGCGCCGCGAGCGGCACCAGCTGGGAGCCGACGTACCCCGACACCAGGGCCAGGGACAGGCCCAGGAGCAGGCCCCCGACGACGGCGCCGACCGGGCTGTCGAGCCCGCCCAGGACGGCCGCGACGAAGCCGTAGACGACCACCGGGTCCATGTAGCCGGGGTGGACCAGGCCGCCGCCGGCGATGAGCAGTCCCGAGAGCGAGCCGACCACCGCGGCCAGGGCCCAGCCCAGGGTCAGCATCGAGCCGACCCGCACGCCGAGCAGCTTGGCGACCTCCTGGTTGAAGGCCGAGGCACGCATCTTCAGGCCCAGGTCGGTGAAGCGGAACAGCAGCAGCAGCAGGACCATCGTGACCGCGACCGCGGCGATGGTGAACAGGTTGGCCGGGCCGATGCCGATGGTGGTGCCGCCGACCTCGATCCCGCGGATGCTGAACGGGGCCGGGAACGAGCGGAACTGGCTGGAGAAGATGATCGCGGCCGCGGCGTGCAGGACCACGAACAGGCCCAGGGTCAGGATCACCGGGTTGATGTGGGAGGTCTGGTCGACCCGGCGCACCAGCAGGAACTCCACGGCGGCGCCGAGGACGAGCCCGGCGAGGAGGGCCACCGCGCCGGCCACCCAGTAGGAGTAGCCGGCGTCGATCAGGTCCAGCGCGAGCAGGGTGGTCACCATGGCCATCGGGGCCTGGGCGAAGTTCACGATCCGCGTGGAGCGCCAGATGAGCACGAGCGCCAGGGCGAAGGCGGCGTACACCGCACCGGTCGTCAGACCGCTCAGCAGGGTGTTGAGGAGCTGCATCGATCGGTCCTCCTAGAATCCGAGGTAGGCGTGTCGGAGCGTGTCGTCGGCCGCGAGGCTCGCGGCGTCCTGGTCGGCCACGACGGCGCCCAGGTTGAGCACGACGCCGTGGTCGGCGATCGACAGCGCGCTGCGGGCGTTCTGCTCGACGAGCAGCACCGCGAGCCCCTCGCGGGCCACCAGGTCGCGCAGCAGGGAGAAGATCTGCGCCACGACCCGCGGCGCCAGCCCGAGCGACGGCTCGTCGAGCAGCAGCATCCTCGGGCGGGCCATCAGGGCCCGGCCGACCACCAGCATCTGGCGCTCGCCGCCGGACAGCACGTGGGCGACCGCCGTACGGCGCTCCCCGAGCACGGGGAACAGGTCGAAGACGCGCTGCAGGTCGTCGCCGCGGACCTTGCCGCCCCGGCCGAGCCCACCCAGGCGGAGGTTCTCCTCCACGGTGAGCTCGGTGATCACGCCCCGGCCCTCGGGCACGTGGGACAGCCCCAGCCGGGGCATCTTCTCCGGCGCGGTGCCGACCAGGTCGGTGCCGGCGAAGGTGGCCGTCCCCGAGGTCGGGCGCAGCAGGCCGGAGATCGTGCGGAGCAGCGTGGTCTTGCCGGCGCCGTTGGCGCCGAGGACGGCGGTGATCGCGCCCTCCTTCGCGGTGAAGGACACCCCGCGCAGGGCCTTGACGGGCCCGTAGCTGGTGGACAGCTCGTGCAGCTCGAGCACGTCAGGCCTCCGTCGGGGTCGCGGGGTCGGGGGACTCGTCGAGGTCGGCGACGTCGTCGCCGAGGTACGCCGCGACCACCGCGGGGTCCTGCTGGACCTCCGCCGGGCTGCCGTCGGCGATGACCCGGCCGAAGTCGAGCACGGTGATCCGGTCGCAGACCTTCATCACCAGGTCCATGTGGTGCTCGACGAGCATCACGGCCATGTCGCCGGAGAGGCCGCCGATCAGGGTGGCGAGCTCGTCCATCTCCTCGCTGGACAGGCCGCTGGCGGGCTCGTCGAGGAGCAGGAGCGTCGGCTCGGCGACGAGCGCCCGGGCCAGGGCGACCCGCTTGCGCAGGGCGTACGGCAGGCTCGACGGGTAGCGGCGGGCGTGCTCGGCGATGCGGAGCCGCTCCAGGGCGACCATCGCCCGCTGCCGCAGCCGGTCCTCGTCGCGGGTGGCGCCGGGCAGGGCGAGCATCGTGCCCAGGAACCCCGAGCGGCTGTGCCGGTCCGCGCCGACCATGACGTTGTCGAGCACGCTCATCCGGTCGAAGAGCCCGAGGCCCTGCAGCGTGCGGGCCATGCCGTGCGAGGCCAGGCGGTGCGGCCGGAGGCGTGGGAGCACCTCGCCGCGTCGCACGACCTCGCCCTCGTCGGGGCGCAGGAAGCCGCAGGCCACGTTGAACAGGGTCGTCTTGCCCGCCCCGTTCGGGCCGATCACGCCGTGGACCGTGTGCTCGGCGACCTGCAGGCCGGCACCGCTCAGCGCCGTCACCCCGCCGAAGCGCACGGTGACGTCGCGCAGCTCGAGGGCGGACGTGGCGGTCGTCGGGTCGGGGCTCGCGTGGGCGACCTTCTCGGATGCCGGCATCCGCGTCCTCCGCTCGGTCGGGGGTGGGCAGGGGTGGTCGGGCCCGTCAGGGCGGTCTTGTGACGGGGACCACTCTGGTGAAGTGTCGGGCGCAGCGCATTGGGCGCAGCGCCTAGAATTGCCTGTCCGAGGCGGCGAAAGTGCCCCCGACTCTGGTCAGGGTTGTGCGCGGAGTGGGAACGTGCGTTCGTGCGCCCCGACCAGACCGCCCCGCCGCCCGACCCACGGGTGCGGGTGGAGAACGCCTGGGCGCTGCTGGCCGACCAGGCCGACGCGATCGCCGACGACATCACGCTGACGCTGTTCGAGCGCGACACCGAGATCTACGAGCGCTTCGGTCCCGAGCTGCGCGTCGACGTGCGGCAGAGCACCCGCGCGCACATCCGGCGCGGGCTGGGCGTGCTCAGCGGGGACCGGTCGCAGCTGGGCTCGGCCCGGGAGACCTGGCGCGAGACGGGCCGGCGGCGCGCACGCCAGGGCGTCCCCCTGGAGCTGGTCATCAACGCCTACATCACCGGCGCCCGCAAGCTGTGGGAGGCCCTGGTCGAGCGCTCGCGCACCGACCTGGTGGACGTGATCGACGCCGACATGCTGATCCGGGCCGGCAAGGCGGTGTGGACCAACCTGGACGTGCAGAACGGTGTCCTGATCGAGGCCTACCACCGCGAGTCCGCCCGGCTGCAGCGGCAGGACCTCCACCGCCAGCAGGCCGTGATCGACGGGCTGCTCGAGGGGCGCGGCGCCGATCCCGACTTCGCCCGGGAGGCCCACCAGGCCCTCGGGGTCGGCCCGGACGACCCCGTCGCCTGCGTCGTGGTGCTCTCCGACGACTCGCCCGCCGACGCGCTCGCGCCGGCCGAGGACCGCCTCGACCGGGCCGGCGTGCACGCCTTCTGGCACCTGCGTGGCGGGGTCTACCTCGGGCTGCTCGCCGGACCCTTGCCGACCGAGGAGGACCTGGTCGAGATCTTCGCCGCCGCCGGCGCGGGACGGGTCGGGCTGGGGCGGTGCGCCGGGGGTGTCGCCGGGTTCGCGACCGCCTTCCAGCTCGCGACCCGGGCGGCCGAGACCCTGCCGCGCCAGGCCCGCGGCGTGGTCCCGGTCAGCGGGGCCCTGCCCGAGGTCCTGCTGGCCGGCAGCCCGCAGATGGTGCCGCTTCTGCTCGCCGAGGCGCTCGGCCCGCTGCTGGCCCAGCCCGACCCGCAGGGCAGGACCCTGCTCGACACCCTCGCCGCGCTGCTGCGCCACGACGGCTCCCCGACGCACGCCGCCGAGGAGCTCTACTGCCACCGCAACACCGTGATCTACCGGTTGCGCCAGATCGAGGACCTCACCGGCCGCACCCTCGCCGACCCCCGCGACAAGCTGCTGCTGACGCTGGCGATGATCGCCCGCGGCGCGGGGGAGTAGCGGGGCCGGTGCCGGCGCAGGTCAGACGAACGCGCTGATGCCCGTCTCGGCCCGCCCGATCAGCAGCTTCTGGATCTGGCTGGTGCCTTCGTAGAGCGTCATGACGCGCGCGTCGCGCAGGTACTTCGACGGGGGGTACTCGTCGACGTAGCCGGCGCCGCCGTGCACCTGGATGGCCAGGTTGGCGGCCCGGACGGCGGCCTCGGAGGCGTACAGCTTGGCCTTGGAGGCGGCCACACCGAAGGGCTCGCCGCGGTCGATCAGGTCGGCGCAGCGCCAGACCAGCAGGCGCGCGGCGTCGGCGTCCAGCGAGATGTCGGCGATCATGTCCTGCACCATCTGGAAGCCGGCGATCTTGCGGCCGAACTGGGTGCGGGTGGTGGCGTACTCGACCGCGGACTCCAGGCAGCCCTGCACGATCCCGACGCAGCCGGAGGCGACGGCGAGACGGCCCTTGTCCAGGGTGCTCATCGCGATCTTGAAGCCCTGGCCCTCCTCGCCGAGCATCGCCGAGTGCGGCACGCGCACGTCGGCGAGGAACAGCTCGGCGGTGGCCTGGCCGCGCAGGCCGAGCTTGCCCTTGATCTCGCGGGCCTCGAAGCCCGGGGTGTCGGTCGGGACCAGGAAGGCGGTGACCCCCTTCGGTCCGTCGCCGCCGGTGCGCGCGAAGACCAGCGCGACGTCGGCCCAGGTGCCGTTGGTGATGTAGAGCTTCTGGCCGTTGATGACCCAGTCGTCGCCGTCCCGCTTCGCCCGCGAGGTCAGGTTGCCGGCGTCCGAGCCGGTGTCGGGCTCGGTGAGGCCGAAGCAGCCGAGCTTCGAGGCGGTCGCCAGCTGCGGCAGCCACTCCTGCTTCTGCTCCTCGGTGCCGTGGAAGAGGATCGACTTGCCGACCAGGCCGGAGGAGACCGAGACGATGCCGCGCAGGGCGGAGTCGGCGCGGCCGAGCTCCTCCATCCCGATCGCGTACGTCACGTAGTCGCCGCCGAGGCCGCCGTACTCCTCGGGGATGGTCAGGCCGAAGAAGCCGATCTCGGCCATCTTGGGCACGATGTCGAGGTCGACCGCCTCGCGGCGGTCCCACTCGATGCGGTGCGGGACGGCTTCCTTGTCGAGGAACTCGCGGGCGAGGTCTCGGAAGCTCTGCTGCTCGTCGCTGAGGCTCAGGTCCATGAGGGGGATCCTCCCTGGTCGGGGTGGGGTGGCGGTAGGTCCACGAGGGTTGCCAGGTCGTCGCGGTGGGCGGCGGGGGAGCCGAGCACGAGCGCCCCGGCCCGGGCCCGCTTGAGGTGCAGGTGGCAGGGGTGCTCCCAGGTCATCCCGAGGCCGCCGTGGAGCTGCACGGCCTCCTCGGTCGCGTGCACCGCGACCTCGGAGCACCAGGACTGCGCGACGGCGGTGGCCACCGCCAGGTCCGGGTCGTCGGCGGCGAGGGCCGCGGCGGCGTACCGCGCGGTGGCGGTGGCCTGCTCGACCTCGGCGTAGAGGTCGGCCAGGCGGTGCTTGAGCGCCTGGTAGCCGCCCACCACGCGCCCGAACTGCCGGCGCTGCTGGAGGTAGGCCACCGTGGTGGTCAGCGCCCAGGTCGCGGTGCCGGCCAGGGCGGAGGCGCCGAGCGCGGCGCCCGCGGCCAGCCCGGCGGACACGGCCGCGCGCGCGTCGCCGGGCAGCTCGGTGGCCGGTGCACGGTCGAGCCGTACGTCGGCCAGCGGGGCGGTCATGTCGAGCGAGACGACCGGGGCCACGTCGACGCCGGGGTCGCCCGGTCGGACCGCGACCAGCGCAGCCCCGTCCGCCCCGTCCGCCCCGTCCGCCCCGTCGGGCCCGGCGACCGGCACCAGCAGCACCCCGGCCGGCACGCCGCCGGCGACTCCGGTCACGGAGCGGACGGACCCGCTGACGGTGCCGTCGTCGTGGCGCACGAGGGGGACCACGTCGTCGGCGCGGTGGAGGGTGGCGGGGACGAGGAGCGCCGCGGTCCCGCCCGCGGCCAGGTCGCCGAGCAGCCCGCCCGCGCCCAGGGCGGTCAGGGTGGTGGCGGCGACCACGGCCGAGGAGAGGTAGGGCACGGGGGCGGCGTGCCGGGCCAGCACGTCGAGCACCGCGGCGGCCTCCCGGGCTCCGGCCCCGGCGCCGCCGTGCTCCTCGGGGACGAGCAGCGCGGGCAGGCCGAGGTCGACCAGGGCGGTCCACAGCTCCCCGGCCAGCGACTCGTCGCCGTCGTAGGCGGCCGCGACCCGCGCGGGGGTGCAGCGCGCCGCGAGCGCCCGGTCCAGGCTGGCGCGGAGGTCCTCCTCGACGTCGTCGGGCAGCAGGACGAGGTCGGCGCCGGCGCCCGTGGTGGCGCTCATCGGGGCAGGTCCTTCCACGCGACGTCCTTGTCGACCCGGTGCTCCGACGGCAGGCCGAGGACCCGCTCGGCGATGATGTTGCGCAGCACCTCCGAGGTGCCTCCCTCGATCGAGTTGCCCTTGGCCCGCAGGTAGCGGTAGCCGGTGTCGCGTCCGGTCATGTCGACCTGGTCGGGCCGGCGCAGGGTCCAGTCGTCGTAGCGCAGCCCGTCGTCGCCACGCAGCTCGACCTCCAGCGAGGACAGCTGCTGGGCCAGCCGGGCGAAGCCCAGCTTCATCGCCGAGCCCTCCGGCCCGGGCGCGCCCGCAGCCAGCTTCTGGGCCAGCCGCATGCCGGTCGTGCGCAGCGCCTCGGACTCGACCCAGAGGCGCAGCAGCCGCTGGTGGGCGTCGGCGGTGCGGTGCCCGGACGGGGCGGTGCGCCAGGCGTCGGCGACGACGCCGAGCATGCCGGCCTCGCGCGCAGCGCCGCTGCCGATGGCCACGCGCTCGCTCATCAGCGTCGCGTTGGCGACCTGCCACCCGGCCCCGACGTCGCCGAGCCGGTCGGCGTCGTCGACGACGGCGTCGGTCAGGAACACCTCGTTGAACTCCGCCTCGCCGGTGAGCTGGCGCAGCGGTCGGACCTCGACACCGGGCTGGCGCATGTCGAGGGCGAAGTAGGTCAGCCCGCGGTGCTTGGGGGCGTCCGGGTCGGTACGGGCCAGCAGCAGCGCCCGGTCGGCCAGGTGGGCCGAGGAGGTCCACACCTTCTGCCCGGTCACCCGCCAGCGGTCGCCATCAGGGATGGCCCGGGTGGCCACCGCAGCCAGGTCGGAGCCGGCGCCGGGCTCGGAGAACAGCTGGCACCAGATCTCCCGACCGGTCCACAGCGGACGCAGGAGACGCTCCTGCTGCGCGGGGGTGCCGAACGCCAGGATCGTCGGCGCGGCCATGCCGAGGCCGATCCCGTTGCGGCGGGGGTCGTTGTCGGGCGCCCCGGCCGCGCCGAGGCGGTCGTCGACGACCGGCTGCAGCGCCCGCGGCAGGCCGAGCCCGCCGTGCCCCTCGGGCACGTGCACCCACGCCAGCCCGGCGTCGTAGCGGGCGTCGAGGAAGGCCTGCCGCTCGGTGGTCGCGGGGTCGTGCGCGGCCAGGAGGGCGTCGACCCGCGCCTCGAGGTCGGCCCGGTGGCCCGCGGCGGGACCGGCGGTGGTCACGACAGCTTCGCCACCTGGCGCGCGATCTCGGCCTTGGCCAGCGAGTTTCGGTGCACCTCGTCGGGCCCGTCGGCGAAGCGGAGCGTGCGGATCCCGGCCATCTGCTCGGCGAGCGGGAAGTCCTGGGAGAGCCCGCCGGCGCCGTGCGCCTGGATGGCCTTGTCCAGGATCCACTCCACGGTGGCGGGGGTCGCGATCTTGATGGCCTGGATCTCGGAGTGCGCCCCGCGGTTGCCGACGGTGTCCATCAGCCACGCGGTCTTGAGCACCAGCAGGCGCAGCTGCTCCAGGCGGACGCGCGACTCGGCGATCCACTCGCGGATCACGCCCTGCTGGGACAGGGTCCGCCCGAAGGCGACCCGGCTGTCGACGCGCTGGCACATCAGGGTGATCGCCCGCTCGGCGACGCCGATCGAGCGCATGCAGTGGTGGATCCGGCCGGGGCCGAGGCGGGCCTGCGCGATCGCGAAGCCCTCGCCCTCGCCGCCGATCAGGTTCGACACCGGGACCCGGACGTCCTCGAAGCGCAGCTCGGCGTGCCCGCCGTGCTCGTGGTCGTCGTAGCCGAGGACGTGCATCGGGCGGACCACGGTCAGCCCCGGGGTGTCGCGGGGGACCAGGACCTGGCTCTGCTGGCGGTGCCGCTCGGCCCCGGGGTCGGTCTTGCCCATCACGATCATGATCTCGGCGTCCGGGTTCATCGCCCCGGTGATCCACCACTTGCGGCCGTTGATGACGTACTCGTCGCCGTCGCGCACGATCGAGGTCGAGATGTTGGTGGCGTCCGAGGACGCCACGTCCGGCTCGGTCATCGCGAACGACGACCGGATCTCGCCGTCGAGCAGCGGGCGCAGCCAGCGCTCCTGCTGCTCGGGGGTGCCGAACATCGCCAGCACCTCCATGTTGCCGGTGTCCGGCGCCGCGCAGTTCAGCGCGGCGGGCGCGAGGAGGCCGTGGTGGCCGGTGATCTCGGCCAGCGGGGCGTACTGCAGGTTCGTCAGGCCGGCGCCGAGGTCGCCGTGCTCCTGGGGCAGGAACAGGTTCCACAGACCCCGCGAGCGGGCCTCGGCGCGCAGCTCGGCGAGGACCGGGGCGCGGGACCACGCCCAGCGCTCCTCGCCGGTGCCGAGCTGCTCGTGGAAGACCGGCTCGGCGGGGACCACGTGGTTGTCCACGAAGTCCCAGAGCCGCTCCTGCAGGTCCTGGGTGGTGGCGTCGAGCTCGAAGTCCATGGGGCTCCCTCGTCGGAGTGGGGTGAGGTGGGTGCGGGCGGGTCAGGCCAGCGAGCGGGTGGCGTCGAGGCCGGCCGCGAGCAGGGTCGGGACGGCCTCGCCGACCCCGTCGAAGCCGGCGCCGACCGTCTGGCCCTGCTGGTGGCGGAAGTGGATCCCCTCGAGGATCGCGGCGAGCTTGAAGTAGGCCAGGCCGAGGTGGAAGTCGAGGGTGTCCAGCGCGAGGCCGCCGCCGGCGGCGTACCGCTCCAGGATCGCGTCCGGCCCGGGGTAGCCCGGCGCGCGGGAGGCGTCGGCCACCGCGGCGCCGCCGGTGATGGAGGAGAGCCGGTCGTAGACCAGCAGCAGGGCGACGTCGGTCAGGGGGTCGCCGAGGGTGGCCATCTCCCAGTCGACGACGGCCAGCACCTCCTGGCCCACGCGGTCGGGGTCGGCCAGCAGGTTGTCGAGGCGGTAGTCGCCGTGCACGATCCCGGCGCGGACGGCCTCGGCGTCGCCGGCGGGGACGTTCTCGCGCAGCCGCGTCACGAGGGTGTCGGCGTCGGGCAGCTCGCGGCTCGAGGAGCCCTCGAGCTGACGCGCCCAGCGGCGCACCTGGCGCTCGAGGAACCCCTGCGGGCGGCCGAGCTCCTCGAGGCCGACGGCAGCCGGGTCGACCTGGTGCAGCGCGGCGAGCACGTCGACCATCGCGCCGGCCAGGCGCCCGGTGGCCTCGGGGCCGATCTGCGCCAGCTGGTCCGCCGTGCGGTACGGGGTGCCCCGCACCAGCTCCATGACGTAGAACTCCGCGCCGAGCACGTCGGTGTCGCGGCACATCGCGTAGGTCTGCGGGACCGGGACGGCGGTGCCGGCCAGGGCGCTCATCACGGTGTGCTCGCGCCCCATGTCGTGCGCGGTGGCCTGGACGTGGCCGAGCGGCGGGCGGCGCACGACGCGGGTGGTCGTGCCGTCGGTGACCTCGTAGGTCAGGTTGGACTTGCCGCCGGCCAGGAAGCGTCCGCGCAGGTCGGGGTCGAGGTCGCCGGGGCGCTCGCCGTCGTACCAGCGGTGGAAGGCCGCGAGGTCGAGCCCGCGGAGGTCGGTGGTGAGCTGGTCGGTCGTGTCGTCGGTCATCGTTCTCCCAGGGCGCGGGCCTGCAGGCGGCGCATGCCCGCCAGCCAGCGGTCGGTGTCGGTGGCGCGGGCGAGGTAGTAGTCGGCCACCTGCGGGTGGGGCAGGACCAGGAAGCGGTCGTCGGCCAGGGAGTCGACCCAGGCCTGCGCGACGTCGTCGGGCTGGAGCGCGGCGTCGCGCGACAGCAGGGCCTGCAGCGGCCCGGACTCCTCGAGCATCCGGGTGGCCACGCCCTGCGGGCAGATCGCCTGGACGGCCACGCCGCGGTCGCCGTAGGTGATCGAGAGCCACTCGGCGAAGGCGACGGCCGCGTGCTTGGTCACCGAGTAGGGCGCGCTGCCGATCATCGAGAGCAGCCCGGCGGCGGAGGCGGTGACCACCAGCCGACCGCCGGCCCCGTCGCCGGTGCCCTCGACCCAGCGGGGCACCAGGGCACGGGCGGTGCGGACGTGGGCCATCACGTTGACGTCGTGGACCTGCGCCCAGACCTCCTCGCTGGTGTCCAGGCTGGTCCCGGAGCCGGCGGCGGCACCGAGCGCGCCGTCGATGCCGGCGTTGGCGAACCAGACGTCGACCCGGCCGAGCTCGGCCGTGGCCGCCTCGACCAGCGCGTCGACGCCGTCGGCGGAGGCGCAGTCGCCGGGCAGCGCGGTGGCGCCCAGCGCCTCGGCGGTCTCGCGGCAGGCGTCGGCGTCGAGGTCGTTGACCACGACACGGGCGCCCTCGCGCACGGCCCGGGCGGCCAGGGCGCGCCCGATCCCGCGGCCGGCGCCGGTGACGACGACGCCGCGGCCCTCCAGGACCTCGGGTGCGGTGGCCATCAGACGCCGCCGGTCTGGCTGACGCCGCCGTCGAGGGTCAGGCACTGGCCGGTCACCCAGGAGGCCTCCTCGGAGAGCAGGAACGCCACGGCGCTGGCCACGTCGGTGGTCTCGCCGAGCCGCTTCAGCGGGTACGCCGCCGAGACCTGCTCCTCGCGGCCCTCGTAGAGCGCCTCGGCGAACCGGGTCTTCACGACCGCGGGCGCGACCGCGTTGACCCGGATGCCCGGCCCGAGCTCGACGGCGAGGTCGCGGGTCAGGTGGATGAGCAGCGCCTTCGTCGCGCCGTACCAGGAGATGCCCGGGGCCGGCTTGACGCCGGCCAGGGACGCGACGTTGACCACGGCCCCGCCGTGCTCGCCCATCCACGCCCGGTGGCACTCCTGGACCCAGGCCAGCGCGGCGACGCCGTTGACGTCGACGGTCTTGCGGGCGGCGTCGAGGTCGAGGTCCATCAGCGGGCCGTAGGTCGGGTTGATGCCGGTGTTGTTGACCAGCAGGTCGACGCTGCCGAACGCCTCGAGGGTCGCGGCCACGGCCTCGCGGCGGTGGTCGGCGTCGCCGGCGTTGCCGGCCACGGCGATCGCGCGTCCCGCGCCGTGCTCGGCGGTGATCTCCGCGACCGCGACGTCCAGCGCCTCGGGCTTGCGGGCGGTCAGCGTCACGCGGGAGCCCTCGGCGACCAGGCGCTGCGCGATGGCCAGCCCGATCCCGCGGCTGGCCCCGGTCACGATCGCTGCGGTGCCGTCCAGGCCCTGCATGGGCGCCTCCAGGTGGTGGTGGGTCGTTGCCGAATGACTAAGCGCTTGCTTACTCTGGATCGCGTGACCGCGTCCCGTCAACCCGCCCCGGTGACCTCGTCGCGCGCCGCGGACGCGCGGGCGCGGCTGCTCGACGCCGCCGTGACGGCGTTCGCCGAGCGCGGCTTCCACGGCACCACCACGCGCGACATCGCCGCGGCCGCCGGCATGTCGCCGGCGGCGCTCTACGTGCACCACCGCTCCAAGGAGGAGCTGCTGTACGAGATCTCGCGCGCCGGCCACCAGCGCACCCTGGACCTGGTGACCCGGGCCGCCGAGGGCACCGACGACCACCGCGAGCGGCTCGGCCGCGTGGCCGCCGACTTCGTGCGCCACCACGCCCGCGCCCACACGACCGCGCGCATCCTCAACTACGAGCTGGAGGCGCTCGGGCCCGAGCACCGCGCCGAGGTCGAGGGCCTGCGCCGGGCGATCAGCGCCCGGGTCGTCGCGGTGATCGAGGACGGGGCGCGGGCGGGCGTCTTCGCGCCCGGCGACCCGCGGATGACCGCCGCCGCCCTGCTCTCGCTGGGCATCGACCTGGCCCGGTGGTTCGACGACGCCCGCGGCTGGGACCCCGACGCGCTCGCCGCCCACTACCGCGAGCTCGCGCTGCGGATGGTCGGGTCGGCCCCGGGCTGAGCGTCCGTGCGCCGACGCTCACCGGGGGAGGGTGTTCCCGGACCTGGGATGCTGTGGTGTGGCCGCCTTCCCGCTCAACCCCGTCGACTCGATCTGGTGGCGCACCGACCGCCCCGAGAACCTCATGGTGATCGAGTGCCTGGTCCGGCTCGAGGGCGACCTCGACCGTGAGCGCCTGGCCCGGGTCCTGCAGGAGCGGGTGGTGGACCGGTTCCCGGTGTTCCGCCGCCGCCCGGCCCGCTCGCGCGTCCCCGGGGGCCTGCCGCGCTGGACCGCGATCGACGACTTCCGCCTCGACGACCACCTCGTCGAGGTCCGGCTGCCCGCGGGCGCCGGCGACGAGGAGGTGCAGGAGCACGTCGGCCGCCACCTCGGGCAGCCGCTCGACCCGGGCCGCTCGCCGTGGGAGGTGCAGGTCCTCGAGGGGCACCCGGACGGCACGATCCTCTACGCCCGCCTGCACCACGTGCTGGCCGACGGGATCGCGCTGACCCGCGTCCTGCTCTCGCTGACCGACGCCGGCCCCGACGCCCCCGTGGACCCCGGCGCCGCCGCGACCGCGGTGGCCGCCGCCCCCCGCCCCCGGCAGTCCGCGCCCGGGCGGTCGGCGAGGGCCCGCGCCGTCGCCTCGGCCACCGTCCGCACCCCGGCCGTGCTGGCCAAGCTGCTGCTGAGCCGCACCCCGCCGACCCGGCTCACCGGGCAGGTCACCCCGGGCAAGGCCGTGGTGTGGTGCGCGCCGGTGCCGCTGGACCGGGTCAAGGACCTCGCGCGGAGCACCGGCGCGACCGTCAACGACGTGCTGGCCGCGGCGCTCGCCGGGGCCCTGCACGACTACCAGGCCCAGCACCACGGGGTGCCCAGGGACGTCACCACGATGATCCCGGTCAACCTCCGCCCGCTGGACAAGCCGCTGCCCCGACGCCTGGGCAACCGGTTCGCCCTGGTGCTGCTGCGGCTGCCGTCGGCGACCCCGGAGGCCGGCGTGCGGCTGCAGGAGGTGCAGCGGCGGATGGGGGCGATCAAGAAGTCGCCGGAGCCGGTGCTGACCTTCGCCCTGCTCCACCTGATCGGGCTCCTGGGCGAGACCGTGGGACGGGGGCTGGTCCGGTTCTTCGCGGCCAAGGCCGTCGGCGTGACCACCAACGTGCCCGGCCCTCCGGAGCACCGCTACCTCGCGGGCACCCGGATCGGCGGGCTGCTGGGGTGGGTCCCGGGGTCGGGCGAGCAGGCCGTGGGCACCTGCATCTTCACGTACGCAGGATCCGTCCACGTCGGCTTCAAGACCGACACCGCGGTCGTGCCCGACCCGCGGCGGCTGCTCGGCTGCTTCGAGGCCGAGCTGGCGGCGATGCTCGCGCCGGCCGCCTCGACGGCGCCCAGCGACGCGACGGCCGCCGTCCTCGTCTGACCCGGCGCGCGGCTGTAACGCTGTGTTACTTCCACTGGTGCGGCGTCGTGACGCCGCACCAGATCGAGTAACACAGCGTTACAGGGGGCGGTCAGCGCAGGGGGTCGACGCCCTCGTGGTCACCGATCCGGCTCACGAGCCCGCCCAGGTGGTGCGTGCCGTCGCCGAGCAGGTGGTCCAGCGCGGTGAGCCGGGCGACGTGGTTGCCCACGGCGTACTCGGCGGTGACGCCGATCCCGCCGTGCAGCTGGATGGCCTCCTGGCCGACGTGGCGCGCGGCCCGCGAGACCTGCAGGGCGGTACGCCGGGCGGCGTCGGAGGCCGCCTCCGCGTCCCCGCTCATCAGCACCATCGTCGCCCACTGCACCATCGAGCTGGCCAGCTCGAGCGAGACGTACATGTCCGCGGCGCGGAAGGTGAGCGCCTGGAAGGTGTTCAGCGTGACGCCGAACTGCTTGCGGCTCTTGAGGTAGTCGGTGGTGAGCCGCAGCGCGGTCTCCATCGAGCCCAGCGCCTCGTTGGCGGCGGTGATGCGGCCGACGTCGAGGATGGTGGCCACCGTGGCCTCGCGGTCGGCGACCTCGCCCAGCGGCGTGGCGGCGGTGCCGGAGAAGGTGACCTTGGCCGCGCGGCCGCCGTCGTAGGTGCGGTAGGAGTCCCGCCGCAGGTCGGCGGCGTCGCCGTCGACCAGGAACAGGCCGGTGCCGCCGTCGGGCAGCGCCGCGGTCACCACGAGGGTGTCCGCGCGGGCACCCTGCACGACCGGCTCCTTGACGCCCTCGAGCGTCCAGGTCCCGCCCTGCTCGGCGGCCGTGACCGCCGAGGCGGTCGAGACCCAGCCGCGGCCGGGCTCGTCGTGGGCCAGGGCCAGCACGCGCTCGCCCTCGGCGACCGCGCCGAGGATCTCCTCGCGCTGCTCGGCCGACCCGGCCGCGGAGACCAGGCCCCCGGCCAGGACCACGCAGGTCAGGAACGGCTCGGGCGCGATCACGCGACCCATCTCCTGGGCCACGATGCCGATCTCGACCGGGCCGGCGCCGACGCCGCCGTCGGCCTCGGCGAAGGGCAGCCCGAGGATGCCCATCTCGGCCATCCGGGCCCACTGCTTCTCGTCGAAGCCCGGCTCGTCGTTGACGGTCTGGCGGCGGTGCTCGTGGTCGGAGTAGGTCTTGCCGACCAGGCCGCGCACCGCGTCGCGCAGGGCGACCTGCTCGTCGTCGTAGGTGAAGTCCATGTCTGTCCCGTCCCCCTCAGAGCCCGAGGATCGTCTTGCTGATGATCTGACGCTGGACCTCGTTGGAGCCGCCGTAGATGGAGGCCTTGCGCAGGTTCAGGTAGGTCGGCGTCGCCCGGCGGGCGAAGCCGGGCAGCGCGGACCCGTCGTCCGCGCCGGAGGCCAGGGAGGCCGGGCCGGCGAGGTCGACCGCGAGCTCGCTGACGGCCTGCTGCAGCTCGGTGCCCTTGAGCTTCAGCACCGAGCTGGCCGGGTGCGGCTCACCGCCCTCGGAGTGGGCGACCACGCGCAGCGCGGTCAGCTCCAGGGCGAGCAGCTCGTTCTCCAGCTCCGCGACCCGGGCCGCGAGCAGCGGGTCGGCGGCGACGCGCTCGGCGTACCGGTCCTTGGCCAGGGCCAGGTTGCGCTTCGTCGCGGCCACCGGGGCCACGCCGACGCGCTCGTTGCCGAGCAGGAACTTCGCGATCGTCCAGCCGCCGTCGACCTCGCCGACGAGGTTGGCGCCGGGGACGCGGACGTCGGAGAACCAGACCTCGTTGACCTCGTGGCCGCCGTCGATCAGCTCGATCGGGCGGACCTCGAGGCCCGGCGAGGTCATGTCGATGAGCAGCATCGAGATGCCGGCCTGCTTCTTCACGTCCGGGTTGGTGCGCACGAGGGTGAAGATCCAGTCGCCGTACTGGCCGAGCGTGGTCCAGGTCTTCTGGCCGTTGACGATCCAGTCGTCGCCGTCCCGGACCGCGGTGGTGCGCAGGCTGGCCAGGTCGGAGCCGGCGTCGGGCTCGGAGAAGCCCTGGCTCCACCAGACGTCGAGGTTGGCGGTGGGCGCCATGAAGCGCTCCTTGAGCTCCTCGCTGCCGAACTGCGCGAGCACCGGGCCGATCATCGAGGTGTTGAACGCCAGCGGCGCCGGCACGAACGCGCGCTGCATCTCCTCGTTCCACAGGTGGCGGCGCAGGTCGGACCAGCCGCGGCCGCCGTACTGCTCGGGCCAGTGGGGCACGGCGAGGCCGGCGGCGTTGAGCGCCTGCTGGCTCGCGACGATCTGCTCCTTGGAGAGCTCCTGCCCGTCCTTGACCGCGTCGCGGATCTCCTCGGGCACCTTGGTGGTGAAGAAGTCGCGCATCTCCTCGCGGAACGCGCGGTCCTCCTCGGACAGCTCGAGCTGCATCGCTCGCCTCCTGATGGCGTCGGTGTGCGGCCGCTGCGGCCGCGGGTCGGGCGGCACCGCCCGACGTACGAGTCCATCATGACGCGCGGACCTACGCGTCGGTAACCCCGCCCAGTCCTCCTCGGGCGCAGCGCCCTCCCGGCCGGGTCAGAGCACCCCGCTGACGGCGTCGTAGACCTGGGTCGCGGCCAGCCAGGCGAAGACGACGGTGCACACCACCAGCGCGACGTTGGAGGGCGGCTTGTTGCGCCACTCGCGCGGCACCCGGTCGGTGTTCAGCAGCCACAGCAGCGTCACCGACAGGAACGGCATGAAGAACGCCCCCAGCACGCCGTAGGCCAGGATCAGGTAGACCGGCTCGCCGAGGAACAGCATCGGCACCGGCGGCAGCGTCAGCCACAGGACGTACGCGGTGTACCAGCGCCCGCCGAGGCGGTAGCGCGGCTCGTCGGGGTCGCCGCCCGAGACGTGGCCGACGAAGTCGGCGAACATCAGGCTGACGCCGTTCCAGACCCCGACCAGCGACGACATCGCCGCGGCCCAGAAGCCGACCAGGAACACCGTGCCGGCCGCGCTGCCGTACCGGTCGGCCAGCACGTCGGACAGGTCGAGCAGGCCCTGGTCGCCGGAGCTGACCGCGATCCCGGCGGAGTAGAGCAGCTCGGCGCCGACGATCAGGGTGGAGACCACGAAGACGCCGGTGATCGCGTACGCCATGGCGTTGTCGATGCGCATGACCCGCATGTGGCGCGGGCTGTCCCAGCCCTTCTCGCGCAGCCAGTAGCCGTAGGCGGCCAGGGTGATGGTGCCGCCCACGCCCCCGGCCACCCCCAGGACGTAGACCAGGCCGCCGTCGGGCACCACCGGCACGAGCCCGCCGGCCATGTCGGGCAGGTTCGGCACCGTCAGCGCGGCGGCGCCGACCATCGAGACGAACATCAGCAGCACCAGGACGCTGCAGACCTTCTCGAAGACCGAGTAGCGCCCGAGCAGGACCAGGCCGGCGCCGAGCAGGCCCGACACCACGCCCCACCAGGCCACCGAGAGCCCGCCGAGCAGGGAGTAGAGCGCCAGGCCGGTGCCGGCCATCGCCGCGGCGCCGTAGACGAAGCCCCACACCACGATGTAGGGCCCGAAGTACCAGTGGGTCCAGCGGCCCAGGCTGGACCACCCCTCGTAGATGGTGCTGCGGGTGGCCAGCGACCAGCGGCCGGCGCCCTCGACGAGCACCACCTTGAGCACGCAGCCGAGGACCGCGGTCCAGAGCAGGGCGTAGCCGTACCGGCTGCCGGCCAGCAGCGTGGCCACGAGGTCGGCGCCGCCGACCCCGGTCGCGGCGACGACCAGCCCGGGCCCGACGAGGTGCCAGCGCGGCGCGGCGCGGTCGTCGGCGGTGGTGGAGCCGGAGGAGCCGGACGAGGTGGGGTCGGACGGTGAGGACGGCACGGGGCCTCCCGAGGGCCTGGGGCGTGTCTGTCGGTCGTAGCCGCGCACCCTACCGAAGGCCGCGCGCGGCGCCGGGGCGGAAACCGGCCTGCGCCGGAGGTCGGTGGCAGGGGAGGATGGGGTCGTGGGACATGTCGAGGTCAGTGGAGTGCGCTACGAGCTGCCCGACGGGAGGGTGCTGCTCGACGACGTCTCGTTCCGGGTCGGCGACGGGGCGAAGGTGGCCCTGGTCGGCGCCAACGGGGCCGGGAAGACGACGCTGCTGCGGATCGTCACCGGCGAGCTCGAGGCGCACGGCGGGGCCGTGACCCGGACCGGCGGTCTCGGCGTGATGCGGCAGATGGTGGCGGCCGGGCTGGGTCGTCCGGGCACGCCCGACGGGGAGCCGACCGTGGCCGACCTGCTGCTGTCGGTGGCCCCGCCGCGGGTGCGCGTGGCCGCGGCGGCCGTCGACGCCTGCGAGCTGGCCCTGATGGAGACCGACGACGAGCCCACGCAGCTGCGCTACGCCGCGGCGCTGGGCGACTACGCCGACGCCGGTGGCTACGACGTGGAGGTCACCTGGGACGTCTGCACCGTGCGCGCCCTGGGGGTGCCCTACGACCGGGTGCGCCACCGCGAGCTGCGGACGCTGTCGGGCGGCGAGCAGAAGCGGCTGGTGCTGGAGTACCTCCTGGCCGGGCCCGACGAGGTCCTGCTGCTCGACGAGCCCGACAACTTCCTCGACGTGCCCGGCAAGACCTGGCTCGAGGGGCGCATCCGCGACTCGGCCAAGACGATCCTGTTCGTCAGCCACGACCGGGAGCTGCTGGCCAACACCGCCACCCGGGTGGTCACCGTCGAGCTGGGGGCCGCGGGCAACACCGTGTGGACCCACCCCGGTGGCTTCGGGTCGTACCACGACGCGCGGCGCGACCGGTTCGCCCGCTTCGAGGAGCTGCGCCGGCGCTGGGACGAGGAGCACGCCAAGCTGGTCGCGCTGGTCCTGCGCTACCGGGTGAAGTCGGAGTTCAACGACGGCCTGGCCGCGCAGTACAAGGCCGCGCAGACCCGGCTGCGCAAGTTCGAGGAGGCCGGCCCGCCGACCGAGCAGCCGCGCGAGCAGCAGGTCACCATGCGGCTGACCGGCGGGCGTACGGGCAAGCGGGCGGTCGTCTGCGAGCAGCTCGGGCTGACCGGGCTGATGAAGCCCTTCGACCTCGAGGTCTGGTACGGCGAGCGGGTCGCCGTGCTGGGCTCGAACGGCTCCGGCAAGTCCCACTTCCTGCGGCTGCTCGCGGCCGGGGGGAGCGACCCCGACGTGGAGCACCGCCCGGTCGAGGAGAAGCCGGTCGAGCCGGTCCCGCACACCGGTCGCGCGCGGCTCGGCGCGCGGGTGCGCCCCGGCTGGTTCGTGCAGACCCACGAGCACCCCGAGCTGCGGGGGCGGACGCTGCTGGAGGTGCTGCACCGCGGCGAGCGCGGGCCCGACGGCGGCGGACGGGCCGGGATGGGTCGCGAGCAGGCCGCCCGCGTGCTCGACCGCTACGAGCTCGCCCACGCGGGGGAGCAGCGCTTCGAGCAGCTCTCGGGCGGCCAGCAGGCCCGGTTCCAGATCCTGCTGCTCGAGCTGTCCGGCGCGACGCTCCTGCTGCTCGACGAGCCGACCGACAACCTCGACGTCCAGTCGGCCGAGGCGCTGGAGACCGGCCTGCGGGCCTTCGAGGGCACGGTGCTGGCCGTCACCCACGACCGCTGGTTCGCCCGCGGCTTCGACCGGTTCCTGGTCTACGGCTCGGACGGCGAGGTGTACGAGCCCGACGGTCCGGTGTGGGACGAGGCGCGGGTGGTCCGGGCGCGCTGACCCGCCCGCGCCCGGCCCGCGGAGGAGCCTGGGATCAGCCCGCGGACGTCTCGCCGTCGGAGCCGAGGGTCAGCATGGTGGTCTCCTCGTCGCCGCCGCGGACGTAGGTCACCTCGACCTCGTCGCCGGGGCGGTAGCTGCGCACGGTGGTGATCAGCGAGTCAGGGTCGGAGATCCGGATGTCGTCGATGCCGATGACGACGTCCTGCGCCTCGAGGCCGGCCTCCTGGGCCGCCGAGCCGTCCGTGACGTCGGCGACCTGGGCGCCCGCGGCGACGGGGGCACCACCGTCGGTCGTGGACTGCACCGGCTGCACCGAGATCCCGAGGAGCGCGTGCGTGGGCTCCTCACCGGCGACGATCTGGTCGACGATCGGCCGCACGTCGTCGATCGGGATGGCGAAGCCGAGGCCGATCGAGCCGGAGGACTCCCCGGTCACCGAGCTGCCGCTGGTGCGGATCGAGGAGTTGATGCCGACCACGCGGCCCTGCGAGTCGACCAGCGGGCCACCGGAGTTGCCGGGGTTGATCGCGGCGTCGGTCTGCACCGCCGGGTAGGCGGTGACGTTGCCCTGGTCGTCCCGCCCGACGTCGACCGGTCGACCCAGGGCGCTGACGATGCCCGAGGTGACGGTGGCGTCCAGGCCGTACGGCGAGCCGATCGCCACCACGTCCTCCCCGACGTTCAGGTCGGCCGAGCTCCCGATCGTCGCCGGGGTCAGCCCGGAGACGCCCTCGGCCTGCACGACCGCGATGTCGGTGATCGGGTCGGTCCCGACGATCTCGGCCGGGGCCGTGCTGCCGTCGCTGAAGGAGATCGTGATCGACCCGCCGCCCTCGGCGACCTCGGCCACGTGGTTGTTGGTCAGGATCCGGCCGTCCGAGGAGATGATGACGCCCGAGCCGGAGCCCGCGCCCTCCTGGCCGGCGACGTCGAGCTTGACCACCGAGGGCAGCACGGCCTCGGCCACCTGCTCGACGTCGGTCTGGGTGCCGTCGTCCTCCCCGGTGTCGACGACCGGGGAGGTCGTCACCGCGCCGCTGCCACCGCCGTTGCTCAGGGTGCCGTCCTCGTCGAACCAGGCCGAGTACGCCGCCGCGCCGCCGAGGCCCGCGCCGCCGCCGACCACGAGCGCGGCGGTGAGGACGCCGGCCGCGAACCGCTTGCGCCCGCGGGAGCGGGGCGCCGGGGCCGGCGCGCCGAACGGTGAGCCGTAGGGGTCCCCGTACGGCGGCTGGCCGCCGGTGCCGGCCGGGGGCGTCGCACCGAGCTCGGTGGTCGGCTCGTGGTCGCCGGCCCAGGACGGGCTGTTCGAGGGGCCGCTCGACAGGTGGTCGGTGGAGGGGCGGTCGGGGGTGGGGGTCTGGTCGGACATGGCTCCACTCTCGGGCGTCGGCCTGTGAGCAGGCTGAGACACGCCTGACCGTCCGCCAAGAGTCGGCCCCGGTGCTGCTCGTACGGGTCCCGCGTCACCCTCCCGCCGGTCCGCCGGTGTGCCAGAGTTCCGCCGTGACCACCGCCCGCACCGTCCCGGTGACCACCGAGATGGGCGGCGACGAGCTCGACGCCGAGGACGCCTGGCACCTCGCCCGGCGCCACGGCGCGCGCCGGATCCTGGTCGACTCCTTCGTCCGGTTCCGCTACGGCGACGGCTTCACCAACAGCCGGGCCCTGGCCCTGCAGGCGTGCCTGGCCGTCGTGCCGTTCCTGCTGGCCGTGACCGGCCTGGCCGCGGACATCGACGACGAGAAGCCCGCCCGGGTGGTCGCGCTGACCGTCGCGGCCGTCTCGCCCGGTCAGGGGGAAGGGGACGCGCTGGCCCAGGCCACCACCACGCCGGAGTCCTCCGGCGAGGTCGCCCTGGTCCTGGGACTGCTGGTCGCGCTGGCGTCGATGACGACCGCGATGGCGCAGGTCGAGCGCGGCACGAACCGGATCTACGGCATCCGCCGCGACCGACCCGCGGTGGCGAAGTACGGCCGCGCCGCCGTCCTCACCGCGCTGCTCGCCGTGCCGACCGGCGTCGGCTTCCTGCTCCTCGTCGCCGGCGGCGCCTTCGCCCAGGCGATGACGGAGGTCTACGGCTGGGGCGACGGCCTGCGGCTGGGGTGGAACGTGCTGCGCTGGCCGGCGGGCCTCGCACTGCTGGTGCTGACCATCGCGGTGCTCCTCGACCACAGCCCGCGGCGCCGTCAGCCGGCCCTGTCGTGGCTGGCCCTGGGCGCCGGGGTGTCGGTGGTGCTGTGCATGGCGGCGACGGCCGCCCTCGGGATCTACGTCCAGGTCAGCGGCTCGTTCGGGAGCACGTACGGGCCCCTGGCCGGCATCGTGGCGCTGCTGCTGTGGAGCCTGATGGCCTCCGTCGCGTTCTTCTACGGCGCCGCCGTCTGCGCCCAGCTCGAGGCGATGCGGACCCGGGTCGCCGACCCCGCCGAGGACGACCCGGGCCGCCCCCACCGCCAGGTCGTCTGAGCCGCCCCGGCCGTCCCCGGCCGCCGGAATCGTCACCTCGACTGTCCGCGAGGGTCATCTCGGCTGTCCGCGAGCGTCATCTCGGCTTGTGGGGTCGTGTGCGCCCGGTCACAATCGACCATGGACGCACCCCACCCGACCTTCACCGACGACCGGCTCGCCCACTGGGCCGCCACCACCCCCGACGCCGAGGCGATGACGTACCTCGGGCGCACCTGGACCTGGGCGGAGTGGGACGACCGGGTGCGCCGCGCCGCCGGCGCCCTGCGCGCGCTCGGGGTCGGGCGGGGCGACGTGGTGGCCTTCCTGGACAAGAACCACCCGGCCGGCGTCGAGCTGTCGTTGGCGGCCGGGTCGCTGGGGGCGGCGACCGCGATCGTGAACTGGCGCCTGGCCGGTGACGAGGTCGACTACACCCTCAACGACTGCCGGGCCAGGGTGCTCGTCGTCGGCTCCGAGCTGCTGCCGGTGGTCGACACCGTCCGCGACCGGCTGCTCCACGTCGAGCACGTGGTCGAGGTGACGCCCGACGGCGCCGACGGCGACGCCTGGGAGGAGCTGCTCGCCGCCGCCGATCCGGTCGGCCGCGGCCCGGAGGTGGAGCCGGGCGACGTGTGCCTGGTGATGTACTCCTCGGGCACGACGGGACGACCCAAGGGGGTCATGCTGACCCACGCCAACATGGTGGCGCACACGCTGGCCGCGCACGACGGCTGGGAGTTCCGGCCGGGCCAGAAGTCGATGGTGGCGATGCCGCTGTTCCACGTCGGCGGCTCCTCGTACGTCCTGTTCGGCATCCACGACGGCATCCCCAGCGTGATGACCCGCGAGCCCGACGCCGCCTCGCTCGGCGGGGCGATCCTGGCCGGGGCGACCGCGACCTTCCTGGTGCCGGCCGTGCTGGCCCAGGTGCTGCAGTCCGGGCCCGAGGCCGTCGCGCTGTTCGGCCGGCTGACGACCTACACCTACGGGGCGGCGCCGATGCCGCTCCCGCTGCTGCGCGAGGCGATGACGGTGTGGCCGGACACCGACTTCATCCAGGTCTACGGCCTCACCGAGGTCGCGGGAGTGGCCACCCACCTGATGCCGGAGGCCCACCGCGAGGCGATGGCCTCGGAGCGGTACGACCTGCTCGTCTCCGCGGGTCGGCCGCTGCCGGGGGTGGAGGTGCGGGTCGTCTCGCCCGACACGCTCACCGACGTCGGGGTCGGGGAGTCCGGCGAGCTCTGGCTGCGCACGCCGCAGCTGATGAAGGGCTTCCTGGGTCGTCCGGAGGAGACCGCCGCCGCGATCACCGAGGACGGCTGGTTCCGCACCGGCGACCTCGGCAGGGTCGACGCCGAGGGCTACGTCTTCGTCGAGGACCGCCTCAAGGACATGATCATCACCGGCGGCGAGAACGTCTACAGCCCCGAGGTCGAGCGGGTGCTCGCCGAGCACCCCGCCGTCGCGGAGGTCGCCGTGATCGGCGTTCCGCACGACCGCTGGGGCGAGACGGTCAAGGCCGTGGTGTCGCTGCGGCCCGGCGCGAGCGCGACCCCCGAGGAGCTCATCGCGTACTGCCGGGTCTCGCTGGCGACCTTCAAGTCGCCCACCTCGGTCGACGTGGTCGAGGCGCTCCCGCGCAACCCGACCGGCAAGATCCTCAAGCGCGACCTGCGCAAGCCGTACTGGGAGAGCCGGGACCGCGCCGTGGTCTGAGACGCCACCGGGGAGGTCGGGCACCCCGGTGGGGGGCCGGGGCGCTGGCAGGCTGGGTCCATGAGCGACTCCACCAGCACCGCCTCGGTCACCGCCCCCACCGCCCCGATCGTCGTCGTCACCGGCGCGAACGGCCTGGTCGGGAGGCGGACCTGCGCCGCGCTCCTCGAGCGGGGCGCGACCGTGCGTGCCGTGGTCCGCCGCGCGGGGACGGCGCCCGAGGGCACCGAGGAGCACGTCGGCGACTTCGGTGACGCCGACCTCGCCGACGAGGTGGTGCTGGGCGCAGACGTCGTGGTCACCACGGTGCACCCGATGGGCAGCGACCTCGACACGCAGCGCCGGGTCGCCGTCGAGGGCACGGCGGTGCTGGCCCGCGCGGCCGCGGACGCCGGCGTCGCGCGCCTGGTCCACGTCTCGACCGCGGCGGTCTACGACCGTGCGCCCGGCCGGGGTGACGTCGACGAGTCCTCGACCCTGGTGGGGGAGGACGGCGGCGACTACCCGGTCACCAAGCGCGAGACCGACGAGGCGCTGGAGGCGGTGACCGGCCTGACCCGCGTCCTGCTCCGGCCGCCGGCGATCCTCGGCGACGGTGAGAGCTCGGTGTGGAACACGCTGCGCCCCGCCGCGGTCCGCGACGACGAGGCCGCCCGACGGGTCGACCCCCGCAAGAGCTTCGCCTGGGTCCACGTCGACGACCTGGCCGCGCTGGCCGCCGACGTGGCCACGTCGCGGGTGCCGGAGTCCGACGACGTGACCCGGGGTCCGGTGGCGGGGGAGTGCACGGTCGTGAACGTGGCCGCCGGCCCGGCCACCTGGCGCGACTACCTCGGGGCCGTCACCTCGGCGCTGGGTGTCGAGCCGGAGTGGGTCGAGGAGGACGAGTGGACCGGTCGGGTGCTCGCCGACCGCGCCCACGGCTGGGGCTGGACCCCGCAGGTCACCCTCGACGCGGCGCTCGCCGAGGTCCGCTCCGGCCTCAGCAGGGCCTGAGCACCACAGCAGCGGATCACTGCCACCTGGTGGCAGTGATCCGCTGCTGTCCGGGTCAGTCCGGGTCAGCGCCGAGCAGGCCGCGTGCGCGGAGGTCCTCGCGCAGCCGGGCCGCGCCGGTGAAGACCACGCCGTCGAGCCCGGCCTCGACCCCGGCCGCCACGTTGTCGGCGCGGTCGTCGACGAAGACGAGCCGGTCGAGCGGCGTCCCCACCCGCTCGCGCAGGACGGCGTAGATCCGAGGGTCGGGCTTCGCGACCCCCTCGGTCCCGGAGACCACGACGTCCTCGAGCAGCGAGAGCACCTCGAAGCGGGCGGGTGCGTGCGGCCACAGCTCGTGGCTCCAGTTGGTCAGCCCCCACAGCCGTACGCCACCGCGGTGCAGCTCGCGGACCACGTCACCGGTCCCGGGCACCTCGCCGCGGAGCGAGGCGCCGAAGTGCTCGCGGTAGGCCCGTACGTGCGGCAGCCAGCGGGGGTGGTCGCGGGCCACGTCGGCCAGCACGTCGTCCCAGTCGCGACCGGCGTCGGCCTGGTGGTTGACGGCCCTGAAGTCGATCTCGGTGCTGGCCAGGAACGCCGCCGCCTCCCGCGCGCCGACACCGGCGGCGACGGCGTGGAAGGGGTCCCAGTCGACGACGACGTTGCCGAGGTCGAGCACGACGCCCGAGGGCGCCGGGGTCACAGGAACAGGCGCGGGTCGAAGTCGTCGATCGGGATGACGCGCATCCGCGGCAGCCGGGTGGTGAAGGCGGCCACGTCGTCCTCGAGGTCGAAGACCTCCAGGCCCCGCGGGACCAGCGAGGAGAACTGGTGGTTGCGGAACTCGGTGAAGCCGATCAGGCCGACCCGACGGGCGGAGCCGTCGAGCAGGGCCCCGACGTGCTCGAAGAAGTCGCCGTCGTTGCTGACCAGGACGACGTCGGCCTCGCGGTGCGCGATCTCCTCGAGGGTGCGCAGGATCGCGATGTCGACGACCTTCTGCCCGGGCGCGCCCTGCAGCGGGATCGGCCGGTAGTGCAGCGCGGTCAGCGCCTGGACGAAGGACATCGGCAGCTCGCCGTTGACGGCGAGGTAGAACAGCCCGTTCGGCTCGCACTCCCACTCGGTGGCGACGAAGTCGAGCAGGCGCTCCCAGCGCGGACGTTCGCCCGGCTGGGGGCGCCTGCCCAGGATCGAGTTGCCGAGGGTGGCGTCGATGTTCTCCCCGTCGACGAGGACGTACGTCGGGGAGGTCATCCTCAGGCCCAGCGCTCCGAGGCCGGCACGAAGTCGAGCGTCCGCGCACCGGTGTAGATCTGCTTCGGGCGGGCGATCTTCTGCTCCTTGTCCTGCACCAGCTCGAGCCACTGCGCGAGCCAGCCGGGCGTGCGCCCGATCGCGAACAGCACCGTGAACATCTCGGGCGGGAACTGGAAGGCCTCGTAGATGAGCCCGGAGTAGAAGTCGACGTTCGGGTAGAGCTTGCGCTTGACGAAGTACTCGTCCTCGAGGGCGATCTTCTCCAGCTCGAGGGCGATCTCGAGCAGCGGGTTGACCCCGGTGACCTCGAAGACGTCGTCGGCGGCCTTCTTGATGATCCGGGCGCGGGGGTCGTAGTTCTTGTAGACCCGGTGCCCGAAGCCCATCAGCTTCTCGTTGCCGTTCTTCACGCCCTCGATGAAGGAGGGGATGTTCTCCTTCGAGCCGATCCGGCGCAGCATCCGCAGCACGGCCTCGTTCGCGCCGCCGTGCAGCGGGCCGTAGAGCGCGCCGACGCCGGAGGCGACCGCGGAGTACGGGTCGACCTGCGTCGAGCCGACGCTGCGCACCGCGTTGGTGGAGGCGTTCTGCTCGTGGTCGGCGTGCAGGATGAACAGCACGTCGAGCGCCCGGACCAGGCGGGGGTCGGGCTCGAAGGTCTTCTCGCTCATCTTGAACAGCATCGAGAGGAAGTTCGCGGTGTAGGACAGCTCGTTGTCGGGGTAGACGAAGGGCTTGCCCTGCGCGTGACGGAAGGACCAGGCGCCCAGCGTGGGCATCTTCGCGATCATCCGCACGATCTGCATGTGGCGGTTCTCTGCGTCGTGGATGTCGCGGGCGTCGGGGTAGAAGGTCGACAGCGCGCCCACGGAGGCCATCAGCATGCCCATCGGGTGGGCGTCGTAGCGGAACCCCTCCATGAACGTCTTGATGTTCTCGTGGACGAACGTGTGGTAAGTGATCTCGTGCTCCCAGGCGTCGAACTCCGCCTTGGTGGGCAGCGCGCCGTGGTTGAGCAGGTAGGCCACCTCGAGGAAGTTCGAGCCCTCGGCGAGCTGCTCGATCGGGTAGCCCCGGTACTCCAGGATCCCCTTGTCCCCGTCGATGAAGGTCACCGACGAGCGGCAGGAGGCGGTGTTGACGAAGCCGGGGTCGTAGACGGCGAGGCCGGGCTGGTCCTCGCCGGCCTTGATCTTCCCGAGGTCGGCGGCCTTGATGGTGCCGTCGGCGATCGGGACGTCGTACTCCTGCCCGGTGCGGTTGTCGCGTACGGTGAGAGAGTCAGTCACGCCCCACAACCTAGTCGGCGCGCCTCCAGCGGCGCCAACGGGTGGTTTGCGGGGCGAGACGGGCCGGGGCCCCGGACTCCCGGGGCGCGGGCCGTTTTGACCTGTGCGCAGGCCCCGCCGTAACATCGACGGTCGCGGCCAGCCGCGCAACGACTGCAGGTGCGCCACCGCACCGATCCGGCCCCGGGCGGGCGTGATGCCCGCCGGACGCCCCGCTCCACCGACACCGACGAGAAGGCCTATCACCGTGCGTACGTACAGCCCGAAGCCCGCTGACATCCAGCGTGAGTGGCACGTCATCGACGCCGAGGACGTGGTCCTCGGTCGTCTCGCCGTCGAGACCGCCACCCTGCTGCGCGGCAAGCACAAGCCGATGTACGCCCCGCACATGGACGTCGGCGACTTCGTCGTCGTCATCAACGCGGAGAAGGTCTCGGTCAGCGGCGACAAGGC
This sequence comes from Nocardioides aquaticus, assembly GCF_018459925.1. Taxonomy (NCBI): domain Bacteria; kingdom Bacillati; phylum Actinomycetota; class Actinomycetes; order Propionibacteriales; family Nocardioidaceae; genus Nocardioides; species Nocardioides aquaticus. The sequence continues at coordinate 1,118,479 of NZ_CP075371.1, forward strand.
CACCAAGAAGATGGTCTACCGCCACTCCGGCTACCCGGGCGGCCTGTCCGCGACGCCGATCGGCGAGCTGCTCGCCAAGGACGCCCGCAAGGCCATCGAGAACGCCGTCTGGGGCATGCTGCCCAAGAACAAGCTCGGCCGCGCGATGCTCGGCAAGCTGAAGGTCTACTCGGGTCCGACCCACCCGCACGAGGCGCAGCAGGCGAAGCCCTTCGAGATCCGCCAGGTCACCCAGTGACCCTGCTCTCCTGAGCAGCAGCACCACCCACACGTACGCACCAAGATGAGCACCAGTGAGGAATGACGTGGCTGACACCACCGAGGTCGAGGAGACCTACCAGGCCGACGAGCAGGGCGTCGCCTACAGCTCCGAGACCGTGCCCAGCGCCGAGTCCGAGGACCGCCCGGCCACCATCGCCCCCGCCGCGGCCACCGGTCGCCGCAAGGAGGCCGTGGCGCGCGTGCGCATCGTCCCGGGCACCGGCCAGTGGCGCGTCAACGGCCGCAGCCTGGACTCGTACTTCCCGAACAAGCTGCACCAGCAGGTCGTCAACGAGCCGTTCGCGGCGACGCACCTCGAGGGTCGCTTCGACGTCGTCGCGCGCATCCACGGCGGCGGCATCACCGGCCAGGCCGGCGCGCTGCGCCTCGGCGTGGCCCGTGCGCTGAACGACGTCGACCTCGACGCCAACCGCGCCACGCTGAAGGCGGCCGGCCTGCTGACCCGCGACTCGCGCGCCATCGAGCGCAAGAAGGCCGGTCTGAAGAAGGCCCGCAAGGCGCCCCAGTTCAGCAAGCGCTGATCCGCGCCGGGGAGCCAGTCATGGGCCGACTCTTCGGCACCGACGGCGTCCGCGGCCTGGCCAACGGCACGCTGACCGCCGAGCTCGCCATGGAGCTCGGCGTCGCGGCCGCGCGCGTCCTCGTCGAGGACGGGTCGTACGCCGGGCCGCGCCCGCTGGCCGTCGTGGGCCGCGACACCCGCGTCTCGGGGCAGTTCCTCGAGCACGCCGTCGTCGCCGGCCTGGCCTCGGCCGGCATGGACGTGCTGCGGCTGCGCGTCCTGCCCACCCCCGGCGTGGCCCACCTGACCGGCACCCTCGGTGCCGACCTGGGCGTGGTCATCAGCGCCTCGCACAACCCGATGCCCGACAACGGCATCAAGCTGCTCGCCCGCGGCGGTCGCAAGCTCGACGACGCCGTGGAGCGCGAGATCGAGGCGCACCTCGGGCGACCGTGGGACCGCCCGACCGGCGCCGACGTCGGCCGCGTCACCCCGTACGGCCCGACCGTCGAGGACTACGCCGCCCACCTGGTCCGCACCGTGGAGCGCCCGCTGGCCGGCCTCAGGGTCGTCCTCGACTGCGCCCACGGCGCCGCCTCCGAGGTCGGCCCGCGCGCGCTGACCGACTCCGGGGCCACGGTGATCGCGATCGGCGACCAGCCGGACGGCACGAACATCAACGACGGCTACGGCTCCACCTACCTCGACCGGCTCTCGGCCGCGGTGCTCGAGCACGGTGCCGACGCCGGCTTCGCCGTCGACGGCGACGCGGACCGCTGCCTGGCCGTCGACCACACCGGCGCGGTCGTCGACGGGGACCAGATCATGGCGGTGCTGGCCCTCGGGATGCACGAGCAGGGCCTGCTCGTGCGCGACACGGTCGTGGCCACCGTGATGAGCAACCTCGGCTTCGTCCAGGCCCTCGAGCGGGCCGGTGTCACCGTCCTGCGGACCGCGGTCGGCGACCGGTACGTGCTCGAGGCGATGAACGCCGGCGGCTACAACCTCGGCGGCGAGCAGTCCGGGCACGTGATCCTCCGCGACCACGCCACCACCGGCGACGGCCTGCTGACCGCGCTGCAGGTGCTGGCCCGGATGGCCGCCACCGGACGTCCGCTGGCCGACCTGGCCGGCGTGATGACCCGCCTCCCGCAGGTGCTGCTCAACGTCGGGGGGTCGACCGGGCCCGTACCGACGACGAGGGGGTCCTGGCCGCCGTGGCGGCCGAGGAGGCCGGCCTGGCCGGCGAGGGCCGTGTGCTGCTGCGGCCCTCGGGCACCGAGCCCATCGTGCGGGTGATGGTCGAGGCGCCCGAGCAGGACCGGGCGAACGCCGTGGCGGAGCGCCTGGCGACGGTCGTGCGGGAGCGCCTGGCCCTGTAGCGGAATGGACCGCGCCCCGGACGGTGTTGGGCCAGTCATGACCAACACCCCGGAGAAGATCGTCTACACCGCCCGCGCCACCGTCACCGGTGGCCGCGCCGGCCACGCCCGCAGCGAGGACGGCGTGCTGGACCTGTCGCTGACCGCGCCCAAGGAGACCGGCGGGCCCGGCACCGGCACCAACCCCGAGCAGCTGTTCGCCGTCGGCTACGGCGCCTGCTTCCAGGGCGCCCTGGGCATGGTCGCCAAGAAGGAGGGGGTCGACGCCTCCGCCTCGACCGTGGAGATCGCCGTCGGCTTCGGCCCCGAGGGCGACTCGTTCGCCATCACCGCCGACATCACCGCCACCATCCCCGGTGTCGACGACGAGACCGCCCAGCGCCTCGTCGAGACCGCCCACCAGGTCTGCCCGTACTCCAAGGCCACCCGCGGCAACGTGCCCGTCACGGTGACCGGCAAGGGCGCCTGAGCCGGCGCTCCACCCCACGCCCGCAGGGGCCGCGACCGACCGGTCGCGGCCCCTGTGCGCGTCTCGACGGGACCTTGGTCTCGGTCGGCGTCGGCCGCTCGTCACGAGTCCCTGGTCACTTCGTCCGGAAACGCCTCCGGCGGCGCTCGCGGTCCCTACTCTCGAACCGTGAGGTCCCCCCGTCTCGCACCCCTGGTGCTGCTCGTCTCCGTCCTTCTCCTCCCCGGTCTGACGGCGCTGCCGTCGAGCGCCGCCCCGTCCGCGGCCACCGCCGCCTCGAGTGCCGCCCTCGCGGACCAGACCGGCAAGGTGCGCGGGGAGATCCTCGGCCCCGGTGGCAGCCAGCCGGACGTGAGGCTCACCTGGTTCACCGAGGACTACGAGTTCCTCGGCTCGCGTCGCACGCCCGGGGGCGCCTACTCCCTCACGCTGCCGGTGGGGTCCTACCGCCTGCAGTTCACCGACGTGCGGCCGACCTACGACGTCAAGCGGTTCCAGCCCACGGACGTCGCCGTCGAGGTGACGGTCGCCCAGACGACCACGAAGACGGTGCGGATGACGCCGGGGGCCGCCATCGGCGGCACGGTCCGGGCGGGTGCGAAGGTCGCGAAGGGCGCCCGCGTGGTCGTGGCCCTCGCCGACGAGCGGACGTTCTCCACGACCGCCGACAAGCGGGGCCGCTACGCGCTGGGCGGGATCCCCAGCGGCAAGGGCTACTCGGTGTTCACCTACGACCGCGCGAGGACGTGGGTGGCCAAGAGCACCTACCTCAGGAAGCTCGTGGCCGGGACGTACACCGCCGTCTCGCCGACGCTCCGCACCGCCGGCGGCACGCTGCTGGTCGACCTCTACACCGGGGACGGCGCCTACGACGGCGACCCCGTCTCCGTGACGGCCGTGAGCCGGACGACCGGCCAGTTCTGGGTCGCCCGCACCCGCAACGGCAGCGTCACCTTCCAGGGCCTGTTCCCGGGTCGCTACCGCCTGGTCGTGCCCGGCCTCGACGACTACCTGCCGGCCGAGGTGAACCCGGCCGTGCGGGTGCGCTCGAAGCGGACGGCCTTCACGGACGCGACCCTGGCCGTCCGCGGGGCCAGCGTCACGGGGCGCGTGGTCGACGCGAACCGGCGCGCAGCGACCCTCGGCCGTGCCTCGGTGCGGTTGCTGGACGCGGACGGCGACGTCCTGGACACCACGACCGCCGCGACCGACGGCACCTTCCTGCTCGACGGTCAGCTCACCACGCAGTCCGGCCTGACGGTCGTCGTGGGACCCGACCCGAACAACCCCTACCTCGGCCAGGGCACCAGCTACTGCCGGTACGCCGAGGCCACCACCCCGCCGTTCGGTGTGACGACCGGCGACCAGACCGTGCTGGGCGACGTCGCCCTGCCGCACCTGCCCGACGCCCAGCAGGACGGCGAGCAGTGCCACACCCCCGCACCGACCCCCCGGGAGACCCCGTGACCGACCAGCTGCCCGGCCCCGCCCCGACGCCGCCGGTGTCGGCGGACCTCGCGCCGTACGTGAACCTGCCCGACCCGGGCCTGGCGGCGTACGCCGAGACCTACCTCGACGAGCTGGCGGCGATCCCCGAGCAGCGGGCGACCGTGGGCTGCGTGATCCCGGCCTACAACGAGGGGGAGACGATCGCCGGCGTCCTGGACTCCCTGCTGCTGCAGACCCGGATCCCGGACGTCATCCACGTCATCGTCAACAACACCACCGACGAGACCGTCGAGGTCGCCAGCCACTACGCCGGGCCGCACACGCGGACGACGCCGACCGGTGAGCAGAGCACCACGATCTACGTGCACGACATCGGCGAGAACCCCGACAAGAAGGTGGGGGCGCTCAACTACGGCTACGGCCTGGTCGGTCACATGGACTACCTGCTCGGCGTCGACGGCGACACCAACCCCGAGCCCGACGCGCTGGAGGCGATGGTCGCCGAGATCAGCAGCGACGACCGGATCGGCGGCATCTCGGCGATCTACACCATCGACGACAGCGCGCTCGAGGGGCCGATGGCGAAGTTCCTGGTCGCCGGCCAGCGCTCCCAGTTCTCCGCCTTCAACATGCAGAACCTCCTCCGGGGCCGCAACATGGCGGTGCTCGGCGGCCAGTTCTCGATCTTCTCGACCCGCGCGCTCAAGGACGTCCTGCGCGAGAGCCACCAGCGCACGCCGTGGGTCAAGGACAGCGAGGTGGAGGACTCGCTGCTCTCGCTGCAGATCAAGAGCGCCGGCTACCTCACCAAGATCAGCGCGACGGCGCGTGCGCACGTCGGCGGGATGACCACCCTGCGCGGCCTGGACGGCCAGCAGGTGAAGTGGAACTTCGGCGCCATCGACCTGATGTGGCCCGGCCAGCGCGGCGACACCCGTGGCCAGCCGCTGCACCCCAACCTCCGGCTGCGCTGGTTCGAGCACATCTCGATGGTCGTCAACATCATCACGCGGCTGGGCTTCCTGCTGCTCCTGCTGGGCTCGCTGTCGATCAGCGCGTTCGTGTTCCAGGCGTGGTGGGTCATCCCGCCCCTGGCCGCGATCGCGCTGAACTACCGGGTGGCCAGCTCGATGGCCTTCGCCAACCGGAGGGACTACCTCTTCGCCCTGCTCCTCGCTCCGGCCGAGGTCTACATGTGGCTGCGGATCGCGCACTTCGTGCGCTCCTGGACCAAGTTCTTCAGCCGCCAGCAGACCGACAACTGGGCAGCGCAGGCGAAGGCAGAACGCGGCAAGGGCTACGCCTGGCTCTACCCGTTCGTGGTGCTCGGGGTCTTCCTGGTCACCGTCGGCGCCATCTGGCTGCAGCTCTCGGTCGACCTCCGCTCGAGCCTGCTGGCCGTCGGGTGGCCGATCCTCGGGGTCGTGACCATCCTCCAGACGGCATGGATGTCGCTGAAGATCATGCGCCGACGACGGGGGTTCAAGGCATGAGCACCACCACCCGCTCCACCACGGGATCCACCACAGGGCACCGGGGCGTACGCCGCCTGGCCGGGCTCGCGTGCACCCTGCTGCTGACCGCCTCGCTCACCGGCTGCAGCTCACTGCCGTTCGGCGGGTCGGAGGACGCCCCGGCCGAGGCGCAGCCGGAGCCCGCGGCCGCCGCGGAGCCGATCGACTCGCAGTTCACCAGCGACGGCACCTTCCAGTCCCACCTCAGCGTGCCGGGCGTGCCCGGCGTGGACTTCGTCTACACGATGTACCCGACGAAGGCGACGCCGCGCACCAACGAGTGGTACCCGGGCGGGCGGAAGTACTTCACCTTCACCTTCACCGCCTACGACCTCGCCCAGGGCCTGCGCGACCCGTTCGCCACCAAGCGCAAGGTCTACCTCGAGACCATCGACGTCACCTCGCGCACGATCACCGAGGACGGCCCGGGCAAGCAGGAGCCGTACGAGGTCAGCGGCGTCGGTGCCGACATCACCTTCGACCCCGAGCCGCTCACCACGCCGAACGGCATGCTGGTCAGCTCGCCCAAGGGCGCCTTCGAGCTGCGCAACCAGTCCATCGGGCCGGTCGCAAAGGGGACGACCGGCGTCGAGCTGACCTTCCGGGCGGTGGTCAACGTGCAGACGACCGCCGGCGGCGGACAGTTCGTCCAGCGGACCGTCACCCAGAAGGTGCCGGTCGGCATCTTCGCCTCCGACGAGCCGACCAAGGCCACGAAGATCCCGGTCAACGCCAACTAGCCGGCGCCGTCCGGCCGGCACCCGCCGGTCGGACGGCCGGCGGCCTCTGGCGGCGTCTGACGCCGGCGGCGTCGGAGGGACGGCGAGGTCAGCTGGCCAGGCGGAAGCCGACGCCCCGGACGGTCTCGATGTAGCGCGGCGAGGACTCGTCGTCGCCGATCTTGCTGCGCAGGCTGGCCACGTACCCCTCGACCGCCTTCTTGTCGGCCTCGTTGACGAAGTGGGAGGTCACGAACTCCTGACCCCGCACGGCCAGGACCAGGTCGGCCTTGCTGCGGACCCGCCGCCCGGTGCGCATCAGCGAGAGCAGGACCTGCGTCTCGGGCTGGGTCAGCGTGAGACCTCGCCCCGCGACCGAGGCGGCCCCGGTGCGGGAGTCGATCGTCAGCTCGCCGAGCTGGAAGACGTCGCCCTGCACCAGCACCGGGTTGGCCTCCGGGGCCGACGTGGCCACCGGCGCGGCCACGCGACGGCCCGGGGCCGTCCCCGGGGCGCTCGGGGGGACGGGTGCCGGCGGGGCCATCCGGCGCCCGGGGACCGTGACGGACGGGGGCGCGGGGCGGGGTGCCGGGGAGGGTGCGGGAGCCGGCGCGACGGCCAGCGCCGGCGCGCTGCCGACGAGGCTCTCCTCGAACTCCCGGCGGGCGGTGGCGACCCACGACTCCTCCTCGACGGGGGTCGGTGCGGCGACGGCGTTGGCGGCGGCGAACGCCGTCCGGCGCAGCATGGCGTCGGCGCGGGCCCGCAGCTCCCGGGGCCGGAAGGGCTTCACCAGGTAGTCGTCGGCGCCGGCCTCGAGACCGCGGACGACGTCGATCTCCGAGTCCAACGAGGTGATCATGATCAGGTAGGTCTGGCTGAACTCGCGCAGCCGCTTGGCCACCGCGAAGCCGTCCATGCCCGGCATGTTCACGTCGAGGGTGGTGAGCAGCGGGGCGTGCTCGCCCACCGCCGCGATCGCCGTGGGGCCGTCCTCGGCGTGCACCACCCGGAACCCGCACTGGGTGAGGACGAGCTCGATGAGCGCGCGCGTGTCGGCGTGGTCCTCGGCGATGACCGCGGTGGGGAGCTCTCTCACGGGCACGAACCTATCCGTTGAGGCGGCGTGGGGAGGCAGAATCAGACCTTGCGGAGGCGGACGTACCTCACGGAGTGGTCACGGTCCTTGCGCAGCACCAGGGTGGCCCGCGACCGCGTCGGCAGGATGTTGTCGACCAGGTTCGGGCCGTTGATCGTGTCCCAGATCCGCTCCGCCTCCCGGACGGCCTCGCCGTGGGAGAACGCGGCGTACTTGGCGAAGTAGGAACCGGGGTCGCGGAACGCGGTCTCGCGCAGCCGCAGGAAGCGGGAGACGTACCAGTCGCGGATCTTGTCGCGCCCGGCGTCGACGTAGATCGAGAAGTCGAAGAAGTCGCTCAGCGTCAGTCCGGCGCTGCCGTCCTCGCGGACCCGGGCCGGCTGCAGGACGTTGAGGCCCTCGATGATCACGATGTCGGGACGCTTGACCACGACCCGCTCGTCGGGGACGACGTCGTAGACGAGGTGGGAGTACGTCGGGGCCACGACCTCGTCCCGGCCGGACTTGATGTCGACGACGAAGCGCAGCAGCGCGCGGCGGTCGTACGACTCCGGGAACCCCTTGCGCTGGAGGAGACCGCGACGCTCGAGCTCGGCGTTGGGGTAGAGGAAGCCGTCGGTCGTGACCAGCGCCACGTTCGGGTGCTCGGGCCAGTGCGCGAGCATCTGCTGCAGCACGCGGGCGGTGGTCGACTTGCCGACCGCGACGGAACCGGCCAGCCCGATCACGAACGGGGTGCGCGGCGGGGTCCGCTGGTGCAGGAACGCCTCGGTGTCGTGGTGCAGCTTGCCCGAGGACTCGACGTACAGGCTCAGCAGCCGGGACAGCGGCAGGTAGACGTCCTGCACCTCACGGAGGTCGAGGTTGTCGCCCAGACCGCGTAGCCGGGCGATCTCCTCGTCGGTGAGCGGGGCCTGCATCTGGGGCGTCAGCGCGGCCCAGGTGTCGCGGTCGAGCTCGAGGTAGGGCGACGACTCGCGGCCGGCGTGCTCCTCGACCGGGGGGCTCCCGCCAGCGGACATGCGGGGAAGTCTTGCAGCCGCGCTGCTGCGTGGGTCGTCGGGGCCGGGCCCGGGGCTCGGTAGAGTCGTGCCCCATGTGCGGGATCGTGGGCTACGTCGGGCCGAAGTCAGCCCAGGAGGTCGTCGTCGAGGGACTGCGCCGCCTGGAGTACCGGGGATACGACTCCGCGGGGGTGGCGCTCGTCGTGGACGGTGCGCTGGTCGTCGACAAGAAGGCCGGGAAGCTGGCCAACCTGGAGAAGGCGATCGCGGAGACGCCGCTGCCGGCGGCGACCACCGGCATCGGGCACACCCGGTGGGCCACGCACGGCCCGCCGACCGACGCCAACGCGCACCCGCACCTCGGCGACGCCCGCCGGGTCGCGCTCGTGCACAACGGGATCATCGAGAACTTCGACGCGCTGCGCACCCAGCTCGAGGCCGACGGCCACCAGCTGGTCTCCGACACCGACACCGAGGTCGTGGCCCACCTGGTCGAGCTGCAGGTGCGCTCCGGGGTCGACCTGACCGAGGGCATGCAGCGGGTCTGCCAGGTGCTCGAGGGTGCCTTCACCCTCGTGGCCGTGGACTCCCAGGACCCCGAGCGGGTCGTCGCCGCACGCCGCAACTCCCCGCTGGTCGTCGGCCTGGGCGACGGCGAGAACTTCCTCGGCTCCGACGTCGCGGCCTTCATCGAGCACACCCGCGAGGCGCTCGAGCTCGGTCAGGACACGGTGGTCACGATCACCGCCGCCGGCGTCGAGGTCACCGACTTCCACGGCGTGCCCCAGGAGGGGGTGCGCTACCACGTCGACTGGGACCTCTCGGCCGCCGAGAAGGACGGCCACGACTGGTTCATGCGCAAGGAGATCTTCGAGCAGCCGCGGGCCGTCGCGGACTCCCTGCTCGGTCGCCGCACGCGTACCGGAGCCCTGCAGCTGGACGAGATGCGGCTCTCGGACCAGGAGATCCGCGACATCGACAAGATCATCATCATCGCCGCCGGCACGTCGTTCTACGCCGGCATGGTCGCCAAGTACGCCATCGAGCACTGGTGCCGGGTGCCGGTCGAGGTCGAGCTGTCGAGCGAGTTCCGCTACCGCGACCCGATCCTGGACTTCTCGACGCTGGTCGTGGCGATCAGCCAGTCCGGCGAGACCGCGGACACCCTCCAGGCGATCCGGCACGCGCGCACCCAGCGCTCGAAGGTGCTGGCCATCTGCAACACCAACGGCTCGACGATCCCGCGCGAGTCCGACGCGGTGATCTACACCCACGCCGGCCCGGAGATCGGCGTCGCCTCGACCAAGGGCTTCCTGACCCAGCTGGTCGCGACCTACCTGCTCGCGCTCTACATCGCGCAGGTCAAGGGCACCCGCTACGGCGACGAGATCGCCGAGGTGATGCACCAGCTCGAGGCGATCCCGGCACAGATCGAGGAGCTCCTGGGCCGCTGCGAGGAGGTGTACGAGCTCGCCCGCGCCCACGTGACGGCCACCTCGGTGCTCTTCCTGGGCCGCCACGCCGGCTACCCGGTGGCGCTCGAGGGGGCGCTGAAGCTCAAGGAGATCGCCTACCTGCACGCCGAGGGCTTCGCGGCCGGCGAGCTCAAGCACGGTCCGATCGCGCTGATCACCGACGGGCTGCCGGTGCTGTGCGTCGTGCCGCCCCAGGGCCGCGACCAGCTGCACGCCAAGATGCTGTCGGGCATCCAGGAGGTCCGGGCCCGCGGCGCGCGGACGATCTGCCTGGCCGAGGAGGGCGACGAGGCGATCCCGCGCTACGCCGACCACCTGATCCGGCTGCCCAAGGTGCCGGTGCTGCTCCAGCCGCTGGTGGCCACGGTGCCGCTGCAGCTCTTCGCCTGCGAGCTGGCCACCGGGCTCGGCCACGACGTCGACCAGCCCCGCAACCTGGCGAAGTCGGTCACCGTCGAGTGAGCGTGCTCGGCGTCGGCATCGACGTCTGCGACATCGCGCGGTTCGGGCTCTCGCTCGACCGCACCCCGGGCCTGCGCGAACGACTGTTCACCCCCGCCGAGGCCGGCCGCTCGCTGGCCTCCCTGGCCGCGCGGTTCGCTGCCAAGGAGGCGCTGGCCAAGTCCCTGGGCGCCCCCGGCGGCCTGGCGTGGCACGACGCCGAGGTCGTCTCGGAGGAGACCGGCCGCCCCCGGCTGGAGATGCGGGGCTCGGTGCTCGCCCGGGCGGCCGAGCTCGGCGCCACCTCGGTCCACGTCTCGCTGTCCCACGACGCCGGCATCGCCTCGGCCGTGGTGGTGCTGGAGGGCTGAGGCGGGCGCTGAGCGGGAGTCGTGGGGGTCGTGTGCCTGACCACGGTCCTCACGCCGTCGTCAGGCACACGACTCGTCCGGGTCGAGACGCAGAAGGATCCGCAGGTCCCGGGCCAGCTGGTCGGGCTCGTGGCGCAGCTCGAGCGCGGTGCACCCGACCACGGTGCGACCCGGACCGGACAACCGCCGGTGTCGCTGCTTGTCGTTGCTCCACGACCGGACCTCGGCGTGGAACGCGCCGTCCACCTCGAGCACGACGACGTGACCGTCGGGCAGGTCCCACTCGGCATCGGTCCATCGGGCCCGCCCCGCCGCGTCGTGGCGTGGTCGCTGCCGGTCGGGGAGTGGCAAGCGGTGGACGCGGCACAGGTCTACCAGGTCGAGCTCGGCGCGGGAGTGCGACCCGTGGGCGACGTCCTCCAGCACGGAGCGGAAGGACGCGGCGCGTCGCAGTGGGCGGAGGCGGGGGATCCAGGACTGCAGCCGCTCCGCGGTGGTCAACCGCTGCTGGACCACGGCTGCCAGCACCCCGTGCGCCGAGCGCAGGTCCGCGTCGTAGGCGGCCCACAGCAGCACCGCCGGCTCGAGCCGGGCCAGGGGGAGACCGCCACCAGGACGCAGCAGCAGGTCGAGGGGCCGGCGGGTCCGGAAGAAGCGGACGCCCGGGACCAGTTCGAAGCTCAGCTCGTCGTCGACCCAGACAGTGAGGGTGTCGCGTTCCCACCCGGAGAGACCGAGGGCCGCTGCGGCGGACAGGCTCCCGAGCATGCTGCGCCGACCGGCGTGCAGGACCGCCAGCCACCGTCGCTGCGGCAGGCTGAGCGGGCCGGTGGTCGTGCTGACGACGCGGGGCGTACGCGCCACCCAACGTCCGCCGCGGACCTCGGCGTCGACGTGGTCCCAGTCGATCCCGTGCGCCGTCAGCTGCCTGCGGGCGACCATCCCGGCCTGGCTGTCGATGAGGGCCCGTACGGCGCGGTGCTGCTCGCCGCGGGGCCGGGGCTCGGGGTGCACGGGTCCACTGTCGGCGGGAGCGCCGCGCGGGGCCGTCGCTGGCGGGCGCCCTGGGGATGACCGTGCGGGGTCGTGTGCGTGTGGACGGTCTCGGGACCGTGCTGGGGCACACGACCCCCGCCGGGGACGAGGCTCCAGGCCGACTCGCACAGTCGTGTGCCTGACGGCGACCTGGCGACCGTCCTCAGGCACACGACTCGTCCGGGTCGGCGGGCGGCGGCGCCCCGCTAGCGTGGCGGGATGAGGAGCGCGCACACGGTGGAGCAGGTCAGGGCGGCCGAGGGGGCGCTGATGGCGCAGCTGCCCGAGGGGGCGCTGATGCAGCGGGCCGCGGCCGGGCTGGCGCACGCGGTGCTGGCCCTGCTGGCCGGGCCGGCGGGGGACCAGCCGGCGTACGGGCGTCGTGTGCTGCTGCTCGTCGGCGGCGGCGACAACGGCGGTGACGCCCTGTGGGCGGGCGCGCGGCTGGCGGCGCGCGGGTGCGCGGTCGAGGCCGTGCTGCTCTCCGACCACGCCCGCGCCGACGGCCTGGCCGCGCTGCGCGCCGCGGGCGGGCGGGTGGTCCCCGCGGGCACCGCCCACCGCCCCGACGTCGTCCTGGACGGGATCGTCGGGATCGGCGGGCGACCCGGGCTGCGGCCGGACGCGGTCGCCGAGCTCGGGCGGTACGCCGGGGTGCCGGTCGTCGCGGTCGACACCCCGTCCGGCGTCGACGTCGACACCGGCGAGGTCGACGGTGCCCACGTGACGGCCACGCTGACCGTCACCTTCGGCACGCACAAGCCCTGCCACCTCCTCGACCCCGCCGCCCTGGCGTGCGGCCCGGTGCACCTGGTCGGCCTCGGCCTCGACCTGCCGGCGCCGGCGGTCGAGGCGCTGCAGCCCGACGACGTGGCCGCGCTGCTGCCGGTGCCGGGTCCGCTGGACCACAAGTACTCCCGCGGCGTGGTCGGCGTCCGCGCCGGCTCGGCCACCTACCCCGGGGCCGGCCTGCTCAGCGTCCTGGGCGCCGCGGTGGGGCTGGTCGGCATGGTCCGCTACGTCGGCGACGACCTGGTGGGCGACCGCGTCCGCGAGGCGCACCCCGAGGTCGTCGGGGCCGGCCGGGTGCAGGCGTGGCTGGTCGGCAGCGGGAGCGGCGACGGGGCCGCCGGCACCCTGGACGAGGCGCTGGCCGACGACGTGCCGCTGGTGGTCGACGCCGACGCGCTGGTGCACCTGACCGCCCCGGCCCCCGGCCACGCGGTGCTGACGCCGCACGCCGGTGAGCTGGCCCGGATGCTCGACGTCGCCCGCGAGGACGTCGAGGCGCGCCCGCTCCACCACGTCCGGGCGGCGGTGGACCGCTACCGCTGCACCGTCCTGCTCAAGGGCCGGCACACCCTGGTCGCCGCCCCCGGCCACCCGGTCCGGGTCACCACCACCGGGACCCCCTGGCTGGCCACGGCCGGCGCCGGCGACGTCCTCGGCGGGCTCGTCGGGGCCCTGCTCGCCGCGGGCCTGGAGCCGTACGACGCGGCGTCGGTGGGCAGCTGGCTGCACGGGGCCGCGGCCACCACCGCGGCCGACGGTGGCCCCCTCACCGCGAGCGCCGTCGCGGGCGCGCTGCCCGGGGTCGTCCGGGACCTGCTGCGCGCCGCCCCGCGGGGCGGGAGCCCCGCACCCTGACGACGGTGGAAGGATGGTCGGTCATGAGCAGGCCCCCCACCGATCGGCCCGCACCCCGCGCGGAGATCGTGGTCGACCTCGCCGCGGTGCGGCACAACGTCCGCGTGCTGCGGGAGACCGCCGGCGTGCCGCTGATCGCGGTGGTCAAGGCCGACGGCTACGGTCACGGGATGGCGCCCGTCGCCCGCGCGGCCCGCGCCGCCGGCGCCGAGTGGCTCGCGACCGCCACGCCCGACGAGGCGCTGGGTCTCCGCGCCGCCGGCGACACCGGCCCGCTGCTGTGCTGGCTCAGCGCCCCCGGGGAGGACCTCGCGCCGGCCCTGGCCGCCGGGATCGACGTCAGCGCCTACTCGGTCGACGCCCTCGACGAGCTCGCGGACGCCGTGCGCCGCGCCGGCCCGGACGCCCCGCCGGCCCTGGTCCACCTCAAGGTCGACACCGGCCTGTCGCGCGGTGGCGCGGCCGAGGCCGACTGGCAGCCGTTCCTGGCCCGTGCCCGCGCCGGCGAGCAGGACGGCGCCTGGCGGGTCGTCGGCCTGTGGTCCCACCTGGCCTGCGCCGACGAGCCCGACCACCCCGCCAATGACGCCCAGCAGGACGCCTTCGAGCGTGCGCTGGCCCTGGCCGCGGACATCGGGCTGCGTCCCGAGCTGCGCCACCTCGCCAACTCCGCGGCCACCCTGACCCGGCCGGGTGCGCGCTACGACGCGGTCCGCTGCGGCCTGGCCGTCTACGGCCTCGACCCCGCCCCGGGCGTGCCCCACGGCACCGACCTGCGCCCGGCGATGACGGTGCGCGCCCGGATCGCGCTGCTCAAGCGGGTCGGGCCCGGCGACGGCGTGTCCTACGGCCACACCTGGGTCGCCCCCGCCCCGACCACGCTGGCGCTGGTCCCGGCCGGGTACGCCGAGGGCGTCCCGCGCCACGCCGCGACCGGTCCCACGGGGCCGGCGGCCGAGGTCGCGGTCGGCGGGCGGCGCCGTCCGATCCGTGGACGCGTCTGCATGGACCAGGTGATGGTCGACCTCGGCGACGACGACGTCAGCGCAGGCGACGAGGTCGTCCTGTTCGGCCCGCCCGGCGAGGGCCGCCCGACCGCCCAGGAGTGGGCCGAGGCGTGCGGCACCATCAGCTACGAGATCGTCACCCGCGTCGGCGGCCGGATGCCGCGCCGCCACACCGACAGCGACACCGACCCCCAGGAGGCCCGGGCATGAGCCGCGGACGTGTGATCGGCGCCGTCGCCGGAGGGCTCGGCCTGGCCGCGGCCGGCACCGCCTTCGGCGTGGTCCACCAGGCCCGCTCGATCGGCCGACGCCGACCCAGCGCCGAGGACGAGGAGCACCGCGACGACGAGCAGGCGGCGTACGGCCCGGACGGCACGCCGACCTTCGGCCGGCTCCGCTCGCGTCCCGTCACCGTGGTCGCCGACGACGGGGTGCCGCTGCACGTCGAGGTCGACGAGGTCACCGCGCGCGGGGGAGCCGGCACGACCCCGAGCCCGACCGTGGTGCTGGTCCACGGCTACTGCCTCCAGCTCGACTGCTGGCACTTCCAGCGCGCGGCCTACCGCGGCCGGCTGCGCACCGTGCTCTACGACCAGCGCAGCCACGGCCGCTCCGGCCGGTCGTCGCGGGAGCACGCCACCATCGGCCAGCTCGGCCGGGACCTGCAGCGGGTGCTGGACGAGGTCGTGCCCGACGGTCCCGTGGTCCTGGTCGGCCACTCGATGGGCGGGATGAGCGTGATCTCCCTGCTGGTCACGCACCCCGAGCTGCTCGAGGGGCGCGTGGTGGGGGTGGCCCTGGTGGCGACCACCGCCGGCGGGATCGACCCCGGCCGCATCCTGCTGCCGCTGCTGCCGGCGCGGTTGTCCGGCGAGCTGACCGGCACCGCGGTCAGCACCCTGCGCCTGGGCCACCGCGCGGTCGACTCGGTGCGCCGGCTCGGCAAGATCGTGGCCCGCGTCGGCACCGACGTGCTCGCCTTCGGCGACCCGATGCCGGCCTCGTACGTCGACTTCGTCGACCGGATGCTGGCCGCGACGCCGTTCGAGGTGGTCAGCGACTTCTTCCCCAGCTTCCGCGACTTCGACGAGTTCGGCGCGGTGGGCGTGCTGGCCCGGGTGCCGACGGTCGTGGTCTGCGGCACCGCGGACCGGCTCACCTCGATCGGCCACAGCCGCAAGCTGCACCAGCGGATCCCCGGCTCGCGCCTGGTCGAGCTCGAGGGCGCCGGGCACCTCGTCCTGCTGGAGCGCCACGCGGAGGTCACCGCGGCCATCGACGACCTGCTCGAGCGCGCCGGGGAACGGCTCGCCTCGTGAGCGGGGACCCCGACAGTGGCGCCGCCCCGGGCGTGGTGACCACCGAGACGGTCGGTCCGGAGTGGGCTTCGGTCGTGCTCGGGGTCGTCCGGGCGGCGTTCGCCGACCGGCCCGTGCTCGACCCGCCGGCCGACGCGCTGGTCGAGACCCTCGACACCATCGAGGCCCGGCTCCGGGCGCACGGCGGCATCGTGGCCCGCCTCGACGACGAACCGGTGGGGGCGCTGATCCTGGACCCCGACCACGAGGGCATCGTCTGGCTGCGCCGGTTCGGGGTGGTGCCCGGCGTCCAGGGGCGCGGCGTCGCCGGGGCGCTGATCACCGCCGCCGCCGACGCCGCCGCGGGCCGGCGGGGTCTCGGCGTCTTCGCGCGCGAGGAGCTGCCCCAGACCGTCGGCTTCTGGGCCCGTCAGGGGTTCGCGGAGATCGACCGGCACCCGCCGTACGTCGAGATGGTCCGCTCGTTGCCGCAGGCCTACGACGCGGCCACCGCGGAGGAGATGCGCACCATCGGCCGGGTGCTGGCCGAGCGCCTCGAACCGGGCGACCTCGTCGTGCTCTCCGGCGGCCTCGGCGCCGGCAAGACCACCTTCACCCAGGGCCTGGGGGAGGGTCTCGGGGTCCGCGGCGCCGTCACCTCGCCGACCTTCGTGATCTCGCGGGTGCACCCATCGACCGCCGGCGGACCGCCACTGGTGCACGTCGACGCCTACCGCCTCGACGGCCTCGACGAGCTCGACGACCTGGACCTCGACACCGCGGTCGAGGACGCCGTCACCGTCGTCGAGTGGGGCAGCGGCGTGGTCGAGCAGCTCGCGGAGTCCCGCCTCGAGGTCCGCATCGAGCGCTCCGACACCGCCCCCGGCGCCACCTCGGCCGACCGGCCGGACCCGGGGGAGGGGATCGCCGCCGCGGGCACCGGGGACGACGGGGACGACCAGGACGACGAGGACGAGCCCCTGGACCCCCGCGTGGTCCGGATCCAGGGGTACGGGCCGCGCTGGACGTTCCTGGCGCGGCTGCCGCTCCAGCCGCCGGCCCCCGACCAGCCGGGCACCGCCCGGTAGCGCTCGATAGCCTGCGCTGGTGCTCCTCGCCCTCGACACCGCCACCGGCCTGGTCACCGTCGCCCTGCACGACGGGGCCGACGTCGTCGTCGAGCTCTCCTCGGCCGAGCGGCTGCGCCACGGCGAGCAGCTCGCGCCGCTGGTCGCCGAGGCGCTGACCCGCGCCGGCATCGAGCGCCTCGACCTGACGGCCGTGGCCGTGGGGGTCGGACCAGGCCCGTTCACCGGGCTCCGGGTCGGCCTGGTCACCGCCCGCACCCTGGCCTGGGCGCTCGAGCTGCCCGTCTACGGCGTGTGCACGCTCGACGTGCTGGCCGTCGAGGCGGTGGCCACCGGCGCCGTGCAGGGCGCCTTCGTGGTCGCCACCGACGCCCGTCGCAAGGAGGTCTACCTGGCCTCCTACGACGCCGACGGGACCCGGCTGGCCGGCCCGGTCGTCGACCGCCCCGCCGCGGTCGCGACCGGCGCGCCGGTGGTCGGGGAGGGCTCGCGGCTCTACCCCGAGCACCTCCCGCACGCGGTCGGCCCCGAGCGTCCCTCCGCCGGCTGGCTGGCCGTCGCGGTCGCCGAGGAGCGTGCCGAGCTGCTCGACCCGGAGCCGCTCTACCTGCGGCGACCCGACGCGGTGGCCCCGGGCCCGCGCAAGCCGGCCTCGTGACGGCCTGGTGACGGCCGCGTGACGGCCGGGGGGTCGACGGCTGCCGGCGGGACCCGCGTACGCCGGGCGACGACGCGCGACGCGAGCGTCGTCGCCGCGCTCGAGGAGGACGGGCTGGGCGACGACGCCTGGTCCTACGGGCTCCTCTCGGAGGTGGTCGGCGGCACCCTGCCGACCGTGCACGCCCTGGTCGCCGAGGTCGACGGGGAGGTGGTGGGCTACGTCGCCGGCAGCCTGGTCGTCGACGTGGCCGAGCTGCAGCGGCTGGTGGTGGCCGCGCCCGCACGCCGCCACGGTGTGGCCCGGGCGCTGCTCGACGCCTTGCTCGCGCTGGCCCGCGACACCGGCGCCGAGCGGCTGCTGCTCGAGGTCCGCGTCGACAACGAGGGCGCCCGTGCGTTCTACGCCGCGGCCGGCTTCGCCGAGGTCGGCACCCGGCCGCGCTACTACCGCGACGGCGAGTCGGCGCTGGTGCTCGAACGGTCCGTCCCGGCCCGCTGAGCGACCGGCGGGACGGCGGAGGCGGCGGTGAGGCCGGAGGCGAACGTGTGCCGGGTGGTGTAGCCGAGGTCGCGGTAGATCCGCAGCGCCGGTGCGTTGTCCAGGTAGACCCCGAGGCTGACCACGGGCGCCATCGCCAGGCCGGCACGGGTCAGCGCGACCGACAGGGCGCGGCCGAGCCCGCGGCCGGCGTGGTCGGGGTGCACCGTCACCGCCCGCAGGTGCCCGCTGCCGTCCGGCTGGCGCACCAGCGCGCCGACGGCCCGGAGCTCCCCGTCCTCGCGCAGACCCAGCCAGCGCGCGACGCCGGGCGTGGTGCCGGGGCGGGCGAAGGAACCGGGGTTGCCGGCGTCCAGCACCGCCCGCACCTCCGCGGCCACGCCGTCCGACTCCCCGTCCGGCTCATGCCCCGGCACGGGCCCGTCCAGCGGGCCCAGGTCGACCAGCCGGGGGTCCACCGGCGCGGTGGGGACGACGTCGGTGAGCATCCAGTGCCACCGGTTCGTCGAGACCTGCGCCCAGCCCGGAGGCAACGACGTCTCGGCCCCGTCGCTCACGCTGACCCGGTCGACGCCCCCGGCGGCCTCCGCGGCCGGGGCGAGCATCGTCGCCAGGAGGTCGGCCGGTCCGACGCCGTGCCCGACGCGCATCCGGCCGCGGTCGTGCCAGACGATCTCGGCCACCCACAGCGCCGCGCGCTCCACGCCGGAGACGCCCGCGCGCTCGGCGACCCACGCCCGGCGCACGGTCGACGGGTCGAGCTGGTGGCGGACGAACGGCTCGGCCACGACGTCGGTCGGCGCGGTCAGCCCCGCCACGTCGACCTCGCGCACGGTGCCCAGTCTGCTCGGTGCCGGGCCTGGCACGATGGGCGGGTGCCCGACCGCCCCGCCCCCGACGGCCCCCTCGTTCTCGGCATCGAGACCTCCTGCGACGAGACCGGGGTGGGGATCGTGCGCGGGCACACCCTGCTCGCCGACACCGTCGCCAGCAGCGTCGAGGAGCACGCCCGCTTCGGCGGGGTCGTCCCGGAGGTGGCCAGCCGCGCGCACCTGGAGGCGATGGTGCCGACGCTCGAGCGCGCCTGCGAGACCGCCGGCATCCGACCGGGCGACGTCGACGCCGTCGCGGTCACCAGCGGTCCCGGGCTGGCCGGGGCCCTGCTGGTCGGTGTCGCCTCCGCGAAGGCGCTGGCACTGGCCCTCGGCAAGCCGCTCTACGGCGTCAACCACCTCTCCGCCCACGTCGCGGTCGACCAGCTCGAGCACGGGGCGCTGCCCGAGCCGTGCCTGGCCCTGCTCGTCAGCGGCGGGCACTCCAGCCTGCTGCGGGTCAGCGACGTCACCGGGGGCGGGCCCGCCGGCGGCGGGGTCGACCCGATGGGCGCGACCATCGACGACGCCGCGGGCGAGGCCTTCGACAAGGTTGCCCGCGTGCTCGGCCTGCCGTTCCCCGGCGGGCCCCACATCGATCGTGCCGCCCGCGACGGCGGCACCGTCACCATCGACTTCCCCCGGGGGCTGACCGGGCGCCGCGACCTCGAGCGGCACCGCTTCGACTTCTCCTTCTCGGGCCTCAAGACCGCGGTCGCCCGGTGGGTCGAGGCCCGCGAGCGCACCGGCGAGCCGGTCCCGGTGGCCGACGTCGCCGCGTCCTTCCAGGAGGCGGTCTGCGACGTGCTGGTGCGCAAGGCCCTCGACGCGGCGGCCACCCACGGCATCGAGGACCTGCTGATCGGGGGCGGCGTGGCCGCCAACTCCCGGCTCCGGGCGATGGCCCTCGAGCGGGCCGCCGCCGCGGGCGTACGCGTGCGCGTGCCGCGCCCCGGGCTCTGCACCGACAACGGGGCGATGGTCGCCGCGCTCGGCGCCGAGATGGTGGCCCGCGGGCGGACCCCCTCCGCGCTGGACCTGCCGGCCGACTCGAGCCAGCCGGTCACCACCGTCCTGGTCTGACCGGGTCCTGCGCGGGCCGTAGGCTGCGCGGGCGACGTCCCGGACCGCCGGGGGGCCAGATGCGAGGAGAGCAGAGCATGCACGAGGTGCAGGGCGTCATCGCCCGTGGCAAGGGCCAGCCCGTCGAGCTGACCACGATCCACGTCCCCGACCCCGGCCCGGGCGAGGCCCTGGTCAAGGTCCAGGCCTGCGGGGTCTGCCACACCGACCTGCACTACCGCGAGGGCGGCATCAACGACGACTTCCCCTTCCTGCTCGGCCACGAGGCCGCGGGCGTGGTCGAGGCCGTCGGCGACGACGTCACCGACGTCGCCCCGGGCGACTTCGTCGTCCTCAACTGGCGCGCGGTCTGCGGCGAGTGCCGCGCCTGCAAGCGCGGCGAGCCGCAGTACTGCTTCGCCACCCACAACGCCACGCAGAAGATGACGCTGCCCGACGGCACCGAGCTGTCCCCGGCGCTGGGCATCGGCGCCTTCGCCGAGAAGACCCTCGTCGCCGCCGGCCAGTGCACCAAGGTCGACGAGTCCGCCCGCCCCGCGGCCGTGGGCCTGCTCGGCTGCGGCGTGATGGCCGGGATCGGTGCCGCCATCAACACCGGCGCGGTCACCCGCGGCAAGTCCGTGGCCGTGATCGGCTGCGGCGGCGTCGGCGTGGCCGCGATCGCCGGGTCCGCCCTGGCCGGCGCCAGCCCGGTCATCGCGGTCGACATCGACCCGAAGAAGCTCGAGACCGCGACCCGGATGGGCGCGACCCACACCGTCGACTCCTCGAAGGTCGACCCGGTCGAGGAGATCAAGCGGATCTGCGCCGAGACCTACGAGGGTGCCGAGGGCGCCGACGTGGTGGTCGAGGCCGTGGGCCGCCCCGAGACGTGGAAGCAGGCGTTCTACGCCCGCGACCTCGCCGGCACCGTCGTCCTGGTCGGCGTCCCCACGCCCGACATGACCGTGCCCGAGATCCCGCTGATCGACGTCTTCGGCCGCGGCGGCGCGCTCAAGTCGAGCTGGTACGGCGACTGCCTGCCCAGCCGCGACTTCCCGATGCTGGTCGACCTCTACCAGCAGGGCCGGCTCGACCTCGACGCGTTCGTCACCGAGGAGATCGGCATCGGCGACGTCGAGGCCGCGTTCGACAAGATGCACGGCGGCGACGTCCTGCGCTCGGTCGTGATCCTCTGATGGCCGGCACCGTCCGCGTCGACCACGCCGTGTCCAGCGGCACCTTCAGCCTCGACGGGGAGACCCACCAGGTCGACAACAACCTGTGGGTCGTCGGCGACGACACCGAGTGCGTCGTGATCGACGCCCCGCACTCCGTCGACGACGTGATGGCCCTGGTCGGCGACCGTGCGGTCAAGGCGATCGTGCTCACCCACGCCCACGACGACCACTGCCGGGTCGCCCCCGCGCTGCGGGAGCGGGTCGCCGCACCGATCATGCTGCACCCCGACGAGCGGCCCCTGTGGGAGCTGACGCACGGTGGTCCGGACGACGCCGACGGCTACCTCTGGGACCTCGACCTGGCCGACGGCGCCGTCGTCGAGGTCGCCGGCACCCGCCTCGAGGTGCTGCACACGCCGGGCCACTCGCCCGGTGCGGTCTGCCTCCACGCTCCCGACCTCGGCTGCGTCTTCAGCGGTGACACGCTCTTCCAGGGTGGTCCGGGCGCGACCGGACGCTCCTACAGTGACGCGGACGTCATCGTGGAGTCGATCCGGACCCGTCTGCTCGCCCTCCCCGACGACACCGTGGTCCACACCGGCCACGGCCCCGACACGTCGATCGGGGCGGAGCGAGCAGGAGTCAGTCATGGGGACAGCACCACCTGAGGCCAGCCGGACGAGCCTCCACGCGCAGTACTGGGACGCGCTCGTCGCCGCCGACCGCTTCGCCGCCCTGCGCGCCGTCAAGGCGCTGAAGGACGGCGGCTGCTCCACCGCCGAGCTGCTCGACGACCTCGTCGTGCCGGCCCAGCAGCGGATCGGCGACCTGTGGGTCAGCGGCGAGTGGGGCGTGGCGCAGGAGCACGCCGCCACCGCCGTGAACGAGGGCCTCGTGCACTGGCTCTGCTCCTTCAGCGCGCCCCCCTCGGAGGAGGCGCCGCTGGTCGTCGTCGCGTGCGTCGCCGGGGAGCGGCACGCGATGCCGGCCCTGGTCGTCGCGGAGGGCCTGGCCCTCGAGGGACTGCGGGTGCACTACCTCGGTGCCGACCCCGACCCGGCCGACCTGCTGGCGCAGGTCGAGCTGCTGCGGCCGCGGGCGGTCCTGCTCAGCGCCACCCTCAGCGCGTCCCTGGCCTCGACCAAGGCGCTCTTCGCCGGCGTCCGCGCGCTCGGCGTGCCGGTGGTCGTCGGGGGCCGGGCCTTCGGCGGTGACGCCCGCCGCGCCGAGACGCTCGGAGCGACGGCGTACGCCCCGGACGTCGCGACCGCGGTCCGTCTCGTACGGGAGCTCCCGCCGGTGGACCCGGGTCCGGCTGCGGCCGTCGGGCACCCCGGCGAGGTCGAGGGCGGCCGGATCGCGGAGCGCCAGCACGAGATCGTGCCGACGGTGCTCGGCCTGCTCACGGCCGACGCCGGTCCGACGCCGGGCGTGTCCCGCGCCGAGCTGGTCGACCACGTCCGGCACGTGCTCGGCAGTCTCGCCGCGGCGCTGGTCAGCGAGGACGAGTCGATCCTGGTCGAGACCCGTGACTGGCTCGCGCACCTGCTCACGTCCCGTGGTGCGGGCCCGGACCTCGTCGCCCGGCTGTGGGCCGCCGTCGGCGCCGCCCTGGGGGAGCAGACGACGGCGCGGCGGGCGCTGGACCGCACCGCACCGGGCCGCCTCGACGTGGAGGTCCCCGCCTAGTCCTGCCTGCGGGGACCGCAGGGCTCGACGAGCAGCGCCGTGCCACGCCCCGCGACCCGGGTCATCACGATCGTCGCCGCGACGGACCCGGTCAGCTTCAGCCGCCTGCGCAGGTCCTCGGGCACGACGTCCACCCCGCGCTTCTTGACGGTCAGCGCGCCGACGTCGCGCTCGCGCAGCGCCGCACGCAGCTGCTTCTCGCGGTAGGGCAGCTCCTCGAGCACGCGGTAGCCCCGGGCGAACGGGGTGCGCACGTCCTCGTCGGAGGTGACGTAGGCCAGGTGGGGGTCGACCCGCCCACCGGCGACGGTCGCGGCGACCGCGGTGACCAGCCCGGCCCGGATGACGGCGCCGTCCGGCTCGTAGAGGTAGCCGCCGACGCCACGCACCTCGTCGGAGGCGGGGTCCTCGTCGGTCAGCGTGGCCAGGCCGGCGCCGGCGACGACGGTGGCGCGCCACCGCACCGTCGCCAGGTGCCCGCCCCACAGGGCGACCTCCTTGACCTCGCCGTCCTCGCTGACCCACTCGGCCTCGACGCCGTCGGGGACCAGGCCGTGCGGCAACCCCGGGGCGGCCTTCACGCACGCGTCGCGTCCCAGCAGGCCCTCGACGAAGTCCCACGAGGGCGTCCAGTCCTCGACCCGGAAGCTGCGCCCGCGCCCGCTGCGGCGCGCGGGGTCGGCGAAGGCGACGTCGAAGGGGGAGAGGTCGAGCCCGGTGGCGTCGGCCACGGCCACCGCGCCGGGCAGCCCGAGCGCGGCCAGGTTGGCCTCCGCCACCGCCACCCGCACCGGGTCCAGGTCGACGCCGACGCAGGTCAGGCCGGCCCGGGCCGCGGCGACGAGGTCGCCACCCACCCCGCAGCCGAGGTCGACCAGGGTGCGGGCGCCGGTCGCGGCCATCCGGGCGGCGCGGTGGGTCGCCACACGCGTCCGTGTGGCCTGCTCGAGCCCGTCGCGGGTGAACCACATGACCGCGGCGTCGTCGCCGAGCTTGGCCCGCGCGTGACGGCGGAGGTCGACCTGGGTCAGGGCGGCCGCGACCCGGTCGGCGTCCGCCCCGGGCAGGGCGCGCAGGTCCGTACGCCCGTCGGCGGCGGCCGCCAGCAGGGCGCCGCCCTCGTCGCCGGTCAGCCACCGGAAGGTCTCGAGGTCCACGCCGCCATCCTGGCAGGCACCGACCGCCGGGTGCTCCTGGCACTCGGTCGGGGCGAGTGCTAGTTTTGCCCTGGCACTCTCGAGGTGAGGGTGCCAGTGCAGGCGATGGGCCCGACCCCCGCGACGGCGAGCCCCGACCCTGCCCCAGCGTGCACCACCCCCGCCCGGACAACCCGTCCGGGCACCCCCGTCCGTGCAACACAGTGGAGAAAGTGGAGGTCGACATCGTGTCGGTCAACATCAAGCCCCTCGAGGACCGCATCGTGGTCAAGCCGCTCGACGCCGAGCAGACCACCGCCTCCGGCCTCGTCATCCCCGACACCGCCAAGGAGAAGCCCCAGGAGGGCGAGGTCCTGGCGCTCGGCCCCGGCCGCGTCGACGACAACGGCAACCGCGTCCCGATCGACGTCGCCGTGGGCGACAAGGTCGTCTACAGCAAGTACGGCGGCACCGAGGTCAAGTACGCCGGCGAGGAGTACCTCATCCTCTCCGCGCGCGACGTCCTCGCGGTCGTCAGCTGAACACCCCCCGGGTCGTGCCCCCGGCTGCTGCGCTGACGCGCCGCGGCCGGTAGGGCACGACCCGGACGTGTCTCCCGCACATCCCGAGCACCATCGCAAGGAGAGCAATGCCCAAGATCCTGGAGTTCGACGAGAACGCACGGCGCGCTCTCGAGCGGGGCGTCGACGCCCTGGCCAACGCGGTCAAGGTGACCCTCGGTCCCAAGGGCCGCTACGTCGTCCTCGACAAGAAGTGGGGTGCCCCCACGATCACCAACGACGGCGTGACCGTCGCGCGTGAGATCGAGCTGGACGACCCGTTCGAGAACCTCGGCGCCCAGCTGACGAAGGAGGTCGCCACCAAGACCAACGACGTCGCCGGTGACGGCACCACCACGGCCACGGTGCTGGCGCAGGCCATGGTCCACCAGGGCCTGCGCGCGGTCGCGGCCGGCGCCAACCCGATGAGCCTCAAGCGCGGGATGGACAAGGCCACCGAGGCCGTCGGCCAGGCCCTGCGCGACGCGGCCCGCGAGGTCGAGACCCGTGAGGACATGTCCTCGGTCGCGACGATCTCGAGCCGCGACGCCCACATCGGCGACTTGCTCGCCGAGGCCTTCGACAAGGTCGGCAAGGACGGCGTGATCACCGTCGAGGAGTCCAACACCATGGGCACCGAGCTGGAGTTCACCGAGGGGATGCAGTTCGACAAGGGCTACATCTCGCAGTACTTCGTCACCGACCAGGAGCGCATGGAGGCCGTCCTCGACGACCCGTACCTGCTCCTGCACCAGGGCAAGATCAGCTCGGTCTCCGACCTGCTCCCGCTCCTGGAGAAGGTCATCGCCGCCGGCAAGCCGCTCTTCATCCTCTCCGAGGACGTCGACGGCGAGGCGCTGTCCACCCTGGTCGTCAACAAGATCCGGGGCACCTTCAACGCGGTCGCCGTCAAGGCCCCCGCGTTCGGTGACCGCCGCAAGGCGATGATGCAGGACATCGCGACGCTGACCGGCGCGCAGGTCGTCTCGCCCGAGGTCGGGCTCAAGCTCGACCAGGTCGGCCTCGAGGTGCTCGGCCAGGCCCGTCGCGTGGTCGTCACCAAGGACGACACCACGATCGTCGACGGTGCCGGCGACACGGCCGAGGTCGAGGGCCGCGTCAACCAGATCAAGGCGGAGATCGAGAACACCGACTCCGACTGGGACCGCGAGAAGCTGCAGGAGCGCCTGGCCAAGCTGGCCGGCGGGGTCTGCGTGATCAAGGTCGGCGCCGCCACCGAGGTGGAGCTCAAGGAGAAGAAGCACCGCATCGAGGACGCCGTCTCCGCGACGCGCGCCGCGATCGAGGAGGGCATCGTCCCCGGCGGCGGCTCCGCGCTCATCCACGCCGTCTCCGTCCTCGACGGTGACCTCGGCCTGACCGGCGACGAGGCCGCCGGCGTGCGCGTCGTGCGTCGCTCGGCCGACGAGCCGCTGCGCTGGATCGCCGAGAACGGTGGCGAGAACGGCTACGTCATCACCACCAAGGTGCGCGAGCTCGGTGTCGGCAACGGCTACAACGCCGCCACCGGCGAGTACGGCGACCTGGTCGCCCAGGGCGTCCTGGACCCGGTCAAGGTCACCCGCTCGGCGCTGGTCAACGCCACCTCGATCGCCGGCATGCTGCTGACGACCGAGACGCTGATCGTTGAGAAGCCCGAGGACGAGGACGACGCCCCCGCGGGCGGCGGCCACGGCCACGGGCACGGCCACTGAGCCAGCACGACCGCACAGCACGACTGATCCACCCGACGGCCCGCCGTCACCTGCGCGAGCAGGTGGCGGCGGGCCGCCGCCGTTCCCGGGGTGTTGTCTCCAGGTCGGCTTCCACAGGCACTCGCTCCGCGTTGACACCGCACGCATGCCAGGAGGGGTCGGGAACCTGCGAGCGGTGACAACGCGGGGGAAACCCCTGTGGAGGAGGGGCCGTCCCGGGTTCGTGTCATGAGAAGCAGGTCCAGCGGCCCTCCTGACCTGCTTCTCATGACACGAACGCCGGGGTGCGGGTGGCCTCAGACGACGAGCGTGCCCTCGACGGCGGTGCGGGCGGCGTACGCCTCGGCGATCTCGGTGCCGACCGGGCCGCGGGCGCCGGTGCCGATGCGGCGCCCGTCGACCGAGACGACCGGGGTGACGCCGCCCATCGTGCCGGTCACGAAGACCTCGTCGGCGTTGACCAGGTCGACCAGGGAGTAGTCGCCGACCCGGGCCTCCCGGCCGGCGGCCGCGCAGATCTCGAGCACGGTCTCGCGGGTGATGCCCTCGGGGCAGGCGCGGGTGGTGCTGGTGTGCACGACGCCGTCGGTGACGTGGAAGACGTGGGTCGCGTTGGTCTCGGCCACGAACCCTGCGTCGTCCAGCATCAGCGCGTCGTCGGCGCCGGCGACGTTGGCCTCGATCTTGGCCATGATCGAGGTCAGCAGGTTGTTGTGGTGGATCTTGGGATCCAGGGAGTCGGCGCGGTGGCGGCGCACCGAGCTGGTGACCAGGGTGATGCCGGTGTCGTCGTAGACCGGTGACTTGAACTCGGCCAGGACGATCAGGGTCGGGCCCGCGGTGTTCAGCCGCGGGTCCATCCCGCTGGTCAGCTTCACGCCGCGGGTCAGCGTGAGACGCACGTGCACGTCGTCGGTCATCGCGTTGGCCGCCAGGACCGCGCGCAGCCGCTCCTCGAGGACCTCGGCGGCGGGGATCTCGGTGAAGGCCAGGGCGTGGGCGGAGCGGCGCAGCCGGGCGAGGTGCTCGGTGAGCTTGAAGATCCGTCCGCGGTGCAGCCGCAGTCCCTCCCACACCGCGTCCCCGCCCTGGACGACCGAGTCGAACGGGCTGATCCCGGCCCGGTCGCGGTGCACCAGGGTGTCGTCGATGCCGACCATGAGGTCGCGGTTGCGCTCGTCGTACTGCTGCAGCATCTGTGTTCCTCAGGGGGTCGTGGGGGCGTCGGGGGTCAGGCGGTACGGCGCCAGCGCGTCGTAGTAGGGCCCCGGCAGCGCTCGAGGAGCGGGCGCAGCCGCTCCGGCAGGGGGTCGGTGCCGCCGGGGGAGTCGGTGGCGAAGCCGGTCGAGGCCTCGACACCGGCGTACCAGTGCGGGGCCCAGACGCCGTCGGAGTCGCGTGGGCCGGCCGGCCAGGCGAGCATCGCCTCGTCGAAGGCGAGCCCGAGAGCCGCGCACAGCAGCCCGAGCGTGCCGCGGGGATCGCGCAGGACGTCGGCGGCGTCGACGACGGGACCGCCGTGGGCCTCGAACAGCGCGACCTGCTGGGGGAGCCCGAGGTCCTCGAGCGTCGGCTCGTCGCGGACCTTGGCGTACGACGTCAGCACCCGCTCGGGGTCGCGGACCAGGAAGGCGTGCCGCAGACCGTCCAGCGGGCCGCCCGGCCCGGCGGGGACGAAGCCCGGGAGCAGGTGGTGGGTCATGTGCTTCTGGTACTGCACCGGCGTCGCCAGCGGCCCGCCGACGAGGTCGGCCAGGACCACGGCCGGGTCGGTGGGCTGGGAGGCGACCACTTCCTCGCGGCCGGGGTGGTCGAGCCCGGTGACGGCGAGGTACGCGGCGTACAGCGGCTCGTCCACGACCGTGCAGTCGGCGCGGTTCTCGAAGCTGCGCATCATCGCGGTCGACAGGTTGCGCGGCCCGGACCACATCGCGATCCGGACGGCGTCGGCGTTCCCGGGACGGCTCACGCGGCCATCCTGCCTGCCGCGGACGCCGGCCGACGGCGCGACCCGTGCGTGTCCTAGCGTGCAGCCCGTGGACGAGGTCGTGGTGGTGCACACCGATGGCGCGTGCGTGCCCAACCCCGGGCCCGGGGGCTGGGGCGCGCTGCTGCAGACCGGCCGGCACGAGCTCGAGCTCTGTGGCGGCGAGGCCGGCACGACCACCAACAACCGGATGGAGCTGATGGCGCCGATCGCGGCGCTGGAGACGCTGACCCGCCGGGTGACGGTGCACCTGCACACCGACAGCACCTACGTCCGCAACGGGATCACGACGTGGCTGGCCGGCTGGGAGCGCAACGGCTGGCTCACCTCGGCCAAGGAGCCGGTGAAGAACCGCGACCTCTGGCAGCGGCTGCGCGCGGCCGAGCTGCAGCACGACGTCACCTGGTTCTGGGTCAAGGGCCACGCCGGCAACGCGGGCAACGAGCGCGCCGACCGGCTCGCCGCGAGGGGCCTCACCGAGGCCGTGGCCTCGGACAGGGCCGCGCGGGCGACGGATGTGTCGTCCGCGTAACACGACCGATCCTTCCCGGCAACGTCGCGCTGACAGCATCGCTCCCATGCTGTGGCGCGTACGGACCAACCTCCCCGACCGGCCCGGGACCCTGGCCGCGCTCGCCCGCACCTGCGGCGAGGCCGAGGTCGACATCCGGCGGATCCAGGTCTTCCCCGGGCCGAACGTGGGACCGGTGACCGACGAGCTCGTGCTCGACGCGCCGGACGGGCTCGACGAGGCCGCGATCACCGCGCTGGTGGTGGGGGCGGGCGGTGACCGCGTGCTGGCACTGCCGTGCAGCGAGGCCGCGCTCGACGACCAGCCCACGCGCTACGTCGAGGCCGCGCGCGCCGTGATCGCGCAGCCGGCCTCCTTCCCGGACGTGGTGGCGCGTCTGTTCGACGCCGGTGCCGACGTCGACGAGGGCGCCGCCGACGTGATGGAGCTGCGCGTGGGCGAGGTCCGGGTGCAGGTGCGCCGACCGGCCCCGTTCACCCCGACCGAGCGTGAGCGCGGGCTGGCGATGGCCGCCCTGGTCAGCGACGTCCTGGGGCGCGAGCGCAGCACCGGGGCGAGCCGGCGGATCGGCGCCGGGGCGACCGTCGCCTACGTCGCGCTGGAGACCGCCGTGCAGGCCCGGGCCGACGAGGTCGTGGTCGGTGAGGCCCGCCTGCTGCCGGTCTCCCTGGACGCGCCCGGGACCCGCGAGGTCGACCTCGAGGTCGACGTGTCCTGGCAGCGGCGCGGCATCGGCACCCGGCTCCTCGGCGACGTGGCGCGGCTGGCCCGCCGGATCGGCGCCGAGGAGCTGCTGGTGCGCACCCGCGCCGACAACCAGGCCGTGATGCCGATGGTGCTCTCGGCGGGCATGCGGGGACGGATCCGGATGGCCGGCGACGAGCTGACCGTCCGCATCCCGCTGCGTGACGTACGTCCCCTCGCCGGCTGACCTCGGGCGGCGAGGGAGTCCCTCCCAGGCGTCTACGATGGACGGGTGGAGCTCCCGGAGAAGTTCGAGGCCCTCGGGCTGACCTACGACGACGTCCTGCTGCTGCCCGGTCACTCCGACCTGGCCCCCTCGGAGATCGACACGACCTCGCGGCTGACCCGCGAGATCTCGCTCCGGGTGCCGCTGGTGAGCGCGGCGATGGACACCGTCACCGAGTCGCGGATGGCGATCGCGATGGCCCGCGAGGGCGGTCTCGGGGTGCTGCACCGCAACCTGTCGATTGTGGACCAGGCCTACCAGGTCGACCTCGTCAAGCGGACCCAGACCGGGATCATCTCGAACCCCGTCGTGATCGGCCCCGACGAGACGCTGGAGGAGCTCGACCGGATCTGTGGGGAGTACCGCGTCTCCGGGATGCCCGTGGTCGACCCCGAGCGGCGCCTGCTCGGCATCATCACCAACCGCGACCTGCGCTTCACCCCGGTCGCGGAGTGGGCCACCACCAAGGTCGACGAGGTGATGACCCCGATGCCGCTGATCACCGGCCCGGTCGGGATCAGCCGCGACGAGGCGACCCTGCTGCTGCGCAAGCACAAGCGCGAGCGGCTGCCCCTGGTCGACGACCAGGGCCGGCTGGCCGGCCTGATCACCGTCAAGGACTTCGTGAAGTCCGAGCAGTTCCCGATGGCCTCCAACGACGCGCACGGCCGGCTGATGGTGGGTGCCGCGATCGGCTACTTCGGCGACGCCTGGCTGCGGGCCACGACCCTGGTCGAGGCCGGGGTCGACGTGCTGGTCGCCGACACCGCGCACGGCAACGTACGCCTGCTGCTCGACATGGTGGCCCGGCTCAAGAGCGACCCCGCCACCCGCCACGTCCAGGTGATCGGGGGCAACGTCGCCACCCGCGAGGGGGCGCAGGCGTTCGTCGACGCCGGGGCCGACGCGGTCAAGGTCGGGGTCGGCCCGGGCTCGATCTGCACCACCCGCGTGGTCACCGGGGTGGGCGTGCCCCAGGTCACCGCGGTGCACGACGCCTCGCTGGCCTGCAAGCCGGCCGGCGTGCCGGTGATCGCCGACGGCGGGATGAAGTACTCCGGCGAGATCGCCAAGGCCCTGGTCGCCGGGGCCGACGCGGTCATGGTCGGCTCCCTGCTCGCCGGCTGCGACGAGTCGCCGGGCGACCTGATCTTCGTCAACGGCAAGCAGTACAAGACCTACCGCGGGATGGGCTCGCTCGGTGCGATGTCGAGCCGCAACAAGAAGTCGTACTCCAAGGACCGCTACTTCCAGGCCGAGGTGGCCAGCGACGACCAGATCGTGCCCGAGGGCATCGAGGGTCAGGTCGCCTACCGGGGCCCGTTGTCGGCGGTGGCCCACCAGCTGATCGGCGGGCTGAACCAGTCGATGTTCTACGTCGGCGCCCGCACCGTGCCCGAGCTCCAGGACAAGGGCCGCTTCGTCCGGATCACGCAGGCCTCCCTGCAGGAGAGCCACCCGCACGGCGTGCAGATGACGGTGGAGGCGCCGAACTACACCGGTCGCTGAGCCTCGGGGCGTGCCACTAGGGTGGAGCGTGTGACCGAGATCGAGATCGGGCGCGCCAAGCGGGCCCGCCGCGCCTACTCCTTCGACGACATCGCGATCGTGCCCTCCCGGCGCACCCGCGACCCGGAGGAGGTCAGCGTCGACTGGCAGATCGACGCCTACCGCTTCGACATCCCCGTGCTGGCGGCGCCGATGGACTCCGTGATGTCGCCGGCGACCGCGATCGCGCTGGGTCGCCTCGGCGGCCTCGGCGTGCTCAACCTCGAGGGTCTCTGGACCCGCTACGAGGACCCCGAGCCGCTGCTCGAGGAGGTCGCCCAGCTGCGCGGCACCGAGGCGACCCGCCGGATGCAGGCGATCTACGCCGAGCCGGTGCAGCCCGAGCTGATCACCGAGCGGCTGCGCGAGGTGCGTGCCGCCGGGGTCACCGTGGCCGGGTCGCTGTCGCCCCAGCGCACCCAGGAGCTGTCCAAGGTCGTGGTCGACGCCGGCGTCGACATGTTCGTCATCCGTGGCACCACGGTCAGCGCCGAGCACGTCTCCAGCCAGGCGGAGCCGCTGAACCTCAAGGAGTTCATCTACGAGCTCGACGTGCCCGTCGTCGTCGGCGGGTGCGCCACCCACCAGGCGGCGCTGCACCTGATGCGCACCGGCGCCGCGGGCGTGCTCGTCGGCTTCGGCGGGGGCGCCGCGCACACCACGCGTACGGTCCTCGGGCTCGCCGTCCCGATGGCCTCCGCGGTCGCCGACGTGGCCGGCGCCCGTCGTGACTACCTCGACGAGTCCGGCGGCCGCTACGTGCACGTGATCGCCGACGGGTCGATCGGGATGTCCGGCGACGTCGCCAAGGCGATCGCCTGCGGCGCCGACGCCGTGATGGTCGGTTCGCCGCTGGCCCGGGCCACCGACGCACCGGGTCGCGGGTTCCACTGGGGCGCCGAGGCGCACCACGACGAGCTGCCCCGTGGCCAGCGGGTGGAGTTCGAGCAGGTCGGCACGCTGGAGGAGATCCTGTTCGGTCCCTCCCGGGTCGCCGACGGCACGATGAACCTGGTCGGCGCGCTGCGCCGGTCGATGGCCACCACCGGCTACACCGAGCTCAAGGAGTTCCAGCGCGTGGAGGTCGTCGCCACGTGAGCGGCGACGCCGGAGCGCCGCGGGTGGTCGTGCTCGACGTCAACGAGACGTTGTCCGACCTCACCCCGCTGCGCGCCCGGTTCGCCGAGGTCGGTGCCGACGAGGAGCTCGCCGCCACCTGGTTCGCCGCGGTGCTGCGCGAGGGCATGGCCCTGGCCGCCGTCGGCCAGCAGGCCGGCTTCGCCGAGATCGGCGCCCACGTGCTCGACGTGCTGCTGCCCGCGGACCTCACCCTGCAGCGCGGGGCCGCGGTCGACCACGTCCTGGCCGCGTTCTCCGCGCTGTCGGTGCACCCCGACGTGCCCGACGGCCTCCGGGCGCTGCGCGAGCAGGGCCTGCGGGTGGTGACGCTCAGCAACGGGGCGGCGTCGGTCGCGCAGGGGCTGCTGGAGCGCGCCGGGGTCGCCGACCTCGTCGAAGCCACGCTGTCGGTGGCCGACGCCGGCGTCTGGAAGCCGGCCGCGGCGGCGTACGCCCACGCGGTGGCCTGGTCGGGGGAGCCGGCCGGTGCCCACCTGCTCGTGGCGGTCCACCCCTGGGACGTGCACGGCGCGCAGCAGGCCGGC
This sequence comes from Nocardioides aquaticus, assembly GCF_018459925.1. NCBI lineage: Bacteria > Bacillati > Actinomycetota > Actinomycetes > Propionibacteriales > Nocardioidaceae > Nocardioides > Nocardioides aquaticus. The sequence goes on from NZ_CP075371.1 coordinate 1,151,336, forward strand.
TGGTCGGGTGCCTGGGTGGACCGGTCCGGCACGACGCCGTACCCCGGCTACCTCGACGACCCGGTGCTCCGGGTGCACGACCTGACCGACCTCGCCGCCCGCCTGGCCGGCTGATGGAGCACGAGGGCGCGGGGACGCCGGGGACCTCCCGCACCGTCTCGGCGTGGCTGGGTGGCCTCGACGGCGGCACCTGGTGGGCCCGCGACGACCGCGAGCCGCACCTCGCAGCCAGCACGATGAAGCTGCCGGTCGCCGTCGCGGCCCTGCGCGCCCATGCGGCGGGCACCCTCGACCTCGACCGGGCGGTGGCGGTCCACGACGACTTCGCCTCCGTGGTGGCGGGGGAGCGGTTCACGATGGACGCCGACTACGACCAGGACCCCCGGACCTGGGCGGAGCGCGGGGGCACCGTGCCGCTGCGCGACCTGGTGCACCGGATGCTGGCCCACTCGGGCAACCTGGCCACGAACCTGGTGCTCGAGCAGGTCGGCGCCGCCGCGGTCGCCGCGGTGCTCGAGGAGGCCGGGTGCTCCGAGCGCACCGTGGTCGCGCGGGGCATCGAGGACGGGCCCGGACGCCGGGCCGGCCTCGAGAACGTCGTCACCGCCCGCGACCTCGGCCTGGTCCTCGTGGGTGCGGCCGACCACCGGCTGCTCGACCCCGTCTCGGCCCACGCCCTCGAGCGCGACCTGCTCGCCCAGGTCTTCCGGGACGGGATCCCGGCGGGCCTGCCGGCCGGTGTCACGGTCGCGAACAAGACCGGGTGGATCGGCGGGGTGAACCACGACGTCGCCCTGGTCCGCCCCGACGCCCACCCGCCCTTCGTGCTGGTGGTGCTGACCCGCCACGGCGCCTCGGAGCGCGAGGGCGAGCAGCTCGTGGCCGACGTGGCCTCGCGGGCCTGGGCCGCGCTCACCGAGCGGGCGGGCCGTCCGCTGCACCACGGCGACCCCGCTCCCTCGTGAGCGGCGTCTCGTGACCGGCGCCCGTGTCGTGGAGGTGCGCGCCGTGGCCGTCTCGGCGCCGCTGCACACCCCGTTCGTGACCGCGGTGCGTCGCACCACCACCGTCGACACGGTCGTGGTGACGGTGACCGACGACGACGGCGTGACCGGGTGGGGCGAGGCGCCGCAGGCGTGGCGGATCACCGGCGACTCCCTGGCCGGCACCACCGCCTGCGTGGAGGGCCCGGTCCGCGACGCCCTCGTCGGTGGCCCGGCGGACCCGAGGGAGGCCTGGCCACGGCTGGCCGGATGCGCGGTCGGCAACGCCGGCGCGAAGATGGCGGTCGACACCGCGCTGCACGACCTCGCGGCGCGGCGGGCCGGTGTGCCCCTGGCCGTCCACCTCGCGGCCCACCTCGGCGTCGCCGGGACCCCCGCGCCCGACCTGCGGGTGCCGACCGACGTGACGCTGGCCGCGGGGGAGCCGGCGGCGCTGGCCGCCGCCGCCCGGGACCGGGTGGCCGACGGCTTCGCCGTGCTCAAGATCAAGGTCGGCACGAGCGCCGCCACCGACGTGGCCCGGGTCCGGGCCGTCCGCGCGGCCGTCGGGCACGGGGTCGAGCTCCGCCTCGACGCCAACCAGGGCTGGGACGCCCGCAGCGCGGTCCGCGTCGTGCGCGAGCTGGAGGACGACGGGCTCGGCGTGACCCTGGTCGAGCAGCCCGTGCCCGCCCGGGACCACCTCGGGCTGGCCCACGTGCGCGCCCACGTCGACACCCCGGTGATGGCCGACGAGTCGCTGGTCGACCTCGAGGACCTGGTCTCGCTGGTCCGTCTCGGTGCCTGCGACGCCGTGAACGTCAAGCTGGCCAAGTGCGGCGGGCTGACCCCGGCGGCCGAGCTGCTGGAGGTGGCCGCCCGGCACGGGCTCGGCACGATGGTCGGCTCGATGATGGAGTCGCACCTCGGCGTCGGGGCCGCCGGGTCGCTGGTCGCGGCCGTCGGCACCACCTGGGGCGCCGACCTCGACGCGGGCTGGTGGGCGGCCGCGTCGCCGTACGTCGGTGGGCCCGCCTACCAGGGGCCGGTGCTGGTGCTTCCCGACGCCCCCGGTCTGGGTGTGACGGGCCTGGCCCTGCCAGGATCCTGAGCATGCCGCTGGTCGCCCGCACCCTCTGCCCGGTCCGCCGCACCCCCGACGCCGAGGGGGAGCAGGTGACCCAGCTGCTGCCCGACGAGCCGGTCGACGTCCTGGAGACCCTGGACGACTGGGCCCGGGTGGTCGCGCCCTGGCAGCCGTCGTCCCTCGACCCGGCCGGTTACCCCGGGTGGGTGCACACGGCCCACCTCGGTGAGGCCGACGAGGTCGACGCGCCCCCGGGGCCCGCGGAGGGCGGTAGCCCGGCGCGGGCCGACGGCGCCGCGCTGGTGGCGACCGCCTCGACCTACCTCGACACGCCCTACCTCTGGGGCGGGCTGAGCGCCGACGGCATCGACTGCTCCGGCCTGGTCCACCGGGTGGCCCGGACCGCCGGGCTGCGGGTGCCCCGGGACGCCTTCGACCAGGGCGACGCCCTCGAGCCGGTCGACCTCGACGCGGTGGAGGTCGGCGACCTCTACCTGTTCGCCCGCCCGGAGCGGCGGGTGCACCACGTCGGGTTCGTCGCCGCCCCGGCCCCGGCCCGCCGGATCCTGCACGCCCCCGACAGCGGGCCCGTGCGACGGGTCGTCGAGGAGGACCTCTCCCCGGAGCGCCTGGCCACGCTGGTCGGTGCGGTCCGGCTCCCGCCGAGATGACGCTCGCGGACAGCCGAGATGACGCTCGCGGCGCCTCGAGACGACGGTCGCGGACAGCTCGTCGCGGACCGGTTGACAAAAGAAGTCGACGTGTCCAGGACCACGGTGTTACCGAAGGGTAGATAAGGACCCCGGGCTCGGCATACTCTCGGTACATGAACGGTCAGAACCCCGCCGCGACTCCTGGTGACCCCGCCGTCGACGGCCCGCACGACCCGGAGCACGACCCGACCGCGTCCTACGCGCTCGAGCCCGACTACACCGAGGCGCTGACGCGCCGCGTGCTGGCCACGAGCGGGCGTACGGCGGCGGTCCACTCGCCGCTGGACGGCGCACCGCTGGCGCACGTCCCGCAGTCCGGCGACGAGGACGTCGCCGAGGCGTTCCGGCGCGCGAAGGTGGCTCAGGAGCAGTGGGCGCGTACCCCGCTCGAGCAGCGGTCCGAGGCGATGATGCGCCTGCACGACCTCATCCTGGACCGCCAGGACGAGATCATGGACCTGATCGTCCGTGAGTCCGGCAAGGCCCGCAAGCACGCGTTCGACGAGCCGCTGCACGTGGCGCTGACCGCCCGGTACTACGCCCGCACCGCCCGCCGGCACCTGCGCCCGCGCCGCGCCAGCGGCGTCGTTCCCGTGCTGACCCGGGTCGAGGTCAACCAGGTGCCCAAGGGCGTCGTCGGGATCATCTCGCCCTGGAACTACCCGTTCACGATGGCGCTCTGCGACGGGCTCCCCGCGCTGATGGCCGGCAACGCGGTGGTCTCGAAGCCGGACGCCCAGACCATGCTGAGCGCGCTCCTCGGGCTCGAGCTGCTCGAGCAGGCCGGCTTCCCCCGGGACCTGTGGCAGGTCGTCGCCGGCAAGGGGTCCGAGGTCGGCACCGCGATCATCGACCGCGCCGACTACGTCTGCTTCACCGGCTCGACGGCCACCGGCCGTACGGTCGCCCGGCGCTGCGCGGAGCGGCTGATCGGCTGCTCGCTGGAGCTCGGCGGGAAGAACCCGATGCTGGTCCTGCGCGACGCCGACCTCGAGAAGGCCGCCGAGGGAGCGGTGCGCGCGTCCTTCTCCAACGCCGGCCAGCTGTGCGTGGCGATGGAGCGGATGTTCGTCTCCGACCAGGTCTACGACCGGTTCGTGGAGCGCTTCGTGGCCCGCACCCAGGCGATGACGCTGGGCGCCTCGATGGACTGGGGCAACGACATGGGCTCGCTGATCTCGGCCGACCAGCTCGCGACCGTGGTCGCGCACGTCGACGACGCCGTGGCCAAGGGCGCCACCGTCCTGACCGGCGGGCGGCACCGCCCCGACCTCGGGCCGTACATGTTCGAGCCGACCATCCTCGAGGGCGTCACGCCCGAGATGACCTGCTTCGGCGACGAGACCTTCGGCCCGGTGATCGCCCTCTACCGCTTCCACGACGAGGCCGACGCGGTGGCCCGTGCCAACGCCGGCGGCTACGGCCTGAACGCCGCGATCTACAGCCAGGACGGCGCCCGCGCCCGGCAGCTGGCCTCGGAGATCCGGTGCGGGACCGTCAACGTCAACGAGGCGTTCGCGGCCACCTTCGCCTCGATCGACGCCCCGATGGGCGGCATGCGCCAGTCCGGCATGGGCCGTCGCCAGGGCGCCGAGGGCGTGCACCGCTTCACCGAGACCCAGGCGGTCGCCAGCCAGCGGCTGCTCCGCTTCGCGCCCCAGTTCGGCATGTCCGACCAGGCGTACGCCGGCGCGATGACGGCGAACCTGCGCCTGCTCAAGAAGCTGGGGCGGGCCTGAGATGACCGGGAGGACCGCCATGGGGGCCGGGACGCGTGAGTCGTTCGACTACGACGTGCTGGTGGTCGGCTCCGGCTTCGGGGGCTCGGTCACCGCGCTCCGGCTGACCGAGAAGGGCTACCGCGTCGGCGTGCTCGAGGCCGGCCCGCGCTTCGAGGACGACGACTTCGCCGAGACGTCGTGGGACGTCAAGAAGTACCTCTTCCGTCCCGAGGTCGGCTGCTACGGCATCCAGCGCATCGACGCGCTGGCCGACTGCATGATCGTCTCCGGCGCCGGGGTCGGCGGCGGGTCCCTGGTCTACGCCAACACGCTCTACGAGCCGCTCCAGCCGTTCTTCGAGGACCCGCAGTGGTCCCACATCACCGACTGGCGCGCCGAGCTCGCCCCGTTCTACGACCAGGCCAAGCGGATGCTCGGCGTGGTCGACAACCCGCTGCGCACCCCGGCCGACGACGTGATGGAGAAGGTCGCCAGCGAGATGGGCGTGGCCGAGACCTTCCACCCCACCCCGGTCGGGGTGTTCTTCGCCGGGCCCGACGAGGAGCAGGGCCAGGAGGTGGCGGACCCGTACTTCGGTGGCGCCGGGCCTGCGCGCAACAGCTGCATCGGCTGCGGGTCGTGCATGAGCGGCTGCCGCCACAACGCCAAGAACACCCTGGTCAAGAACTACCTCTACCTCGCCGAGCAGAACGGCGCGAAGGTGATGCCGTTGACGACCGTCACCCGGGTCGCCCCGCGCGACGGTGGCGGGTACGACGTCGACGTCCGCTACACCAAGGCGAAGCTGCCCAGCCGGGGCGCCCGCCGCACCCTCACCGCCGGGCAGGTCGTCTTCTCCGCCTCCGCGCTCGGCACGCAGCGGCTGCTGCACCGGATGCGCGACGAGGGCCACCTCCCGCGGATCTCCTCGCGGCTCGGCCAGCTCTCGCGCACCAACTCGGAGTCGATCCTGGGCGCGATCGCGCCGGACACCGAGATCGACTACAGCCAGGGCATCGCGATCACCTCCAGCTTCCACCCCGACGCCGACACCCACGTCGAGCCGTGCCGCTACGGCCCGGGCAGCAACTTCATGTCGCTGATGCAGACCGTGCTCACCGACGGCGACGGGCCGCTGCCCCGGTGGCGGACCTGGCTGAACGAGGTCTGGCACCAGCGCTCGAGCCTGCGCGACCTCTACGACCTGCAGCACTGGTCGGAGCGGACCGTCATCGCCCTGGTGATGCAGAGCCTGGACAACTCGATCACGACCTACACCAAGCGGGTCCCGGGCACCCGCAGGCGGTACATGACCTCCAAGCAGGGCCACGGCGTGCCGAACCCGACCTGGATCCCGGTCGGCAACACCGCGGTGCGCCTGATGGCCAAGGTGATGGGCGGTGTCGCCGGCGGCTCGATCGGCGAGCCGTTCAACCGCCCGCTGACCGCGCACTTCATCGGCGGCTGCACGATCGGGGACTCGTCCGAGACCGGCGTGATCGACCCGTACCAGCGGATGTACGGCCACCCCGGCCTGCACGTGGTCGACGGCTCGGCGGTGACCGCGAACCTCGGGGTCAACCCGTCGCTGACGATCACCGCCCAGGCCGAGCGCGCCGTGTCGCTGTGGCCCAACAAGGGCGAGGCCGACCCGCGGCCGGCGCTGGGCGAGGAGTACGTCCGGCTCGACCCGGTCGCGCCCCGGTCGCCGGTCGTGCCGCACGACGCGCCGGGGGCGCTGCGGCTTCCGATCGTCGGGGTCTCCTGACGGAGGGGGAGCCGTGGACGACCGCACCGCCGCGTTCGAGCGGGAGCGGCCGCGGCTGAGCGCGATCGCCGCGCGGGTGCTCGGAGACCGGGCCGGCGCCGAGGACGTCGTGCAGCAGGCGTGGCTGCGCCTGGACGCCACGGACGTCGTCGTCGAGAACCTGCCGGCGTGGCTCACGACGGTGACCACCCGGCTGTGCCTGGACCGGCTCCGGGCCCGCACGCCCGAGCCCCGGGAGGACCTGGCGGCGCCGGGGACGGCGCCCGACCCCGCCGACGAGGCGGTGCTCGCCGACACCGTGGGTGCCGCGCTGCAGGTGGTGCTCGACCGGCTGTCCCCCGGTGAGCGGGTCGCGTTCGTGCTGCACGACAGCTTCGGTGTCGACTTCCCGGCGATCGCCACCGTCCTGGACACCACGCCGGCCGCGGCGCGCAAGCTGGCGTCCCGCGCCCGGGCCAAGGTCCGCGGGTCCGAGCCCGGCGCGCGGCCGGCCGACTGGGAGGTCGTGGACGCGTTCATGGCGGCCGCCCGGGAGGGCGACCTCGCGGGGCTCGTACGACTGCTCGCGCCGGACGCGGAGGTGGCCGCCGACAGCGCCGCGGTGCTGGCCGGGACCCCGGAGCGGATCAGCGGTCGGCAGGAGGTGGCGGCGTTCTTCGACGGCAGCGCCGCCTCGGCGCTGCCGGTCCAGCACGGGGACCGGCCCGGCGCCGCGTGGTTCCACCGTGGGGAGGCACGGGTGCTCTTCGACTTCACCGTCACCGACGGCGTGGTGCAGCAGATCACCTTCCGTGCCGACCCGGGTGCCCTGGCGCGACTGGTGCGCCGCGACGGCGAGCACCAGCGCGGCTGAGCCCGTCACGAATCCCGGCCGTCGGACGTCAAGGACGTGTCAGCACCACTCACGAGCGAGGACCCGACCATGAAGACCATGACCTGCCGCCAGCTGGGCGGCCCCTGCGACCTGGCCCACCACGGGGAGACCGCCGACGACGTCATCAACGCCCAGGACGCGCACCTGAAGGAGGCGGAGCGCGCCGGCGACGCCACGCACCAGGAGGCGCGGGACGCCATGAAGGGTCGGTGGCGGCGTCCCAGGAAGTCCCTCGACTGGTACCGCGGCACCAAGGAGGCCTTCGCGGCGCTGCCGGACGACTGACGCGCGTCGCCACGCGGGCCGGACGGCCGGTTGGTCAGCCCAGGGCGGCCAGCAGGTCGGCCTTCGGCTTGTTCGACATCCCGGTCAGGCCGCGCTCGCGCGCCTCGGCGCGCAGCCGGGCGACGGTCCAGGACGCGTCGGGCGTGGGCCGCGCCGCGGACGCGGCGGTGGGCTCCTCAGCGGCCGCCGCCGTCTCCGGGGTCTGCGCGGTCTCCGGCTCGGCCGGCGGAGCGGACGCAGGAGCGGCGGACCGCTTCGCGAGCTTCTTCTCCAGCTTGGCGTTCTTCTTCCTCGCCGCCGCGGCCTCGGCGCGGGCCTCCCTGGCCTGCTCCTTGAGCGCGGCGGACTTCGCCTGGGCGCGCTCGAGCCTGCCCTCCAGCGACGCGACGGTGGCCTTGAGCTGCTTGACCTCCTTGCCCGGCTTCACGGTCTTGCCCGGCTTCACGGCCTTGTCGGACCTGGCGGACTTCGCGGACTTCTTCTTCGTGGCCACGGGGGCCTCCTCTGCTGGGTGGAGCCCCATCATGCCCGTGCGCGGAGACCCCGGACGCCGCGTGACCCCGGCGGGTGTGCCTCGTTGAGGAGGTCGTACCCGGGCGTCACACCGCTCCCTCCGGCTCCACCGGCCCCGGGTACGCCCCCGGTCCCTCGTGGCACCGGGATGCGCAGGGCCCGGCCGTACCTCCCTCCCCGGCCGGGCCCGCCTGCGTCTCCGGCCGATACGATGTCGGCTCCGTCGGACCCCGTCGGACCGCACTGACCCGCACGTCGAGAGGGCCCGGATGACGCACGCGACCGACCACGACCTGGTGCTGGTGGTGGACTACGGGGCGCAGTACGCGCAGCTGATCGCCCGCCGCGTGCGCGAGGCGAAGGTCTACTCCGAGATCGTGCCCCACACGATGCCGGTGGAGGAGATGCTGGCCCGCAACCCGAAGGCGGTCATCCTCTCCGGCGGACCGTCCTCGGTCTACGAGCCCGGCGCGCCGCAGCTCGACGGTGCGCTGGTCGACGGCCGGGTCCCGGTCTTCGGCATCTGCTACGGCTTCATGGCGATGGCCGCCGCGCTCGGCGGGACCGTCTCGCGCACCGGCCAGCGCGAGTACGGGCGTACGCAGGTCTCGGTGCTCGAGGCCGGCACCCTGCTCCAGGGCGTGCCCGAGCAGCTCGTGTCCTGGATGTCGCACGGAGACGAGGTGACGATCGCCCCCGAGGGCTTCACCGTCAACGCCCGCTCGCCCCGCGCCACGGTCGCCGCCTTCGAGGACGTCGAGCGCAAGATCGCCGGCGTGCAGTGGCACCCCGAGGTGATGCACTCCGAGCACGGCCAGGCCGTCCTCGAGCACTTCCTGCACGACATCGCCGGCTGCCGCCCGACCTGGACGATGGTCAACATCGTCGAGGAGCAGGTCGAGGCGATCCGGGAGCAGATCGGCGACCGGGGCAAGGCCATCTGCGGGCTCTCCGGCGGCGTCGACTCGGCCGTCGCGGCCGCGCTGGTGCAGCGCGCCATCGGCGACCGGCTGACCTGCGTCTACGTCGACCACGGCCTGATGCGGCAGGGCGAGACCGAGCAGATCGAGCGCGACTTCGTCGCCGCCACCGGCGCCGACCTGGTCGTCGTCGACGCCGAGGAGCGCTTCCTCGGCGCGCTGGCCGGGGTCAGCGACCCCGAGGAGAAGCGCAAGATCATCGGCCGCGAGTTCATCCGCGTCTTCGAGGCCGCCGAGGTCGACGTCCTCGGCGACGCCGTGACCGGCGAGGACGCCGACACCGTGGCCTTCCTGGTCCAGGGCACGCTCTACCCCGACGTCGTGGAGTCCGGCGGGGGAGCGGGCACCTCGACGATCAAGAGCCACCACAACGTCGGCGGCCTGCCCGACGACCTGCGCTTCGAGCTCGTCGAGCCGCTGCGCACGCTGTTCAAGGACGAGGTGCGCCTGGTCGGCGAGCAGCTCGGCCTGCCGGCCGACCTGGTCTGGCGCCACCCGTTCCCCGGCCCCGGGCTCGGCATCCGGATCGTCGGCGAGGTCACCAAGGAGCGCCTGGACATCCTGCGCGCGGCCGACGCCATCGCCCGCGAGGAGCTCACCGCCGCCGGCCTCGACCGCGACATCTGGCAGTTCCCGGTCGTCCTGCTGGGCGACGTCCGCTCGGTCGGCGTCCAGGGCGACGGGCGGACGTACGGCCACCCGATCGTGCTGCGGCCGGTCACCAGCGAGGACGCGATGACCGCCGACTGGGCGCGACTGCCCTACGAGGTGCTGGAGAAGATCTCGACGCGGATCACCAACGAGGTCGACGAGGTCAACCGGGTGGCGCTGGACATCACCAGCAAGCCGCCGGGGACGATCGAGTGGGAGTGACCCCGGTGCCTTGACTCAGGGCGCAACAGTGCGCCGCGAGCGTCATCTCGGGGTGCCGCGAGCGTCATCTCGGGGCGCCGCGAGCGTCATCTCGGCAGCGCGCGGCTCAGTCCGCGTGCGCGGCGGCGGTGGCCTCGAGGGCCCTGCCGAACGCCGGGATCTCCTCGGCGAGCCGGGAGAGGTCCTCGTTCGTGAAGTGCACGACCTCGAGCTCCGAGGTGGAGACCACCGCCGCGGTGCGCAGCTTCTTCTGCAGCACGCCGATCTCCCCGATCAGGTCGCCGGCGCCGACGGTGGCCACGACCGCCCCCTTGCGCCGCACCTCGGCGGTCCCGGTGAGCAGGACGTAGGCCTTGTCGGCCGGCGTGGTCTCCGCCATCAGCGACCACTGCGCGGGCAGGTGCACCAGGCGGCCGGCGTCGGCCACCTTCGCGAGCTCGCGCTTGGAGAGGTCGGCGAACCGCGGCACTCGGGTCAGTCGGGCGGTCAGGTCGTCGCTCTTGGCCATGGCCGGATCCTAGGAGACTCCGAGGGCCGGCGGGACTAGATCTGCTCGCCGTCCTCGGGGACGACGTGGACCGCCGCCTCCTCGGCGCCGGCGCCGGCCCCGTCGATCCCGGCGTCGTCCCCGACCATGGCCTGGTCGAGGTCCGCGCCGCCACCCTGGTCGGGGTCGACCAGACGGCCGGCGCGCTCGTCGCCGACCTCGCCGTCGTCGATGTCGTTGACGTCCTCGGAGGCGGCCGCGTCGTACGGGTCGGCCTCGGGCACCTCCTGGTCGAGGCGCTCCTCGAAGGACTCGCCCTCGAGCACCTCGGCGGTGGTCGTGCCGTGCTTCATGTTGCCCGACAGCTTCTCCGGCGGGGAGTAGCCGCGGTCCAGCTCGTCCTCGACGTCGTTCTCCGCCCCGGCGAGGGCGTCCTCGCGCGAGAGCTGGTCGCCGGCGTAGATGTCTCCGTCTTGGCTCATGCTCGCCACGGTACGCACCGCGCGCCGCTCCGGGAGGGTGAGGGTCCCGCGACCCCTTGACTTAAGTACGAGAGTCGTACTTAATGGGGCTTGTGACGCTCGTCATGGGGATCGACTCCTCCACCCAGTCCACCAAGGCCGTGCTCGTCGACGCCGCCGACGGTCGTGTCGTCGACGCGCGCTCCGCCCCGCACCCCGTCGGCACCGAGGTCGACCCGCGCGCCTGGCTGGCCGCCGTCGACCGCGCCACCGACGGCCTGCTCGAGCTGGCCGACGCCGTCGCGGTGGGGGGCCAGCAGCACGGCATGGTCGCCCTCGACGAGGACGGGCAGCCGGTCCGCGACGCGCTGCTCTGGAACGACACGCGCTCCGCCGGGACCGCCGCCGACCTGGTCGCCGAGATGGGCGGTCCGCAGGCCTGCGCGGACGCCGTCGGCAGCGTCCTGGTCGCCTCCTTCACGGCCTCCAAGCTGCGGTGGCTGCGCGACCACGAGCCCGCGGCCGCGGCCCGGGTACGCCGGGTGCTGCTGCCCCACGACTACGTCTCGCTGCACCTGGCCGCCGCCGGCACCGAGCCCTTCACCGACCGTGGCGACGCCTCCGGCACCGGGTACCTCGACACCGCCGCCGGCACCTGGCGCCCCGACCTCGCCGCGGCCGCCCTGGGCCACGAGGTCGACCTGCCCCGTCTCGTGGCGCCCGGGACGGCCGCGGGCACCACGCGCACGGGCGCCCTGCTCGCCGGGGGCACCGGGGACAACATGGCCGCCGCCCTCGGGATGGGTCTCGAGGTCGGCGACGTCCTGGTCTCCCTCGGCACCTCCGGCGTCGCCTCCTGCATCAGCGCGACGCCCGTGGCCGACGGCAGCGGCGTGGTCACGGGCTTCGCCGACGCGGCCGGCGGCTTCCTGCCGATGGTGACCACGATGAACGCCGCCCGGATCCTCGACCTGCAGGCCGCCTGGCTCGGCGTCGACCACGACGAGCTCGGCCGCCTCGCCCTCTCCTCCACCCCCGGCGCGGGCGGGGTGAGGATCTCGCCCTACTACGGCGGCGAGCGCTCGCCGAACCGGCCCGCCGCGACCGGCACCTGGAGCGGCCTGCGCGACACCACCACCCGCGCCGACCTCGCCCGCGCCGCCGTCGAGGCGCTCCTGTGCTCCCTGGCCGAGGCCGTCGAGCGGCTGGTCGCCGAGACCGGCCGGCAGCCCGCCCGCGTGCTGATGGTCGGCGGCGCCACCCGTAACCCGGCGGTCCAGGCCCTGGCCCCGGCGCTGCTCGGCCACGACGTCTCCCTCCCGCCGGCGGGGGAGTACGTCGCCCTCGGCGCCGCCCGCCAGGCCGCGTGGGCCCTGGCCGGCACGGACGGCCCGCCGTCGTGGGCGGCCGGCCCGACCACCGTGCTCACCGCCGACGCCGCCGCGCGCGACGCGGCCCCGGCGGTGCGGGCGGCGTACGCCGACCTGCGCGAGCGCACCGCCCCCTGGTCCTGACCGGCCACCCCGCACCCACCCGCACCCAGCACCAGCACCGACCCCCGCACCGACCGAGAGGCAGACCCATGAGCATCCCCACCCCGACCCCCGAGGACCACTTCTCCTTCGGTCTGTGGACCATCGGCTGGCAGGGCCGCGACCCCTTCGGCGAGGCCACCCGCCCCGCGATGGACCCGGTCCACGCGCTGGAGAAGCTGGCCGAGCTGGGCGCGTACGGCGTGAACTTCCACGACGACGACCTGATCCCCTTCGGCGCCGACGACGCCACCCGCGACGGCATCCTGGACCGGTTCCGCCAGGGCCTGGCCGACACCGGTCTCGTGGTCACCACCGCCACCACCAACCTCTTCACGCACCCGGTCTTCAAGGACGGTGGCTTCACCTCCAACGACCGCGCCGTGCGCCGCTTCGCGCTGCGCAAGGTGATGCGCAACATCGACCTCGCCGCCGAGCTCGGCGCGAAGATCTACGTCTGCTGGGGCGGTCGCGAGGGTGCCGAGTACGGCGCGTCCAAGGACGTCGGCGTGGCCCTGGACCGCTACAAGGAGGGCTTCGACCTCCTGGGCGACTACGTCACCGAGCAGGGCTACGACATGCGCTTCGCGATCGAGCCCAAGCCCAACGAGCCGCGCGGCGACATCCTGCTGCCGACGGTGGGGCACGCCCTGGCCTTCATCGAGGAGCTCGAGCGGCCCGACCTGGTCGGGGTCAACCCCGAGATCGGGCACGAGGAGATGGCCGGGGTCAACGCGGCCGCCGGGTACGCGCAGGCGCTGTGGTCCGGCAAGCTCTTCCACATCGACCTCAACGGCCAGAATGGCCCCAAGTTCGACCAGGACCTGCGCTTCGGCGCCGGCAACGTCCGCGGCGCCTTCTGGGTCGTCGACACCCTGCTCGCCGGCGGGTACGACGGGCCGGTCCACTTCGACTTCAAGCCGGCCCGTACCGAGGGCGAGGACGGCGTCTGGGCCTCGGCCGCCGGCTGCATGACCAACTACCTGGTGCTGCGCGAGAAGGTCCAGGCGTTCCGTGCCGACCCGGAGGTGCAGGAGGCGCTCGAGGCCGCCCGCGTGCCGGAGCTCGCCGTGCCGACCCTGGCCGAGGGTGAGACCTGGGCGCAGCTGCGCGAGGAGGCCGACCCCGACGTCGAGACCTTGGCCGCCCGCGGGATGGGCTTCGAGCGCCTCGACCAGCTGGCCCTCGAGCACCTCTACGGCGTGCGCGGCTGACGGTCGGACGACGAGCAGGGGCACGGGAGTGGTGACGGGCGGCGCCGGCACGACCGAGGGCCTGCGCCGCGCCAACACCTCCGTGCTCCTGCGCTCGTTGCGCGACCACGGCCCGGCGAGCCGGGCGGCGCTGGCCTCGCGCACCGGCCTGTCCAAGGCCACGGTCGGGGTGATCGTGGCCGGGCTCGAGGCGGCCGAGGTGGTCGCCCCGGCGACCGCGGAGGTCCCCCCGGCGCGCGGGCGTCCCAGCAGGCCGGTGGCCCTGACCGGGCACGACCACCTCGGTGTCGGGTTCGAGCTCAACGTCGACTACGTCGCCGCCTCGGTCGTCGACCTGTCCGGCCACGAGCGGCTGGCCACCACCCGGCCCGTCGAGCGCGGTCGGGGGCTGGCCGACCTGGGCCGGCTCGCGCACGACGTCGCGGACACGCTGGGCCGCCCCGGCGCCGGCTCGGGAGGCGCGGGGGTCGTCGGGGCCACGGTCGCCCTGCCGGGCCTGGTGCGCGGCGACGAGCGCACCGTGGCCTGGACCCCGAACCTGGACCTGCCCGAGGACGAGCCGGCCCGGACGGTCGCCCGCGCGCTCGGCGGCATCCTCGGTGAGGGCGGCACCGTCCGCGTCGGCAACGACGCCGACTGCGCCGCCCGGGCCGAGGCCCGCCACGGGGCCGCGCAGCAGGTCGGGCACGCGCTCTACCTCACCGGCACCGTCGGCATCGGTGCCGGCATCCTCGAGGACGGGCGCCCCCTGCGCGGGGGAGCGGGCTTCGCCGGCGAGGTCGGCCACCTGCCCCTCGCCGGCGCCGACGCGCGGTGCGGCTGTGGGCGTACCGGCTGCTGGGAGGCGGCGGTCGGGCTGCACGCGATGCTGGCGGCGGTCGGCATGACCGAGCTCGAGACGCCGCTGGCCTCCGCGGAGGCCGTCGCCGCGCGCGCCCGCACCGACGCCGGCGTGCGCCGCGGGCTCACGCTGGTGGGCCACGAGCTGGGCGTGGGTCTCTCGGTCCTGGTCAACGTGCTCGACCCCGAGGTGGTCGTCCTCGGCGGCTACTTCGCGGTGCTCGGCGACGACGTGCTCGACCCGGCGCGCGCCGCCCTCGACGCCCTGCTGGCCTCGCCGGTCCAGGTGCGCCCGGAGCTGAGGCCCGGGCGGCTGGGGATCGCCGCCGCCGCCCTGGGTGCGGCGGAGCGGTCGCTGGAGCCGGTCTTCAACGGCGAGGTCGCGCTGCTGCCCTGAGCCGGCCGGTGTCACATCCTCCCGAGGCGCGAGCGCGTCAGGGGCGGTCGGCCGGGCGCGGGCTCGAGGCCGTACTCGATGCGCAGCCGTCGGACCTGGGAGAGCGCGGCCAGGCGCAACGGCGAGCCGGGGTCCAGGAGCGCCGCCTGCCGCTCCCAGAGGGCCAGGTCGTCGGCGGCCCAGCCGGACCGGGTCGCCGCGGTCAGCAGCTCGACGTCCTGGGAGGCCAGCAGGGCCGCCACGAGGTCACGTTCGAGCGCGTCACGTCGGCGGGCCACGCCCGGGGACGTCGACTCCGGGAGGAGCGGGCCCCGGTAGGACCGCACCGCCTCGGCGAGCCGACCCGCGCGCAGCGACCCGGCGACCTCGAGCCAGTCGGCCCGGACCTCGGGGACCAACCGGTACGGCCGCGACTCGAGCACCCCCGGGCCGAGGAGCGCCCGCAGGCGGGTGACCTGGGCGCGGGTGGTCGAGGGGCGCACCTCCTCCTCGTGGACCTCGGTCGCGAGGCGCTCGGCGGTGACCCCCTCCGGGGCGTCGGCCAGCACGGCCATCACGTCGCCGTGCCGTGGGCTCAGGCGGACGGTGCGCCCCGCCAGCACGACCTCGCAGTCGGGCCGGCCCAGGCCGCGCAGGACCAGCACGGGCCGGGTGGTCCGGGGAGCGCGGGTGGTGCGGGTGGCCCGGCGGGTCGGGCCGACCCGCTCCTGGCTCGCCAGTCGGCGCTGGAGGGAGAGACGACCGAGCTCGGACTCCGCCAGGCGGGCCACCGACCGCACGAGGGCGAGGGTCTGGGGCAGGTCGACCGCGTCGCCGCCGGTCACGTCGACGACGCCGAGGATGCGTCCGGTCTCCGGGTGGTGGATGGGGGCCGCGGCGCACGACCAGGGCTTGTAGGCGACGTTGAAGTGCTCGCGGGAGCTGATCTGCACCGGCGCGTCGAGGCGGAGCGCCGTGCCGGGGGCGTTGGTGCCGATCAGCTCCTCGCCCCAGGAGGTGCCCTCCACGAAGTTGATCCCCTCGGCCCGGCGCAGCACGTCGGGGCGTCCGCAGACCCACAGCAGCTGGCCGTGGTCGTCCCCGACGGCCATCACGCAGTCCGAGGCCTCGGCGGCGCGCCCGAGCACGTCGTGCAGGAGGGGGAAGACGGCCGAGAGGGGGTGGCTCGCGCGGTAGGCCAGCAGGTCCCGGTGCTCCAGCCGCAGCGGCGCCTCCGCGTGGTCGGCGTCGATGCCGGCGGCGGCCGACCTCTTCCAGGACTGGGCGACGAGCGTGCGCACGAGGGCTCCCTCCGGACGTCGCGGGACGTCGGTCTCGACGCAGCATAGATGCAACGTGTCCCATGTCACAGTGCTCGAGACGCACCGCCGGTCGGTGCGTCAGCCCGACAGGCGCAGGTCCCGGTGATCGCCGGGCCCGCCGCGAGAGGAGCCCGATGTCCCTCCCAGAGCTGGACCGCACCGACTACCCGTTGAGCGTGAACCGACCCGACCTGCTCACCACGCCGACGGGTGCGTCGTTCGACTCGCTCACGCTGGACCGCGTGGTCGCCGGCGACGTGAGCGCCGAGGACCTGCGGATCACCCCGGACACGTTGCGGCTCCAGGCCAGCATCGCCGACGGGGTCGGTCGCCGGCAGCTGGCGGCGAACTTCCGTCGCGCCGCGGAGCTGACCGCGATCCCCGACGAGCGGCTGCTGGCGATGTACAACGCGCTGCGCCCGAACTCCTCGAGCAAGGCCGAGCTCCTGGCCCTCGCCGACGACCTCGAGACCACCTACTCCGCCCACCACGCCGCGGGCCTGGTCCGCGAGGCAGCCGACGTCTACGAGCGTCGCGACATCCTCGCCGACGAGGACCAGTGAGGAACGCGCCATGACCACCACCGCCACGCCCGCCACGCCCGGGGGCGTCACCCCCGGAGGTCCCTGCGCACCGAGGCCCTCGAGGCCCGCCCGGTCAACCTGGACGGCTTCGTCGAGGAATGGCCCGAGAAGGGCATGGTGGCGATGGACAGCGCCTTCGACCCCGCGCCCAGCATCCGCGTCGAGGACGGTGTCGTCGTGGAGATGGACGGGACCGAGCGCGCCGACTTCGACTTCATCGACCAGTTCATCGCCGACCACGCGATCGACACCGACGTGGCCGTGGACGCGATGGCCCTCGACACCGTCGAGATCGCCCGCATGATCGTCGACCCCGGCGTCACCCGGACCACGGTGCGCGACGTGGTCGCCGGGCTGACCCCCGCCAAGCTGCTCGGGGTGGCGAACCACCTCAACATCGTCGAGATCATGATGGGGATGCAGAAGATGCGGGCCCGGCGGACCCCCGCGAACCAGGCCCACTGCACCAGCGCCCGGGACAACCCGCTGCAGGTGGCCTGCGAGGCCGCCGAGGCGGCGCTGCGCGGCTTCTCGGAGATCGAGACCACCCTCGGCGTCGTGCGCTACGCCCCGCTGGTCGCGATGGCGCAGACCATCGGCGCGCAGGTGGCCGAGGAGGTGCCGCTGACCCAGTGCGCCCTCGAGGAGGCCACCGAGCTCGAGCTCGGCATGCGCGGCATCACCAACTACGCCGAGACGATCTCGGTGTACGGCACCGAGCCGGTGTTCGTCGACGGCGACGACACCCCGTGGTCCAAGGCGTTCCTGGCCTCGGCCTACGCCTCCCGGGGCATCAAGATGCGCTTCACCTCGGGCACCGGCTCCGAGGTCCAGATGGGCAACGCGCAGGGCAAGTCGATGCTGTACCTGGAGATCCGCTGCATCCTGATCGCGAAGGGCGCCGGCTCCCAGGGCCTGCAGAACGGGTCGATCTCCTGCATCGGGGTGCCCGGGGCGGTGCCGTCCGGCATCCGCGCGGTGGCGGCGGAGAACCTGATCGCCTCCGCGCTCGACCTGGAGTGCGCCTCCGGCAACGACCAGTCCTTCTCCCACTCGCCGATGCGGCGGGTGGCCCGGCTGCTGCCGCAGATGCTGCCCGGCACGGACTTCGTGTGCTCGGGCTACTCGGCGGTGCCCAACTACGACAACATGTTCGCCGGCTCCAACCTCGACACCGACGACTTCGACGACTTCAACACCATCCAGCGCGACCTGATGGTCGACGGGGGGCTGCAGCACGTGGGCGAGAGCGAGATCCTCGCAGCGCGCCAGCGCGCGGCGGAGGCGCTCCAGGCGGTCTTCGAGCACCTCGAGCTGCCGCGGATCCGCGACGAGGAGATCGTCGCCGCGGTGTACGCCAACGGCAGCAACGACTGCCTGCCGCGCGACGTGCTGGAGGACCTCAAGGGAGCGCAGAGCGTGATGGACCGGGGGATCACCGGCCTGGACCTGGTCACGGCCCTCGACGCCACCGGCTTCCGGGACATGGCGCAGAACCTGCTGACGGTGCTGCGCCAACGGGTGTCGGGCGACCTCCTGCAGACCTCCGCGATCCTGAAGGGGATGGTGCCGCTCTCCGCGGTCAACGACGACAACGACTACGCCGGACCGGGCACGGGCTACCGGCCGAGCGGGGAGCGGTGGGAGCAGATGAAGCGCCTCCGGCACGTGACCAGTGCCGAGAACCCCGAGACCGAGGTCGGCTGAGAGCCGGCAGGAGGAGACGACGATGAGCACCACAGCAGGAGAACGCACCCTCCGCCTCGTGGAGGTCGGCCCGGCGACCCGGGGTGAGCGGCGCGACGAGGTGGTCGTGGCGCTCGCGCCGGGCTTCGCCGACACCTTCAGCCAGACCATCGTCGGCGTGCCGCACGCAGAGCTGCTGCGGCAGCTGCTCGCCGGCATCGAGGAGCAGGGCGTCGCGGCCCGCCTGGTCCGGTTCCGGCACACCTCGGACCTCGCGGCGATGGCGCACGCCGGCGCCCGGCTGTCGGGCTCGGGCATCTCGGTCGGCGTGCTGTCCCGCGGGACCACGATGATCCACCAGCGCGACCTCGCCCGCCTGTCCAGCCTGGAGCTGTTCCCGCAGTCGCCGCTGATGACGCTGGAGACCTTCCGCAACGTCGGCCGCAACGCGGCGCGGTACGCCAAGGGCGAGTCCCCCGAGCCCGTGCCCACCCTCAACGACCAGATGGCCAGGCCCCGGTGGCAGGCCAAGGCGGCGCTGCTGCACCTGAAGGAGACCGAGCTCATCGTCAAGGGCGCCAAGCCCGTCGAGGTGACCCCCGACGTCGCGACGGCCCCGTGAGCGCAGGCGTCCACGACGCCGGCCGCGACCAGGACGTCGGGGACCCCGGCGACGCCGGTGACGCCGGCGCACCCCGCCGGTCCGCCGGGCTCGTGGTCGGGGTCGACATCGGCAACTCCACCACCGAGGCCAGCGCCGCGCGCGTCACCGGCCGCGGGGGAGCCGAGCACCGGGGGGCCTCGCTGAGCCGCACCAGCGGGGTGAAGGGCACGGTCGACAACGTGGCGGGGGTGGTCACCGCCGTCGAGGCGGCGCTGCGTCGGGCCGGGCACGAGGTGGCCGACGTCGGGACCGTCCTGCTCAACGAGGCGACCCCGGTCATCAGCGGGCTGGCGATGGAGACCATCACCGAGACGATCATCACCGAGTCGACGATGATCGGCCACGACCCGCGGACGCCGGGTGGTGCGGGCCTCGGCGTGGGGGTGACGACCGCGCTGGCCGACCTCGGGGAGTCCGAACCGGGTTCGTCGGTGGTGGTCGTCGTGCCGGCCACGAGCGACTTCGAGGACACGGCCGCGGCCCTGGAGGCGGCCGGGCAGCGCGGCGTCCACGTCGCGGCGGCGGTGCTCGGCAACGACGACGCCGTGCTGGTGGTCAACCGGTTGAGCAGCCCGGTCCCCGTCGTCGACGAGGTCTCCCGGATCGAGGCGGTGCCGATCGGGATGCTGGCCGCCGTCGAGGTCGCCGCCCCCGGGCGCACCGTGCGCACCCTGTCCAACGCCTACGGCCTGGCCGGCGTCTTCGGCCTCGACGCCGAGCAGACCCGGACGGTCGCGCCGGTGGCGCGAGCCCTCACCGGCAACCGGTCGGCGGTCGTCGTGCGGACCCCGGCCGGCGACGTGAGCGACCGGGTGGTGGCCGCCGGCGAGCTGCGGCTGGTCGGGGCCGAGCGCACCCTGTCCGTGGACGTCAGCCGGGGGGCGGAGGAGGTGATGGACGCCCTGGCCCGGGTCGCCCCGCTGGTGGACGCCACGGGGCAGGCCGGCACGAACGTCGGGGGGATGATGGCCTCGGTGCGCCAGACCATGGCCGACCTCGCCGGTCTCGAGCTCGACGAGGTGCGGGTCGGGGACCTGCTGGCCGTGGACACGGTCGTCCCCCAGGAGGTCAGCGGGGGGCTGGCCGGCGAGATCGTCCTGGAGAACGCCGTCGCGCTGGCGGCCATGGTGCGCACGCGCCACAGCGGGATGCAGCGGGTGGCCGAGGCCGTCCGCGTGGCGCTGGAGCACCGGGGGGCGTCCGGGGTGCAGGTCCAGGTGGGGGGCGTCGAGGCCGAGATGGCGGTGCGAGGAGCGCTGACCACCCCGGGCACCGACACGCCCCTGGTCGTGCTCGACCTCGGGGGCGGCTCCACCGACGCCGCGGTGCTGGAGCGCGGCGGCGAGGTGCGTGCCACCCACGTCGCGGGGGCCGGTGACCTGGTCACCCGGCTGATCGACGCCGAGCTCGGCCTGGGCGACCTCGAGGTCGCCGAGCAGGTCAAGCGGAACCCGCTCGGCAAGGTCGAGAGCTTCTTCCACCTGCGGCTCGAGGACGGCACCGCCCAGTTCTTCCGCGAGCCGCTGCCGGCAACGGTCTTCGCCCGCGTGGTCACCCTCGGCGAGCACGGGCTCGCGCCGGTGCCGACCCGGCACCCGCTGGAGCGGGTGCGGGCGGTGCGGCGCGCGGCCAAGGAACGGGTGTTCGTGGTCAACGCGCTGCGGACGCTCGCCCGGGTCGCACCCCGCGGTGACCTGCGCAGCATCGGCTTCGTCGTCCTGCTCGGTGGCTCCGCGCTGGACTTCGAGATCCCCGAGCTGGTCGCCGACGCGCTGGCGCCGCACGGGATCGTCTGCGGCACGGGCGACGTCCGCGGCAGCGAGGGACCGCGCAACGCGGTCGCGACCGGGCTGGTCGCGGCGTTCCTCGAGCGTGACGGGACCGGGCGTGCGTGACTCGGGGCGCCCCGAGCCACCCACGGTGGTGGTGCTGCTCGCGCCCGGTGGTGCCCACGACGCCCACGCGCTGCGCCAGGTGCTGGCCGGCCTCGAGGAGGAGGGCGTCCCGGCCGCCGTGGAGACGGCGGCCGCGCACGACTGCGTCGCGCTCGCCGAGCGGGCGGCGGAGCGCTCGTCGCTCGAGGTCGGCGTCGGGATCGCCGCCGACGGCGTCTGCCTTACCCACCGGGCGCTGCACGGGCGACCGCCGCTCGAGCACCTGCTCGACCCGGTGGTCGCGTCCCGGGCCCGGTGCCTGGGCCACGACGCGGCGCGCCTCGTGACCGGCATCGCGCTGAAGCTGCCCGCCGGCTGACGGCGCCACCCGTCTGCTCCCCACCACCGACCGTCCACCACGCACCACCCACCAGGAGGCCCCCATGTCCCACCACCTCACCCTCGCCGAGGCCGACACCGTGCTCGCCGCCGCGCGCGCCCACGCCGAGGAGATCGGCCAGCCGATGAACATCGCCGTCGTCGACGACGGGGCCCACCTCGTCGCCTTCGCGCGGATGGACGGCGCGATCAAGGCCAGCATCGACATCTCGACGCGCAAGGCCCGCACCTCGGTGATGATGAACCTGCCCACCGGGGCGCTGGCCCAGGTCACCCAGCCGGGCGCCGAGCTCTACGGCCTCGAGTGGACCAGCGGTGGCCTGGTCTCCTTCGGCGGCGGGGTGCTGCTGGTGCGTGACGGCGTCACCGTCGGCGCCGTGGGGGTCAGCGCGGGCTCGGTCGCGCAGGACGTGGCGGTCGCCGAGGCCGGCGCGGCCGCGCTCTGAGCGTGCCCTGACGGCCGCCGGGTCGTCGTCCTGCCTCGCTACCCGGCGAGCCGGGACGACGCCTCGGCCAGCGACGCCTGCAGGCCGGCCACCGGGTCGGCCAGCAGCGGCTCCAGGGCCATCTCGGCTGCACCGAGCAGGATGGAGTCGGCGCCGAGACCCGGCTGGGAGAGCACGAGCGACTCCAGCGGCGCGGGCAGCGTGCGGGCGTGGACGCCGGCGGCGATGTCACCCGGGACGAGCCGGTGCAGCGCGCGGAAGTAGCCGCCGAGCACGACGACCTGGGGGTTGAAGGCGTTGACGATGCCCGAGAGCCCCTCGCCGAGCTGGTGCCCGATCCGGTGCAGCGCCGGCGGCGGGGTGGCGTACCCGTCGAGGACGTCGCCCAGCGAGCCGACCGCGTCCACGGGGCACCCGATCGCCTCGGCGATGGCGTGCGCGCCGACCTCGGTCTCGAAGCAGCCGCGGCTCCCGCAGTGGCAGTCGCGACCCTCGGGGTCGAAGACCATGTGGCCGACCTCGCCGGCGTAGCCGCCCGACCCCTCCAGCCGCTGACCGCCCGCGACCACACCGGCACCGACGCCGACGTTGCCGGAGACGAAGATGAGGTCGTCGATGCCGACGCCCACGCCGCGCCCGTGCTCGGCCAGCGCGCCGAGGTCGGCGTCGTTGGCCAGCGAGACGGGGACGTCCACGCCGAGCGCGGCGAGGATGATCGAGCCGGGGGAGACGTCGACCCAGCCCAGGTTGGGGGCCAGACGCACCAGGCCGTCGCTGCGGCGCACCAGTCCCGGCACGCTCATCCCGATGCCCGCGAGCGGGGCACCGGCCGGGGCGCCGCGGACCACCCGGCGCACGAGCGCGGCGATCCCGGCGCCCACCTGCCACGCCTCGGCGTCCGGGTCCACGGGGCCGCGGACCCGCTCGTGGACGACGCCCCCGAGACCGACCCGGGCCACGACGACCTGGTCGACGCCGAGGTCGACCGCCACGACGTACGGCCCGGCCTCGGCGAGGGCGACCCGGGGCGAGGGGCGACCGGCGCCCCGCGCCCCGCCCGGGCCGGCCGGGGCGGAGCCCACGGTGACCAGCCCGAGCGAGGTGAGCTCGGTGACCAGGCCCCCGATGGTGCTGCGGTTGAGGCCCATGGCCGCCGTCAGCTCCGCCCGCGAGGTCGGTCCGCCGAGGTGCACCTGGCGCAGCATCGTGGCCAGGTTGTGCCGGCGGACGCCCTCCTGGTTGGTCCCCGTGCCCGTGCGCCGTGGTGCGGCGTCCACGGCCACGGGACTAGATCCCGGCAGCCGAGCGACGACGGCGCGAGATCGCGTCGACGCTCGCGGCGATGAGGAGCACGCCACCGGTGACCAGGAAGTTGATGTAGGCGGCCTGGTTCAGCAGGCCCAGGCCGTTGGCGATCGTGGCGATCACGACACCACCGATGACGGCGTCGAGCGCCCGGCCCTTGCCCCCGAAGAGGCTGGTGCCGCCGATGACCGCGGCCCCCACGGCGTAGAGCAGGACGTTGCCGCCGCCGGAGGAGGTCGAGACCTTGCCGGTGTAGGAGGACTGGACGATGCCGCTGATCACGGCCATCGAGGAGCAGATGACGAAGGCGTAGACGCGCATCTTCAGCACGCTGATGCCGGCGCGGCGGGCGGCCTCGGCGTTGCCGCCGACGGCGTAGAGGTGCCGGCCGAAGGTGGTGCGGTCGAGCACGAAGGTCCACAGGATGAGCAGCACGACCACGACCGGGAGGACGTAGGGGATGCCGGCGATCGGGAAGCTCGGGTTCAGGCTCCGGTCGATGCTGAGCATCGCGGTGATGCCGAGGACCACCGCGGCGACCACGGCGATCTTGATCAGGACCACGCTCATCGGGTCGTGCTGGAGGTTGTTGGCGACCTGGCGGCGCTGGCGCAGCAGCGTGCCGACGGCGAAGACGACGGTCAGCACGATCGCGGCCACCCAGCCGGCGGTGACAGGCACGTTGTCGATGGTCAGGCCGCGGATCACCGGGTCGTCGACCCGGATCGAGCCGCCGTCGCCGATCAGCCTCAGGATGACGCCCTGCAGGCCCAGGAAGAAGGCCAGCGTCACCACGAAGGACGGGATGCCGAGCCGGGAGACCAGCTCACCGATGATCAGGCCGATCACGGCACCGGTGACGATGGCGCCGATCACGCCGAGGTACCAGGGCAGGCCCTGCTCCACGATGAACATCGCGCTGACGGTGGCCCCGACACCGCCGGCGACGCCGGCGGACAGGTCGATCTCACCGAGCAGCAGGACGAAGACCAGGCCCATGGCCAGCAGGCAGATCGGACCGGCCTGCACGACCAGGTTGGCCATGTTGAGCAGCGAGAAGAAGCGGTCGCTGGCCAGGCCGAAGACGATCATCAGCACCACGAGGCCGAGGACCGCGGGCAGGGAGCCCATGTCGCCGCCGCGGAGGCGCCCGACGTAGTCGTTGACGGAGTCGCGCAGCGTGGCTGCGGAGCGGTTGTCGGCGGCGAAGTCGCCGGTGGCCATCTTGTCGCCGCCGCTCTCGGGGGACGTGCGCGGTGTGGTGGGCGTGGTGCTCATCGGGTACGGCCTCTCGGGTTCGGGCGGTCAGACGGTGGCGGCGTTGTCGCTGATGCCCAGCGACCCGCTGCGGCCGGCGGTGATCAGCTCGACCACCTGGCTGTTGTTGACGTCCGAGGTGGCGACGTCGGCGGCCACGCGGCCCAGGTAGAGCGCGGTGATCCGGTCGGCGACCTCGAAGACGTCGCCCATGTTGTGCGAGATGAGCACGACGCCGAGGCCGCGGTCGGCGAGGCGACGGACCAGGTCGAGGACCTGACGGGTCTGGGCGACACCCAGGGCGGCGGTGGGCTCGTCGAGCAGCACGATGCGGGAGTTCCACAGCACCGCCTTGGCGATGGCCACCGTCTGGCGCTGGCCGCCGGACAGGCTGGCGACCGACTGGCGCACCGACTTCACGGTGCGCACCGAGAGCGACGCGAGCGTCTCGCGGGCCCGGGACTCCATCTCGGTCTCGTCGAGCACGAGGCCCTTGCGGGTCTCGCGGCCCAGGAACATGTTCTCGACGATGTCGAGGTTGTCGCACAGCGCGAGGTCCTGGTAGACGACCTCGACGCCGAGCGCGGCGACGTCGCGGGGCCCGTGGACCTCGACCTTCTTGCCGTCGTAGACGTAGTCGCCGTTGTCGCGGCCGTAGATGCCGGCGATCACCTTGACCAGGGTCGACTTGCCGGCGCCGTTGTCGCCGACGAGCGCGGTGACCTGGCCGGGGTAGACCGAGAAGTCCACGTCGTGGAGCACGTGGGCGTTGCCGAAGCTCTTGTTGACCCCGCGCAGCTGCAGGAGTGGTTCGCTGGACATGGTTCCTCCGGGAGTGCGGGGCGGGCGGTGCGGTCGGGCGGTGGTCCGGGCGGTGCAGGCGGTGCGTCGGCTGGTGTCGGGGGCGTGGCCTCGCGGTCGGCGGTGGCCGACCACGAGACCCACCCTCGGACCTCAGCTGAGCCGCGGGTGGCGGTCAGCGGAGCGGCATCAGGAGATGCCGTTCTCCTCGCAGAGCTGGGCGAACTCGCCGGCGCAGACGTCCTCGACGGTCTGGCCGCCGTCGTCGATGACGTCCTGGACGTTGTCGGCGGTGATCGAGACCGGGTCCAGCAGGACCGAGGGGACCTCGCGGCCGCCGTCGACGTCCTCGGTGGTGCCGTTGGTCTCGGCCTCCTCGCCCGTGGCCAGCGCGATCGCGACGTCGGCGAGGGCGTTGGCCTCCTCCGTGGCGGACTTGTAGACCGTCATGCACTGGGTGCCGGCGAGGATGTTCTGCAGACCCTCGACGGTGGCGTCCTGACCGGTCACGGGGACCTCGCCGGCCGCGCCGTTCTTCTCCAGGATGGAGATGGCGGAGCCGCCGAGACCGTCGTTGGCGGCGTAGACGCCCTGCACGTCACCGTCGGCCTGGGTGTAGAGTTGCTCGAAGATCGTCACGGCCTGGTCGTTGTCCCAGTCCGGGACGGCCTGCTCGCCGGCGTTGGTGTAGCTGCTGTTCTCGTCGAGCACCGAGTGCGCGCCCTCGGAGAACAGGGTCGCGTTGTTGTCGGTGGGGGAGCCGTTGAGGTAGATGATGTTCGCGTCCTCGTCACCCAGGCAGTCCGCCAGGCCCTGGCCCTGGAGCTCGCCGACCTTGGTGTTGTCGAACGAGACGTAGTAGTTCGCGGAGCCGCCCAGCGTCAGGCGGTCGTAGTCGATCGTCTGGACGCCCTGGGTGGCCGCCTTCTCCTGGATCGCGGCACCCGAGTCCGAGTCGAGGTTGACGATCGCCAGGACGGTGACGCCGTCGGCGACCATGCCGTCGGCGATCTGCGCCATCCGGTCGGCGTCGCCCTGGGCGTTCTGGATGTCGGCCTCGACGCCGGCCTCCTCGAAGGCCGCCTCGAGCGCCGGGCGGTCCGCGGACTCCCAGCGCACCGACGACTTGGTGTCGGGCAGGATCACGCCGACCTTGCCCTGCGACTCGCTGCTGCTGCCGCCGCCGTCGCTGGCGCTGTCGCCCGAGTCGCTGCCGCACGCGCCGAGCGCGAGTGCCAGACCGACCGTGGCCATCATGGCCAAACCCTTGTTTCGCTTCACGCGAACCGCCTCCTCGCGGGTACCCGTGCCGGCTCTGGAGCGACACGCCTTTTGTTGTGTGGCACAACATATGAGCGTGGCGGCCGTCACGTCTACAGGCACAAAGTCCATGTTTCGCAACTGTTACCTCCGCGAGGATCGGCGGGGCAGGCAGGACTTAAGTTGGTCGGGACAACAAAGGTCAGGCGTCCTCGGTGCGATCGACCGTCAGTCGCTGGCGCGGCAGACCGGCCGGGTCGTGCGTCCGGGCCCAGCGCAGCAGCTCCTCGCGCACGTGGCAGCGCAGGTCGAAGAGCAGCGAGGCGTCCGCGGCGGACACCAGCACGCGGACCCGCGCGAACCCGCCGACCGCGTCGGTGACCTGGAGGACCTGGGTACGCCCGTCCCACAGGTCGGTGAGCGGGAGCACCCGCTCGAGCTCGCGGCGCATGCCGTCGGTGTCGACACCGAAGTCGAGGTCCATCTCGACGACGCCGAGCAGCTCGGAGCCGTGCCGGGTCCAGTTCTGGAACGGCGTGGTCGTGAAGTAGGTGCAGGGCAGGACCATCCGGCGGTCGTCCCACAGCCGGACCACGACGTAGCTGAGCGTGATCTCCTCGATCCAGCCCCACTCCTGCTCCACGATCACGGCGTCGTCGAGCCGGATCGCGTCCGAGAACGCCAGCTGCATCCCGGCGAAGACGTTGGCCAACGTGCTCTGGGCGGCCAGGGCGGCCACCACCGAGATCAGTCCGGCCGAGGCCAGGACGCTGGCGCCGACCGCGCGGACTCCCGGGAAGGTCAGCATCACCGCGCCGACGGTGACCAGGACGACGACCGCGACGGTCAACCGGCGCAGGATCAGCACCTGGGTGCGCCGGCGCCGGGCGACCCGGTTGTCGGGCACGTCGGTGCGCGCGCCGATCAGCGCGAGGTCGCCGAGGAACAGCAGCACCACGCCGACCAGCCAGGCCACCGCGACGATGGCCAGCACCCGCCCGGTGTGCGTGGTGGCCTGCCACCACAGCTCCTGCCGCTCCCCGCGCACGCCCGCGACCACCCCGTTCAGGGCGAGCACCAGGACCAGTACCCGGAACGGCAGCCGCGCGGCGTGGACCAGGCGCCGCCCCGGCTCCCAGCGGCGCACCGCCAGTCGTGCCAGCAGCTCCACGACGACCACGGCCAGGAGGGCGCCGAGCAGCGCCCCGCCCAGCGCCAGCGCCAGCTCGGTCCGGGTCAGGCTCATGGGTGGCAGTCTGCCGGGTCGGCGACGGCCGGGTCAGCGACCGCCGTAGAGCGTGGTCCGCTCGCGCACGGGGCGTCCGATGCCGGCGCCGATCTCGACCAGCTCGGCGACGGTCTTGGCCGAGCCGTGCTCGGAGCCGGCCATCCGGCTGATCGTCTCCTCCATCAGCGTGCCGCCGACGTCGTTGGCGCCCGCACGCAGCATCGCCCGGGTGCCGTCGACGCCGAGCTTGACCCACGAGGTCTGGATGCTGTCGATCCGGCCGTGCAGCAGGATCCGGGCCATCGCGTGCACCGCCAGGTTGTCGCGCAGGGTCGGGCCCGGGCGAGCCACGCCGGCGAGGTAGATCGGCGCGGAGGTGTGCACGAAGGGCAGCGGCACGAACTCGGTGAACCCGGCGGCGCCGTGCTCGCGGGCGGCGTCCTGGACCGCCGACAGCACCCGGAGGTGGCTCACCCAGTGCCGCGGGTGGTCGACGTGGCCGTACATCATCGTCGAGGTCGTCGGCAGGCCGACGCGGTGCGCGGTGGAGACCACCTCGACCCAGGTGCGGGTGGGCAGCTTGCCCTTGGTCAGCACCCAGCGGACCTCGTCGTCGAGGATCTCCGCGGCGGTGCCGGGCAACGAGCCCAGGCCGGACTCGCGGGCCTTGATCAGGAAGTCCTCCACGCTCAGCCCGGTGCGGGCGGTGCCGTTGACGACCTCCATCGGGGAGAAGGCGTGCACGTGCATGTCGGGCACCCGGCGGCGCACCGCGGCGGCGAGGTCGAAGTACGCCGAGGCCGGCAGCTCGGGGTCGATCCCGCCCTGCATGCAGACCTCGGTGGCGCCCAGGTCCCAGGCCTCGGCGGCGCGGTCGGCGACCTCGTCCAGGGTCAGCGAGTAGGCGTCGGCGTCGGTGCGCCGCTGGGCGAAGGCGCAGAAGCGGCAGCCGACGTAGCAGACGTTGGTGAAGTTGATGTTCCGGTTGACCACGTAGGTCACGTCGTCGCCGACCACCTCGCGGCGCAGGTCGTCGGCCAGCCGACAGACCTCGGCCAGCAGGTCGCCCTCGGCGGTCATCAGGGTCAGCGCGTGCTCGTCGGACAGCCCGCCGGGGTCGGCCTCGGCCGCGGCCAGCGCCTCCCGGCCGTGCGCGTGCAGCACGACCGGCCCGCCCGCCGAGGCCGTGGCCGCGTCGGCCACCGAGCCCCAGTCGCCGTAGACGGTGTCGAAGTCGGCGCGGCGGTCGCCGGTGCGGCCCTCGGTGTCGACCGCCGTGTGCAGGTCGGTACGCCCGGAGCCGGCCCCGGGGCCGGCGAACCCGCCGTCCGGCTCCTGCCAGGGGCGACCCACCGGGCGTACGCCCGGCACCGCCAGGCCGTCGGGCCCGGCCAGGGCGGCCACGTGGCCGGCGACCCGGGGGTCCAGCCAGGGCTCGCCGTGCTCGAGGGCACCGCGGACCTGCTCGGGGTGCACCGTCAGCCGGGCGCGCAGCTCGAGGCCGGCGTCGGCGGTGAGCTCCCGCAGCCGCTCGAGGCTGGGCCAGGGCCGCTCGGGGTTGACGTGGTCGGGCGTCAGCGGGGAGACACCGCCCCAGTCGTCGATCCCGGCGTCGAGCAGGGCCCGGGCCTCCGGCGCCGACCCGGCGTGGTCGACCAGGTTCGGCGGGGCCTGGACCCGGGCGCGGGGGCCGAGGACCAGCCGGGTCACGGCGACGGCGGCGAGGTGCTCGTCGAGGTCGACGTCGTCGACGTGGCGCATCGCGGTGTCGGGCTTGGCCCGGAAGTTCTGGACGATGACCTCCTGGACCGAGCCGTAGGCCCGGGAGACGCGACGCAGCGCGAAGATCGTGTCTGCCCGCTCCTCCAGGGTCTCGCCGATGCCGACGAGCAGGCCCGTGGTGAAGGGGACCGCGAGCCGCCCGGCGTCCTCGAGCACCCGCAGCCGTACGTCGGGGTCCTTGTCGGGGGAGCCGAAGTGGGCCAGCCCGCGGGTCTCGTGCAGCCGCCGCGAGGTCGTCTCGAGCATCATGCCCATCGAGGGCGAGACCGGCTTGAGCCGGTTCATCTCCTCCCAGGTCATCACGCCGGGGTTGAGGTGCGGCAGCAGGCCGGTCTCCTCGAGGACCCGTACCGCCATCGCGCGCACGTAGGCCAGCGTCGAGTCGTAGCCCTGCTCGTCGAGCCACGCCCGCGCCTCCGGCCACCGGTCCTCGGGCCGGTCGCCGAGGGTGAACAGCGCCTCCAGGCAGCCCAGTGCGGCCCCCTCGGAGGCGAGGGCGAGGATCTCGTCGGGGGACAGGAAGAGCGGCTCGTCGGCCCGCTCGAGGTGGCCCGGGGTGGTCACGAAGGTGCAGTAGTGGCACCGGTCGCGGCACAGCCGGGTGACGGGGACGAAAACCTTGGGCGAGTAGGTCACCACGCCCGGACGGCCCGCGGCGACCAGGCCGGCGTCGCGCACCGCGGCGGCCGCCCGGCAGAGCCGGTCGAGGTCGTCGCCGGTCGCGGCGAGGAGCGCGGCCGCCTCCGCGGGGTCCAGCGCGGCGCCGCGCTCGGCCCGCGCGAGAGCGCGTCGTACCTGCTGGGGCGTGGGGCGCTCGCTCATCACGACCACGGTATCCCGGCCCCGCGGCGCGACGACGCGCGACCGGCACCGGTGCTGGCGCACGGGCTGTGGTGCGGGCACACTGCGCCGATGTACCCGGGAACCTGGGCGGCCCTCCACCCCGACAAGCCGGCGCTCGTCATGGCGGGGTCCGGCCGCACCCTGACCTACCGCGAGCTC
This sequence comes from Nocardioides aquaticus, assembly GCF_018459925.1. Taxonomy (NCBI): domain Bacteria; kingdom Bacillati; phylum Actinomycetota; class Actinomycetes; order Propionibacteriales; family Nocardioidaceae; genus Nocardioides; species Nocardioides aquaticus. The sequence continues at coordinate 1,181,653 of NZ_CP075371.1, forward strand.
GACGAGCGCAGCGCGCGCCTGGCCCGGCACCTGCACGACCGGGGCCTGCGCACCGGGGACGTGGTGGCGCTGGTCAGCGACAACACGCCGGAGGCGTACGAGGTCTACTGGGCGGCGCTGCGCTCGGGGCTCTACGTCACCGCGGTCAACCACCACCTGACGGCCGCGGAGGCCGCCTACGTCGTGGAGGACTGCGGGGCCCGGGCGCTGGTGGTGTCGGCCACGGTCCCGCGCACGCCGCAGGCGCTCGCCGCGAGGCTCGGCGGGGTCCGGGAGCGGCTGGCCTTCGCGGGTGCGGTGGAGGGCTACGCCGACTACGAGGCGGTGCTGGCGGCGTCCTCGCCCGCGCCGCTGCCCCTGCAGCCGCACGGCGACGACCTGCTCTACTCCTCCGGCACGACCGGTCGGCCCAAGGGCGTCAAGCCGCCGCTGCCGGGGATCGCGGTCGACGAGCCCGGCTACCGCTACGTGGCCCTGTTCGGGACGCTCTACTCGTTCACCGAGGACACCGTCTACCTCTCGCCGGCGCCGGTCTACCACGCCGCCCCGCTGCGCTTCGGCGGTGTCGTGCACGCCACCGGCGGGACCCTGGTGATGATGGAGCGCTTCGAGCCGGAGGCCTTCCTGCGCGCCGTCGAGGAGCACCGCGTCACCCACACGCAGTGCGTGCCGACGATGTTCGTCCGCCTGCTGAAGCTGCCCGAGAAGGTGCGCGCCGCGGCGGACACCTCCTCGCTGCGCGTGGTCGTGCACGCAGCGGCTCCCTGCCCGGTCGAGGTGAAGCGGGCGATGATCGACTGGCTCGGCCCCCTCGTGGAGGAGTACTACGCCTCGACCGAGGCCAACGGCGCGACCTGCATCGACTCGGCCCAGTGGCTGGCCCACCCCGGCTCGGTCGGCCGGGCCCTGCTCGGGACGGTCCGCGTCGTCGGCGAGGACGGCGCCGAGGTCGCCACCGGCGAGGTCGGCACGATCTACTTCGAGCGGCCGGAGTTCGAGGGCGCGCCGTTCAGCTACCACAACGACCCGGAGAGGACGCGGGCCACGCAGCACCCCGACCACCCCACCTGGACGACCGTGGGCGACCTCGGGCGCGTCGACGAGGAGGGGTACCTCTACCTGACCGACCGCAAGGCGTTCATGGTGATCTCCGGCGGCGTGAACATCTACCCGCAGGAGGTCGAGGACCACTTCAGCCTGCACCCGGCCGTGGCCGACGTCGCCGTGCTCGGCGTCCCCGACGACGACCTGGGGGAGCGGCTGGTGGCCTTCGTCCAGCCGGCCGACGCCGCGGTCCCCGGCCCCGACCTGGCCCGCGACCTGACCGCCTTCGCCCGCGAGCGGATGGCTGCGTACAAGGTGCCGCGCGAGTTCCTCTTCCGCGCCACGCTGCCGCGCACGCCCACCGGCAAGATGGTCAAGGGGCGCCTCCAGGAGGAGTACGCCGCCACGCGCTGACGCCGGTCCCGGGCGGGGTGGTCAGCCGGGGGCGACCGCCTGCAGCGTGTAGCTGTGCGGGAGCCGCTCAGGGCGGTCGACCAGGCGCATCTCGCCCCCGCCGACCGGTTCCATCTGCCCCGGCAGGGCGTCCCACGGGACGCTGTCGTGCTCGACCAGGCCGGTGATCCGCAGGCCCTGGTCGAGCAGGGCGGTGACGATCTCGCCGAGACCGTGGTTCCACTCGTGCGTGGTGGTGCTGGTGAACACGTGGTCGGTCTCGACGTAGGTCCCGCCGTCGTCCCACACGATCGGGTCCACGGTCTCGACGTAGGGCAGCTCGAGGGCCAGCAGCCCGTCGGGGCGCGGGTCGGGCAGCGCCCAGAGGACGGGATGGCCCTCCCGCAGGAAGAGCCGCCCGCCGGGGGCCAGCAGCCGCGCGACCACCGCGGCCCAGCGGGCCACCGACGGCAGCCAGCACAGCGCCCCGATCCCGGTGTAGACGAGGTCGTAGGCGTGCTCGGGCAGCACGTCGGCCGCGTCGTGCACGTCGGCCTGCACGAAGTCGACCTCCGCCCCGGTCGCCGCGGCGAGGGACCGGGCGTGCTCGAGCGAGGCGCCGCTGAAGTCCAGCCCGGTCATCCGGGCGCCGAGCCGCGCCAGCGAGACGGTGTCCGTGCCGAGGTGGCACTGCAGGTGCACCCCGCGCAGACCGGCCACGTCACCGAGCCGCGGCAGGTCGAAGCGCACCACCCCGGAGAGGAAGGCGGGGTCCGCGTGGAAGCGGGCGACCTCGTAGTCGGGCGACACCGCGTGGACCGGCGCCCGCTCGTCCCACTGGGCCCGGTTCAGGCGCACGTGCTCCGGCTCGTCGCTCATGCCCGGCACGCTGCCACACCCGCCGAGACGACGCTCCCGGACAGCCGAGATGACGCTTCCGGCGCGTCGAGATGACGGTTCCGGCGGGTACGCCGGGCTGGCTCCTCGTCGAGTCGTGGATCGGTGTCACCTGGTGGCACCAGATCGCGAGTCGAGGCGGTTCCTCGACCACCGGTCAGCCGGGAGCTGCGCCAGTCCGGCGCAGGATCTCGTCGACCACCTCGGACAACGGGCGCGTGGCGTCGACCACGACGCCGTCCGGGACGTCCTCCCCGGTGCGGTGCAGCCGGACCACGAGGTCGCGCTCAGCCGGCTGCGACCCCCACTCGCCGTCCGTACACGAGGCGAGCCGTTCCTCGAGCGTGCCGAGATCGACGTGGAGCACGAAGAGCCCGTCGAACAGGTCGACGAGGGCGGCGTGGTTCCGGGAGCCGCCGCAGAAGAAGGTGGCGTCGTGGCTGCGGTCCTCGACCAGGGCGCGCACCCGGTCCACGTGCCAGAGGTGGCCGCGTCGCCGCAGCTCGTTGCGCACCCCCATCGCTCAGATCCCGAGGCTGCGCCCGATGATCTCCTTCTGGATCTCGGTCGTGCCGCCGTAGATGGTCTGGATCCGGCTGTCGACGAACGCCTTGGCGATGGGGTACTCCGACATGTAGCCGTAGCCGCCGTGCAGCTGCACGCCGCGGTCCACGAGCTTGGTCTGCAGCTCGGTGGTCCACCACTTGGCCATCGAGGCCAGTGCGGTGTCGACGGTGCCCTCGTTGAGGCGGGTCACGCAGTCGTTGACGAAGACGCGGGCGATGTGGACCTCGGTGGCCATCTCGGCCAGGAGGAAGCGGTTGTGCTGAAACTTCCCGATGGGGCGGCCGAACGCCTCGCGCTCCCGGGCGTACGACAGGCACAGCTCCAGCACGTGCTCGCAGGCCGCGACCGCGATCGCGGCGATCGAGACCCGCTCCTGGGGGAGGTTCTGCATCAGGTAGATGAAGCCCTGGCCCTCCTCGCCGAGCAGGTTGGTCTTGGGCACGACGACGTTGTCGAAGAAGAGCTCGGCGGTGTCCTGCGCCTTCAGGCCGACCTTGTCGAGGTTGCGACCACGCTCGAAGCCCTCCATCCCGCGCTCCAGGACCAGCAGGCTGATGCCCTGGTGGCCCGCGTCGGGGTCGGTGCGCGCGACGACCACGACCACGTCGCTCATCACGCCGTTGGAGATGAACGTCTTGGAGCCGTTGACGACGTAGTGGTCGCCCTTGTCGACCGCGGAGGTGCGGATGCCCTGCAGGTCGGACCCGGCGCCCGGCTCGGTCATCGCGATCGAGGAGATCAGCTCGCCGCTGACCAGGCCGGGCAGCCAGCGCTGCTTCTGCTCCTCGGTCCCCAGCGTGCTGATGTAGGGGACGATGATGTCGGTGTGGACCGGGAAGCCGAGCCCGCTGGCCCCGACCTTGCTGATCTCCTCGGTCAGGACCATGTTGTAGCGGAAGTCCTTCATGCCGGCGCCGCCGTAGGCCTCGTCGACGTCGAAGCAGAGCAGGCCCTGCTCGCCGGCCCTGCGCCAGACCTCGCGGCTGACCTGGCCGTCCTTCTCCCACTGCGCGTGGTGCGGCACGACCTCGCGCTCGAGGAACGACCGCGCCACCGCCCGGAAGTCCTCGTGCTCCTGGTCGTAGATCGAGGCGGTCTGGGGCATCGGGGTCTCCTGGGGTCGGCCTGGATCAGCTGCTCGACCTCACTGTGACAGCAGAACTGTCAAGGTTCAAGGGTCCCTAGGAGACCCACTCCTTGAGCTGGCGGATCGTGCCCGCCGGGTCCTGCGTGGCGGGGGAGACCTGCAGGTTGGTGACGCCGGCCTCGCGGAACGCCTCGACCCGCTCCCGCACGTACGACGCCGGCCCGACCAGGTTGCCGGCCTCGAGCCAGGCGCGGGGCACCAGCGCCTCGGCCTCCGACTTGCGCCCCTCGAGGTACAGGTCCTGGATCTTCTCGGCCTCCTCCTCGAAGCCGTACTGGCGCGCCAGGTCGTTGTAGAAGTTCTTGCCGCGGGCGCCCATCCCGCCGACGTAGAGCGCGTAGGTGGGGCGCATCAGGTCGAGCAGGCCGTCGACGTCGTCGCCGATCGCGACCATGCCGCCGGCGCTGATCTCGAGCGGGCCGAGGTCGGCCGAGCGCTTGGCGGCGCCCGCGGCGAGGGCGTCGCCCCACACGGCGTGGGCGCGCTCGGGCAGGAACATGAACGGCAGCCACCCGTCGGCGACCTCTGCGGTCATCGCCACGTTCTTCTCGCCGAGAGCCGCGACCCACAGCGGCACGGAGGACCGCTCGGGCTTGGTCAGCAGCTTCAACGGCTTGCCCAGGCCGGTGCCCTGGTCGGCCGGCAGCGGCAGGGTGAAGCTGCGCCCCTGGTGCACCAGGGGCTCGCGGCGCAGCCCCATCCGCAGGATCTCGATGACCTCGCGGGTGCGGCCGAGGGGGCGGTCGTACGACATCCCGTGGAAGCCCTCGACGACCTGCGGGCCGGACGCGCCCAGCCCGATCACGGCCCGGCCGCCGGAGACGTTGTCCAGACCGGCGGCGGTCTGCAGCAGCGCGCCCGGGGTGCGGGAGTAGACGTTGAGGATGCCGGCCCCGATCTCGACCGTCGTGGTGCGCGCGGCGAGGTAGCCCATCAGGGTCGGGGCGTCGAAGCCGTACGGCTCGGCGACCCACACCGTGTCGAGACCTGCCGCCTCGAGCCCGGCGACCTGGTCGGCGGCCTCGCGGGGGTTGCCGGAGTAGACGAGGGGGGTCGAGAGCTTCACGGTTCTCCTGGGTGTCGTGGTGGTCCGCGACCCCGACGCTGCGGCGAGGGTCAGTCCTCGAGCATGTCCAGGGCCGTGCCGAGCGCCTCCGCGAGCGAGGCGGAGTACTCGGTGGTCAGGTGGTCGGAGTCACGGTAGGACAAGGTGCCGCCGATCACCGCCGGGCAGTCGCCGTCGAAGCACAGCCACGGGGTCGGGTCGACGACCTGGACGTCGGCGTCGCGGGCGGAGGAGACGGAGACGTCGGCGAGGTAGGCCGAGCGCTCCTGCGGCTCGAACGTGCACAGCTTGAGGGAGTCCTCGGCGCTGATGCAGGTCCCGGGCGCCTCGGCGGCCTTGGGCACGTCGCGGATCAGGACGGTGCGGCGGGCGGTGGCGGCGAGGTCGGCGAACAGGTCGTCGTAGCCGGCGTCCAGCAGGGGGGCGATGTCGTCGACCTCGGAGAGCTGGTCCCCGGAGTCGTCGAAGACGCCGTTGACCGGCGGCGAGGAGGCCACCACGACGAGGTCGGGGTCGAGGCTGCGCACCTGCTCCTGCGTCCACGTGTGGAACTCGCTGCACTCCGTGAAGGGCGTGTCCTCCTCGATCGGGGCCACGACGACGTGGGCTGCGGTGCACTGCGACTTCACCAGGTAGTACATCCGCCACCCGGCGGCCTCGGCGATCCGGTCGAAGGCGGGGATCCAGGCCCGGGCGTGCGAGTCCCCGATCAGCACCATCCGTCGGTCGCTGACGACCGGCCCGCGCGGGCACAGGTCGCGGACGTCGGTGCGGTAGTCGCACAGGCCCACGTCGGCGATGCTCTGCGGGAGCGCCCGGATGTCCGGGGTCAGGTCGCTGGGCACGTCGACGTCGTTGCGGGCGGCCTCGACGGAGGCCTGCACCAGGGCCTCGACCTGCGCGGTGCTGCTGCCGGACGGGTCCGCGGTGATCGCCGGGTCGTCGCCGGACTCGCCGAGCCTGCTCTCGGTCCAGGCCCACGCGCCCGCGCTCGAGCCGAGCGCCAGCACCAGGCTGACCGGGTAGAGCACCAGCCCGCGGCGCACCTGCAGGCGCACCGCCGCCCGGCCGGTGCGGAAGGGGGTCTCGACGAGCTGGAAGGTCGCCGCCGAGAGGAGGACGGTCGCCGCCAGGGCGGCGGCGGTCTCGGCCGGCACCAGCGACCGTCCGAGGGCCTGCTCGGGCAGGACGAGCGCCGGCCAGTGCCACAGGTAGAGCGAGAAGGACCAGTCGCCCACGGTCCGCATGAACCAGGTGTCGAGGAGGAGGTCGGTGACGGGTCGGACGCGGCCCGCGCCGGCCAGCAGGACCGCGGCGGTGCCGAGCACCGGCAGCGCCGCGGCGTACCCCGGGAACGGCGTGCCGGGGGAGAACAGCACGCAGGCCGCGAGCACGGCGAGCAGGCCGGCCCCGGCCAGGACCGAGGCGGAGGCCCGGGTCAGGTGCCGGGTCGTCCGCGCGGTGACCAGCGCGGCGAGCGCGCCGACGCCGAGCTCCCAGGCGCGGGTGAGGGTGGAGAAGTACGCCGCGGGCGCGTCGCCGGTGGTCTGCAGCACCGACCAGACGAACGAGCCGGCGGTCAGCACCACCAGCATGACCGCGATCGCGCCCCGCGGCAGCGGACGACCCGGGCGCAGGCCGCCGGCCGAGCCGCGCATCGTGCGGGCCGCACGCACCACGGCGACGCAGCCGAGCAGCAGCAGCGGCCAGACGACGTAGAACTGCTCCTCGACGGCCAGCGACCAGTAGTGCTGGAGCGGGGAGGCGTCGATGTCGCGGCTGAAGAAGTAGTCGTCCCGGCGGGCGAAGTGCACGTTGACGACGAACAGCCCGGCCCACAGGGCGTCGTCGACCAGACTGCGGCCGTCCAGCAGCGGCAGGACCACCAGCCCCGCGAGCAGCGTGGTCAGCAGCACGACGGTCGCGGCGGGCAGGATCCGTCGGGCCCGGCGCGCCCAGAACCGGGCCAGCGGGACGCCGTGGCCGGCGGCGAGGTCGCGGTAGAGCAGGCCGGAGATCAGGTAGCCCGAGACGACGAAGAAGACGTCCACGCCCACGAACCCGCCCGGCAGGAACGGGACCCCGGCGTGCGCGACGACGACCGCGAGGACTGCGACGGCACGCAGTCCTTGGACATCGCCGCGACTCGTCGTCGTGCCCCCCATGTCTCCCGCTCCGATCGACCCGCGCACGATATCAAGACCCGGGCCACCGGGAGCCGTCGTCGTCACGCCCGTGGGGAGCCCGGTCCCGGCCGGGTGAGACGATGCGGCCGGTCCCACCCGCACCGCACCCACCCCGAGCTCGTCCCGTCACGCCACCCGGAGGTCCCCGTGAGCCAGCACCGCATCGCCGTCGTCGGGGGGACCGGGCCGCAGGGCCGCGGCCTGGGCTACCGCTTCGCCCGCGGGGGGCACGACGTCGTCCTGGGCTCGCGCTCGGCCGAGCGCGCCGAGGAGGTCGCGGCCGAGGTCCGGGGGCGGCTCGACGGGCTCGGGGGCGCCGGCGAGGTGAGCGCCGCGACCAACGACGAGGCCTGCCGCGAGGCCGACGTCGTGCTGCTCGCGGTCCCCTACGACGGCCACGACGAGCTGGTGGCGTCCCTGCCGCTGGCCGGCAGGATCGTCGTCTCGTGCGTGAACCCGCTGGCCTTCGACAAGCGCGGTGCGCACGGGCTGGTGATCGACCACGGCCTGGGCTCGGCCGCGGAGAGCGCCCAGCGTCTGCAGCCCGACGCCACCCTGGTCGGCGCCTTCCACCACGTCTCCGCCGTGACGCTCTGGGGCGAGGAGGACTTCCTCGACGGCGAGGACGTGCTCGTGGTCGGGGACTCGCGGGAGGCCAAGGAGGTCGTGATGGAGATCGCCCGCTCGGTCACCTCGCGCCCGGGCGTCGACGCCGGCAAGCTGCGCCTGGCCCGCCAGCTCGAGCCGTTGACGGCGGTGCTGATCTCGGTGAACCGGCGCTACAAGACCCACTCCGGGCTCCGGGTCCACGGCCTGTAGGTCAGCCTGCGAGGCCGGGGACGACCTCCGCGCCGGGCAGGTCCGCCAGCCGGGACCCCGGCAGGAGCAGCTTCGACCGGCGCACGCCCGAGCCGACGACGGCCGTCTCCACGTCGAGCACCCGGGCGTCGAGCAGCAGCCGCCAGCCCCGGGGCAGGCCGACCGGCGTGATCCCGCCGTGCTCCATCCCGGAGCCCTCGACGGCGCGGTCCATCGGCAGGAACGACGCCTTGCGCACGTCGAGCAGGCGCCGGACCACGCGGTTGACGTCCGCGCGGGTGTCGGCCCGCACCAGGCAGGCCGCCACCCGCTCCTCGCCGGCGCGGGTGCCGCCCACGAGGACGCAGTTCACGCCGGCGGCGAGCGGGACGTCGTACGCCTCGCTCATCGCCGCGGTGTCCGCGAGGTCGGGGTCGATCGCCACGACGCCGACCTCGGGGGCCGGCGGCCAGCCGGCGAGGGCGGCGGCCACGGGGTCGGCCAGCAGGTCGGGACGGTCCAGGGCGGGCTCGCTGCGCAGCCGGCCCAGGACGGGCGTCGGGGAGGTCACGCAGCCATGGTGCCGCGCCGGCCCTACGCTTCGGCGCATGGAGACCCTGCGCCTGGTGCTGCTGTTCCTGCACGTCCTGGGCTACGCCGCCCTGATCGGCGGCCTGCTCGCGCAGACCCGCACCCCGGAGAAGTCGGTGAACGCGGCGATGCGCGACGGGGTCGGCACCGCCTTCGTGACCGGGCTGCTGCTCGTGGGCGTGCTGGAGGCGGGCGACGGCGACGTGGACCACGCCAAGATCGCGGTCAAGTTCGCCGTCGGGCTGGTGCTGCTGGTGCTGGTGATGGCCAACACCCGCAAGGAGCGGATCCCGCAGGGCCTGTGGCTGGGGCTGCTGGTGCTGGCCGTCGCCAACGTCGCCGTGGCGGTCTTCTGGTCGCCGGTGCACGTGAGCTGACCGTCGGCGTCGCGGCCTAGGATGGGGCCACGATGACGATCCCCTTCCCCGGCCTCGAGCTGTCCGCCGGTGAGCCGGCCGAGAAGCCCCGGAAGCCGCGTGGCCCGAGCCGCGAGGAGCTGCTCGCGGGGCTCAACCCGCCGCAGCGCGACGCCGTGGTCCACGCCGGCGCGCCGCTGCTGGTCGTCGCCGGCGCCGGGTCCGGCAAGACCCGGGTGCTGACCCGCCGGATCGCCTGGCTGATCTCGGAGCGCGGGGCCCACCCCGGCTCGATCCTCGCGATCACCTTCACCAACAAGGCCGCGGCCGAGATGAAGCAGCGGGTGGAGGACCTGGTCGGTCGCCGGGCCCGGATCATGTGGGTCTCCACCTTCCACTCCGCCTGCGTGCGGATCCTGCGCAAGGAGGTCGAGCGGCTGGGGTACCGGTCCAGCTTCTCCATCTACGACGCTGCGGACCAGAAGCGGCTGATCGCGCTGGTGTGCAAGGACCTCGACATGGACCCGCGCAAGCACCAGCCCGGCGCGGTGCTGCACTGGATCAGCAACCACAAGAACGAGCTGCGTGACCCCGAGCAGGTGGCCGCCGACGCGCACAACCACCTCGAGGAGCGGTACGCCGCGGCGTACGCGCTCTACCAGCGCCGCCTCCGCGAGGCCAACGCCCTCGACTTCGACGACCTGATCATGCTCACGGTGCACCTGATGCAGACCTACCCCGAGGTGCGCGAGACCTACCGCCGACGGTTCCGCCACGTGCTCGTCGACGAGTACCAGGACACCAACCACGCCCAGTACTCCCTGATCCAGCAGCTCTGCGCCGACCCGCGCGAGGAGCCGCTGACCGGCGCCGCCGCGGCGGGTGCGGCGGAGAGCTCCGCCGAGCGCGTGCCGCCGGCCGAGCTGATGGTGGTCGGCGACGCCGACCAGTCGATCTACGCCTTCCGCGGCGCCGACATCCGCAACATCATGGACTTCGAGCAGGACTTCCCCGACGCCACCTCGATCCTGCTGGAGCAGAACTACCGCTCGAGCCAGACGATCCTGACCGCGGCCAACTCGGTGATCGGCCACAACAAGGGCCGCAAGCCGAAGCGGCTGTGGTCCGAGGCCGGCGACGGCGAGCGGATCGTGGGCTACGTCGCCGACGACGAGCGCGACGAGGCCCGCTTCGTCTCCGAGGAGATCGACACCCTGGTCGACGGGGGCCTGCGGCCCGGTGACGTGGCGGTGTTCTACCGCACCAACAGCCAGTCGCGGGTCTTCGAGGAGATCTTCATCCGCACCGGCCAGCCGTACCGCGTGGTCGGCGGCGTGCGGTTCTACGAGCGTCGCGAGGTGCGCGACGCGCTGGCCTACCTCCGCGTCCTGGCCAACCCCGACGACCAGGTCTCGCTCCGCCGGATCCTGAACACGCCGCGCCGCGGCATCGGGGACCGGGCGGTGGCCTGCGTCCAGGCGCTGGGGGAGCGGGACGGGCTGACCTTCTGGCAGGCGCTGCGCCGCGCCGAGCACGCGCCCGGCCTGGCCACCCGCTCGTTGGGCAGCATCCGCACCTTCGTGGACATGCTCGAGGAGCTGCAGTCGATGGTCGCGGCCGGGGAGCGCGCGGACGTCGTGCTGGAGACGGTGCTCGCCCGCTCCGGCTACCTCGTCGAGCTCGAGAGCTCCGACGACCCCCAGGACGAGACCCGCGTGGAGAACCTCGGCGAGCTGGTCGCCGTCGCGCGCGAGTTCTCCGACGACCCGGTCGCCGGTCCCTCGGCCGACCCCGCCGACGTCGACGCGGGCCTGGTCGCCCCCGGGCTGGTCGACTTCCTGGAGCGGGTCGCCCTGGTCGCCGACGCCGACCAGATCCCCGACGCTCCCGGGGACGCCGAGGGCCGCGCGGCCGCGGCCCAGGCGGCCGCCGACGGCATGGTCACCCTGATGACGCTGCACACCGCCAAGGGCCTGGAGTTCCCGGTGGTCTTCCTCTCCGGCCTCGAGGACGGCGTGTTCCCGCACGCGCGGTCGCTGGGCGACCCCACCGAGCTGGAGGAGGAGCGGCGCCTGGCGTACGTCGGCGTCACCCGGGCCGAGCAGCGCCTCTACGTCTCCCGTGCGCTGGTCCGCTCGTCGTGGGGTGCGCCCGCGCACAACCCGGCCTCCCGCTTCCTCGACGAGCTGCCGGTCGACCTCGTCGACTGGCGCCGCACCGAGGCGGCCCAGACCAGCTGGTCGCGCACCGACCACGCCTCGGGCTCACCGGCCGCCATGGGGCACCCGACCGCCGCCGGCCGCCGCAACTTCTCCTCCGCCGCCGCCCGGGCCGACGCCCGGTCGAAGGCCAAGCCGGCCCGGGAGGTCCCGTCGCTGCACCCGGGGGACCGCGTCGTGCACGACTCCTTCGGGATGGGCACCGTGGTCACGGTCGAGGGCGCCGCCGACCGGGCCGTGGCCTCGATCGACTTCGGCTCCGAGGGCGTGAAGCGGCTGCTGCTGCGCTACGCGCCGGTCGAGAAGCTCTGAGCGGCCGACCACGACGCGACGCCGGCGGTCGTGGGTCGTCCGACGCGCTGCAGCGCGTCCTCCGACCCACGACCCCGGTCGGTCGCCGTCAGGGCGTCAGGCCGTGGACCGACAGGGCCGAGTACGGGTCGACCGGGTCACCGCCGCCAGGGCGGACCTCGAGGTGGAGGTGGGGGCCGGTGACGTTGCCGGTCGAGCCGACGGTGCCGATGACCTGGCCGCTGGAGACGGTGTCGCCGACGCCGACGTCCATCGTGGTCTGGTGGCAGTACCAGACCTCGGTGCCGTCGTCGAGGGTCACCACGGTCTTGTTGCCGTAGGCGCCGTCGTAGCCGACGTCGGTCACGGTGCCGTTGGCCACCGAGGTGATCGGCGTGCCGGTGGGCGCGGCGAAGTCGAGGCCGGTGTGGTACGTCGCCCACAGGCCGACGTCGCCGTACTCGGCGGTCAGGCGGTAGCCGCTGGTCGGCAGCGACCACTGGTTCAGGGCGAGCTTCTGGGCCTGCTTCTCGGCCTGCGCGGCGAACTGCGCGAGTGCGGCGTCGCGCTGCACGGCCTGGCGCTCCGCGGCCTCCACGAGGCGGTCGCCGGAGGCGGCCTGGAGGGCCTGGCGGCTGGAGTCGCGGCTGACGGTGGGGGTCTGGCGATCACGGGCGGAGACGGCGCCGCCGCCACTCGTGCCGCCGAGGGCCGTGGGGGCCTGCACCGTGCGCGAGGAGGAGGTGAGCGTGTCCGCGTCGTCGGGACCGTCCTGCGAGGCCGAGCTGGCGGCACCGCCGAAGGCCACGGCGAGCGTGGCGACGCCGATGATCACCGGACGGGGGCGCAGCGCCCGCACCAGCGGGTGGCTCAGGCGCCTGCCGCGAGCGGCACGGCGACGGCCCGCGGCCGTCACGACCATCGGGGTGACGGGGGTGATCGGGGCGACCGACGCGGGAGCCTCCGACAGCACGGGCAGCTCGGCGGGCAGCTCGACCGGCAGCTCGGCGGAGCCCGTCCGTCCCGCGACGCGGCGCCCGACGTAGGTCGGCGACACCGACGACTCGTCGGTGATCTCCCCGCGCCGTGGCGCGCGTCGCTCTCCCCGGTGGTGGCCCATCGATGCATGTCCCTCAGTCGGTGCCAGGTGGTCTGCTCCGCGGGACAACCGGTGGACGGCGTCCTGAACGCGGGCTCGAAAGACCATAACGGACCGGTCACGGCGGCCCAAACCGACGTCCACCGGTCCACCGTGACCCGCCACACCCGGACGGGGGGCCGCGACGCCGGTCGGCCCGTGCTGTGCGGGCTGCCGGGACGGCGGTGTCCGCGCTGTGCCGTCGGTCACCCCGGCCACCGCGGGCCTCCCCGCGGTCGGTGGATGTGACTAGGGTGCCGGGGACACCCAGCGCGGGCGTACGCGCCCCAGGCTGGACGACGCACGATGCAAGGGAACGTGGTGGATCAGTGGACCTGATGGAGTACCAGGCGAAGCAGCTCTTCGCCAAGCACGGCGTGACGGTGACCGAGGGCATCGTGGCCACCACCCCCGAGGAGGCTCGCGCTGCGGCCGAGCAGCTCGGGGTCGTGGTCGTGAAGGCCCAGGTCAAGGCCGGCGGACGCGGGAAGGCCGGCGGCGTCAAGCTGGCCAGGACCCCGGACGAGGCCGAGCAGCACGCCTCGGACATCCTCGGGATGGAGATCAAGGGCCTGACCGTCCGCCGCGTGCTGGTCGCCCCGGGCGCCAGCATCGTGGACGAGTACTACTTCTCCTTCCTGCTGGACCGGTCGAACCGCCAGTACCTCTGCATCGCCAGCGTCGAGGGCGGCGTGGAGATCGAGGAGGTCGCCAAGACCAACCCCGACGCGGTCAAGCAGATCCCGATCGACCCGGGCGCCGGCGTCGACGAGGCCAAGGCGCGCGAGATCGTCGCGGAGGCGGCCTTCCCGGCCGAGCTGGCCGACCAGGCCGTCGACATGGTGCTGGCCCTGTGGAAGGTCTTCGTCGAGGAGGACGCGACCCTGGTCGAGGTCAACCCGCTGGCCCGGCTCGAGGGCGACGTCCTCGAGGCGCTGGATGGCAAGGTGTCCCTCGACGAGAACGCCGAGTTCCGCCACGAGGACCACGCGTCCTTCGAGGACAAGGAGGCCGCGGACCCGCTCGAGGCCAAGGCGAAGGCCAAGGGCCTGAACTACGTCAAGCTCGACGGTGCCGTCGGCATCATCGGCAACGGCGCCGGGCTGGTCATGTCCACGCTCGACGTGGTCGCCTACGCCGGTGAGGCGCACGGCGGCGTCACGCCGGCCAACTTCCTCGACATCGGCGGCGGCGCCTCGGCGCAGGTCATGGCCGACGGTCTCGACGTGATCCTCGGCGACGAGCAGGTCAAGAGCGTCTTCGTCAACGTCTTCGGCGGCATCACGTCCTGCGACGCCGTGGCCAACGGCATCGTCGGCGCCCTCGAGATCCTGGGCGACGACGCCACCAAGCCCCTCGTGGTGCGCCTCGACGGCAACAACGTCGAGGAGGGCCGCCGGATCCTGGAGGAGAAGAACCACCCGCTGGTGACCCTGGTGGAGACGATGGACGGTGCGGCCGACAAGGCCGCCGAGCTGGCGAACGCCTGAGCTGCGACGAGGAGCGAGAGAGACACACTTATGTCCATCTACCTGAACAAGGACAGCAAGGTCATCGTCCAGGGCATCACCGGCGGTGAGGGCACCAAGCACACCCGCCTGATGCTCCGCTGCGGCACCCAGGTCGTCGGCGGGGTCAACGCCCGCAAGGCCGGCACGACCGTCACCCACGCCGACGCCGACGGCAACGACGTGGACCTGCCGGTCTTCGCCAGCGTCGCGGAGGCGATGGCCGAGACCGGCGCCGACGTGTCGGTGGCCTTCGTGCCGCCGGCCTTCACCAAGGACGCGTGCCTCGAGGCGATCGACGCGGGCATCGGCCTGCTGGTCGTCATCACCGAGGGCGTCCCGGTGCAGGACACCGCCGAGGTCTGGGCCCACCTGCAGGGCAAGCAGACCCGGATGATCGGCCCGAACTGCCCCGGCATCATCACGCCGGGCGAGGCGCTGGCCGGGATCACCCCGGCCACGATCGCGGGCAAGGGCCCGATCGGCCTGGTCAGCAAGTCCGGCACCCTGACGTACCAGATGATGTTCGAGCTGCGGGACCTCGGCTTCTCCACCGCGATCGGCATCGGCGGCGACCCGGTCGTGGGCACCACCCACATCGACGCCCTCGAGGCGTTCGAGAACGACCCGGAGACCGAGGCCATCGTGATGATCGGCGAGATCGGCGGCGACGCCGAGGAGCGTGCGGCCGACTACATCAAGGCTCACGTCACCAAGCCGGTCGTCGGCTACGTCGCGGGCTTCACCGCCCCCGAGGGCAAGACCATGGGCCACGCCGGCGCCATCGTCTCGGGCTCCTCGGGCACGGCCGCGGCCAAGAAGGAGGCCCTCGAGGCCGCCGGGGTCAAGGTCGGCAAGACGCCGTCCGAGACCGCCCAGCTGATGCGGGAGGTCCTCGGCTCGCGCTGAGCCGCCCCGCCCGTACGACACCGCAGCGGATCACTGTCACCTGGTGGCAGTGATCCGCTGCTGTCGTACGGGGCCCTCAGCCGCCGTGCGTGTCCGGGTCGCGCCAGGTCCGCTCGAAGGGCAGCCGCCAGGTGAACGGCGCGATCAGCTGGTGGATCTGGTTCGGGCCGTAGGAGCCCGGCTGGTACGGCCGCACGATCGGCGGGTTGTCCAGCAGCGGGGCCGAGACCTCCCAGAGCCGCTCGATGCCGGTCGCGGAGTTGAACAGGGTGCGGTCGCCGCGGGCGGCGTCGTAGATGAGGCGCTCGTAGGCCTCGAGGATGCTGCCGGCCCAGCCGGTGTCGTTCATCGAGAACTGCATCGACAGCTTGTCCAGCTTCATCCCCGGCCCGGGACGCTTGCCGTAGAACGACAGCGACATGCGGGCCTTGTCGGCGAGGTCGAAGGTCAGGTGGTCGGGCCCGTGGTCGCCCAGGCCCGAGCCCGCCGGGAACATCGAGCGAGGCGGCTCCTTGAACGCGATGGAGACCACGCGGGCGCCCTCGGCCATCCGCTTGCCGGTGCGCAGGAAGAACGGGACACCGGCCCAGCGCCAGTTGTCGACGTAGCACTTCAGCGCGATGAAGGTCTCGGTGCCGGAGTCCTCCGCCACCCCGTCCACGTCCTGGTAGCCGGAGTACTGCCCGCGCACGACGTCGTGCGGCTCGATCGGGAGCATCGAGCGGAAGACCTTGACCTTCTCCTCGGTGATCGCCTCGGGCTCCAGCGCGCTGGGCGGTTCCATGGCGATGAAGGCCATCACCTGGAACAGGTGGGTGACCACCATGTCGCGGTAGGCGCCGGTGCTCTCGTAGAACGACGCGCGCTGCTCCAGCCCGAGGTCCTCGGGGACGTCGATCTGGACGTGGTCGATGTGGTGGCGGTGCCAGATCGGCTCGAAGAGCCCGTTGCCGAAGCGGAAGGCCAGGATGTTCTGCGCGGCCTCCTTGCCCAGGAAGTGGTCGATGCGGAAGATCTGCTCCTCGGCGAAGACCTCGTGCAGCGCGGCGTTGAGCTCCCGGGCCGAGGCCAGGTCGGTGCCGAACGGCTTCTCCATCACGATCCGGCTGCCCTCGACCAGGTCGGCCTGCTCGAGCTGGTGGACCACGGACAGCGCCGCGCTCGGGGGGACAGAGAGGTAGTGCAGGCGCACCGCCTCCTGGGTCCAGCCGGACTCCGCCGCCTCGACCGCGGCCCGCAGCCCGGCGGGGCCGTCGGCGCCGGGCGCCCAGTGGAGCAGCTTGGCGAACTCGTCCCAGCTGTCGATGTCGCCGTCGTCGCCGCTGAACTCGACCGCGGCCTCGCGTGCCAGCGCCACGAAGGACTCGCGGTCGTGGTCGTCGAGGGAGGTGCCGACCACCCGCAGCTCGGGCAGCAGCCCGGTCTGGAACAGGTGGAGCATGCCGGGCAGCAGCTTGCGCCGGGCGAGGTCGCCGGTCGCGCCGAAGAGCACGACGGTCGTCGGGTAGTGAGCCATGCCCCCAGCCTGCCCGGTCCGGTCCGGTCCGAGAAGGGCCGGGTGTGAACGCCCGGTTACGACCGGCCGCCGCGGCTGCCCGCACCCTGCGCGGGGTACGCCGGCAGCTCACCGAGGCGGGCCCGGGCACGCTCGGCCAGCTCGACGAAGGCGCCGTCGCGCAGCGTCACGCCGGGCGCCGGGACGAAGCCCACCTGCGCGACGCTGGTGCCGTCGCGCATCACGGCCATGAAGAACCTGATCGAGCGGTCGTCGGAGACCTCGGCGGTGAGCTGCCAGGCGTCGAGGGAGGTGTCGCGTCCGGCCGACCCGCCGATCCGGGTGACGTCGGTGCCGAGGTCGTCCGAGCAGGTGTCGAGCCGGTCGCGGACGCGCTCCACGAAGCCCTGCGCCTGCGCACGCGGCAGGCTGCCCACGGTCTCGGTGAGGCCGAACTCGGTCGGCAGGTCGGCCTCGGGCAGCAGGAACGTGCGCGTGCTGCTGCGCTGCCAGGCGGCACCCTGGAAGGTGCCCGAGAACGAGGAGCTGTCGCAGCTGGTCGCGGCGGTGTTGGTCCGCGCGGGCACCGGGTCGGTGCCCACCCAGGGCTGGTCGACGCGGGAGACCGGCGGGAGGTCGATCTCCGAGATCATCGCCGGCGACCGGCGGGGCGCCGGGGGCGCGACGTCGGTGACGCGCGGCGTGCGGGCGCAGGGGCCGGCACCGCGTACCCGGCAGACCCCGTCCACGGCGGCGGCCTGCAGCCCGGCGGCGGCGGCGGCCGCCGGCGTGCGCTCGCCGGCGCTGGTCACCGAGGTCGCGGTCAGCACGGAGCCGGTGCGCGCCACTTGCACCACGCTCGTGGTCACCGGCGCCTCCCAGTCGCGCAGCACCAGCTGGACGGCCTCGTCCCCGACCCCCTCGACGGCCCGGCTGGCGACCAGCTGGGCGCGCGGCTCGGTGTCGGTGCACGAGGCGACCCAGCCGGTCAGCGTGCGCAGGGCACGGCGCGCCGCGGCGGGGGAGGAGGAGACCTCGGTGAGCTGCACGGCGGTGGGGCGTACGGGCGCGCCCTGCCGGGCGGCGCGGAACTCACGCACCAGCGCGGCCTCCCCGTCGGGGTCGACGTACCGCTCGAGCTGGCAGGGCAGCAGCAGGCCGTTGCCCTCGCTGTTGTCACTCGTCGAGGCCACCGCCCAGCCGGCGCCCGGGAACGCCCGCGCGACCTGGGGAGCGGCGAGCAGGGTGCTGCGGGGCAGGAGCTCCGCGGGCTCCCCGCCCGCGTCGTCGGGGACGACCTCGGCGTCCGTGCCACCCTCGTCGGCCACCCCGACGCCCTCGACGGCCTGGGCCAGGGTCGGGCGCAGGCCCGAGGGGTCGGTGACGAAGAGCCCGCTGAGCACGAGGGCGGCCACCACGCCGACCACCCCGACCACGGTGTGGGCGCGGCGGCGCGCCACGCCCGTACGGCGCACGAGGGAGCCCCGGGGCCAGGTGGTCTGCCCGGTCACCGCGGTGAGCGGCTCCAGCGCCGCGTTGACGCCGGCGGCCGGGATCCCGCGGGCGAGCACGAACGCGGCCGTCGCCTGCTGCAGCTGCTGCTCGGTGGCCGGCACCGTCTGCCCGACCTCCCGGGCGAGGTCGGGCATCGAGACCGAGGCGAGGTGGGCGAGCACGAGGACGCGGCGCTGCTGGGCGCCGAGGCTCGCCAGGGCGTCCAGCGTCGCCCGGGTCGCCGCGTCGACGTCCTTGTCGCGGTGCCAGGGTCGGGCCCCGTGGCGGCGCTGCGCCTTGCCCCAGGCGATCTCGCGGACGGAGGCCTCGGGGTCGGCCGAGCGCGCCACCCGGTGCCAGTGGTGCCAGGCGGCGACGAACGCGTCCCGCACGGCGCCCCGGGAGACCGCCCGGTCCCCGGTGAGGGCATAGGTCTGCACCAGCAGGCGCTCGCGCACCTCCCGGTAGAAGGCGTCGAAGTCAGCGGGATCCGTCATGGCCGTACCACGCTACGTGGGCGGCCACGGGGGTTCCAGCCGCAGGCGCCCGCGGGCGGCGTGAGGCTGGCCACCGCCGGGTGCGGCGTGCCTGCGCCGAGCGGGCCGCCGGGCGGGTGACGATGGTCCGACCATGACCTCGCTGCTGCCGACCCCGGTCCGACCCGGCCGCCCCGGAGGGGGCGACGCCCGCGCCACGCCGGCCGGTGCCGCCCCCCGCCCGGGCCGCCCGCTGGTCGCCGTCGCCGCCCTCGGCGGCCTGGCCGCCGCGCTGGCGCCGCTGGTGGTCTGCCTCGGGATCGGCGTGGTGGGCTGGTTCGCCAGCGATGCCGGCGCCCACGGCACGCCCCGCGACGGGCTCCGGGTCGGCGCCCTGGGCTGGCTGGCCGCCCACGGCTCCGGGGTGCGCGTCGACGGCGTCACCCTGACCGCCCTCCCGCTCGGCCTCACGCTGCTCTGCGCGCTCGTGGCCTGGCGGTTCGCGCTGCGCGTGGGGGAGGCGCTGGCGGGGCACGGACCGGACGCCGACCGGATCGGCGACGGCGAGCGCGACTGGACGGTCGGCGCGGCGGTCGCGGTGCTGACCGCGTCGTACGCCGTGGTGCTCACCGTGGTCCACACCCTCGCCGCCACGCCGGCCACCGCACCGTCCCTGCCCGCCGCCCTGCGCTGGACCCTCGTGCTGGGCCTCGTCGTCGTCCTGCCCGCGGTGGCGGTCGGGTCGGGCCGGGCAGCGATCTGGCTGGCGGCGCTCCCGGGCGTCGTGCGGGAGGTCGCCGACCTGGCCCGCCGGATCGTGGTGGCGTGGTCGCTGGCCGCCCTCGCCCTGCTGGTCGTGGCCCTGCTGGTCGACCTCGGCACCGCCGCCAACGTGCTGGCCCAGCTGCACACGTCGGTCGGCGAGGCGCTGCTGCTCTGCGCGCTGTGCCTGCTGCTGCTGCCCAACGCGGTCCTGTGCGCCGGGGCCTACCTGCTCGGACCCGGCTTCGCGGTCGGCGCCGGCACCGCGGTCTCCCCGACCGTGGTCGTCCTGGGGCCCGTGCCGATGGTGCCGCTGCTCGCCGCGCTGCCCGACAGCGGCGACGTGCCCGCGTGGACCCCGTGGCTGGTGGCCGTGCCGGTGCTGCTCGCTGCGCTGGTCGCCGGGCGCCACCTGCGCCGCCACCCGGCCGGGCGCTGGGACGCGGCCGCCGTCCGCGGTGCCGGTGGCGGGGTGCTGGCCGGGGTGGTCCTCGGGCTGCTCGCCGCGCTCGCCGGTGGAGCGGTCGGCCCCGGTCGGATGCAGCAGGTCGGTCCGGTCGCGGTCGAGGTGCTCGTCCACGCGGTCACCGCGCTCGGGGTCGGCGGGCTGGTCGGGGCCTTGGTCGTCCACGGCTGGTCCCGCCGCTCCCGCCGCTCCCGCCGCTCCCGGCGCGACGACACCGAGCCGGCGGTCTAGAGTTCGGCGCGTGCCGCCCCCCGCCCGCCTGGTCGTCCTCGTCTCGGGCAGCGGGACCAACCTGCAGGCCCTCCTCGACGCGTGCGCCGACCCGGCGTACGGAGCCGTGGTGGTCGCCGTCGGCGCGGACCGCGACGGCATCGAGGGCCTGGCGCGGGCCGAGCGCGCCGGGCTGCCGACCTTCGTGCACCGGGTCCGCGACCACGCCACCCGCGAGGAGTGGGACGCCGCGGTCACCGCCTCCTGCCAGGCCCACCAGCCCGACCTGGTCGTCTCCGCCGGCTTCATGAAGCTCGCCGGCGAGGTCTTCCTGACCGCCTTCGCCGGCCGCTACCTGAACACCCACCCGGCGCTGCTGCCGTCCTTCCCGGGGATGCACGGCGCCCGCGACGCCCTCGAGCACGGCGTGAAGGTGACCGGCGCGACCCTCTTCGTGGTCGACCCGGGCGTCGACACCGGGCCGATCGTGGCCCAGGCCGTGGTCCCGGTCGAGGACGACGACGACGTGGCGTCGCTGCACGAGCGGATCAAGGCCGCCGAGCGGGGGATGCTCGTCGAGCACGTCGGACGGATGGCGCGCGAGGGCTTCGTCGTCGACGGTCGCCGGGTGCGGATCGGCCGCTGATCCCTATGCTGGTCGCACACGACTGGCGCAGGTGGGTCACCACCGGGGAGTGAGGTCGGGGCATCGTTCGCCTGGGTGCCCCGGGACCCACGTACCCGACCCCGCAGGAGCCCGAAGTGACCGACCAGATCCCGATCAGGCGCGCCCTGGTGTCCGTCTACGACAAGACCGGGCTCGAGGAGCTCGCCCGCGGCCTGCACGAGGCCGGCGTGGCGATCGTGTCGACCGGCGGCTCCGCCGCCCTGGTCGAGGGCCTCGGCGTCCCGGTCACCCGGGTCGAGGAGCTCACCGGCTTCCCCGAGTGCCTCGACGGCCGCGTGAAGACGCTGCACCCCCGGGTGCACGCGGGGATCCTGGCCGACCGGCGTCTCGACAGCCACGTCGCGCAGCTGGCCGACCTGGGTGTCGAGCCCTTCGACCTCGTCGTGTCCAACCTCTACCCGTTCTCCGACACCGTCGCCTCCGGGGCGGGCCCCGACGAGTGCGTCGAGCAGATCGACATCGGGGGGCCCTCGATGGTGCGCGCCGCCGCCAAGAACCACCCCTCGGTGGCGATCGTCACCGACCCCGCGCGCTACGCCGACGTGCTCGCCGCCGTCGCCGCCGGCGGCTTCACCCTGGACGAGCGCCGGGGCCTGGCCGCGGAGGCGTTCGTGCACACCGCGACCTACGACGTCGCGGTCGCCTCCTGGATGGGCAGCGTGCTCACCGACTCCTCCGGGGGCGAGGGCTTCCCGGCCTGGCTCGGCGCCACCTGGGACAAGGCGGCCGTGCTGCGCTACGGCGAGAACCCGCACCAGGAGGCGGCGCTCTACCGCAACCAGCAGGGGCCCTCGGGCCTGGCCGGCGCCGAGCAGCTGCACGGCAAGGAGATGTCCTACAACAACTACGTCGACACCGACGCCGCCCGCCGCGCCGCCTCGGACTTCGAGCGACCCGCGGTCGCGATCATCAAGCACGCCAACCCCTGCGGGATCGCCGTCGGCGACGACATCGCCGCCGCGCACCAGGACGCCCTGGCCTGCGACCCCGTCTCCGCCTTCGGTGGCGTGGTCGCCGCCAACCGGCCGGTCTCGGTGGCCATGGCCGAGCAGGTCGCCGACGTCTTCACCGAGGTCGTCGTGGCCCCCGGCTACGAGGACGGCGCGCTCGAGGTGCTGACCCGCAAGAAGAACATCCGGGTCCTGGTCTGCGAGAACCCCACCGGCGGCGGTGAGGTCGAGCTGCGCCCGGTGAGCGGGGGCCTGCTGCTCCAGCGGCGCGACCACGTCGACGCCGCGCTGCCCGGCGGCGTCGGCGGCGACGACCCGTCCACGTGGACCCTGGCCGCCGGCGAGGCCGCCTCGCCCGAGGTGCTGGCCGACCTCGAGTTCGCCTGGCGGGCCTGCCGGGCGGTGAAGTCCAACGCCATCCTGCTGGCCAGGGACGGCGCGTCGGTCGGGGTCGGGATGGGCCAAGTCAACCGGGTCGACTCCTGCCGCCTCGCGGTCAGCCGCGCCGGGGAGCGGGCGGCCGGGTCCGTGGCGGCCTCCGACGCCTTCTTCCCCTTCGAGGACGGCCCGCAGATCCTGCTCGACGCCGGGGTGCGCGCGATCGTCCAGCCCGGCGGGTCGGTGCGCGACGAGCTCACGCTGGAGGCCTGCCGTCAGGCGGGGGTGACGATGTACCTCACCGGCACCCGACACTTCTTCCACTGACGGACCGACCCACTCACCCGTCCGACCAGCCGCCCGACCAGCCGTCCGACCAAGGGAGACCCTCGTGCCGACCCGCTTCTTCGACGACCCCGACCAGACCGTCCCGCAGATGCTCGAGGCGCTGGCCCGGACCCGCCCGGTGCGGGTGAGCGGGGCCGGCTCGGGCGTGATGGCGGTGGTCCGCGCCGACCTCGACCCCCGCCAGGTGGCGGTCGTCTCGGGTGGAGGGTCGGGCCACGAGCCGGCCCACGCCGGGCTGGTGGGGGAGGGCCTGCTGGCCGCCGCGGTCTGCGGGGACTTCTTCGCCTCCCCGTCGGTCGAGGCGGTGCTGAGCGTGGTGCGCGAGGTCACCGGGCCGGCCGGCTGCCTGCTGGTGGTCAAGAACTACACCGGTGACCGGCTCAACTTCGGACTCGCCGCGGAACGGGCGCGCGCCGAGGGCCTCGAGGTCGAGGTGGTCGTGGTCGCCGACGACGTGGCCCTGCCCGACAACCCCCAGCCGCGCGGGCTGGCCGGCACCGTCCTGGTCCACAAGGTCGCCGGCCACCACGCCCGGCGGGGCGCGGACCTGGCGACCGTCGCCGCGGCGGCCCGGCGTACGGCCGGGGACTGCCTGACCCTCAGCCTGGCCCTGTCCTCCGCCCTGCTGCCGGGCCAGTCCGGCGAGCGCCGCAGCGCCGAGCTGGGCCTGGGGATCCACAACGAGACCGGCGCGCGGGACGTCGACCCGTCGGGCGCGGACGACGCGGTCGGGCTCGTGCTGGACGCGCTGCTGCCCGTCGTCGACGAGCGGCACGGCGCGGACGCCCCGCTGGTGGTGCTCCTCAACGACACCGGCGGCTGCACCACGCAGGAGCTGGCGGTGCTGGCCACCGACGTGCTCCGCGCCCTCGGCCGGCGGGCCCGGCTGCTCGTCGGGCCGGCGCCGCTGATGACGTCGGTCGACATGCACGGCTTCTCGCTGACCCTGCTGCCCTACGACGACGAGCTCGCCGCCGCGCTGCTCGAGCCGGTGGTGCCCGCCGACTGGCCGGGCGCCTCGCCGGTGGCGGAGCCGGTCACGTTCGCGCCGCAGCACTCGGCCGAGCCCGACTGGGGCGCGGGGGAGCGGGACGAGGCCGTCGGGACCGGCCTGCGGGCCGCCGCCACCGCGCTGCTCGACGCCCGGGAGCGGCTCGACGAGCTCGACGCCGCCGTCGGCGACGGTGACGCGGGCGCCACGATCGGACGGGGCGCGCGGGCGGTCGCCGAGGCGCTGGACGCGGACCGGCTCTCGACCGGGAGCCCCGCGCTCCTGTGCCGCGAGCTGGCGGCGCTGGTCGAGCAGAGCATGGGCGGCTCGTCGGGCGTGGTGCTGTCGATCCTGCTGACCGCGACCGCGGGCGGGCTGGAGGACGGCGACGACGTGACCGCGGCCCTGCGCGCCGGCCTCGAGCGGGTGCGGGTGCACGGCGACGCCGAGGTGGGCGGACGGACCATGGTCGACGCGCTGTCCCCGGCGACCGACGCGCTGCCCGAGGGCCTCGACGCCGCGGCCCGCGCCGCCCGGGAGGGCGCGGACGGGACCGCCGAGGTGACCACCACCGGCGTGGGCCGCTCGAGCTACCTGCGCGCCGAGGTGCTGCGCGGCGTCGTCGACCCCGGCGCCGAGGCCGTCGCCACCGGCCTCGAGGCCTGGGCGGCGTCCCGGGGCTGAGCGGCCGGGACCGGGTGGCAGACTCCCACCCGTGACTGCGCAGACGCTGGACGGCACCGCCACGCTCAAGGCCATCAAGGCCGAGCTCACGACCCGGGTGGAGGCGCTCCGCGCCGCGGGCGTCGTGCCCGGCCTGGGCACGGTGCTGGTCGGCGACGACCCCGGGTCGCACTGGTACGTCGGCGCCAAGCACAAGGACTGCGCCGAGATCGGGATCGAGTCGCTGCGCGTCGACCTCCCCGCGAGCGCCACCCAGGCCGAGGTCGAGGCGGAGATCGACCGCCTCAACGCCGACCCCGCCTGCACCGGTTTCCTGGTCCAGCAGCCCACCGGTCTCGACGAGTACGCCCTGCTCTCCCGCGTCGACCCCGACAAGGACGTCGACGGCCTGCACCCGGTGAACCTCGGCCGGCTGGTGCTGGGCGAGCGGGGCTCGCTGCCCTGCACCCCGGTCGGCGTGATCGAGCTGCTGCGCCGGCACGGCGTGGAGCTGCGCGGTGCCGAGGTCTGCGTGGTCGGACGCGGGCTGACCGTCGGCCGTCCGCTCGGGCTGCTGCTCACGCGCCGCAGCGAGAACGCCACCACCACGCTGTGCCACACCGGCACCCGGGACCTCGCCAAGCACGTCCGCGAGGCAGACGTGGTCGTCGCCGCCGCCGGCGTGCCGGGGATCATCACCGCGGCGATGGTGAAGCCGGGTGCGGCCGTGCTCGACGTCGGCGTGTCCCGCGTCGACGGCAAGATCGCCGGCGACGTCGCCCCCGACGTCTGGGACGTGGCCGGGTGGGTCTCGCCCAACCCGGGCGGGGTCGGGCCGATGACCCGGGCGATGCTGCTCAGCAACGTCGTCGAGATCGCCGAGCGGGCGGCCGGGACCGGCCCGGGCGCCGCCGGCTCGTGAACGAGCCGCTCGAGGACCGCCGGCACCCCTCCACCATCGGCGGGGCGCTCTACCTCCTCGTCCTCGCGGTGGTGGCCGCCGGCCTGGGCCTGACCCTGTCGGACTGGCGCCTGGGCATCAAGGTCGTCGCCGGCGCGCTGTCCGGCGCGGCCCTGGCCCGCCTCGTGCTGCCCCGGCGTGACGCCGGCATGCTGGCCGTGCGGCACCGGTTCACCGACGTGTCGGTCCTGGTCGGCGTCTCGGTCGCGCTGTGGGTGCTGGCCGACACGATCCCGAACCAGCCCGGCACCTGACGGCCGCCGCCCCGCCGCCCCGCCGCCCCGCCGCCCCGCCGCCCCGCCGCCCCGCCGCCCCGCCGCCCCGCCGCCCCGCCGCTGTAACGCTCTGTTACTCCACCTGGTGCAGCGTCGTGGCGCCGACCCAGACGAAGTAACACAGCGTTACAGCCCGACCTGGGCTGGCGGACTCGGCCGCGGAGCCGCGCCCGGGACGCGGACGGGCCCCGGGTGCAGGTGCGCCCGGGGCCCGTCGTACGGACGTGCTCGCGCTCAGATGAGGCCGAGCTCGGTGACCGTGGCGCGCTCCTCGGACAGCTCGGCGGTCGAGGCGTCGATCCGGCCGCGGGAGAAGTCGTCGATCTCCAGGCCCTGGACGATCTCCCAGTCGCCGTCCTTCGTGGTGACCGGGAACGACGACACGATGCCCTCGGGGACCCCGTAGGAGCCGTCGGAGAGCACGGCCATCGAGACCCAGTCGTCCTTCGCGGAGCCGAACAGCCAGTCGCGGGCGGCGTCGATGGTCGCCGACGCTGCCGAGGCGGCCGAGGACGAGCCGCGGGCCTCGATGATCGCGGCGCCGCGCTTGGCGACGGTGGGGATGAAGTCGTCCTCGAGCCAGCGCTGGTCGCCGACGACCTCGGCGGCGTTCCGGCCGCCGACCTCGGCGTGGAAGAGGTCGGGGTACTGGGTGGCGGAGTGGTTGCCCCAGATCGTCATCCTGGTGATGTCGGTGACCGGGGCGCCGGTCTTCGCGGCGAGCTGCGAGATGGCCCGGTTGTGGTCGAGCCGGGTCAGCGCCGAGAAGCGGTCGGTCGGGATGTCGGGGGCGTTGCTGAGCGCGATCAGCGCGTTGGTGTTGGCGGGGTTGCCGGTCACGCCGATGCGGACGTCGTCGGCCGCGACCTTGTTCAGGGCCTTGCCCTGCGCGGTGAAGATCGCGCCGTTGGCCTCGAGCAGGTCGCCGCGCTCCATGCCGGGTCCGCGGGGGCGGGCGCCGACGAGCAGGGCGAGGTTGACGCCGTCGAAGACCTTCTCGGCGTCGTCGCCGATCTCGACGCCGGCCAGGGTCGGGAAGGCGCAGTCGTCGAGCTCCATGACGACGCCCTCGAGCGCCTTCAGCGCGGGCGTGATCTCGAGCAGGCGCAGCTCCACGGGCCGGTCGCCCAGCGCTCCGCTGGCGAGGCGGAAGAGCAGGCTGTAGCCGATCTGACCGGCGGCACCGGTGACGGCGACCTTCAACGGGGTAGAGCTCACGGGGACTCCTTCGAGACGGGTTCTGGACTCGTGCGGACGGGACGTCGCGACGCTAGCAGCGCCGCGCCCGCGCGCGGCTCCCACCCGCGAGCGTCGTTGCCGGGCCCGCCGCGCGGGTGACACGCTGGCCGGGCAGTCCCGTCAGGTATCTTGACGTCAAGTTACTTTCCGCACGTCCGCCCCGCAGCCGAGCAGGAGTCGTTGCCCCATGGCCGAGAAGCCCGCCACGATCGTCTACACCCACACCGACGAGGCGCCGCTGCTGGCGACGTACTCGCTCCTGCCGATCGTCGAGGCGTACGCCGCCAAGGCCGGCGTGGAGGTCGAGACCCGCGACATCTCCCTGGCCGGGCGGATCCTCGCGCAGTTCCCCGACCGCCTCACCGAGGAGCAGCGCGTCGAGGACGCGCTGGCCGAGCTGGGCGCGCTGGCCACACAGCCCGAGGCCAACATCATCAAGCTGCCCAACATCTCCGCCTCCGTCCCGCAGCTCAAGGCCGCGATCAAGGAGCTGCAGGGGCAGGGCTTCGACCTCCCGGCCTACCCCGAGAACCCGCAGTCGGAGGAGGACAAGGAGGTCCGTGCCCGCTACGACAAGGTCAAGGGCTCCGCGGTCAACCCGGTCCTGCGTGAGGGCAACTCCGACCGGCGCGCGCCGGCCTCGGTGAAGGGCTACGCCAAGAAGTACCCCCACTCGATGGGCGCCTGGTCCGCCGACTCCCGCACCAACGTCGCCACGATGGGCAAGGACGACTTCTTCGACAACGAGAAGTCGGTCGTGATCGAGGGCGAGGACACGCTCTCGATCGTGCACGTCGCGACCGACGGCACCGAGACCGTGCTCCGGGAGTCCGTGCCGGTGCTGCCCGGCGAGGTCGTGGACGCCACCTTCATGAACGTCGCGGCCCTGCGCCGCTTCCTGACCGAGCAGATCGCCCGCGCCAAGGCCGAGGACGTGCTGTTCTCGGTGCACCTCAAGGCCACGATGATGAAGGTCTCCGACCCGATCATCTTCGGCCACGCCGTGCAGGCGTTCTTCCCGACGCTCTTCGAGCAGTACGGCCCGCAGCTGCGCGAGGCCGGCATCTCGCCCAACGACGGGCTCGGTGCGCTGCTGTCCGCGGTCGGCGACCTCCCCGACGGCGAGGCGATCAAGGCCTCGGTCGAGCAGGGCCTGGCCGACGGCCCGGCGATGGCGATGGTGGACGACCGCAAGGGCATCACCAACCTGCACGTGCCCTCGGACGTCATCATCGACGCCTCGATGCCGGCGATGATCCGCACCTCGGGCCACATGTGGAACCCGGCCGGGGAGGAGCAGGACTGCCTCGCGGTCATCCCGGACTCCTCCTACGCCAGCGTCTACCAGACCGTGATCGACGACTGCCGCGCCCACGGCGCCTTCGACCCCTCGACCATGGGCTCGGTGCCCAACGTCGGGCTGATGGCGAAGGCGGCCGAGGAGTACGGCTCCCACGACAAGACCTTCGAGGTCCCCGCGGCCGGCCAGGTCCGCGTCGTCTCCTCCGACGGCACCGTGCTGCTCGAGCACGACGTCGAGCCCGGTGACGTCTGGCGCGCGTGCCAGACCAAGGACGAGCCGATCCGCGACTGGGTCAAGCTGGCCGTCACCCGCGCCCGCGCCAGCGGGTCCCCGGCGATCTTCTGGCTCGACGAGGCCCGCGCGCACGACGCCAACCTGATCGCGAAGGTGAAGCAGTACCTGCCCGAGCACGACACCGACGGGCTCACGATCGAGATCATGACGCCGGCCGACGCGACGGCGTACTCGCTCGAGCGGATCCGCCGCGGCGAGGACACCATCTCGGTGACCGGCAACGTGCTGCGCGACTACAACACCGACCTGTTCCCCATCCTCGAGGTCGGCACCTCGGCCAAGATGCTCTCGATCGTGCCGCTGATGAACGGCGGCGGCCTCTTCGAGACCGGTGCCGGCGGGTCGGCGCCCAAGCACGTGCAGCAGCTGATCCAGGAGAACTACCTGCGCTGGGACAGCCTGGGCGAGTTCTTCGCCCTCGCCGCCTCCTTCGAGCACCTCGCCGGCTACGCCGACAACCCGCGCGCGCAGGTGCTCGCCGACACCCTGGACCGGGCGACGGCGACCTTCCTCGAGGAGGACCGGTCCCCGAGCCGCAAGGTCGGCGGCCTCGACAACCGCGGCTCGCACTTCTACCTCGCGCTCTACTGGGCCCGCGAGCTGGCGGCGCAGGACGACGACGCCGAGCTGGCCGCCGACTTCGCCGCCCTGGCCGAGCGCCTGGGCGCGCACGAGCAGACGATCGTCGACGAGCTCGCCGCGGTGCAGGGCAGCCCGGCCGACGTCGGCGGCTACTTCCGCCCCGACGACGCGAAGGCGGACGCGGTCATGCGCCCGTCGGCGACGCTGAACGAGGACCTCGCCTCCCTCTGAGCCGGCAGCACCCTCCCGCAGGGCCGTCACCGTGACCGGTGGCGGCCCTGCGGTCGTCCCGGGCCGTCCTGCGACCCCGGGGGGATGGACGAGCCGGGGCGGATGTGGTCGAGTACTCGACGACGTGACCGCGACCACACCGTGGGTGGCCCGGGCGACACGTCCACCGGAGCACTCGAGGAGCCCCCGTGTTCGAGCAGGACTTCGACCCCGTCAGCGGGTCCCTGGCGTTGTCGTCGATCTTCGCGGCCCTGCCGCTGCTGACCGTCTTCGTCCTCCTGGGCGTGCTGCGGATGAAGGCGCAGTGGGCCTCCCTGATCGCGCTGGCGGTCTCGATCGGGGTCGCGGTCCTGGTCTACTCGATGCCCGTCGGGATGGCCCTGTCCGCGGCCGCGGAGGGCGCGGTGTTCGGGCTCTTCCCGATCATGTGGATCGTGGTGAACGCCATCTGGGTCTACAACATGACCGTCACCACCGGGCACTTCGACGTGCTGCGCCGCTCCTTCGGCACGGTCTCCGACGACCAGCGGATCCAGGCGATCATCATCGCGTTCTGCTTCGGTGCGCTGCTCGAGGCGCTGGCCGGCTTCGGGACCCCGGTGGCGATCAGCTCGGTGATGCTGATGGCGCTCGGCTTCCACCCGGTCAAGGCCGCGGTCGTCTCCCTGGTCGCCAACACCGCGCCCGTCGCCTTCGGCGCGATCGCGGTCCCGATCACCACCCTGGCCGCGATCACCGGCATCCCGGCCGACGAGCTCGGCGCCATGGTGGGTCGCCAGACGCCGGTCCTGGCCCTGTTCGTCCCGCTGGTGCTGGTCTTCCTCGTCGACGGTCGCCGGGGGGTCCGGCAGATGTGGCTCCCGGCCCTGGTCTGCGGCTCCGCCTTCGCCGTGGGCCAGTTCCTGGCCTCCAACTACTTCTCGGTCGAGCTGACCGACATCGTGGCCGCCCTGGTCGCCGCCGGCGCCGTCGTCCTGCTGCTGCGGGTGTGGACCCCGTCCTTCGAGCTGACCGCCGAGCGGATGGACGAGGAGGAGGCGCAGCACCGGGTGGCCGAGGCCAGCGGCAACGCCCCCTCGGGCGGCACGGCCGGCGGGGGTGGCACGGGCACCACCACCACCAGGGCTCCGGTCGCCGACAGCGGCGTCGAGGTGCTCAAGGCGTACGCGCCGTACCTCGCGATCATCGTCATCTTCACCCTGGCCCAGGTCCCGTTCCTCAAGGACGCCCTGGCCGCCGGCACCGTCACCTTCCCGTGGCCCGGTCTGGACATCGTCAACCCGGACACCGGCGAGGCCCCGTCGGCGACGACCTTCGCCTTCGCGTGGCTGCCCTCGGCGGGCACGCTGCTGCTGTTCGCCGGGCTGGTCACGATGCTGGTGCTCAAGGTGGCGCCGTCCGCCGCGGTCAAGGCGTACGCGGGCACCCTGGACCAGCTGAAGTGGGCGATCCTGACCGTGGCGTCGGTGCTCGCGCTGGCCTACGTCATGAACTTCTCCGGCCAGACGATCACGATCGGCATGTGGATCGCCGGCACCGGGACGTTCTTCGCCTTCCTCTCACCGGTCCTGGGCTGGCTCGGCGTCGCGGTGACCGGGTCGGACACCTCCGCCAACGCGCTGTTCGGGACGCTGCAGGTCACCGCCGCCCAGTCGGCGGGGCTCGACCCGACCCTGCTGGCCTCGGCGAACACCTCCGGCGGCGTGCTCGGCAAGATGATCTCCCCCCAGAACCTGGCCATCGCCGCGGCCGCGACCGGCCTGGCCGGCAAGGAGGGCGACCTGTTCCGCAAGGTGCTCGGCTGGAGCCTGGGGTTCCTGCTGGTCATGTGCGTGCTGGTCTACCTGCAGTCCACGTCCGTGCTCGGCTGGATGGTGCCCTGACCGGGCACGCGCCGGGGCACCTGTCGGAGCACCTGCCGGGGCGGGTGTGCCAACGTCACACCCGCGTCGGGAACACGACGGTGCCGCGGGCGGGTTAGCGTCCATCGTGTCCTCCTCCACTGCCGCCGACCGCCCGGCCGCGGCACAGCACGCCGTCCCGGGTGGCCCCGACGCCCCCGTGATGGCGGCGCGGGCCCCGCGCCTGGCCCTGCTCGCGCTCGCCCTGGGCGGCTTCACCATCGGCACGACCGAGTTCATGACGATGGGCCTGCTGCCCGAGGTGGCCGCGGGCGTCGGGGTCTCCATCCCGACCGCCGGCCACCTGATCTCGGCCTACGCCCTCGGCGTCGTGGTCGGCGCACCCCTGCTGGCCGTCCTCGGGGCCCGGGCGCCGCGCCGGCGGCTGCTGCTGTGGCTGATGGGCGCCTACGCCGCGGGCAACGTGCTGTCGGCGGCCTCGGTGTCGATGGAGATGCTGACCGTCGCGCGGTTCCTCGACGGGCTGCCGCACGGGGCGTACTTCGGGGTCGCCAGCCTGGTCGCCGCCGACCTCGCCCAGCCCGGGAAGGCCGGGCGCGCGGTCGCCCAGGTGATGCTGGGCCTGTCGGTGGCCAACGTCCTCGGCGTCCCGGCCGCGACCTGGTTGGGGCAGAACCTCGGCTGGCGGGCCGGTTTCGTGGCCGCCTCGGTGCTGGCCGTGCTCACCGTGCTCGCCGTCGCCGCGGTCGTCCCGGTCCGGGCCGGCAACCCCGACGCGCGCTGGCGCACCGAGCTGACCGCGCTGCGGGAGCCGCAGGTGCTGCTCGCGCTGCTGATCGGCGCGGCCGGCTTCGGCGGGATGTTCGCGGTCTACACCTACATCTCCCCGATCGCCACCGACGTCGCCGGGCTCGGCAGCGGCAGCGTCCCGCTGGTGATCCTGATGCTCGGCCTCGGCATGGTCGCCGGCACGATCCTGGCCGGCCGGATGGCCGACTGGTCGGTGCCCGGGTCCCTGGTCGTCGGCAGCATCGGCATGGCCGCGGCGCTGCTGCTGTTCTTCGTCGTCTCGCCGTACGGCTGGTGGCTCGCGCCGGCGGCCTTCCTGGTCACCACCCTCGGATCGGTGCTGGTGGTCAACCTCCAGCTGCGCCTGATGCGGGTCGCCGGCGAGGCCGAGACCCTCGGCGCCGCGATGAACCACGCCTCGCTCAACGTCGCCAACGCGCTCGGTGCCTGGATCGGCGGTGCCGTGATCAGCGCGGGCCTGGGCTACCGGGCCCCCGCCCTGGCCGGGGTCGGCCTCTCGGTCGTCGGCCTGGTGGTCCTCGTGGTGGCGCTGCGCACCGACCGGGGCGCGCGGACGGCCTGACCCGCCGGCGGGGCCGCTCCCCCCGAAGGGCCCTTGAGTGCGCCGCCCCCGGCTGGTCTGGTGGGGGCATGAGCGACACCAGCATCTCCGCGACCCGCACGATCGACGCCTCCGCCAAGGACGTGTTCGCCGTGCTCACCAACCCCCACCGTCACACCGAGCTCGACGGCTCCGGCTTCGTCCAGGGCCTCGACCGGGGCGACCGGATCGAGAAGAGCGGCCAGCAGTTCCGGATGAACATGTCCGGGGACCACATGGGTGGCGACTACCAGGTCGACAACCACGTCACCGGCTACGACGAGAACCACCTGCTCGCCTGGCGCACCGCCCCCGCCGGCCAGGAGCCCCCGGGCTGGGAGTGGGTGTGGGAGCTGAAGTCCACCGGCTCCGACAGCGTCGAGGCCACCGTGACCTACGACTGGTCGGCGGTGACCGACAAGGAGCTGCTCAAGAAGCTCTCCTTCCCGCTGGTGCCCCAGGAGGCGCTCGAGACCTCCCTGGGCAACCTCGCCGCCGCGGTCCGTCAGGCCTGAGGGCCCCCGGCCCGCATCCGGGCCACCTGGCCGGCCAGCCACTCCTCGGCGAGCACGTCGAGGCAGGCCTGGTCGGCCGGGCCGGTCCGGATCCGTGCCCCCAGCCGCTCGGTGGCGTACTGCGTGAGGCCGTTGGCCTCCAGCACCCGCCGGGACGCGGCGTTGTCGACCGCGGCGAACGCCACCACGCGCTGCACCCCCAGCATCCCGAAGGCGAAGCGCAGCGCCAGCCCGGTGGCCTCCGTGGTCACGCCCCGGCCCCGGGCCGCGGGGTGCGCCCAGTAGCCCACCTCGGCCTCGCGCCCGGGGTCGACGCCGAAGAGCGCCATCGAGCCCAGCAGCTCGTCGGTGGCCGGGTCCGTCACCGCCCACCACACGCCGCGCCCGTCGGCCTGCTGCTCCCCGACGTGCAGCAGGTAGTCGCGGGCGGCGTCCTCGTCGTACGGCTCCGGCAACCGCCCCAGCCAGTGCCGGGTCCGCTCGTCGTCGCAGGCCTCGACGATGCGGGGCACGTCGGCGTCGGTGAACGGGCGCAGCACGACCTGCTCCCCCTGCAGCGGCGGCGCCGTCAGCCAGGTCGTCGGGGGCTGCCGTGAGTCGTCGTGCAGCAGCGTGCCGATCCAGGCGTCGTGCCGCTCGCCGCGCTGCGTGGTCCAGCGGCGCACCGTCCCCTCCACCCGGAACCCGACCTTCCAGGCCAGGCGCCGCGAGGCCCAGTTGCCGCGGTGGGCCCGCCACATCACCGTACGCACCCCGGCCTCGTCGAAGCCCCAGGTCAGCAGCAGCCGCAGGGCGCGCTCCATGACGCTGCGGCCCTCGATCCGCAGGCCGCGCACCCGGGGGTGCGAGCCGAAGGCGACCTCGGCGACGCCGGCCTCACGGTCGTCGGGCCGCAGCTCGACGCTGCCGACGTACGACCCGTCGTGCTCGACGGCGAAGCCCCACGAGCTGCCGTCGGCCCAGGCCCCGGGCATCAGCGTCCCGACGAAGTGCCGGGCCCCCTCCAGGCTGACCGGGAGCGGCACCGAGGTCCACCGCTGGTAGTCCGGGTCCAGGGTGGCCTCGTAGGAGCCCTGGGCGTCGTCGGGGGAGTGCGCCCGCAGGGTGACGTGGCCGTCGGTCAGCGTCGGCGGGGTCGGTGGGAGGTCCATGGCAGGACCCTCTCAGGGGCGCCGACGCGGCGGCGAACGGGTTTGGCGACAATGGCCCCATGCCCAGCCCGACCAGCCAGCCCAGCCCGACCGGGTCGCCCGCGCCCGCCCGCCCCCGGGTGCTCTCGGGCATCCAGCCGACGGCCGACTCGTTCCACTTCGGCAACTACCTCGGCGCGCTGCGGCAGTGGGTGGCGCTGCAGGAGGAGCACGAGCCGTTCTTCTTCGTCGCCGACCTGCACGCGATCACCGTCGAGCAGGACCCCAAGGTGCTGCGCGAGCGCACCCTGCGGGCCGCCGCGCAGCTGCTGGCGATGGGCGTGGACCCCGACCGGGCCGCGGTCTTCGTGCAGAGCCACGTGCCCGAGCACGCCCAGCTGTCCTGGGTGCTGCAGTGCCTCACCGGGTTCGGCGAGGCCCGCCGGATGACCCAGTTCAAGGACAAGTCCGCCAAGGGCGGCGAGGGTGCGGCGTCGGTCGGGCTGTTCACCTACCCGGTGCTCCAGGCCGCCGACATCCTGCTCTACCGGCCGCACTTCGTGCCGGTCGGCGAGGACCAGCGCCAGCACCTCGAGCTGACCCGCGACCTCGCCGGGCGGTTCAACCACCGCTACAAGAAGACCTTCCGGCTCCCGGAGCCCTACATCCTGGAGGCGACCGCCAAGATCGGCGACCTCCAGGACCCCACCTCGAAGATGTCGAAGTCGGCCTCGTCGCCGGCCGGGATCGTGGAGATGCTCGACGAGCCGCGCGTGAGCGCCAAGAAGATCCGATCGGCCGTCACCGACTCCGGGAGCGAGGTCCGCTTCGACGCCGCGGAGAAGCCGGGTGTCTCGAACCTGCTGACGATCTACGCCGCGCTCACCGGCGCGCCGGTGGCCGACCTGGAGGAGCAGTACGCCGGGCACGGCTACGGCGACCTGAAGAGGGACCTCGCCGAGGTGGTCGTCGAGTTCGTGACCCCGTTCCGGGACCGGACCCTGGCGCTGATGGAGGACCGGTCCCACCTCGACGCGGTGCTGGCCGCCGGGGCGGTCCGCGCCCGCGAGGTCGCCTCCCGCACCCTGGGCGACGTCTACGACCGGGTCGGGTTCACCCGTCCGGCCCACCCCTGACGCCGCCGGTGGCCGCTAGGGTCGAGACGATGCAGACGATCGGCGTGGCCGTGGCGATCCCCGAGCCGTGGGCCCGTGAGCTCCAGGAGTACCGGCTCGGACTCGGCGACCGCACGGCCACGATGATCCCGACCCACGTGACGCTGCTGCCGCCGGCCGTGGTCGACCCGGGCGACCTGGAGAAGGTGGAGGCGCACCTCGCGGAGGCAGCGTCGTCGGTCGCGCCGTTCGAGGTCCACCTGCGCGGCACCGGCACCTTCCGTCCGGTGTCCCCGGTCGTGTTCGTCTCGCTGGCCAAGGGCATCTCGCAGTGCGAGCTGCTGGCAGCAGCCGTCCGCCGCGGGCCGCTGGCCTGCGACCTCGACTTCCCCTACCACCCGCACGTCACGATCGCCCACCACCTCGACGAGGCCGCCCTGGACCGGGCGTTCGCCGAGCTGGCGTCCTTCGAGTGCCGCTTCGACGTCACGGCGTTCCACCTGTACGAGCACGACGAGTCCGCCGGCTGGCGGCCCACGCACGAGTTCCGGCTGGGGGAGGGCTGATGGTGGCAGCGGTCGACAAGGCCAAGGACGTCGCCACGGGGGCGCAGCGCCGTCCCGTCGTGGCCCACGTGCTCCGGATGGTGCAGCGCTACGGCTCCTCCCAGGGCAACCTGCACGCGGGGGCCGTGAGCTACTTCGCCTTCCTGTCGTTCTTCCCCCTCCTGGCCCTGACCTTCTTCGCGGTCGGCGTGATCTCGCGGGTCTACCCCGACCTCGACGGCCAGGTCCGGCGCAGCGTCGAGGAGCTGTTCCCCGGGCTGGTCGGCGGCGGCGAGGGCCAGATCTCGCTGGACCAGGTGCAGGACTTCTCCGGGCTCGTCGGGGCCCTGGGCCTCATCGGTGTCCTCTACACCGGCCTCGGGTTCGTCCAGGTGCTCCGCGAGGCGCTGACGGCCACCTTCGGGCAGGCCCTGCCCACCGTGTCGTTCGTGAAGGTCAAGCTGATGGACCTGCTCGGCCTGGTCACCGTGGGCGGCACCCTGCTGCTGTCCGTCGTGGTCGGCAGCGGCGTCACCCGCTTCTCCTCCGGCGTCCTGGAGCTGCTCGGCCTCGGCGAGGAGCTGCGCGTCGTGCTGGTCGCGCTGGGCGTCCTGGTCGCCCTGGCGATCAACACCGTGCTGTTCTTCGTGATGTTCAAGCAGCTCGCGCGCGCCGTCGTGCCGGCCCGCTCGCTGTGGTCCGGGGCGCTGCTCGGCGCCGTCGGGTTCGAGCTGATCAAGCAGCTGTCGGCGCAGGTGATCAGCCTGACCAAGGGCAACCCGGCCTTCCAGGCCTTCGGGATCGCGCTGACCCTGATCGTGGTGTTCAACTACTTCGCCCGGCTCACGCTCTACTCCGCCTCCTGGGCCTACACCACCCGCGCCGCGATGGCCGTGCGCCCCGTCGACGCCGTCCCGGTCCAGGGCCCGCAGGCACCCAGCCTGGCCCAGTGGTCCGCGGCGCTCGAGCCCGCGGCGGCACCCACCCTCGTCCGCCGCGCGGCCGGGCCGTTCGCGGCCGGCGGCGCCGCGATGCTGGGCCTGGTGGCCGTGGCGCGGAGGTTCGTGCGATGACCACGCAGACCCGTTCCACCGGCACCCCGATGACCTTCGAGCGCCGGCACGCCGTGCTGCTGCTCGCGGTGGCGGCGTGGAACGTGGTCACGTTCGGCCAGTTCGCCCGGACCCTCTACGCCGCCTGGAGCGCGGGGGAGGAGCGTGCGCCCGGCTACTGGGTCGCGCACTCGGTGCTGATCGTGGTCAACGTCGCGATCGCGGTCGTGCTGGCCCGGCTCGGCCTGCGGGCCTGGCGCGCCACCCGCCCCTGACGGCCGCGGCCCGCCCACGACGACGGACGGCCCCGGGTCGGTGACCCGGGGCCGTACGCAGTGCTGCTGGGGGGTGCTGGGTCCTGCTCAGTGACCGTGCCTGATGGCGGTGCGCAGGTCCTTGTTCAGCTGCGAGATCACGTCGAGCGGGATCTCCTTGGGGCACGCCGAGGTGCACTCGCCGATGTTGGTGCAGCCGCCGAAGCCCTCGGCGTCGTGCTGGGCGACCATGGAGACGACCCGGGAGTCGCGCTCCGGCTGACCCTGGGGGAGCCGGCCGAGGTGGGTGATCTTGGCGCCCATGAACAGCGAGGCGGACCCGTTGGGGCACGCCGCGACGCAGGCGCCGCAGCCGATGCAGGTGGCCACGTTGAACGCCTTCATGGCGTCCTCGCGCGGCACCGGCGTCGCGTGCGCGTCGGGCGCCGCGCCCGTGTTGACCGAGATGTAGCCGCCGGCCTGGATGATCCGGTCGAAGGCGGACCGGTCGACGATCAGGTCCTTGACGACCGGGAAGCCCTCGGCACGCCACGGCTCGACGTGGATCGTGTCGCCGTCCTTGAAGGAGCGCATGTGCAGCTGGCAGGTCGTGGTGACCTCCGGCCCGTGGGGCCGACCGTTGATCATCAGGTCGCACGAGCCGCAGATGCCCTCACGGCAGTCGTGGTCGAAGGCGACGGGCTCCTCGCCCTGCTCGTTGAGCTGCTCGTTGAGCACGTCGAGCATCTCCAGGAAGCTCATGTCCTCGGAGATCTCGTCGACCTCGTAGGTGTGCATGGCGCCCTTGGCGGTGGCGCCGGCCTGGCGCCAGATCTTCAGGGTGAGGTTCACTTGTAGCTCCGCTGCTTCATCTCGATGGCGGTGTAGATCAGGTCTTCCTTGTGGAGCACCGGCTGGCCCTCGTCGCCGCCGAACTCCCAGGCCGCCACGTAGGCGAACTCGTCGTCGTGACGCAGCGCCTCGCCCTCCTCGGTCTGCGACTCGGCCCGGAAGTGGCCGCCGCAGGACTCGCGCCGGTTCAGCGCGTCGATGCACATCAGCTCGCCGAGCTCGATGAAGTCGGCCACCCGGCCGGCCTTCTCGAGCGCCTGGTTGAGGGTGTCGGCCGAGCCGAGCACGCGCAGGTTGCTCCAGAACTCGCGCTTGAGCTCGCGGATCATGTCGATCGCCTTGCGCAGGCCCTCCTCGGAGCGCTCCATGCCGCAGAACTCCCACATGATGTGGCCGAGCTCGCGGTGGAAGCTGTCCACCGAGCGGGTGCCGTTGATCGACAGGAAGGTCTCGATCCGCTGCTCCACCGAGGTCCGGGCCTCGACGACCGCCGGGTGGCTCTCGTCGATGGTCTCGAACGGCCCGTCGGCGAGGTAGCCGCGGATCGTGTTCGGGAGCACGAAGTAGCCGTCCGAGAGGCCCTGCATCAGCGCCGAGGCGCCGAGGCGGTTCGCGCCGTGGTCGGAGAAGTTCGCCTCGCCGGTCACGAACAGGCCGGGGACGTTGGACTGCA
Organism: Nocardioides aquaticus; assembly: GCF_018459925.1. Taxonomy (NCBI): domain Bacteria; kingdom Bacillati; phylum Actinomycetota; class Actinomycetes; order Propionibacteriales; family Nocardioidaceae; genus Nocardioides; species Nocardioides aquaticus. Next base: position 1,219,957 of record NZ_CP075371.1, read on the forward strand.
GGTCGTAGTCGACCCACAGCCCACCCATCACGTAGTGCACGGCGGGGTAGATGCGCATCGGCACCTCGTACGGGTTCTCCCCGGTGATCCGCTCGTACATGTCGAAGAGGTTGTCGTACTTCTCGCGGACCTTGTCCTCGCCGGTGCGCTCGATGACCTCGCTGAAGTCGAGGTAGACGCCGCGTCGGAAGTCCCCGACCTTCGGGCCGACGCCACGACCCTCGTCGCAGACGTTCTTGGCCTGACGGGAGGCGATGTCGCGGGGGACCAGGTTGCCGAACGCCGGGTAGATCCGCTCCAGGTAGTAGTCGCGGTCCTCCTCGGGGATCTCGCGGGGGTCCTTGGTGCAGTCGTCGGCGTTCTTGGGCACCCAGATCCGGCCGTCGTTGCGCAGCGACTCCGACATCAGGGTCAGCTTCGACTGGTGCTCGCCGGCCACCGGGATGCAGGTCGGGTGGATCTGCGTGTAGCAGGGGTTGGCCATGTAGGCGCCCTTGCGGTGCGCGCGCCACGTCGCGGTGACGTTGCAGCCCATGGCGTTGGTGGACAGGAAGAAGACGTTGCCGTAGCCGCCGGAGGCGAGCACGACGGCGTCGGCGAGGTGCGTCTCGATCTCCCCGGTCGACAGGTCGCGGGCGATGATCCCGCGGGCCTTGCCGTCGACCATGACCAGCTCGAGCATGTCGTGGCGGGTGTAGGTGGTGACCGTGCCGGCCGCGACCTGGCGCTCGAGGGCCTGGTAGGCGCCGATCAGCAGCTGCTGCCCGGTCTGGCCCCGGGCGTAGAAGGTGCGGGAGACCTGCACGCCGCCGAAGGAACGGTTGTCGAGCAGGCCGCCGTACTCGCGGGCGAAGGGCACGCCCTGGGCCACGCACTGGTCGATGATGCTGGCGCTGACCTCGGCCAGGCGGTAGACGTTCGACTCGCGTGAGCGGTAGTCGCCGCCCTTGACGGTGTCGTAGAAGAGCCGGAAGACGGAGTCGCCGTCCTCCTTGTAGTTCTTCGCGCCGTTGATCCCGCCCTGGGCCGCGATGGAGTGCGCCCGGCGGGGGGAGTCCTGGTAGCAGAAGGACTTCACGTTGTAGCCGGCCTCGCCGAGCGTGGCGGCGGCCGCGCCGCCGGCCAGGCCGGTGCCGACGATGATCACGTCGAGCTTGCGGCGGTTGGCCGGGTTGACCAGCCGGGTGTCGAAGATGTGGTTGGTCCAGCGGTCCTTGATCGGTCCGGTGGGCGCCGCCCCGTCGACGATGTTCTCGCCCCGGGTGTAGTAGCCGTGCGCGTCGTCGGACTGCTGCTCGGCGGGCTTGTTGAGCGCGACGGTGCCGCTCTGGTCGGTCATGGCCATGACGGGTGCTCCCTGTCTGGGACTTCGGCGGACTGGCTGGCAGGGCGTGGGGGGCGGTGCTACTCGATCAGGCCGAGGAGCACGCCGAGGGGGACCAACGAGTAGCCGCCGGCGACGACCACGGCGAGGACCCAGCCGGCCGTACGGGCCCGGGTGCGTGCCTTGGCGGTGCCGGTCAGCCCGAGGGTCTGCATCGAGCTGAAGGTCCCGTGGTGCAGGTGCAGGGCGAGGGCGGCCATCGCGACCAGGTAGATCACGGTCATCCACCACACGCCGAAGGTGTCGACGAGCAGGGCGTAGGGGTTGTTGGTCTCGCCGCCGGCGGGGTTGATCTTGACGATGCTGAAGTTCAGCAGGTGCCAGACCAGGAAGACGAGGATCGTCAGCCCGCCCCACCGCATGGTGCGCGAGGAGATCGAGGAGCTGGCGCGGCGGACCATCTCGTACTGCACCGGGCGGGCCTTCGCGGCGCGGCGCCACAGCAGCACGGCGGCGGTCACGTGGACCACCAGTGCGGCGATCAGGCCCAGGCGCAGGATCCACAGCAGGCCGCTGTAGGGGAGGATCGGCTCGCCGATCTCGCGCAGGTGCTCGGCGTACTCGTTGAACGACGTCTCACCGGCGAAGGCCTTGAGGTTGCCGTACATGTGCGCCAGCACGAAGCCGATGAAGATCAGGCCGGAGAGGGCCATGGTCAGCTTGAGGGCGATCGTCGAGCGCGTACCACGGGCGCTCCTGACCAGCGGTCGCGTCGTTGTAGCCACAGGACCAAGGTACCCCCGTCGGCGTGCCCGTGAGGGGGTGGGTGGGGAGCGTCACGCCCGGGATCGGGAACCCGTCGGCGCGGGCACCAGCGGCAGCAGGTGCGTGTCGAGCAGCTCGTCGACCGCGGCGGTCCAGGTCCGGGCGAGGGCGAGCTCGCGTGCGCGGCTGCCGAGCAGGGCCCGGCGGCGGTCCCGGACGACCGCGTCGACGGCGTCGAGCAGGCCGCGGCGCGAGCGTGGGTCGTAGAGCAGCCCGCTCTCGAGGTGGCGCACGGCCTCGGGCGCCCCGCCGCTGCGGGGGGCGACGACGGGGACGCCGCTGGCCGCGGCCTCGCGCAGCACGTGGCCGCAGGTCTGGTGCTCACCGGGGTGGACCAGGACGTCGAGGGAGGGCAGCGCGACGGTGAGGTCGCCGGTCTGCAGCGTGCCGAGCATCTTGGCCCCGGGCAGGTGGGACTCCAGCCAGCCGCGCTCCGGGCCGTCGCCGATCACGACCGGGCGGACGCCGGGGAGGTCGGCCAGCGCGGCGAGGTGGCGGACGCCGTGGCGCTTGTCGAGCCCCCCGACGTAGCCGACGACGACCTGCTCGCCGGCCCGGGAGCCCACGCGGGCCCAGGAGTCGTGCAGCCACTGGTCGCGCAGGCCCGGGGTGAAGGCGGCCGTGTCGACGCCCGGCGCCCAGACCGGGGCGTCGACCTCGAGCTCGGCGACCCGCTCGTGCATCCAGCGGCTGGTCACCACCACGCGGTCGGCGCGGTGGGCGACCTTGCGGCGCCAGTAGTCGGCGGAGGTGTCCAGCAGCGGGGAGTGCTCGACCACCAGCGTCGGCAGGTCCAGGGCCCGGGCGTGCTTCAGGGCCTTGCGCCCGAGCCGGCCGGGGGAGGACAGGTGCACGACGTCGGGGGCGAAGGTGGCCAGCACGTCGCGCACCTGGGTGCCGACCTTCTCCAGCGTGCTGACGCGGTGCACCCGGACCCCGCGGTACGACGCCAGCCCCGGCCCCGGCGCGACCACCAGCAGCTCGTGCCCGCGGTCGACCAGCCGGTCGACGGTCGCGCGCAGCGTCGTCGTGGTGGCGTCCACGGCGGGGTAGAAGGACTCGGTCACGATCGCGATGCGAGCGGGGCTCATGGGTGGCAGCCTGCCCGGCCGCGGCGACGGGCCCGCGCACGCGAGGTGGCCGGCGGGTGAAGACGCCGCTGCGGGTTCTCGGTGGTGGTCGTGCAGGGGGCGGCTCGGTGGTCGAGGAGCGAGCGCAGCGGTCCCGGTGGGCGTCTCCGGACCAGGCCCGGTGTCGAGGGGTGATCCACGTGCACCTGGTGCGCGCAGATGACCCGTCGACCGGCGGGCGGGAGTCGGGGCGTGCCGGTCCCGGCGGCGGGTGCGGGTCTCGAGACGGTCGCTTGCGCTCCCTCCTCGACCACCGGGGTCGCTGCGCTCCCTGCGCGACCGCCGCCGCCGGGCTGCCGGGGCGCCGTCGGGCGCCGGTGGACGGTCGGGAACCTCACACTCGGTGGCCGACGTCACGTCGCCGCCCTAGTCTGCGGCCATGACCTCCGAGGGCAGCGCCGCGGGAGCGGTGGACGGCGGGCTCGACGACCCGCAGGAGCTCGAGCCGGAGCAGGGGACCCTGGCGCTGGCCGCCGAGGGCGACACCTCCGACCGTGCCGACTGGGAGGCCGCCGCGGCGGCCGTGCTGCGCAAGGCGCGGCGGCTGGCCGACGACGACCCCGACGCGCTGGTCTGGGAGCGCCTCACGCAGCGCACCCTGGACGGCGTCGACGTCACCCCGCTCGGCACGCCGGAGGACCTCGACGGGCTCGTCACCTCCGGGCGGCCGCAGCGGACGGGGGAGTGGGACGTCCGCGCCCACCTGCGCCTCGCGGCCGGCGAGGAGCAGGAGGCCAACGAGACGCTGCTGGTCGACCTCGAGGGCGGCGTCACCTCCCTGTGGCTGACCCTGCCCGACGGCGCCGACCTCGTGCGGCTGCTCGACGGCGTGCTGCTCGACCTGGCCCCGGTCGTCCTCGACGCGCCGACCGCCCCGGTGGCCGCCGCCGCGGCGCTGCTTGCGCTCGCCGCCGACCGCGGCGTCACCGTGGCCGACGGCACCAACCTCGGCGTCACCGCCACCGCCGCCGAGGACGACCTCGTCGCGGTCGCCCGGCTGGCCCACGACCACGGGCTGCTCGGCGTGGTCGTCGACGCGACCGACGCCCACGACCGCGGGGCCTCGGACGCCCAGGAGCTCGGCCGGTCGCTCCAGCTCGGCGCCCGGGTGCTGCGGGTGCTCACCGGCGCCGGCCTCGACGTCGACCAGGCCGCCTCGCTCGTGGAGCACCGGCTCGCCGCCACCGACGAGCAGCTGACCACCATCGCCAAGCTCCGGGCCGCCCGCCGCCTGTGGGACCGCGTCCTGGAGCTCAGCGGCGCCTCCGAGCAGACCCGGGTCGCGGGCCAGCGCCAGCACGTCGTGACGAGCCGGCCGATGATGAGCCGCTACGACCCGTACGTGAACATCCTGCGCACCACCGTCGCCGCCTTCTCGGCCGGGGTCGGCGGGGCCGAGGCCGTCACCGTGCTGCCCTTCGACAGCCCGCTGGGTCGCCCCGGGACGCTGGGGCGTCGGGTCGCGCGCAACACCAGCCACCTGCTCGTCTCGGAGAGCCACGTCGCCCGGGTCGCCGACCCGGCCGGTGGTGCGTACGCCGTCGAGCGCCTCACCGACGACCTGGCCGCGGCCGCCTGGGAGGTCCTCGGTCGCCTCGACGCCGCGGCCGACCCCGACGCCGAGCTGGACGCCCTCGTGTCGGCCACCGCCGCCGAGCGCGACGAGCAGGTCGCCACGAGGGCCCGCCCGATCACCGGCCTCACCGAGTTCCCCGCGGTCGACGAGGAGCTCCCGCAGCGGGAGCCCGACGGCGCGTGGGACGGCGTACGCCCCTGGGGCCACGCCTTCGAGGCCTTGCGCGACGAGCCGGCGACCGGCCGCGTCTTCCTGGCCACCCTCGGCCCGGTCGCCTCGCACACCGCGCGGGCGACCTTCGCCACCAACCTGCTCACCGCCGGCGGCATCGGCGTCGACGCCGCCGGCGCGACCGACGGCGTCGAGGCGCTGCTCGAGGCCTACGACGGCCAGCCGGTCGCCTGCCTGGCCGGCGCCGACCCCGTCTACGCCGACTGGGGCGCCGCCGCCGTGACCGCGCTCCGCGAGGCCGGCGCCACCCGCGTCGTGGTCGCGGGCAGGCCCCGCGACCTCGGGGTCGACGACTCCTGCGCCGTCGGCGTCGACGCGCTGGCCTTCCTCACCCGGACCAGAGAGGTGCTCGCATGAGCGTCCCCGACTCCTTCGCCGGCCTTCCCCTGGCCACGACCTCCGGTCTCGAGACGCTCGCCGGCGCTCGCTCCACGACCGACGGTGCCGCCGCCTGGACCGCGCCCGAGAACATCGACGTCCAGCCGCGCTACACCGCCGCCGACGTCGAGGGCCTCGACGCGCTGGGCACCTGGCCCGGGCTGAGCCCGTTCCTGCGCGGGCCCTACCCGACGATGTACACGACCCAGCCGTGGACGGTGCGCCAGTACGCCGGGTTCTCCACCGCCGAGGCGTCCAACGCGTTCTACCGGCGCAACCTGGCCGCCGGCCAGAAGGGCCTCTCGGTCGCCTTCGACCTGGCCACGCACCGCGGTTACGACTCCGACCACCCGCGCGTGCGCGGCGACGTCGGGATGGCCGGGGTGGCCATCGACTCGATCTACGACGCCCGCCAGCTCTTCGACGGCATCCCGCTGGACCAGATGTCGGTGTCGATGACGATGAACGGCGCCGTGCTGCCGGTGATGGCGCTCTACATCGCCGCGGCCGAGGAGCAGGGGGTGAAACCGGCCCAGCTCTCGGGGACCATCCAGAACGACATCCTCAAGGAGTTCATGGTCCGCAACACCTACATCTACCCGCCGGCGCCGAGCATGCGGATCATCTCGGACATCTTCCGCTACACCGCCGAGGAGATGCCGCGCTTCAACTCCATCTCGATCTCCGGCTACCACATCCAGGAGGCCGGGGCCACGGCCGACCTGGAGCTGGCGTACACGCTCGCCGACGGCGTGGAGTACCTCCGCGCCGGCCTGGACGCCGGCCTGGACGTCGACCGGTTCGCGCCCCGGCTGTCGTTCTTCTGGGCGATCGGGATGAACTTCTTCATGGAGGTCGCCAAGCTCCGCGCCGCGCGGGCGCTGTGGGCCCGCCTCGTGCGCGAGTTCGAGCCGCAGAACCCCAAGTCCCTGAGCCTGCGCACCCACTCGCAGACCTCCGGCTGGAGCCTGACGGCGCAGGACGTCTTCAACAACGTCGGCCGCACCTGCCTGGAGGCGATGGCCGCGACGCAGGGTCACACCCAGTCGCTGCACACCAACGCCCTGGACGAGGCGATCGCGCTGCCCAGCGACTTCTCGGCCCGGATCGCGCGCAACACCCAGCTGCTGCTCCAGCAGGAGTCCGGCACCACCGGGACGATCGACCCCTGGGCCGGCTCCTACTACGTCGAGCGCCTCACCCACGACCTCGCCGAGCGCGCCTGGGCCCACATCACCGAGGCCGAGCAGGCCGGTGGCATGGCCGCCGCGATCGAGCAGGGCATCCCGAAGATGCGCATCGAGGAGGCCGCCGCGCGCACCCAGGCCCGGATCGACTCCGGGCGCCAGAAGGTGATCGGCGTGAACACCTTCCGCCTGGCCGAGGAGGACCAGCTCGACGTGCTCCGCGTCGACAACGACGACGTCTACCGCCAGCAGATCGCCAAGCTGGAGCGGCTGCGCGAGGAGCGGCACGACGACGACGTGCGCCGCACGCTCGAGGCGCTCACCAACGCCGCCGACCAGGGGCCCGAGAACGGCTCGATGGACGGCAACCTGCTGGCCCTGGCCGTCGACGCCGCCCGGGCCAAGGCCACCGTGGGGGAGATCTCGGACGCCCTCGAGAAGGTGTACGGCCGGCACCAGGCGACCATCCGTACGATCAGCGGCGTGTTCCGCGACGAGTCGGCCGGCGACGGCTCCGGGGAGGGCTCGACGCTGGTCCAGCAGGTCCTCGACGCGACCGCCGAGTTCGACGAGGCCGAGGGCCGCCGCCCGCGGATCCTGGTGGCCAAGATGGGCCAGGACGGCCACGACCGCGGTCAGAAGGTCGTCGTCTCCGCCTTCGCCGACATGGGCTTCGACGTCGACGTGGGGCCGCTGTTCTCCACGCCGGAGGAGGTCGCCCAGCAGGCCGTCGACGCCGACGTGCACATCGTGGGCGTCTCCTCGCTGGCCGCCGGGCACCTCGCGCTGCTGCCGGCGCTCAAGGAGGCGCTGAGCGAGCAGGGCCGTCCCGACGTGATGATCGTGATCGGTGGCGTGATCCCGCCCGACGACGTCGCGCGCCTGCGCGAGATGGGCGCGGCCGCGGTCTTCCTGCCCGGCACCGTGATCGCCGAGTCGGCGCTCGACCTGCTGGCGCGCCTGCGCGAGCAGCTCGGGCACTGACGCGCGTGCGTCGTGGCGTGGTGAGCGCGGCGTGAGGCCGCAGGTCGACGAGCTGGTCGACGGCGTCCTGGCGGGGCGCCGCGCCCAGGTGTCGCAGGCGATCACGCTGGTGGAGTCCTCGCGCCCCGCGCACCGTGAGCAGGCGCGGGACCTGATGACCGCGCTGACCGACCGCGAGGGCGCCGGGGTCACCAGCCCGGCGGTCCGGGTCGGCGTCTCCGGGGTGCCCGGCGTCGGCAAGTCCACCTTTATCGAGGCCCTCGGTGCCCGGCTCACCGCCGGCGGCCACCGCGTCGGGGTGCTGGCCGTCGACCCCTCCAGCGTCCGTACCGGCGGGTCGGTGCTGGGGGACAAGACCCGGATGCCGCACCTCGCGGTCAACCGCGACGCCTACATCCGGCCCTCGCCCGCGGCCGGGACGCTCGGCGGCGTCGCCCGGGCCACGGTCCAGGCGATGGCGGTGCTGGAGGCGGCGGCGTACGACGTGGTGCTCGTCGAGACGGTCGGCGTCGGCCAGTCCGAGGTGACCGTGGCCGGGATGGTCGACACGTTCCTCTTCCTCACCCTGGCCCGCACCGGGGACCAGCTGCAGGGCATCAAGAAGGGCATCCTGGAGATCGCCGACGTGATCGCGGTCAACAAGGCCGACGGCGACCGCGAGGGCGAGGCCCGGGCCGCGGCCCGCGAGCTGGCCGGTGCGCTGCGCTTCGTGCGCGGCCACGGCGAGTGGGCGCCGCCGGTGGTGACCTGCTCGGGGCTGCACGACGTCGGGGTCGACGACCTGTGGGAGCGCGTGCACGCCCACCGTGACTTCCTGGGCGCCGACGGGCTCGCCGCCAAGCGTGCCGGGCAGCAGCTGGACTTCACCTGGGCACTGGTGCGCGACGAGCTCGACCAGCGGCTGCGGCACTCCGCCGGGGTGCGCGCGGTGCGCGACGAGGTCCGCGCCGAGGTCCTCGACGGGAGCCTGCCGGCGACGGTCGCCGCAGACCGGATCCTGGCGGCGTACGACGAAGGGGTCGGCGCGCGGCGGTAACCTGGCCGTCTATGCCGCTGCCCGCCGATCCGGCCCACCTCGCCCACCTCGCCCACCTCGTCGCGGACGTGGTCCACAAGTACGACGACGAGCTGCGCGACCTGCGCCGGGACCTGCACGCCCACCCGGAGCTCTCCCGGCACGAGCAGCGCACCACCTCCCTGGTCGCCGACCGGCTCGCCCGCACCGGGTGGCAGGTCCGGCTGCTGCCGGGCTCCGGCCTGGTCGCCGACCTCGGTGCCGAGGGCCCCGTCGTGGCGCTGCGCGCGGACATGGACGCCCTGCCCCTCGAGGACGTCACGACCGACCCGTGGGCCAGCACCGTCCCGGGCGTGGCGCACGCCTGCGGCCACGACGTGCACACCACCGCCCTGCTGGGCGCCGCGCTGGCCCTCGACGAGGTCCACGCCCGCGACCTGCTGCCCGGGCGGGTCCGGCTGTTCTTCCAGCCGGCCGAGGAGGTGATGCCCGGGGGAGCGCTGGACCTGATCGGCCAGGGCGTGCTCGAGGACGTCGAGCAGGTCTTCGCCCTGCACTGCGACCCGGCGGTCGACCTCGGCCAGGTCGGGCTGCGGCTCGGCCCGCTGACCAGCGCCGCCGACAAGGTCGAGGTCCGTCTCGAGGGCCCCGGCGGCCACACCTCGCGCCCGCACCTCACCGGCGACCTCGTCTTCGCGCTCGCCAAGGTGACGACCGAGCTCCCCGCGGTGCTGTCGCGGCGGATGGACCCGCGCTCGGGGGTCAGCGTGGTGTGGGGCGTGGTCGCCGCCGGCTCCGCGCCCAACGTCATCCCCGACCGCGGCCGGGTCTCGGGCACGGTCCGGATCCTCGACGCCGAGGCCTGGGCCGGCTGCGAGCAGATCGTGCGCGACGCGGTGCGCGACGTGGTCGCGCCGTACGGCGTCACCGCCCAGGTCGACTACCTGCGCGGCGTGCCGCCCGTGGTCAACGACCCGCGCGCCAACCACGTGCTGTCGGCGGCGGTCTCGGACGTGCTGGGCGAGGAGGGCCGGGTGGTGGCCGGGCAGAGCATGGGCGGCGAGGACTTCGGCTGGTACCTCGACGAGGTGCCGGGCGCGATGATGCGCCTGGGCACCCGTACCCCGGGCGGGCCCACCTACGACCTGCACCAGGGCAACCTGCGCGTCGACGAGCGCGCCGTCGGGGTCGGGGCGCGGCTGATGGCCCAGACCGCGCTGCGAGCCCACCTCGAGGGTGACCCGACCCTCGTCTGAGACCGGGGCCGGGACCCCGTCCGGGACCTCCGTCCCGGACCCGTGTCCGTCGTGTTCCGCCTCGGTAACGATTGGCGCGCGCGGTCCTCGGCGGCATCCACACCCTTTAGGGTTCCCGGTGGCCGTCGTCGACCGGGGACGTGCCGACTCATCGACCGAGGAGGCGTCTTGCGACGCAGCAGCACCACGCTGGCAGCCCTTTTCTCCGCCAGCATCCTGGCCCTGACCGCGTGCGGCGGTGGCGGTGACGACACCGCCTCCGACGGGGGATCCGACAGCGACGGCGGGTCGGGCTCCGGCCTCAAGGTCGGGCTCGCCTACGACGTGGGCGGCCGTGGCGACCAGTCCTTCAACGACTCCGCGGCGGCCGGTCTCGACCGGGCCGACGAGGAGTTCGACCTCGACCCGCAGGAGTCGGCTGCCGAGGACGGCGAGTCCGAGTCCGCCCGCGAGGAGCGCCTGCGCACCTTCGTCGAGGCCGGCTACGACCCGGTCATCGCCGTCGGCTTCGCCTACGAGGCCGCGGTGGCCAAGGTGGCCGAGGAGTACCCCGACTCCAACTTCGCCATCATCGACAGCGAGACCGTCGAGGCCGACAACGTCGCCAACCTGGTCTTCGCCGAGGAGCAGGGCTCCTTCCTGGTCGGCGCGGCCGCGGCCCTGAAGACCGAGACGGACAACGTCGGCTTCATCGGCGGCGTGGAGACCCCGCTCATCCAGAAGTTCGAGGCCGGCTACGTCGCCGGCGCCGAGGCGGTCAACCCCGACATCGAGGTCCAGACCACCTACCTGACCCAGGTCCCGGACTTCTCCGGCTTCGCCGACCCAGCCCGCGGCAAGACCGCGGCCGAGGGCATGTTCGACAACGGCGCCGACATCGTCTACCACGCGGCCGGCGGCTCCGGCGGCGGCGTGTTCGAGGCGGCCTCGGAGTCGGACGGCCTCGCGATCGGTGTGGACTCCGACCAGTACGAGACGGCCGACCCGTCCGTGCAGGACGTGATCATGACCTCGATGCTGAAGAACGTCGACGTCGCGGTCTACGAGTACCTCGCCGCCGTCAACGAGGGTGACTTCCCCTCGGGCATCACCCGCTACGACCTCGCGGTCGACGGCGTGGGCTACTCCACGTCCGGCGGTCAGGTCGACGACATCGCCGACCAGCTCGACGAGTACAAGCAGCAGATCATCGACGGTGAGATCGAGGTCCCGACCGCACCCTGACGGGACCGGTCGTCTCCACGCAGCACCACCCACCACGCGACCGGGGTCGCGGGCGCTCGCGCCCGCGGCCCCGTGCCGCGTCCCGGAGGCGCAGGACGTCATCGCGGTGACGTAGCCTCGCACCGCTCGACCCGCCCGCTGCTCCACCTGCACCACCCGTCCCACCGGCCCAGGAGGTCCACGCCGTCGTGACCGAGACGTCCAGCACCGCCCCCGGCGACCCGCGAGCGCCGCTCGCGGTGCGCCTGCGCGGCATCGGCAAGCGCTTCCCGGGGGTGATCGCCAACGACGACGTCAACATCGACGTGCGCCGGGGGACCATCCACGCGGTCGTCGGGGAGAACGGCGCCGGCAAGTCGACGCTGATGAAGATCCTCTACGGCGTCCAGCCGCCCGACTCCGGGACGATCGAGATCGACGGGTCGCAGGTCAAGCTGTCCTCCCCGGCCGACGCGATCAAGGCCGGGGTCGGCATGGTCTTCCAGCACTTCATGCTGGCCGACAACCTGACGGTGCTCGAGAACGTCGTCCTCGGCGCCGAGAAGCAGCACGGCATCGGCCGCAAGGCACGCGCCGAGGTGCGCCGGATCTCCGACGCCTACGGCCTCGGCGTCGACCCCGACGCCCTGGTCGAGGACCTCGGCGTCGGCGCCCGGCAGCGGGTCGAGATCCTCAAGGTCCTCTTCCGCGGCGCGCGCACGATCATCCTCGACGAGCCGACGGCGGTGCTGGTCCCCCAGGAGGTCGACGAGCTCTTCGACAACCTGCGGGAGCTGAAGAGGGAGGGCCTGGCGGTCCTGTTCATCTCGCACAAGCTCGACGAGGTCCTGTCGGTGGCCGACGAGATCACCGTCATCCGGCGAGGCACGACCGTCCGCACGGTGCTCCCCGCCGACGTCACCTCGCGCCAGCTGGCCGAGCTGATGGTCGGCTCCGAGCTGCCGTCCCCCGGGGTCTCGGAGAAGGTGACCTCGACGCGCGTCCAGCTCGCCGTGACCGGGCTGAGCCTGCACGACGCGGCAGGCCGCGCCCTGCTCGACGACATCACCTTCCAGATCCGCCGCGGAGAGATCCTCGGCATCGCCGGGGTCGAGGGCAACGGCCAGGCCGAGCTGGTCGAGGCGATCATGGGCATGCGCCCCGGCGCCACCGGCTCGATCGAGCTCACCGACCAGGACCTCGCGCCGATGTCCACGCTCCGACGACGCGAAGCCGGGATCGGCTACATCCCCGAGGACCGCCACCGGCACGGGCTGCTGCTCGACTCCCCGCTGTGGGAGAACCGCGTGCTGGGCCACCAGTCCCGCCCGCCGAGCGCGTCGGGCCGGCTGATCAAGCGGGGTGCGGCCCGCGCCGACACCCAGCGGATCATCGACGCCTACGACGTGCGGACGCCGGGCACCGACGTGCCGGCGCGGGCGCTGTCCGGCGGCAACCAGCAGAAGCTGATCGTGGGCCGGGAGATGAGCGGCGACCCGATCCTGCTGATCGCCGCCCACCCGACCCGGGGCGTCGACGTCGGCGCGCAGGCCGCCATCTGGAACCACATCCGCGAGGCCCGCGCCGAGGGCCTGTCGGTGCTGCTGATCTCGGCCGACCTCGACGAGCTGATCGGGCTGTCGGACCGGATCGAGGTCGTCCTGCGCGGCCGCCTGGTCGGCGAGTTCGACCCGGCCCGCGTGACGCCGCAGCAGCTCGGCTCCGCCATGACCGGCGCCGGGAGCGCGGCATGAGCCGGGTCCTGCGCGCCCTCCTTGGACTCCTCGCGCCGCTGCTCGCCCTGGTCGCCGCCTTCGTGATCACCAGCCTCGTGCTGATCAGCGCCGGTGACCCCGTCGGGGAGGTGTGGTCGGAGATCCTCCAGGTCCCCGAGACCCGCAACCTCGCCAACATCATCAACCAGGCCTGCGTGCTCTACCTCTCCGGCCTGGCCGTCGCGGTCGCGTTCCGGATGAACCTGTTCAACATCGGCGTCGACGGCCAGTACCGGATCGCCGCCTTCGTCGGCGCGGTCGTGGCCGGCGAGGCCTGGCTGCCGGGCTACCTCAACACCGCGCTGGCGATCGTCTGCGCGATGGCGGTCGGTGCCCTGTGGGCCGGCATCGCCGGCGTGCTGCGTGCGACCCGCGGCGTCAGCGAGGTGATCTCCACGATCATGCTGAACTTCATCTCCACCAGCGTCGTGGCCTACCTCCTGCGCGAGGCCGCGGTCCGCGAGGAGGGCAGCAACACGATCGGCACCAAGGAGATCCCCGAGGGCAGCCGGATCGGCTCGATCCCGCTGGCCGGCTCCGGCCCCGGGGTCGAGATCTACGGCTTCGTGGTGCTCGCGGTCCTGGCCGGGGTGGCGTACTGGTTCGTGATGAGCCGCACCCGCTTCGGCTTCGACCTGCGCGCGACCGGGCAGTCGACGACCGCCGCCGTGGCCAGCGGGATCAACGTGCGCCGGATGACCATCATCACGATGATGCTCTCGGGTGCCGTGGCCGGCCTGGTCGGCCTGCCGATCCTGTTCGGCGAGGCCTACAGCTACGGCTCGACCTTCCAGTCCGGGCTCGGCTTCGCCGGCATCGCGATCGCCCTGCTGGGCCGCAACAACCCGGTCGGGATCGCGCTGGCCGCGCTGCTGTTCGCCTTCCTGGAGGAGCAGTCCAACCCGCTGCAGATCCTGGTCGGCGTCTCCCCGGAGATCGTGGCGATCACGCAGGGCGTCATCGTGCTGACCGTCGTCATCTCCTACGAGGTGGTCCGACGCTTCCTCACCCGCCGCGAGCAGAGCCGCGTGGCGAGGGCCGAGCGCCCCGCCGAACCGGCGGAGCCCGCGGGCCCCGCCGAGACCCAGGACCAGGAGACCCGCGCATGAGCGTCGTGACCGACCCCGCCGCCACGCCCGCACCGGCGCCCGCCCCGGCGTCGACCCGCGGCCGCCGGCTGCGCCCGGCGTACTGGTGGCTCCTGGGCATCGTGGGCTTCATCGCCCTGCTCTCGCTCCTGGAGCGGGTCACCGGCGCCGACGACCTGACCTCGGCCGGCACCGTCGGGGCCACCCTGATCGCGACCATGCCGATCATGCTGGCCGCGCTGGGCGGGCTGTGGGCCGAGCGCGCGGGCGTGGTCAACATCGGGCTCGAGGGGATGATGATCCTCGGCACCTTCGGGGCCGGGTTCTTCGCGTTCACCTACGGGCCCTGGATCGGCGTGGCCGGGTCGGTGGCCCTCGGCATGGTCGGCGGCCTCGTGCACGCGCTGGCCACCGTCGTGTTCGGCGTCGACCACATCATCTCCGGCGTCGCGATCAACATCATCGCGCTCGGCGCGGTGCAGTACCTCGCCGCGCTGACCTTCACCGGCGTCGAGGGCGGTGGTCCGACGCAGTCGCCCAAGATCGGCAACGTCCCGACGATCTCCTTCCCGGCGCTGGGCGACCGGCTGGGGGAGGTCGAGGACAACAACTGGTTCTTCGTCTCCGAGATCGCCGCGATCGCCCGCGCCCTGGTCACGAACCTGTCCGTGCTGGTGCTCATCTCGCTGGCCCTGGTCGTCCTGTCCTACGTCGTGCTGTGGCGCACCGCCTTCGGGCTGCGCCTGCGCTCGTGCGGCGAGAGCCCGGCCGCCGCGGAGTCCCTGGGCGTGGCGGTGATGCGCTACAAGTTCACCGCGGTGCTGATCTCCGGCGGGCTGGCCGGCCTCGCCGGCGGGTTCCTGGCCATGGTCGCCTCGAGCAACTACCGCGAGGGCCAGACCGGCGGACGCGGCTACATCGGCCTGGCCGCGATGATCTTCGGCAACTGGCGTCCCGGCGGCCTGCTCGCCGGCTCCGGGTTGTTCGGCTACACCGAGACCCTCGGGCTGCGCCAGGGCGGCACCTCGGTGCGTGCGCTGCTGCTGCTCGTCTCGCTGCTGGCGATCGCGTTCGCGATCTGGCAGGTGCGCCGCACCAACTTCACCACCGCGACGGTCGTCTTCGTGATCGGGGCCGCGATCGGCGCGATCTACCTCTCCATCGACCAGGTGCCGGGCGACTTCACCCGGATGACGCCGTACGTCATCACGCTGCTGGTGCTCGCCTTCGCCAGCCAACGGTTGCGGATGCCCGCGGCCGACGGACAGGTCTACCGCAAGGGCAGCGCCGGATGAGCGGGCCCGGCGAGGCCCTCGACTTCGACTGGGAGGCCCTGCGCGCCGAGGCCCGCGAGGCCATGACGCACGCCTACGCGCCGTACTCCGGCTACCGGGTCGGTGCGGCGGCACTGGTCGCCGACGGCCGCGTGGTGTCGGGCTGCAACGTCGAGAACGCGGCGTACGGCGTGGCGCTGTGCGCCGAGTGCGGGCTGGTCAGCGACCTGCACCGGGGCGGCGGCGGGCGGCTGACCCACTTCGTGTGCGTCGACGGCGAGGGCGAGGTGATCATGCCCTGCGGGCGCTGCCGCCAGCTGCTCTCGGAGAACGGCGGGCCGGGCCTGCTGCTGCAGACGGTCTCGGGGGTCAAGCGGATGGACGAGGTGCTGCCGGATGCGTTCGGTCCCGACGACCTCGGCTGACCTCACCGACCCGGGCTTCCTCGCCGACCCGTACCCCGTCCTCGCCGCGCTGCGCGCGCAGGGCCCGGTGCTCCAGCACGAGCCGACCGGGCGCTGGCTGGTCCTCGACCACGCCGGCGTCGGCCGGGCGCTGAGGGACCGGCGGCTCGGGCGGGTCTGGCGCGACCGGGAGCCGGCCGACGCGCTGGCGCCGTTCAACCTGCTGCACCGGCACCAGATGATGGAGAACGAGCCGCCCGACCACACCCGGCTGCGGCGCCCGGTTGCGGCCGCCTTCAACCGCGGGCACGTCGAGCGGCTGCGCCCCCGGGTGCGGGAGCTCGCCGCGGGGCTGCTCGACGAGGTGGCCGGCGC
This sequence comes from Nocardioides aquaticus, assembly GCF_018459925.1. Classification (NCBI taxonomy): domain Bacteria; kingdom Bacillati; phylum Actinomycetota; class Actinomycetes; order Propionibacteriales; family Nocardioidaceae; genus Nocardioides; species Nocardioides aquaticus. Next base: position 1,235,982 of record NZ_CP075371.1, read on the forward strand.
GGCCGCGACGGACGCCGGGTTCGACGTCGTGGGGGAGTACGCCGAGCCGCTCCCGGTCCTGGTCATCGCCGAGCTCCTCGGCGTGCCGGCCTCCCACGCCCCCGACCTGCGCGCCTGGTCGCAGGCCATCGTGCGGATGTACGAGACCTCCCCGTCGCCGGAGGTCGTCAGCGCCGCGGTGGCGGCGGCCGCCGACTTCGCAGCCCTGGTCCGCGACCTGGCCGACCTGAGACGACGACACCCGGCCGACGACCTGGTCAGCGACCTGGCCGCCACCGAGCTCTCGGCCGACGAGGTCGTCGCCTCCGCGGTGCTGCTGCTCAACGCCGGCCACGAGGCGTCGGTGAACGTCTTCGGCAACGGCCTGGTCGGCCTGCTGCGGGCCGGGCGCTGGCCGGTCGCGGCGGAGGCGGCCCCGACCGCGGTCGAGGAGATGCTGCGCCACGACGCCGCCCTGCAGCTCTTCGAGCGCACCGCCACCACCGAGGTCGAGCTGGCCGGCGGCCAGGTCGTCCCGCAGGGCGGCACGGTCGCGCTCCTGCTCGGCTCGGCCAACCGGGACCCGGCGGTCTTCGCCGACGCCGACGTCATGGACCCCACCCGCGACCCCAACCCGCACGTGTCCTTCGGCGCCGGGGTCCACTTCTGCCTGGGTGCCCCGCTGGCGCGGATGGAGCTGGCCGAGTCGGTGGCCCTGCTGGCCACCCGGCTGCCCGGCCTGGCGCTGGCGGGGGAGCCCGTACGCCGTCCCACGTTCGTGCTCCGCGGCTACGAGCAGGTGCGGGTGCACGACGGCGGCGGGTCCGACGATAGGTTCCCGGCGTGAGTCACGAGCAGCACGACGCCGTCGAGGTCATCACCGCCAAGCGGGACGGGGGGCGTCTCTCCGACAGCCAGGTCGACTGGGTGGTCGACGCCTACACCCGGGGCGCCGTCGCCGACGAGCAGATGTCCGCCCTGGCGATGGCGATCCTGCTCAACGGCATGGAGCGCGAGGAGATCGCGCGCTGGACCGCGGCGATGATCGCCTCGGGCGAGCGGATGGACTTCTCCTCGCTGTCGCGCCCGACCGCCGACAAGCACTCCACCGGTGGCGTCGGCGACAAGATCACGCTCCCGCTGGCGCCGCTGGTCGCCGCCTGCGGCGTCGCCGTGCCGCAGCTGTCCGGCCGCGGGCTGGGCCACACCGGCGGCACGCTCGACAAGCTCGAGTCGATCCCCGGCTGGCGCGCCGGGTTGTCCACCGAGGCGATGCTGCGCCAGCTCGAGGACGTCGGCGCCGTGATCTGCGCGGCCGGCGACGGCCTCGCCCCCGCCGACAAGAAGCTGTACGCGCTGCGCGACGTCACCGGCACCGTCGAGGCGATCCCGCTGATCGCCTCCTCCATCATGAGCAAGAAGATCGCCGAGGGCACCGGCTCGCTGGTGCTCGACGTCAAGGTCGGCACCGGCGCCTTCATGAAGACCCCCGCGCGGGCCCGCGAGCTCGCGGAGACCATGGTCGCCCTCGGGACCGACGCCGGCGTGACCACCGTGGCGCTGCTGACCGAGATGAGCACCCCGCTCGGGCTGACCGCCGGCAACGCGATCGAGGTGGAGGAGTCCGTCGAGGTCCTCGCCGGCGGCGGCCCCGCCGACGTCGTCGAGTTGACCGTCGCCCTGGCCCGGGAGATGCTCGCCGCTGCCGGGCGTACCGACGTCGACCCCGCGGACAGGCTGGCGGACGGCTCGGCCATGGACTGCTGGCGGGCGATGATCGGTGCCCAGGGCGGCGACCCCGACGCAGCGCTGCCGGTCGCGCGGGAGTCGCACGTGGTGACCGCCCCGGCCGACGGCGTCCTGACCCGCCTGGACGCGATGGCCGTCGGGACCGCCGCCTGGCGCCTGGGCGCCGGCCGCGCCCGCAAGGAGGACCCGGTGCAGGCCGGTGCCGGCGTCCGGTGGCACGCCCGCCCGGGCGACGCCGTGCGCGCCGGACAGCCGCTGATGACGCTGCTGACCGACGAGCCGGCCCGCTTCGACCGGGCGCTCGCCGCGCTCGAGGGCGGGTACGACGTGGCGCCGGCCGGGACGGCGTACGAGCCCGGCCCGCTGGTCATCGACCGGGTCGGCTGACGCCGCCTCGCTGAGCCTCAGACGATCGTGGTGACCCCACCGCTGACGATCGTGGCGCCGCCGCTGGCGAAGTTCGCCAGGTCGCCCACGGCGGCCTGCCCGGCCTCGCTGCCCATCGCGGCCTGGAAGGCCTGGGCGTCGTCGAAGGTGAGCGTCGCGATCAGGTGCTCGGCGCGGGTGCCGTCGGCGCCCGGGTCGGGCGAGACGGTCGTGTAGGACCGCAGGCCCGGCAGCGTGCTCGCGAGCGGGGCGTGGGTCTCGGCGTAGTGGCGGTCGAAGGCGTCCGCGTCGGTGGGGTGGTGGTAGATGACGACGAGCTGGTAGGTCATGGGACCGACCCTGCCCCATCCGGGGCCGCAGGGGAATGCCCGACCGGGCAGGTGCGGTTGGGGCGGACATGGCCATGCAGTGGATCGCGACCCGTCCCGGCGACCTCGACGTGCTGTCGTTCGAGGAGGTCGAGGTGCCGGCGCCCGGTCCCGGCGAGGTGACGATCGAGGTGCGAGCGGCCGGGGTGAACCCGGCCGACCACAAGCACGTGGCGCGCGGGGGCGAGTTCCCGCGCGGGGTCGGGTACGAGGTCGCCGGCGTGCTGACCGCGCTCGGCCTGGACACCGAGATCGCCACCGGCGGCGGCGCCGTCGGCGACGAGGTCGTGGCGTTCCGGGTGCAGGGCGGCTGGGCCACCTCGCTCACCGTGGCGGCCGCCGACGTGCTGGCCAAGCCGGCCGGCCTGGGCTGGGCCGAGGCCGCCAACCTGCTCCTGGCCGGCGCGACGGCGGCCGAGATGCTCCACGTCACCGGCTGCGCGGCGGGGGAGACCGTCCTCGCGCACGGCGCCTCCGGCGCGGTCGGGGTCAGCCTGCTTCAGCAGGCCGCGGCGCTGGGGGTCCGGGTGGTCGGCACCGCCTCCGAGGCCCGCGCCGGCGAGGTGGAGCGCTTCGGCGGCGTGCCGGTGGCGTATGGCCCCGGGCTGGCCGACCGCGTGCGCGCCCTGGCCCCCGACGGCGTCGTGGCGGCGCTGGACTGCGTGGGCACCGACGAGGCCGTCGAGACCTCCCTGGAGCTCGTCGCCGACCGGGACCGGATCGTCACCATCGCCGCCCAGCACCGCGCCGAGGCCGACGGGATCCGCGTCATCGGCGGCACGATGCCGGCCAGCAAGACCTTCCGCGACGCCGTCCGCGCCGACCTGCTCGCGCAGGCCGGCGACGGGCGCCTCGTGGTGCCGGTCGCCCGCACGTACCCCTTGGCGGACGCGCTGGACGCCGCCCGACTCCTGCAGGCCGGCCACCCCGGCGGGAAGCTCGCGCTGCTGCCCTGACCGGTCCTCCGGACGCTGCCCCACGTTCGTGTGGGCTGAGGGGCCGTTCACCCACACGAACGTGAGGCAGCGTCCGGTCGGACCTCGGGCCGCGGCGACAGTCCCCGGGAAGGTAGGGGTGCACCTCCGCCGCCGGGTCGGTCGGCTCTACGAGGCCGACGTAGCCCGAGAGCGACTCACCGGACCGCAGCACGACGTCCGCCTCGTAGGTGCTGAGGCCGGTGACCCCCAGGTCGTGGAGCGCCTCGACGAACCGTGTCGAGACGACCTTGACCTGCAGACCGCCGCAGTGAAGGACGTCGTTGCGACGCAACGGAGCACGGCAGCCCTCCATCTGCTCGTACCAGATGCGGAACCCGAGCTGGTCGAGCCGACCCGTGGCAACCAGGTCGACGATGTCCCGGCCGTCGGGCAGCAGCCACGGCCCGTACGTGGGCTTGTCCGGCCACGTCAGGGAGACCCAGAGGTCTCGGACCGCGGACCGTCCCGTCACCAGCCACCAGTCGGACACCGGGTGCGCTCAGCCCTCGAGCAGCAGCACCACGGACTCGGCGACGCAGGCCGGCTTGTCCTCGCCCTCGATCTCGATCGTGTTGCGGACGGTGCACTGCTTGCCGGCGGGGAGGTCGGTGACCTCGCCGAGCGTGGAGTGGATCCGGATCCGCTTGCCGACCCGCAGCGGGTTCGGGAAGCGGACCTTGTTGACGCCGTAGTTGAGCTTGGCGCCCGGGGTGTCGAAGCTGAAGACCTGGCTGCCCAGCCACGGCACCAGCGACAGGGTCAGGTAGCCGTGGGCGATGGTGCCGCCGAACGGGCCGTCGGCGGCGCGCTCGGCGTCGACGTGGATCCACTGGTGGTCCCCGGTGGCGTCGGCGAACTGGTCGACCCGGTCCTGCTCGATCGTGATCCAGTCGCTGGAGCCCAGCTCCTCGCCGGCAGCGGCGGTGACCTCGTCGAACGACGTGAACGTGCGCATGTGTGGGTCCTCCCCGGCGGCCGACCGGGACGGTGCCCGGTGGTTGGATGAGAGTGTGACCGCCCTCTCCGCCGAACCTATCGAAGCCGCGCCCGACGTCCCCACCCCGGACCAGGTGCGCCGAGCGCCCAAGGTCCTCCTGCACGACCACCTCGACGGTGGGCTGCGCCCCGCCACGGTCGCCGAGCTGGCCGCGGAGATCGGGCACGAGCTGCCCGTGCCGGGGGCGGTGGCCGACCCGGACGCGCTCGGGCGGTGGTTCCGGGAGTCAGCCGACTCCGGCTCGCTGGAGCGCTACCTGGAGACGTTCGTGCACACCGTCGCGGTGATGCAGACGCCGGAGGCGCTGGCCCGGGTGGCGCGCGAGTGCGTCGAGGACCTGGCCACCGACGGCGTCGTCTACGCCGAGGTCCGCTACGCCCCCGAGCAGCACGTCGAGCAGGGCCTGTCCCTGGACGACGTCGTCGCCGCGGTGCAGCAGGGCTTCGACGAGGGCGTCGGGGCGGTGGCGGCCGCGGGCGGTCGGATCGTCGTACGCCAGCTGCTCACCGCGATGCGCCACCAGGCGCGCTCGATGGAGATCGCCGAGCTCGCCGTGGCCTGGCGCGACCGCGGGGTCGCCGGCTTCGACATCGCCGGCGCCGAGGCCGGGTTCCCCCCGACCCGCCACCTGGACGCCTTCGAGTACCTCCAGCGCGAGTCGTCGCACTTCACCATCCACGCCGGCGAGGCCTTCGGGCTGCCGTCGATCTGGGAGGCGATCCAGTGGTGCGGCGCCGACCGGCTGGGGCACGGCGTGCGGATCGTGGACGACGTCGAGGTCGGCGAGGACGGGTCGGTCCGCCTGGGGCGGCTCGCGGCGTACGTCCGCGACACCCGCATCCCGCTCGAGCTCTGCCCGGCCTCCAACGTGCAGACCGGCGCGGCGGCCTCGATCGCCGAGCACCCGATCGGGCTGCTGCGCGATCTGCGCTTCCGGGTCACCGTCAACACCGACAACCGGCTGATGAGCGACACCTCGATGAGCGCCGAGATGCTGGCGCTCGTCGAGGCCTTCGGCTGGGGCCTGACCGACCTCCGCTGGGTGACGATCAACGCCATGAAGTCGGCGTTCCTGCCCTTCGACGAGCGGCTGGAGATCATCGACGAGGTGATCAAGCCCGGGTACGCCGCGCTCGGCTGCTGATCCGGGCCGGGCGGTCGTCGCCGGAAGGAACGAACTGCCGGCCGTGGAGCGCACCGGTCACGTCCGCCCAGGTCAGCCGTTCGTGAGACGTGGCCGGGCCGACTTCGTTCCTTCCGGCTACGAGCGGGGCAGGACCGCGCACCACAGCCGCGGCCACCCGGTGGCCAGTGCGACGGCCAGCGGGCGCACGGTGCCGCGCGCGGGGTCGTAGACCCGGAGGCCGTCCGGGCCGTCCTCCACGGCCAGCAGGACGTGGCGGGGGAGGAGCCGGGAGCCGACGAACAGCGGGACGGGTCGGCCGGCCCGGACCACCGAGGCGACCCGGGCGAGGTCGGGACGCGCCGTGCGCCACCGGCGCCCCGCCGCACCCAGTCGTCGCGCCACCGCCCACGGCGGGGTCCCGAGCGCCCGCGGCCAGGGCACGCCGGGACGGCCGCGGTCGCGGACGCCGGTCACCTCGGCGTGGGTCCGCAGCACCTCGGTGCGCCAGTGCCCCGGGTCACGCAGGCTGCGTCCGTACGCCGGCTCGGCCAGGCCCCGGGCCACCACCAGGCAGGCGGCCCCGCAGCTGCGCTGGTCGGGCTGCACGAGGGGTCTCGGGACGCTCGCCGGCGATCGCTCCCCGACCACCGGGTCGTCGTCCGGCAGGTTCACGACATCGCGCGGATGCGGCGCAGGCCCTGGTCGCCGGTCAGCGGCTCGCAGCCGGCGGCCACCGCGTGGTCCACCACCCGGCGCTGGTCGCGCCGCAGCGCCAGGCCGCGGCGCAGCAGCACCAGCGGGGGCTTGCGCCGTTCCCGCAGGTCGCGCTGGAGGCGCCGGGCGAAGGTGACCGTCGGGCGCTGGGTGACGCAGTACGCCGCGGCCAGCAGCCCGCGCTCACGGCAGGCCGCCACGACGTCGGCGGCGAAGATGCCCTCGGCGACGAAGAGCGGCGACCCCGCGAGGTCGAGCACGTGGCTGCCGGTCCGCGCGCTCCGGCCGATGTCGTAGACCGGCGCCTCCGCACGCCCGGTCGCGCAGAGCAGCTCCATCGCGGCGAGGGCGTCGTCGGGCAGCCAGGAGTCGGGATGGTCCCAGTCGACGAGCCCGGCGTTGGGCCCGTCGGTGATCAGCGGCAGCGCGGGGTCGCCCGCGGAGCGGTAGAAGTCGTCGAGGCGCAGGACGGGCAGACCGCTGCGCTCGGCCAGGCGCGACTTGCCGGCCCCGGACGGGCCGGCCAGCACGATCACGCGGGCGTGGCGGGCGGGTGCCGGCCCGCCGGGGGAGGAGGGCACGGGTCAGGTGCCGACCGGGTGCCAGACCGTCTTGGTCTCCACGAAGCGGGTCATCCGGTCCAGCCGCGGGTCGGCGGCCAGGTCCTCCGGACCGGGGCGGCGTACGCGCTTGAGGTTGTCCGCCGCGGCGACCTCGAGGTCCCGGGCCAGGTCGACGTCGTCGACCCCGGTCAGGTCCAGGCCGTCCACGTCGAGGTGGGAGGCCAGCCACGGCGCGATCTCGCCCTGGTGGCCGGTCAGCACGTTGACCACGCCGCCGGGCAGGTCGGCGGTGGCCATCACCTCGGCCAGGGTGATCGCGGGCAGCGGGTGCGGCTGGCTGGCGACGACCACGCAGGTGTTGCCGGTGGTGATCACGGGCGCGACGACGCTGACCAGGCCGAGCAGCGGCGAGGCCGGCGCCAGCACGGCCACCACGCCGGTCGGCTCGGGGCTGGAGAGGTTGAAGTACGGGCCGGCGACGGGGTTGGCGTTGCCCACGACCTGGGCGAGCTTGTCGGCCCACCCGGCGTACCAGACCAGGCGGTCGACGGCCTGGTCGACCTCGGCCCGCGCGCCGGCCGCGTTGACGCCGGTGGCCTCGCGGACCTCGCGCTCGAGCTGGTCGCGCCGGCTCTCGAGCACCTCGGCGATCCGGTAGACGACCTGCCCGCGGTTGTACGGCGTGCGCGCCGACCAGGAGCCGAAGGCCTTGCGGGCGGCGACGACGGCGTCGCGGCCGTCCTTGCGCGAGGCCAGCGAGGCGTTGGCCAGGAACCCGCCCCGGGCGTCGGTCACCTCGTAGGACCGCGCGGACTCCGAGCGGGGGAACGCGCCCCCGACGTAGAGCTTGTAGGTCTTGCGCACGTCGATCCGGTCGGCGTCGCGGCGGGTGCGGTCGCGGCTCATCGGTTCTCCTCCTGCAGGTAGGCCGCCAGCCCGTGGCGCCCGCCCTCGCGGCCGTAGCCGGACTCCTGGTACCCGCCGAACGGCGAGGTCGGGTCGAACTTGTTGAACGTGTTGGCCCAGACCACGCCGGCCCGCAGCCGCTCGGCCATCCACAGGATGCGCGAGCCCTTCTCGGTCCACACCCCGGCCGAGAGTCCGTACGGCGTGTTGTTGGCCTTCTCGACGGCCTCCGCGGGCGTGCGGAAGGTCAGCACCGACAGCACCGGGCCGAAGACCTCCTCGCGGGCGATCCGGTGGGCCTGGGTGACGCCGGTGAAGATCGTCGGACGGAACCAGTAGCCGGTGGACGGCAGCTCGCAGTCGGGCGCCCAGCGGCCCGCGCCCTCCTCCTCGCCGACGGCGGCGAGCTCGTTGATCCGGTCGAGCTGCTCGCGGGAGTTGATCGCGCCCACGTCGGTGTTCTTGTCCAGCGGGTCGCCGACGCGCAGCGTCGACATCCGCGCCCGGAGCCGGTCGAGGACCTCCTCGGCGATCGACTCCTGGACCAGCAGGCGGCTGCCGGCGCAGCAGACGTGGCCCTGGTTGAAGAAGATCCCGTTGACGGTGCCCTCGACGGCCTGGTCGATCGCGGCGTCGTCGAAGACGATGTTGGCGGCCTTGCCGCCGAGCTCCAGGGTGACCCGCTTGCGGGTCCCGGCCACGGCGCGGGCGATCTGGCGACCGACCTCGGTGGAGCCGGTGAAGGCGACCTTGTCGACGTCGTCGTGGGCGACCACGAGCCGGCCGGTCTCCCCGGCGCCGGTCAGCACGTTCACGACGCCCGCGGGCAGGTCGGCCTGCTGGCAGATCTCGGCGAAGAGCAGCGCGGTCAGCGGCGTGGTCTCGGCCGGCTTCAGCACCACCGTGTTGCCGCAGGCCAGGGCCGGGGCGACCTTCCAGGCCAGCATCATCAGCGGGAAGTTCCACGGGATCACCTGGCCGGCGACGCCGACCGGCGTGGTGCCGTAGCCGGCGTGCTCGAGCTTGTCGGCCCAGCCGGCGTAGTAGAAGAACCAGGCGGCGACCATCGGCACGTCGACGTCGCGCGACTCCTTGATCGGCTTGCCGTTGTCGAGGCTCTCCAGCACCGCGAGCTCGCGGCTGCGCTCCTGGATGATCCGCGCGATCCGGAAGAGGTACTTGGCGCGCTCGCGGCCGGGCATCCGGCCCCAGACCCGCTCCTGGGCGCGGCGGGCGGCCTTCACGGCGGCGTCGACGTCGGCGGAGTCCGCGGCGGCGACCTCGGCCAGGGGCTGCTCGGTGGCGGGGTTCAGGGTCGTGAACGACTCGCCGCGCCCGTCGACGAAGGCGCCGTCGACGAACAGGCCGTACGAGGCGCGCAGGTCGACCACGCTGGTCGACTCGGGCGCGGGGGCGTAGGCGAAGGGGCTGGCGGGTGCGGGGGTGGCGTCTTGGGTCACGGCTCTCAGTCCAGGGTCACGTGGTCGGGGCCGCTGTAGTGGCCGGTGCGCATCTTCTGCCGCTGCAGGAGGAGGTCGTTGAGCAGGGAGGACGCCCCGAAGCGGAACCAGTCGGGGTCGAGCCAGTCGGGACCGGCGACCTCGTTGACGGTCACCAGGTACTTGATCGCGTCCTTCGTCGTGCGGATGCCGCCGGCGGGCTTCACGCCGATCATCCGGCCGGTGGCCCGGCGGAAGTCGCGGACGGCCTCCAGCATCACCAGCGTGACCGGCAGGGTCGCGGCGGGCTGCACCTTGCCGGTGGAGGTCTTGATGAAGTCGGCGCCGCCGGTCATCGCCAGCCAGCTCGCGCGGCGGACGTTGTCGTAGGTCGCCAGCTCGCCGGTCTCGAGGATCACCTTGAGGTGGGCGTCGTGCCCGCCCGGGCGGGCGCAGACCTCGCGGACGGCGACGATCTCGTCCAGCACGCGGCGGTAGTCGCCGACCAGGAACGCGCCGCGGTCGATCACCATGTCGATCTCGTCGGCACCGTCGGCCACGGCGTTCGCGACGTCGGCGAGCTTGAGGTCGAGCGCGGCGCGGCCGGAGGGGAACGCGGTGGCCACCGAGGCCACCTTGACCCCGCTGGAGCCGAGCGCCTGCTTGGCGGTGGCGACGAGGTCGGGGTAGACGCAGACCGCGGCCGCTGCGGGGCACGAGGCGTCCGTCGGGTCGGGGCGCACGGCCTTGGCCGACAGCGCCCGCACCTTGCCGGGGGTGTCGGCACCCTCGAGCGTGGTCAGGTCGACCATCCGGACGGCCAGGTCGAGGGCGTACGCCTTGGCCGTGGTCTTGACGGACCGGGTGCCGAGGCCGGCGGCGCGGGCCTCGACGCCGACCTGGTCGACGCCGGGGAGGCCGTGCAGGAAGCGGCGCAGCGAGGCGTCGCTGCCGGCCACCCCCAGCGGGTCGGTGGGGGCCGCGGACGACGGTGTCGCGGCGGTCGGGGGGGCTGCCATGGGTGCCAGCATAGGGTTGGCGCCGCCGCGGGTCCGCACCCGCGTCGAGACCCGTCCGCGCCCGTACGACCCGAGAGGACCGCTGTCCGTGGCTGCCCGCGAGGAGGACTTCCGTCCGACCAACGGACCGGTGGTCGGGCTCCTGGCCCTCGCGGTGCTGGCCGGCGTGGTGGTGCTCGACGTCCTGGGGCAGGGCGTGGACCTGGCCCCGTGGGGGTACGCGCTGCTGGTGCTGCTCGGCGTGCTCGTCTGGGCCGCCGTGCTGCGGCCGCGGGTGTGGGTCGGCCAGGGCGACCTGGTGCTCCGCACGATGCTGGAGACGGTGCGCCTGCCGCTGGCGGCCGTGGAGACGATCGCGGTGCGCCAGGTGCTCGTGGTCACCGCCGGGGGCCGGCGCTACGTGTGCCCGGCGCTCGGCCGGAGCCGCCGGGCGTTGGTGCGCGGGTCCGGCAGCGGGGGCGGACGCGGCGGGGGTGGCGGCGTCGGGGCCTTCGTGGGCTTGCGCTCGTGGGGTGACGGCGCGCCGGTCGAGGGCGACGAGGTCGCCCGTCGCAGCCACGAGCGGGCGCTCGGCGTCGACTACCCGCACTACGTCGAGGGCCGGCTGCTGGAGCTGACCGACCGGGCCCGCCTCGAGGCGCGGGTGCGGCCCGGGTCCGACGCCCAGCGGGAGCTGGCCGCGGGCGTACGCCGGGAGCCGGCGTGGCCGGAGATCGCGGCGCTGGTGCTCAGCACCGCGGCGCTCGTGGTCCTGCTGCTCGTCTGAGCGGTGCGGCGTCAGCCGCCGAGGCGGTGGCGGAGGTCGGCGCCGAGGGCGTCGAGCCGGGTGGCGGCCGCGATCCGCGCGGCGGCGACCGCGGACGTGCGGTCCTCGCCGGGGGCGACGTCCTCGACGGGGACGACGACCTCCAGGTAGGCCTTCACCTTGGGCTCGGTGCCGCTGGGGCGCACGACGACCCGGGCGCCGCCGGCCAGGCGGTAGCGCAGCCCGTCGGTCGGGGGCAGGCCGTCGCCGCCCGCGGCGAGGTCGTCGACCCCCTCGACGGCCAGTCCGCCGAGCGCGGCAGGGGGCTCCTCGCGCAGCGTGGTCATGGCCCGGGCGATCAGGGCGAGGTCGGCCACGCGTACCGACACCTGGTCGGTGGCGTGCAGGCCGTGGGCGGCGGCGAGGTCGTCGAGCACGTCGAGCAGGGTGCGGTCCTCCGCCTTGCACTGCGCAGCCAGCTCGCAGAGCAGCAGCAGCGCGGAGACGCCGTCCTTGTCACGGACGTGCTCCGGGTCGCAGCAGTAGCCCAGCGCCTCCTCGTAGCCGAAGACCAGGCCCTCGGCCCGCGAGATCCACTTGAACCCGGTCAACGTCTGCGCGTGCGGCTCGCCGGCGGCCTCGGCCATCCGGGCCAGCAGGCTCGAGGAGACGATCGAGCAGGCCCAGGTGCCGTGCCGGCCCCTCCGCATCAGGTGGTGGGCCAGCAGCGCCCCGATCTCGTCGCCGCGCAGCAGCCGCCACCCGGTGTCGGCCGGCACGGCGGCGGCGCAGCGGTCCGCGTCGGGGTCGTTGGCCACCACGAGGTCGGCGCCGGTGCGGACGGCCAGCGCGAGCGCCTCGTCCATCGCCCCGGGCTCCTCGGGGTTGGGGAAGGCGACGGTGGGGAAGTCGGGGTCGGGCTGCTCCTGGGACGCCACGACGCTCGGCGCGGTGAACCCGGCCGTCTCGAGCACCTGCAGCACCGGCTCCGCGCCGACGCCGTGCAGCGGCGTGTAGACGATCGCGAGGTCTCGCGGGCCGTCCTCGGCCAGGCCGGCGACGGTGTCCAGGTAGCGGTCGACCAGACCCTCGTCGAGGGTCGTCCAGGCGTCGCTGCGGGCCACGTCGGCGTGGGCACCCACCTCGGCGATGCGGGCGGCGATCGCGGCGTCCGCGGGCGACACGATCTGGCTGCCGTCGCCGAGGTAGACCTTGTAGCCGTTGTCCTCGGGCGGGTTGTGGCTGGCGGTCACCATCACGCCCGCCGCGCAGCCGAGCTCGCGCACGGCGTAGGCCAGGACGGGGGTCGGCAGGGCGCGGGGAAGCACCATCGCCTCGATCCCGGCGCCGGCCATCACCGCGGCGGTGTCGCGGGCGAAGTCGAGCGACAGGTGGCGGGCGTCGTACCCGACGACCACGCGCAGCCGCCCGCGGCCGGACCCGGCGGCGGGTCCCTCCTCGAGCAGGTACGCCGCGAGGCCGGCTGCGGCGCGGGTGACCACGACGCGGTTCATCCTGTTCGGCCCGGGGCCGAGCGCGCCGCGCAGGCCGGCGGTGCCGAACTCCAGGGTGCCGTCGAAGCGGTCGGCCAGCACCGCGGCGGCGGCGGCGTCGCCGCCGTCGGCCGCGTCGAGCTCCCGCTGCAGCTGCGCCCGGGTCGCCGGGTCCGGGTCCGCACCCGCCCAGGCACGGGCGCGGGCGAGGAGCTGGTCGACGGTGTGGTCGGGGTCGGGCGTGGCCATGGTCCGCACCGTAGTCGGCGGCGGGGGTGATGATGAGCCGGTGACCGCCCCCGTGCACCGCCTCCCGCCCCCGGTCGGGGCCGACGAGGCGGTGCAGCGCTGCCGTGCGCTGCTGCGGGGCGCCCCGAGGGAGGAGCACCTGGTGCTGCTGCCCTGGCTGACCGGGCACGCCTGGGCCGAGGGCGACCCCGTGCGCGACCCGGCCCGCTGGGGCGACCACTGGGTCCGTCACTGGGGCGCGCGCGGCCTGCTCCACCTGTGGTCCGACGCGGCGACGGACGACGTCGTGGCGGGCCTGGGCGACAAGCACTGGCGGCCGGCGGAGACCTGCCTGCGGGTGGTCGCGCGCCACGACGTGGCCGGGGCGGGCCCGGGCGCCTGCGCCCTGGCCGGGCACCCCCTGCCCCGGGTGCGCTCCCAGGCGGCCCGTGCCCTCGCGGTGGCCGGGGACGTCGAGCACGCCTCGGCGCTGCGTGCCCTGGCCGACGACCCGGACCCGGGCGTACGGCAGGCCGCCGCGCGGGTATGGCCGGCGCTGGCGCGGCGGCTCGACCTGGGGGACGTGGAGCGGGAGGGCGACCGATGACCACCGCACGGGACCGCTGGGAGGCGCTGGCGCAGCGCGACGCCGTGCGGGTGGCGGCCCTGGACCCGTTGCTCGACCCGCGGGCGGCGACCCGGCCGGGGTCGCGGGACGACGGGGGCGTCGTCCTCGAGGACGCCCGGGGCGTCGTGCTGGGTCTGGCCCGCCAGGCGCCGGCGGCCTCCGTGTGGACCGCGCCTCGTGGGCACTCGCTGTCCCTCGCCCGGTCGGCGGACCACGCTGCCGAGGAGGTCGACCGCGCGGTGGGAGAGGTCCTGGACCGGTGGGAGGCCGAGGTGCTGCTGCCCGACCGGGAGGCCGGGGAGGCGACCACGGTGGCCTCGGTGAGCGTGTCCGCCCTCGACGACGACGTCGTGGCGCCCCTGGTCGCCCGGCACTTCGGACGGGCGGTCGTGCTGGCGGTGCGCCGGGTCCGGGACGGCGACGCGGAGGAGCCGGCGCAGGCTCGGGCGGGCGGCGGTGTCGTGGTGCGTCCGGCCACGACCGCCGACGCCGGTGCGGTGGTGGCAGCGACGGTCGCGGTGCACCGGGCGGACCGGGCGTACGGCTTCGTGCCCTGGTTGGCGGACCTCGAGGAGCGGCTCGCGGACGGTGTCGCCGCGGAGCTGGGGGCCGCACCCGGCTGGACCTGGGTCGCGCAGCGCGACGGGGCCGTGGTCGGCGTCTGCCAGGTGGAGCCGCCGGACCGGGCCGCCTGGATCACCGGGGCCACGACGGCCGGACCCGCGGCGTACCTGGGTCTGCTGCACGTCGACCCGACGGCCCGCGGGGCGGGCGTCGGTCGGGCGCTGGTGGCGTCGGCGCAGGCCAGGTGCGCGCGGGAGGGCGTGGCCACGGTGCTCCTGCACCACGCCGCGGCCAGTCCGCGGTCGGCGCCGTTCTGGGCGCGGGAGGGCTACCGGCCGCTGCTGACGACCTGGTCGCGCCGGCCCGCCGTACGCCCCGCCGTTCGCCCGGTGCCGGGGGCGGACGCCACCGGTCGGGGGACCTAGCCGTCCGCGGTGACGGCGCGCTCCTCGTCGGTCAGGTCGGACTCGTCGCTGTCGTCGAGGAACTCACCGTTCTCCTCGTCGAAGTCGCGCTGGGTGTTGTCGACCTCGGCGTTGCGGGGGCGGTTCTCCGGGTCGAGGCGCTCCTGGCGCTCGGCCTCGATCTCCTCGGCGTCGGGTTCAGAGACCTCCGCCTGGGCGCCGGTCTCCTCGGCCTCCTCGGCCTCCTCGGTCTCCTGGCTCTGGTCGGTCCCGGTCTCCTCGCTCATGGCGGCCACCTTGGCAGAGGAGGTGACGGAGGTCACGTGCCTAGGAGGGTGGGTCGCCGCGCGCACCGATCTCAGCGGTCGATGGAGCTCATGTCGGAGTAGCGGTCGCCGACGACGGCGTCGCGGGGCACGGCGTCGGTGAGGGCGCGGAGGTCCTCGGCGGACAGGACGACGTCGGCCGCGCCGGCGTTCTCCTCGAGGTAGCGGACCCGTCGGGTGCCCGGGATCGGGACGACGTCCTCGCCCTGGGCCAGCACCCACGCCAGCGCGAGCTGGCCGGGGGTGCAGCCGAGGCGCTCGGCGATCGTGCGCACCTCGCCGACCAGCCGCAGGTTGGCGCGCAGGCCCTCGCCGTTGAGCCGGGGGAAGCGCTCGGAGAGCCGCGTGTCGGACTCGTCGAGGTCGGACTCGTCGGTGATCGCGCCGGTGAGGATGCCGCGCCCGAGCGGGGAGTACGGCACCAGGCCGATGCCGAGCTCGCGCAGCAGCGGCAGGATCTCGTCCTCGAGGTCGCGGGTGAACAGCGAGTACTCGGTCTGCAGGGCGGTGATCGGGTGCGTCTCGTGGGCGCGGCGGATCGTGCGGGGCGCGGCCTCGGAGAGCCCGAGGTGGCGCACCTTGCCGGCGGCGACGAGCTCGCCCATGGCGCCGACGGTCTCCTCGATCGGCACGTCCGGGTCGACCCGGTGCTGGTAGTAGAGGTCGAGGTGGTCGACGCCGAGGCGCGCCAGGGAGGCGTCGCAGGCGCTGCGGACGTACTCCGGGCGGCCGTTGATGCCCAGGCGGGTCCCGTCGGCGAGCCGCTCGTTGCCGAACTTGGTGGCCAGCTGCACCTCGTCGCGGCGCCCGGCGACCGCCCGCCCGACGAGCTGCTCGTTGGTGAAGGGGCCGTACATGTCGGCGGTGTCGAGGAAGGTGACGCCGAGGTCGAGCGCACGCTGGATCGTCTCGGTCGCGCCGGCGTCGTCGGTCGCGCCGTAGAACTCCGACATGCCCATGCAGCCGAGGCCGAGGGCGGAGACGGTCAGCGGGGACGTGGTGCCGAGCGTGCGCTGGTGGAGGGTCATGCCCCCAGGAAACCAGGTCGACCCCGGGCCGGGCCCGGGCGCGGGCTCAGATGCGGGGGACCACCCGGGAGAGCAGGTCGCCCATCCGCGTGGCGGCGGCGCGCCCGGCCTCGAGCACCTCGGCGTGGTTCAGCGGCTGACCGGTGATCCCGGCGGCGGCGTTGGTGACCAGGCTGAGCCCGAGCACCTCCAGACCGGCCGCCCGGGCGGCGATCGCCTCGAGGGTGGTGGACATGCCGACGAGGTCGGCGCCGAGGGTGCGCGCCATGCGTACCTCGGCCGGGGTCTCGTAGTGCGGGCCGGGGAACTGGGCGTAGACGCCCTCGTCGAGGCTCGGCTCGACCTCCTGGCACATCGCGCGCAGGCGCGGCGAGTAGAGGTCGGTGAGGTCCACGAAGGTGGCGCCCTCGAGCGGGGAGACCGCGGTCAGGTTGAGGTGGTCGCTGATCAGCACCGGGGTGCCGGGCGCCCACTCCTCGCGCAGGCCGCCGCAGCCGTTGGTCAGCACGATCGCGCGGCAATCGGCCGCGGCCGCCGTACGGACGCCGTGGACGACGGCGGCGACGCCGCGGCCCTCGTAGTAGTGGGTGCGGCTGAGGAAGACCAGCAGCCGCTGGTCCCCGCTGCGCACCGAGCGGACCTTGCCGGCGTGCCCGGCGACGGTGGCGCCGGTGAAGTACGGCAGGTCGGTGACGTCGACCTCGGCCACCGTCTCGCCGAGCGCGTCGACGGCCGGCAGCCACCCGGACCCGAGCACCAGCGCGACGTCGTGCTGCTCCACCCCGGTGAGCCGGGCCAGCTCCGCCGCCGCCTCCGCGGCGCGGGCGGCGTGGTCGAGCGGGGCGTCGGGGGGCTGGGGCTGCTGGGTGTGCTGGGTCACGGCGGGGACTGTAGCGAGCGTGCGGCGTGGCCGGGAAGCCGCGGGCGGGCCGAGCGGGAAGTCTCCGGGAAGTCCCCGGCCGACCGGGGACTTCGCGGTACGCCGCCGGGCTACTCGCCCAGGGAGCGGCAGGGGCGGAGGCGGAGGGCGGCGACGTAGTCGTCGGGCGCGGAGGCGGCCTGGGCGGCCTCCGCGATCACGCCCAGGTACGAGGCGGAGGGCAGGCCGCCCTCGAAGGCGTCGAGGACGTAGGCCCAGGCGACCTCCTCACCGGTGAGCGTGGCGACCCGGACCCGGGTCTTGCGGTAGAGGCCCTGGTCGGCGCCCTCCCAGCGGTCGAGGTGGGTCTCGTCGGCGCGGGTGACGTCGTAGACGGCGACGAAGACCTGCTCGAACGGGTCCTGCACCACGGTGGCCAGCGAGCCGTCCCAGCCGTGCTCCTCGCCGCCGAAGGTGAGCCGCCAGCCCTGGAGCCAGCCGGTGGTGCGCCAGATGGAGTGCGGGGCGTGCTCGCCCATCCGGGCCGGGTCCAGGTTCGTGCCGTAGGCCGCGTAGAGGGTCACGCCCCTGAGGCTAGTGCGCGCCGCGGACCCGTGGCCCCGCCGAGGACCGGCCCGGCCACGACGATGGATAGGCTGGGCCCGTGAGCGATCAGCAGACCCACTTCGACGTCCTCGTCCTCGGTGCCGGCCCCGGTGGCTACGTCGCCGCGATCCGCGCCGCCCAGCTCGGCAAGACCGCCGCGGTGGTCGAGGAGAAGTACTGGGGCGGGGTGTGCCTCAACGTGGGCTGCATCCCCTCCAAGTCGCTGCTGCGCAACGCCGAGATCGCGCACATCATCACGAAGGAGAAGAAGACCTTCGGGATCTCCGGCGACGCCACGATGGACTTCGCCGTCACGCACCAGCGCAGCCGCGGCGTGGCCGAGAACAGCGCCAAGGGCGTGCACTACCTGATGAAGAAGAACAAGATCCAGGAGATCCACGGCTGGGGCACGCTCACCGGGGCCGTCGACGGCAAGCAGGGCATCGAGGTGAAGGACGCCGACGGCGGCACCACCACCTACACCTGCGACGACCTGGTGATCGCCACCGGCGCGCAGACCCGTCTGGTGCCCGGCACCTCGCTGTCCGAGCGCGTGGTCACCTACGAGGAGCAGATCCTCACCGAGGACCTCCCCGGCTCGATCGTGATCGCCGGCTCCGGTGCCATCGGCGTCGAGTTCGCCTACGTCCTGACCAACTTCGGCGTCGACGTGACGATCGTGGAGTTCCTCGACCGGATGGTGCCCACCGAGGACCCGGACGTGTCCAAGGAGCTGCTCAAGCAGTACAAGAAGCTCGGCGTCACGGTGATGCTCAAGACCAAGGTCGAGTCGATCGACGACTCCGGCGACAAGGTCAAGGTCGTCGTCTCCCAGGACGGCCAGCAGCAGACCCTCGAGACCGACAAGGTGATGCAGGCGATCGGCTTCGCGCCGCGCCTGGAGGGCTACGGGCTCGACAACACCGGCGTCAGCCTCACCGAGCGCGGCGCGATCGCCGTCGACGCCCGCGGTCGCACCGACGTGGACCACGTCTGGGCCATCGGCGACGTCACCGGCAAGCTGATGCTGGCCCACACCGCCGAGGCGATGGGCGTGATCGCCGCCGAGACCATCGCCGGCGCCGAGACCGTCGAGATCGACTTCGACATGATCCCGCGCGCCACCTTCTGCCAGCCGCAGATCGCCTCCTTCGGCTACTCCGAGGAGCAGGCGAAGGAGAAGGGCTACGACGTCAAGGTCGCCCAGTTCCCGTTCTCGGCCAACGGCAAGGCCCGCGGCATGGCCGAGGGCGTCGGCTTCGTCAAGATCATCGCCGACGCCGAGCACCACGAGATCGTCGGCGCCCACATGATCGGCCCCGAGGTCACCGAGCTCCTCCCGGTGCTGACCCTGGCCCAGAAGTGGGACCTCACCGCGGACGAGGTCGCTCGCAACGTCTTCGCCCACCCGACCCTGTCGGAGGCCATGAAGGAGGCCGTCGAGGGGATCGCCGGCCACATGATCAACCTCTGACGGGCCCAGGCCCACCCGAGCACCAGCGACCCGGACGGACGTGCCCATGACCGACAAGGTCGTCATCCTCGGCGGCGGACCCGGCGGCTACGAGGCGGCGCTGGTCGCCGCGCAGCTCGGCGCCGACGTGACCGTGGTCGACTCCGACGGTCTGGGCGGCTCCGCGGTCGTCACCGACTGCGTGCCGAGCAAGACGCTGATCGCCACCTCCGAGCTGATGAGCGAGATGGACGGCGCGGCCGAGCTGGGCGTGAACTTCCACGACCACGAGGGCGACGCCGCCACCGGCATCCGTGTCGACCTGGCCCGGGTCAACGCCCGGGTCAAGCGCCTGGCCGCCGACCAGTCGGCCGACATCGCCCAGCGCCTCGACAAGGAGGGCGTGCACGTGGTCACCGGCCGCGGGCACCTCGACGGCCCCGGCCGGGTCGTGGTCGACGGGGACTCCTACGACGCCGACGCGGTCCTGGTGGCCACCGGCGCCGCCCCCCGGACCCTGTCCAGCGCGCAGCCCGACGGCGAGCGGATCCTCACCTGGGAGCAGGTCTACGACCTCACCGAGCTGCCGACCGAGCTGGTCGTGGTCGGCTCGGGCGTCACCGGCGCCGAGTTCGCCAGCGCCTACCTCTCCCTCGGCGTGCCCGTCACGCTCGTCTCCTCGCGCGACCGGGTCCTGCCCGGCGAGGACGCCGACGCCGCCGAGGTCCTCGAGGGGGTCCTCACCCGGCGCGGGATGACGGTGCTGTCGAAGTCGCGGATGGAGTCGGTCACCCGCGACGGCGACGTCGTCACGGTCCGGCTCACCGACGGCCGCAGCGTGCAGGCCTCGCACTGCATCCTCGCTCTCGGCTCGGTCCCCAAGACCGAGGGGATCGGCCTGCAGGAGTCGGGCGTCGAGCTCGGCGACGGCGGGTTCGTGACCGTCGACCGCGTCTCGCGCACCACGTCCCGGGGCGTGTACGCCGCCGGCGACTGCACCGGCGTGCTGATGCTCGCGTCCGTGGCCGCGATGCAGGGCCGGATCGCGATGTGGCACTTCCTCGGCGACGCCGTGCAGCCACTCGACCTGACGCAGGTCTCCTCGAACGTCTTCACCGCCCCCGAGATCGCCACCGTCGGCTGCACCCAGCAGTCGGTGGACACCGGTGACATCGTCGCCGAGGTGGTGATGCTGCCGCTCGACGGGAACGCCCGCGCCAAGATGCAGAACGTCAAGGACGGCTTCGTGAAGCTGATGTGCCGTCCCGGGACGGGCATCGTGGTCGGTGGTGTGGTCGTCGGCCCGCGGGCCAGCGAGCTGATCCACCCGGTCTCCATCGCGGTCGCGCAGCGGCTCACGGCCGACCAGCTGGCCCACGCCTTCACCGTCTACCCCTCGATGAGCGGCTCGATCGCGGAGGCGGCCCGCCGCCTCCACCACGTCTGATCGCCCTCGCCGGGGGGCCCACCCGTCGTACCCTCCCGGGGTGCGACGACCCCTGGGGACCCTGATCGGCCTGCTCACCGCGGGCGTCCTGCTCGCGCCCGCCGCCGGGGCCACCGCCTCGGCGGCACCGGTGACCCCGGACCCGGACCCCGGTCTCGTGGGCCCGGTCGAGCGCCCGGACCCCGGTGACCGCCCCGGTGACCGTTCCGGCGCCGCACGGGCCGCGGACGGGCTGACGCTGACCGGGCGCGGCCACGGCCACGGCCGGGGGCTGTCGCAGTACGGCGCGAAGGGCGCTGCGGAGGACGGCTGGTCGTACCGGCGGATCGTGTCGTTCTACTACCCCGGCACCACCTGGGACCGCGCCGCCGGCCGGATGCAGGTGCTGATCACCGGCGACACCACCCGCGACCTCGTCGTGCGCGCCCGCCCCGGCCTGCGGCTGCGCCCGGTCGGCGGGTCCTGGTCCCCGCTGCACGACGCCCGCCCGTCCGCGGTGGCCTGGCGCGTCGTCCCGGCCGCGAAGGGCCGCAGCCAGGTCGACTACCGCACCGCGCAGGGGTCGTGGACCCGGCTGCGCACCGTCGACGGCGAGGTCGAGGTCGGCGCCGGGAGAGCACCCGTACAGCTGGAGACCCCGGCCGGCACGACGGCCTACCGCGGGGTGCTGCGCTCGGTGGACCCGCCGCCGGGCTCCAGCGACGACGCCGAGGACCGCGACACCGTCAACGTGGCGCCGATGGAGTCGTACCTGCGCGGGGTGGTGCCGCGCGAGGTGCCGGCGCTGTGGCCGGCGGCCGCGGTGCGGGCCCAGGCCGTGGCCGCACGCAGCTACGCCGCCTACGAGCGGGTGCACCCGCGCAACAGCCACTACCAGGTGCTCGACACCTCGGGGTCCCAGGTGTACGGCGGGGTCGCCGCCGAGCACCCGGCCAGCGACGAGGCCGTCCGCGCCACGCGCCGGCAGGTGCGCCACGCCGGCGGGCAGCCGGCCTTCACCCAGTTCTCGGCCAGCAACGGCGGGTGGACCGCGAAGGGCTCCTTCGCCTACCTCCCGGCCCAGCAGGACCGCAACGAGGAGGGCTCCGGCAACCCGTACGCCACCTGGCGCCGCACCGTGAGCAGCAGCGCCCTGGAGTCGGCCTACCCCGCGATCGGCCGGTTCACCGGGGTCGAGCTGCGCGGGCGGACCGGTGACGGCCAGTGGGGCGGCCGCGTGGGGACCGTGGTGGTCACCGGCGGTCAGGGCCGGGTCACGGTGCCGGGGGAGACCTTCCGGTCGGTGTTCGGGCTGCCGTCGACCTGGTTCACGAGGGCCTAGGGCCTGGTCGGCCGGCCCGCAGCACCGCCCGCAGCACCAGGCCCGCCAGCAGCGCCCAGAACGCGGCACCGATGCCCAGCACGACCACGCCCGAGGCGGCCACGACGAAGGTGACCACGGCGGGTTCGCGCTCGGCCGGGTCGGCCAGTGCCTCACCGAGCGCGGCGGCGAGCGCTCCAAGCAGGGCCAGCCCGGCGGCGGCCTGGATCACGCCGTCCGCCGCCGCGGTCACCACGGCCGTGAGGGCGCCCGCGCCGAGGCCGAGCAGGACGTAGGTGGCCGCGCCGCTCAGCGCGGCCCACCAGCGCCGGGCAGGGTCGGGCCCGGCCTCCGGCCCGGCGGCCAGCGCCGCGGTGATCGCGGCGAGGTTCACCGCGTGACCGCCGGCCGGGGCCACCAGCAGCGTGCCGAGGCCGGTGACGCCGAGCGCCTCCCGCCAGGGCGTGCGGTAGCCGTTCGCCGTCAGCACGGCGGCGCCGGGGACGTTCTGCGAGGCCATCGTGACGACGTACAGCGGGAGCGCGACCGAGAGCAGCGCGCCGGCCGACCACGCGGGGGCGGTCAGGTCCACGACGGGCAGCAGCGGCAGGCCGGCCAGGACGTCGCGGGCGTCGAGCACCACGACGACCAGGGCCACCGCCAGCGACCCGGGCACCGCCCACCGGCGGGCCAGCCGCAGCAGCACCAGCCAGGTCAGCACGACCGGGGCGACCAGGACCGGTGAGATCGCCAGCGCCGTCACCGGCGCCAGGCACAGCGGCAGCAGCACGCCGGCCAGCATCGCGCGGGCCAGGGCCGGCGGGATCCGGCCGACCAGGTCGCCCAGGCCGGGCACCAGCGCGGTCAGCACGACCAGCAGCCCGGTGACCAGGAACGCGCCGACGGCGGCCGGCCAGCCGCCGGCGACGGCGCCGGTCGAGACCAGCAGCGCGGCGCCGGGCGTGGACCACGCCAGCGTCACCGGCGTGCGGTGCCGCAGGCCCAGCCACGCCATCCCCGCCGCCTGGGCCAGGCACAGCGCCAGCAGCCCGGACGCCGCCTGCGCCGGCGTCGCGCCGACCGCGGTGAGGCCGGCGACGACGACCACGAAGGAGCTGCTGAACCCGACGACGGCCGCCACCACGCCGGCCGCCAGCGGCTGGGCGGGCACCCGGCCCCGGGTGTCGGCGTGCCGGCTCAGGACAGGACCAGCACGAGGTCGCCGCCCTCGACGGCCTGCGTGCCGCCCAGGGCGACCCGCTCCACGGTCCCGGCCGTCGGCGCGGTGATCGCGGCCTCCATCTTCATCGCCTCGATCGTGGCCACCGTCTCACCGGCCTCGACCCGCGCACCCTGCTCGACCACGACGGTCACCACGCCGGCGAAGGGCGCGGCGACCTGCCCGGGCGTGCGGGGGTCTGCCTTCTCGGTGGCGTTCACCTCCGCCGCGACGCTGCGGTCGCGCACCGCCACCGGGCGCAGCTGACCGTTGATCGTCGCCATCACCGAGCGGATGCCGCGCTCGTCGGGCTCGCCGACCGCCTGCACCCCGAGCAGCAGGGTCACCCCCTCCTCGAGCTCGACGGCGTGCTCCTCGCCCTGCCGCAGGCCGTAGAGGAACTCCAGGGTGGGCAGCACCGAGACGTCGCCGTGCACCCGGCGCCGCTCGAGGAAGTCCGCGGTGGGGCCGGGGAACAGCAGCTCGTTCAACGTCGCGCGACGGTGGCCGGCCAGGCCCTCGACCTGCTCGGCGGTCAGGTCCGCGGCGGCCGGGCGGACCGTACGCCCGGCGAGGGCGCGGGTGCGGAAGGGTTCGGGCCACCCGCCCGGCGGGTCCCCGAGCTCGCCGGACAGGAAGCCGATCACGGAGTCCGGGACGTCGTAGGAGCCCGGGTCCGCGGCGAAGGCCGCCGGGTCGGCGCCGACCGCCACGAGGTGCAGGGCGAGGTCGCCGACCACCTTCGAGGACGGGGTCACCTTGACCACGTTGCCGAGGATGTCGTTCGCGGCGGCGTACATGTCCTCGATCTGCTCGAACTTCTCCCCGAGGCCCAGCGCGACGGCCTGCTGGCGCAGGTTGGACAGCTGCCCGCCGGGGATCTCGTGGCGGTAGACCCGGCCCGTCGGCGCGGCCAGGCCGGACTCGAACGGGGCGTACACCCGCCGGGTGGCCTCCCAGTACGGCTCCAGCGCGTTGACCGCGGCCAGGGACAGCCCGGTCTCCCGGGCGGTGTGGTCGGTGGCCGCGACCAGGGCCGACAGCGACGGCTGCGAGGTGGTGCCGGCCATCGCGGCGCAGGCGGCGTCGACCGCGTCGACCCCGGCGTCGATGGCGGCGGTGAGGGTGGCCAGCTGCCCGCCGGTGGTGTCGTGGGTGTGCAGGTGCACGGGGAGCTCGAAGCGCTCGCGCAGCGCGGTGACCAGCGTGCGGGCGGCGGGCGCGCGCAGCAGCCCGGCCATGTCCTTGACCGCGAGCACGTGGGCGCCGGCCGCGACGATCCGCTCGGCCAGGCGCAGGTAGTAGTCGAGGGTGTAGAGCCGCTCGCCGGGGTCGGACAGGTCGCCGGTGTAGCAGAGCGCCACCTCGGCCACCGACGTGCCGGTGGCCCGGACGGCGTCGATCGCCGGCCGCATCTGGTCGACGTCGTTCAGCGCGTCGAAGATCCGGAAGACGTCGATGCCGGTCGCGGCGGCCTCCTCGACGAAGGCGTCGGTGACCGCGGTCGGGTAGGGCGTGTAGCCGACCGTGTTGCGCCCGCGCAGCAGCATCTGGAGGGCGATGTTGGGCATCGCCTGCCGCAGGGCGTCCAGCCGCTCCCAGGGGTCCTCGGCCAGGAAGCGCAGCGCGACGTCGTACGTCGCACCGCCCCACGCCTCGACCGACCACAGCTCGGGCGTGGTCCGGGCGACGTGCCCGGCGACGCCGACCAGGTCGCGGGTGCGTACCCGGGTGGCCAGCAGCGACTGGTGGGCGTCGCGGAACGTCGTGTCGGTGACCGCGACCGGCTTCTGCGCGCGCAGCCGCCGCGCCAGCTCCTCGGGGCCGTGGGTGCGCAGCAGCTGCCGGGTGCCGTCGGGGGCCGGCACGGCGAGGTCGACCGGGGGCAGCTTGGTGGCCGGCACGACGGTGACCGGGGCGCGTCCGTGCGGCTGGTTGACGGTGACGTCGGCCAGGAAGGACAGCAGCTTGGTGCCGCGGTCGCCGGAGGTGCGCGCCCGGGCCAGCTGCGGGTGGGTCTCGATGAAGGAGGTGGTGACGCGTCCGGCGCGGAAGTCGGGGTCGGCCAGCACCGCCTGCAGGAACGCGATGTTGGTGGAGACCCCGCGGATGCGGAACTCGGCGACCGCGCGCTGGGCCTTCTCGACCGCGGCCTCGAAGGTGCGACCGCGGCAGGTGAGCTTGGCCAGCAGGGAGTCGAAGTGCGCCGAGACCTCGGCGCCGGTGTAGGTCGTGCCGCCGTCCAGGCGCACCCCGCCGCCGCCGGGGGAGCGGTAGCTGGTGATCCGGCCGGTGTCGGGCCGGAAGTCGTTGGCCGGGTCCTCGGTCGTGATCCGGCACTGCAGCGCCGCGCCGCGCAGGACCACGGTGTCCTGGCTCAGGCCGAGGTCGGCCAGGGTCTCGCCGGAGGCGATCCGCAGCTGGGACTGCACGAGGTCGACGTCGGTGACCTCCTCGGTCACGGTGTGCTCGACCTGGATGCGCGGGTTCATCTCGATGAACACGTACCGGTCGTCCGGGTCGAGGAGGAACTCGACGGTGCCGGCGTTGCGGTAGCCGATCTCACGGGCGAAGCGGACCGCGTCGGCGCACATGCGCTCGCGCAGGTCGGGGTCGAGGTGGGGTGCCGGAGCGATCTCGACGACCTTCTGGTGCCGGCGCTGCACCGAGCAGTCGCGCTCGAAGAGGTGGATCACCTCGCCGGTCCCGTCGGCCAGGACCTGGACCTCGATGTGGCGCGGGTCCACCACGGCCTGCTCGACGAACACGGTCGGGTCGCCGAAGGCGGCCTCGCCCTCGCGCATGCAGGTCTCGACCGCCTCGCGGAGCCGTGCGGGGTCGTCGACGCGGCGCATGCCGCGCCCGCCGCCTCCGGCGACGGCCTTCACGAAGACCGGGAAGGGCAGCGCGGAGGCCGCCGCGACGAGCGCGTCGACGTCGGTGCCGGGGTCGACGCCCTGCAGGGTCGGTACGCCGGCCGCCCGCGCCGCGGCGATGGCGCGAGCCTTGTTGCCGGTCAGCGTGAGGACCTCGCTGGTGGGGCCGACGAAGGTGATCCCCGCCGCGGCGCAGGCCTCGGCCAGGGCGGGGTTCTCCGAGAGGAACCCGTAGCCGGGGTAGACCGCGTCGGCGCCGCAGCGCAGCGCCACGTCGACGATGCCCTGCGGGTCGAGGTAGGCCCGGACCGGGTGGCCCGGCTCGCCGATCTCGTAGGCCTCGTCGGCCTTCAGGCGGTGCTCGGAGCCCCGGTCCTCGTACGGGAAGACCGCCACCGTGCGCGCACCCAGCTCGTACGCGGCCCGGAACGCGCGGATCGCGATCTCACCGCGGTTGGCCACCAGCACCTTGGAGAACATGGCCGGAGGCTATCGACGCGGGGCCCCCGCGGGCGAGGCGTCCGGGTGCCGGGCTGGACGAGCCCGCCAGGGCCGGGACCGTCGCGAGCGCCGCGAGGTCGTGGGTCGTCCGACGCGCCGGAGCGCGTCAGCCGACCCACGACTGGGGGAACGACGAGGGGAGCGCGACCGGAGCCTGGCGCTCTATCGACGCGGGGCCCCCGCGGGCGAGGTGTCCACGAACTGCCCGACCACGGCGGGGAGCACCGCGAGCGCGAGCGCGACCGCCCGGTCGGTCGGGACGTCGAGCACGGTGACGGCCTGCGGGCCGCCGGCGGTGGTGGCGCTGAGGGTGCTCAGGCCGACCCGGCGCTGGAACCAGGTGGCGCGGAGGTTGACGCCGATGACGTGCTCGTCGGCGAGCGAGTCGCGGCGGCGTACGACGCTCCCGGAGCGGGCGACGACGTGGTGGCCGACGTGGGCGTGGCCGAGGGTACGGGCCCGGTCGGCGGCCAGGACGCCGGCCAGGACGGGCAGCACCACGGTGAGGACGAGCAGCCAGGGCGTGAGGTCGAAGGCGACGACCAGGACCACCGGGACGGCCGCCAGCACCAGCGCGGGCACCAGCGCACGCACCCACCGACGGCGGGTGGCGGCGGGGCCGTGGTGCTCGAGCGCCGCGTCGGCGACCCCGGGGGCGCGGAGCACCTCGCCGGCGACCCCGGCGGCGACCCGGGCAGGGGCCGGCGGCACGATCATCGCGCTGGCCGCCTGGGATCCGGCCAGGCCGGTGACGATCGCGCTCAGCCGGGCGGCGCCGACCAGCCGCAGGGACAGCGGCTCGTGCAGCCGGACCCCGGCGAGGCGCTCCTCGTCGATGCTGGTGTCGCGGGTGGTGAACAGGCCGCGGCGCAGCTGCCACGAGCCCGCGGAGCGGCGCAGGGTCAGTCCCCAGTTCGTGGCCAGGTAGCCCAGGACCGCCAGGACGGCCGTCGCGACCAGCGCCGCCGCGACGAGGACCAGGACCGTGACCACGCCGGGCAGGCCCGGCCCGTCGGTCACCCGCGACGGCTCGGGCAGCAGCTCGTCGGCGGACTGGAGCAGCTGGCCACCGGCGCCGAGGATGCCGGCCAGCACGACGACGCCGGTGCTGGTCAGGGGGGCGTACCGCGCCCAGCGGGGGTCGAGCACCAGCGTGGGCGGGGCGTCCCGGGCGGGCGCCGGGGGCGTCGTGGGCGCACCTGCCACCTCGCCCGCCACCTCGCCCGCCACCTCGCCCGACGCGTCGCCCGTGACGGGGACGGCGTCACCCGGGCCGGGCGCGACGGGGGAGACGCGCAGCAGGTCGTCGCGCAGGCGCAGCGCCCCGGCCGAGCGCAGGCCGTCGAGCTCGAGCTGCTGGTCGTCGGCGTTCGTGCCGGTGCCGATCCGCACCGTCGACAGGTCCAGCATCCGGTGGATCAGGCTGGCGCTGATGTCGACGGTGCGCACCCGCTCCAGGCGCGCTGAGCGGGAGCGGCGCATCACCAGGCCCGTCCGCAGCTCCAGGCGGCCCTCGGCGATCCGGAAGCTGGTCGTCAGGTAGCGCAGCAGCCCGATCGCGATCGGGATCAGCACGCCCGCCAGCTGCCACGGGACGCCGCCGCTGAGGCCGGACCCCGCGACCGCCACGATCACCAGCGCGGGCAGGAAGCGGATGACCTCGCGGACGGGGTGGACCAGCAGCATCCGCGGGTCGAGCCGGAACCAGTCCCCGCTCGGCAGGTCGACCAGCTGGTCGGGCTGGTCGGGCTGGTCGGGCTGGTCGGGCGGGCCGGGTTGGCTCACGTGGCGTCACCCTCGACGGCGTCCGCCTTGTGGGTCAGCTCGTCGGCCAGCTGCCGGGCGACGGTGCGGTCGAGCCCGGCCACCGAGAGCGCACCGGCCGCGGAGGCCGTGGTGATCGTGACCGTGGCCAGGCCGAACAGCCGGCTCAGGCCGCTCTCGGTGTAGTCGACGGTCTGAATGCGTGACATCGGGGCGATCCGCCGCTCGCGGGACCACCAGCCGACCTGCGTGTAGACCGCCGTGTCGGTGACCTCCCAGCGGTGCACCAGGTAGCGCCACTGCGGGACGACCACCATGTAGCCGACCGCGGCGACGATCGCCAGCGCGACCCACCACCACCGGACGTCGACCCAGCCGGGCAGCGCCAGGGCGGCCCAGAGGACGCCGATCGCGACGGCGGACTCGAGGCCCTCGGCCAGCATCCACATCCAGCGTGCTCGGGGACTGACCCGCTCGCGGGGCTCTCGGAGGTCGACCACGGGGCCGAGCCTAGGTCCACCGGCCGGCAGCTCGGCCGGTACGTCGGCCGGTACGTCGGTCGGGGGCGTCAGCCGGCGACCTCGCAGACGACCTCGCCGTTGGTGACGGTGGCGCCGACCTCGACCGCGAGACCGGTGACGGTGCCCGCCTTGTGCGCCTTGAGGGGCTGCTCCATCTTCATCGCCTCGATCACCACGATCGTGTCGCCCTCGGCCACGGTGTCGCCCTCGCTGGCGACCACCTTGACCACGGTGCCCTGCATCGGGCTGGTCACGGCGTCGCCGGACGCGGCCGCGCCGGCCTTGCGGCCGCCGGCCCGCTTGGGCTTGCGGGCGGCGCCGGCGGACGCGCCGGACCCCAGCCCGCCCAGCCCGGCCGGCAGGACGACCTCGATCCGACGGCCGCCGACCTCGACGACCACGGACTGCTTCTCGCCGGCCTCGGCCGCCTCGGCGCTGTCACCGGAGTACGGCTCGAGCTGGTTGTCGAAGTCGGTCTCGATCCAGGTCGTGTAGACGGTGAAGTCCCCCTCGCCGCTCGGGGTGGAGGCCCCGACGAAGGCCGGGTCCGAGACCACGGCCCGGTGGAACGGGATCACGGTGGGCATGCCGTCGACGACGAACTCCGCCAGCGCGCGGCGCGAGCGCTCGAGGGCCTGGGTGCGGTCCCGGCCGGTCACGACGAGCTTGGCGATCAGGGAGTCGAACGCGCCGGGGATCGTGTCGCCGTTCTCGTAGCCGCCGTCGAGGCGGACGCCCGGACCCTGGGGCGGGCTCCAGGCAGACAGGGTGCCGGGGGCCGGCATGAAGCCGCGCCCGCCGTCCTCGGCGTTGATCCGGAACTCCAGGGAGTGGCCGCGGACCTCGGGGTCGTCGTACCCGAGCTCCTCGCCGGCCGCGATCCGGAACATCTCGCGGACCAGGTCGATCCCGGTGACCTCCTCGGAGACGCAGTGCTCGACCTGGAGGCGGGTGTTGACCTCGAGGAACGAGATCGTGCCGTCCTGCCCGACGAGGAACTCGCAGGTGCCGGCGCCGACGTAGCCGGCCTCGGTGAGGATCGCCTTGGAGGCCTCGTAGAGGCGACGCACCTGGTCCTCGGACAGGAACGGCGCCGGCGCCTCCTCGACCAGCTTCTGGTGGCGGCGCTGCAGCGAGCAGTCCCGGGTGGAGACGACCACCACGTTGCCGTGCTGGTCGGCCAGGCACTGCGTCTCGACGTGGCGGGGGCGGTCGAGGAACTTCTCCACGAAGCACTCGCCGCGCCCGAAGGCCGAGACGGCCTCGCGCACCGCGGACTCGAAGGCGTCGGCGACCTCGGAGGCCTCGCGGGCCACCTTCAGGCCACGACCGCCACCGCCGAAGGCGGCCTTGATCGCGATCGGCAGCCCGAACTCCTCGGCGAAGTCGACGGCCTCCTGGGCGTCGGCCAGCGGGTCCTTGGTGCCCGGTGCGAGGGGGGCGCCGACGCGCTCGGCGATGTGGCGCGCCCTGACCTTGTCGCCCAGGTTCTCGATGGCCTCCGGCGGGGGACCGATCCACACCAGGCCCGCGTCGATCACGGCGCGGGCGAAGTCGGCGTTCTCGGCCAGGAACCCGTACCCGGGGTGCACCGAGTCGGCCCCCGACCGCTGGGCCACCTCGACGATCTTGGCGATGTCGAGGTACGTCTCCGCCGGCGTCGCGCCGCCGAGGGAGTGGGCCTCGTCGGCCAGCCGGACGAAGACGGCGTCGCGGTCGGGCTCGGCGTAGACGGCCACGCTGCCGATCCCGGCGTCGCGGCAGGCGCGGACCACGCGGACGGCGATCTCCCCCCGGTTGGCGACGAGGACCTTCTGCAGGGGGCGGATCGAGGGCACGCGGAGCTCCTGGGCGGTCGGGTACGGCGGGGTCGGACCGCTGCGCCGGGCAGGGCCGGGCAGGGTCGCTGGGCAGGGTATCGCTGCCCGCGACCTGCCGTGGGCGGGGCCGCACGGTGGTCGCTGTGTGGTGGGAGTGACCCCCGGGGCAGGCGGGCCGGGTGAGGCGTGACAGATTGCCGGGCGCTACAAAGAACGCTCCCTCGGCCTGGAGGTCACCGTGCTCCCCTCGTTCCTCGCCCGCGACCGCATCGTCGCCGGCCCCGGCTTCAACCGGTGGCTCATCCCACCGGCGGCCCTGGCCGTGCACCTGTGCATCGGGCAGGTCTACGCGACCAGCGTCTACAAGTCGGCGCTGACCGCCCACTTCGACTCCTCGCTCACCGCGATCGGGTTCATCTTCTCGATCGCGATCGTGATGCTCGGGCTGTCCGCGGCCCTGTTCGGCACCTGGGTGGACCGCAACGGCCCCCGCGCCGCGATGGCCGCCTCCGCGACCTTCTGGGTCAGCGGGTTCCTCGTGGCGGCGCTCGGGATCAGCCTCGACCAGCTCTGGCTGGTCTACGTCGGGTACGGCGTGATCGGCGGCATCGGGCTCGGGATCGGCTACATCTCCCCGGTCTCGACCCTGATCAAGTGGTTCCCCGACCGCCCGGGCCTGGCCACCGGCATGGCGATCATGGGCTTCGGCGGCGGCGCGCTCATCGCCAGCCCGCTGTCGGGGCGCCTGATGGCGCTCTACGACTCCTCCTACGACCCGACCGACGCCACCACGGTGCCGTCCGGCCAGGCCGTCGCGCTGCTCTTCGTGACCCTCGCGGTCATCTACGCGGTGTTCATGTCCTTCGGTGCCGCCACCATCCGCGTGCCCGCCGAGGGCTGGACGCCCGACGGCTGGGACCCGTCGGAGGTCAAGAAGCAGAAGATGGTCACCACCAACAGCGTCTCCGCCTCGAACGCGGTCAAGACCCCCCAGTTCTGGCTGCTGTGGATCGTGCTGTTCTGCAACGTCACCGCCGGCATCGGCATCCTCGAGCAGGCCTCGCCGATGATCCAGGACTTCTTCCGCGAGGGAGAGACCTCCACCGTGGCCGCCGCGGCCGCCGCCGGCTTCGTCGGGCTGCTGTCGATCTTCAATATGGCCGGCCGGTTCGTGTGGTCCTCGACCTCCGACGTCATCGGCCGCAAGCCGATCTACATGGTCTACCTCGGTGTGGGCGTCGCCCTCTACCTCGTGCTGGCGCTGTTCGGCTCGACGTCGACGGTCGTCTTCGTGATCACCGCCGCCGTGATCATCTCGTTCTACGGCGGCGGGTTCGCCACGATCCCGGCCTACCTGCGTGACCTCTTCGGCACCTACCAGGTCGGCGCCATTCACGGTCGTCTGCTGACGGCCTGGTCGGCGGCCGGCGTGGCCGGCCCGCTCATCGTCAACGCGTTCCTCGACGCCCGGGGCACACCCGGCGCCCTGGTCGCGGCCGACTACCGCCCGGCGCTGCTGACCATGGTCGGCGTGCTCGTGGTCGGCTTCGTGGCCAACCTCCTGGTCCGCTCGGTGAACGCGAAGTTCCACGAGCCGGTCACCGATCCCGCATCCAAGACTGAAGGAGCACGTGCATGAACGCGCGCATCGCCGTGGCCTGGGCCCTGGTCGGCATCCCGCTGGCCTACGGCATCACCGAGACCGTGCGTCGGGCCCTGCTGCTCTTCACCGGTTAACAACCGCTAACCAACCGGCTAGAGTGCGGGGCATGACCTCCGCCTTCGAGCTGTCCCGCGAGCACGACGAGTTCCGCCACAGCGTCCGCGACTTCGCCGAGGACCGCATCCGACCGCACGCCGCCGACTGGGACCGCGAGCACCACTTCCCGGTCGACGTCGTGCGGGAGATGGGCAAGCTGGGCCTGTTCGGGCTCACCGCGCCCGAGGAGTACGGCGGGGCCGGCGAGGACGGTGACTTCACCAGCCTCTGCGTGGCCATCGAGGAGCTCGGCCGGGTCGACCAGTCCATGGGCATCACCCTGCAGGCCGGGGTGGGCCTCGGGATCAACCCGATCCTCACCTACGGCACGGCCGAGCAGCGCGAGCGCTGGCTGCCCGACCTCGTCGCCGGTGAGCGGCTCGCCGGGTTCGGCCTGACCGAGCCCGGTGCCGGCTCCGACGCGGGGGCCACGCAGACCCGGGCCGAGATGGTCGGCGACGAGTGGGTGGTGAACGGGGCCAAGCAGTTCATCACCAACTCGGGCTCGGAGATCACCAGCCTGGTCACCGTCACCGCCCGTACCGGGGAGCGCGAGGACGGCCGCCCCGAGCTCAGCGCGATCATGCTGCCCTCGGGCACGCCCGGCTTCACCGTCGAGAAGGCCTACGACAAGCTCGGGTGGCACGCCTCCGACACCCACCCGCTGTCCTTCGCCGACGCCCACGTCCCGGCCGACCACCTGCTCGGCCAGCGCGGGCGCGGCTACGCCCAGTTCCTGGCCACCCTCGACGACGGCCGGGTCGCCATCTCGGCGCTGGCCACCGGGTGCATCCAGGCCTGCCTGGAGGCGTGCGTGACCTACGCGGGGGAGCGGCAGACCTTCGGCGGCCCGATCGGGCGCAAGCAGGGCGTCGCCTTCCAGGTCGCCGACCTCGAGGTGATGGTCCAGGCCAGCCGCCTGATGACCTACCGCGCCGCGGCCATGAAGGACGCGATGGAGCGGGGCGAGCAGGTCTCGACCAAGCAGTTCAAGCAGGCGGCGGCGGCCGCCAAGCTCTACACGACCGAGTCCGCGGTCACCGCGACCCGGATCGCCACCCAGGTCTTCGGCGGCTACGGCTTCATGGAGGAGTACCCCGTCGCCCGGCTGTACCGCGACGCCAAGGTGCTCGAGATCGGCGAGGGCACCTCGGAGGTCCAGCGGATGCTGATCGCGCGGGGGCTCGGCCTGCCGGTCGAGTGACCCGCCCGCCGCTGTAACGCTGTGTTACATCGTCTGGTGCGGCGTCATGACACCGCACCAGATGAAGTAACACAGCGTTACAGCGGCGCCTGCCCGGCCGGGCCGCCGCTGACCGGCCGG
The DNA here is from genome assembly GCF_018459925.1 of Nocardioides aquaticus. Lineage (NCBI taxonomy): Bacteria > Bacillati > Actinomycetota > Actinomycetes > Propionibacteriales > Nocardioidaceae > Nocardioides > Nocardioides aquaticus. The sequence continues at coordinate 1,269,071 of NZ_CP075371.1, forward strand.
GCCGCGGCGGGCGGGGTCAGGCGCGTACGGGCACGTGGCGGGCGACGCAGGCGAGCAGGTCGCCGAGCACCTCGTCGCGGTTGGTCTCGTTGAAGATCTCGTGCCGCGCCTCGGGGTAGGTGTGCTGCTCGGCTGCGGGGTTGCCGGCCGACAGCGCCTCCCACCCGGCGCGGGACGGCCCGATCGGCACGAGCTGGTCGTCCTCGCCGTGCAGCCACAGCAGCGGCGTGCCGGTCACGGCGCCGGCCTCGGTCACCCGGCCCATCGCGGTCACGAGCGCCTGCAGAGTGGGGCGCTTGAAGGGGCCGTGCCAGACCAGGTCGTCGGCGACGTACGCCTCGCCGACCGCGGCGTCGCGCGACAGCGTGGCCGGGTCGATCGGGACGTCGGGGATCTCCTCGGCCCCCAGCAGCGCGGTGACCGCGGCCCACTCGCCGAGCACCGGACCGCTCAGCGCCACCGCAGCCAGGTCGGCGCCGTGGCGCTGGGCGTACCGGGCGCCGATCAGGCCGCCCATCGAGTGCCCGACGAGCACGACCGGGAGCCCCGGGTACGCGGCGCGGGCGGCGTCCTCGAGCAGGTGCACGTCGTCGACGACGCGGTCGATGTCGCCCACCAGCACCCGCTCACCGCTGCTGCGCCCGTGGCCGACGTGGTCCACGCCCCACACGGCCGCACCGGCCGCGGTGAGGCGGGTGGCGACGTGCTCGTAGCGACCGACGTGCTCGCCGTAGCCGTGCACGAGCAGCGCGACCCAGGTCGGGTCGGTGGCCTCCCAGCGGCGTCCCACGAGGGGGCCGGCGTGGCCGTCGAGCTGCAGGTCGGTGCTGGGCGTGGCGGAGGGCGTCGTCATGGGGCCGACGTTAGGCCGTGGCGGGCCCGGCCGGCTCGTCGGCACGCGGGAGGGTCTCGGGCGCGCGCAGCCAGGGCAGCAGCGCGACCAGGCTGACCGCCGCGGTGGTGGCGAACGCCCACCCGTACCCGACCTGGTCGGCGACGACGCCCACCAGGATCGGCCCGCCGATCGCGCCGGCGTCCTGCGCCATCTGGAAGGTCGACAGGACCGTGCCGCCGCTGCGCTCGGCGGTGACGACGTCGGCGACCGCCGCCTGCTGACCGGGGTTGACCAGTCCGGCGCCGACCCCGGAGACGGCCGAGAGGACGAGCAGCACCAGCAGGTCCCCGCTCAGCCCGATCAGGCCGAGCCCCAGCGCGGTCACGACGAGGCCCACGAGCACCAGCGGCCGTCGCCCCGTGCGGTCGGCGACCCGGCCCGCGACCTGGAGCGTCGCGGCGGTCCCCGCCGCGGCCAGCGCCAGGGACACCCCGGCCACCCAGGTCTCGTCGTGCACGGCCACCGCGAACTGCGGCAGGATCGCGACCCGGACACCGAAGTTGCACCAGCCGTTGGCGAAGGCCGAGGCCAGGCAGGCGCGGTACGTCGGGTGGGCCAGGGCGTCCCGCAGCGGCATCGGCGGCCGGGGAGGGGCGTCGACGGGCGGGCGGAGCGCGGCGCCGCTGAGCCGGAACCCGACGACCGCCGCGGCCAGGACGAGCGCCACGGCGTACGCGACGAACGGCAGCCGCAGGCCGAAGGTGGCCAGCGCCCCGCCGAAGACCGGCCCGAGCATGCCGCCGACCAGGAACGAGCTGGCGTAGGCCGAGGAGACCCGCCCGCGGATCGTCGGGGGAGCCAGCCGCACCAGCAGCGCCAGCGCCGAGACGGTGAACATGGTCGACCCGATCCCGCCGAGCCCCCGCAGCACCAGCAGCTGGGTGTAGGACTGCGCGAAGGCGGTGGCCAGCGACGAGGCAGCGACGACCAGCAACCCGGTCAGGTAGACCGGCCGCTCACCGAGCCGGGTCACCAGGGCGCCCCCGGCGGGGGCGAAGACCAGGCGGAAGAACGCGAACGCCGAGACCACCAGCGACGCCGCGGCGACGCCGACGTCGAAGCTGCGGGCGTAGGCCGGGAGCACCGGCGAGACCAGGCCGAAGCCGATCGCGATCACGAAGGCCGAGCCGATCAGGACCTTGAGCTCGCCGGGGATCGGGATCCTCTCCGGCGGGGTCGTGCTGCTGCGGCGTGTGGTGCCCCTCATCGGCTCCAGAGCCCGGTCCACGAGTGGTCCAGGGCCCGGACCATCGTGCGCAGCAGGGGCAGGCTCACGCCGACCACGGTGTGGTAGTCGCCCTCGATCCCGGTGACAAACGCGCCGCCGAGGCCGTCGACGGTGAACGCGCCCGCGACGTGCAGCGGCTCGCCGGTCGCGACGTACGCCGCGACCTCGTCGTCGTCGACGTCGGCGAAGTGGACCGTGGTGGCCGCGCCGCGGAGCTCAGTCCGACCGGTCGCGGTGTCGCGCAGGCAGTGCCCGGAGTGCAGGACGCCGGAGCGGCCGCGCATCGCGTGCCACCGGCGTACGGCGTCCTCGGCGTCGACGGGCTTGCCCAGCGCCTCCCCGTCGAGCTCGAGGACGGAGTCGCAGCCCAGCACGAGCGCCCCGGCAGGCAAGCCGTGCTGCTCGGCGCGGTCGGCGACCGCGGCGCACTTGAGCTCGGCCAGGCCCGGGGCCAGCTCGGCCGGGGGGAGCCCGTCGAGCACGGACTCGTCGACGCCCGAGACCACCACGAGCGGGTCGAGACCGGCGCTGCGCAAGGTCGCCAGCCGGGCCGGGGAGGCCGAGGCCAGGACGAAGGGGACGGGCGGGAGGTCCGGGTCGAGCGGATGGGTCACGGGACGGTGACCTCGGAGACCGAGCGCAGCCGCGGGTGGGCGTGGTCGTCGCCCTCGACGTCGCCGGTGGCCCACCAGATCCGCAGGCCGGGCTCGGTGATCTCCAGGGTGGCCAGGTTGTTGTCGAACCACGGGCCGCGGGCCAGCCGCCAGCGCAGCGGCGCGTCGGGCACCTTGGCCGAGCGGGCGACCACGTGCCCCAGCGGGCCGGCGACGCCGTAGGAGGCGATCGCGGTGGCGTAGCGCCACTCGCGCTGCAGCGGGTTGCGGATCGGCGAGCACACGGCCTGGATGATCCGGCTCTTCAGCGGAGGTCCGGAGCGGGCCTCCCGACGGGTGGGCTGGGCCTCCGAGACGTAGCTGTGGTGCACGTCGCCGGACAGGAAGGTGACCGTGGTCGGCGCCCGGCCGCGCTGGCCGCGCGAGGTCTCCAGCGTCATCCGGGCGACCTGCTGGAAGGCGTCCTGGAAGGCGGCCCAGTGCTCGAGGTCGACGCCCTGGCGCAGCGTCTCGCCGAGCTTCGCGCCGCGGGCGCCCCACGCGCCGCCGGAGAGCGCCTCGTTGAAGGCCTCGACGTAGTGCAGGCCGGGAGCGAGCAGGTAGGGCAGGGACGTGCCGACGAGCAGGTGGTCGACGTCGCCGCGCATCTGGTCGTCGAGCCACTCCATCTCGGCCTCGTCGAGCAGGCTGCGCTGGTCCTCCTCGAGGACCCGGGCGGCGCGCGAGTCGATGACGACCAGCCGCGCCTGGGTGCCGTACTGGCGCACGTAGCTCCAGCGGTACGACGTCGGCTCCTGGTCGGCGCGGTCGGCGAACGCGTCGAGCGCCTCGGAGATGTCGACCTCGCCGTCGGGGTCGAAGGCGTCGCGGGCCTCGACGCGGTTCCAGATCGGGTCGGCGTTGCGCTCCTCGGGCGTCATGTTGCCGAGGTGCTGGTAGACCCAGTACGACGCCAGGCCGCCCACGATCCGGCTGTGCCACCAGTCGGTGGCCTCCATCTCGTCCTTCCAGGCCTTGCTGGTGTTCCAGTCGTCGCGGATGTCGTGGTCGTCGAAGATCATCGCCGACGGCACCGTCGAGAGCAGCCAGCGGTTGGCGGGGTCGTTCCAGGCGAGCAGGTAGAGGTGGGCGTACTCCTCGTAGTCCTGCAGCTCGGTCCACGGCGCCTGCTCGATGTCGCGGCGCGACGAGATGAACTCGCGCATCGCCGAGGTGGTCTCGTCGGCGTAGACCTGGTCGCCGAGGAACAGCACGAGGTCGGGCCAGCGCACCCCGCCCGGGTCGGGGTCGCCGCCCTCGGTGGCCTCGGTGACGCCGGCCATCCTCAGCGCGTAGGCGCGCAGGGCGTCGACGCCGTGGGTCTTGTTGCCCTCGGCGTCGTGCTCGACGGCGGTGCGGCACGACCCGAAGGCCATCCGCAGCGGCTTCTCGACGTCGAGGGTGGGGATCAGCGACGGCGGGTAGGGCGAGCCCGGCTCGGGCCACACCTGCTCGGCGCCGGACCCGTCGTCGACCTCGACGGTGTAGGGGTACTTGCCGCCCTTGGTCATCCCGTCCACGTGCACCAGCGCGTAGTGGTGGCCGTGCACGCGGAAGGTGCGCGTGCGCCCGACGTGCTCCTGCTGGTCCCCGGCGCGGACCGTCACGACGGCGGCGCCGTCGGTCTCCACCCAGATCGAGGCGGAGGTCTCGTCGACGTGGCGGAGCAGGGGGCCGAGGACGAGGGCAGACATGGTTTCAGCGTCGCACGCGGCATCCCGCACGGTGTTCACCCGGTGCAGCGGCCCCGGCGCCCGGGCTGGAGGTCCCACCGCCGAGATGACGCGCGCGGACAGCCGAGATGACGCTCCCGGCGCGTCGAGGTGACGGTTCCGGACAGGTGGGTACGTACGCCGGTGGGTCGATGTGTGATCTGCGTGCGCCGGGTGAGTGCAGATCACCCATCGACCGGGATGTCGCCGGGCCTAGCGAGGCAGGCCGCTGGCCCGCCAGCCACCGACGCCGTGGTGCAGCGGCTCGCGGTGACGTCGCCGCGGCGCCGACCACGCGGACGTACGGCGGGGGGCCGGTGCCTCGGCGCCGCCCATCGCCGCGATCACGGCGACCAGCGCCGCGAGCTCCTCGGGTGTCGGGTCGCCCTTCACGACACGCAGCGCCGGCGGGGCCGGGGTCTCGTCCTCGGCGGCCATCAGAGCGGGATGTTCCCGTGCTTCTTGGGCGGCAGCGTCTCGCGCTTGGTGCGCAGCAGCCGCAGCGCCCGGACAACCTCGGCCCGCGTCTCGTGCGGCTGGATGACCGCGTCGACGTAGCCGCGCTCGGCGGCGATGTAGGGGTTGGCCAGGGTGGTCTCGTACTCGTCGATCAGCTCGGTGCGGCGGGCCTCGACGTCGCCGCCGTCGGCCTCGACCTGGGCCAGCTCCTTGCGGTGCAGGATGTTGGCCGCGCCCTGGGCGCCCATCACCGCGATCTGCGCGGTCGGCCACGCCAGGTTCAGGTCGGCGCCGAGGTGCTTGGAGCCCATCACGTCGTACGCCCCGCCGTAGGCCTTGCGGGTGATCACGGTGACCAGCGGGACGGTGGCCTCGGCGTAGGCGTAGATCAGCTTCGCGCCGCGGCGGATGATGCCGTTCCACTCCTGGTCGGTGCCGGGCAGGAAGCCCGGCACGTCGACGAAGGTCAGCACCGGCACGTTGAAGGCGTCGCAGGTGCGCACGAAGCGGGCCGCCTTCTCGGAGGCGTCGATGTCGAGCGTGCCGGCCAGCTGCGAGGGGTTGTTGCCGACGATGCCCACGGAGTGGCCCTCGACGCGGCCGAAGCCGACCACGAGGTTGGGCGCGAACAGCTCCTGGACCTCCAGGAACTCCTGGTCGTCGAGGACGGCGGCGACCACGTCGCGCATGTCGTAGGGCTGGTTGGGGGAGTCGGGGATCAGGGTGTCGAGGTCGCGGTCGAGGTCGGTGACCTCGAGCCCGGCGGCGTCGAGCTCGTCCTCGGGGAAGGACGGCGCCTCGTCGAGGTTGTTCTGCGGCAGGTAGGACAGCAGGCCCTTGACGTACTCCAGCGCGTCGGTCTCGTCGGCGCCGAGGTAGTGGGCGTTGCCGGACTTCGTGTTGTGCGTCCGGGCGCCGCCGAGGTCCTCCATCGTGACGTCCTCGCCGGTGACGGTCTTGATCACGTCGGGGCCGGTGATGAACATGTTGGACGTCCCGTCGACCATCACGGTGAAGTCGGTGACCGCGGGGGAGTAGACGTGGCCGCCGGCGCAGGAGCCCATGATCAGGCTGATCTGCGGGATGACGCCGGAGGCGTGCACGTTGCGGCGGAAGATCTCGCCGTAGAGGCCGAGGGAGACCACGCCCTCCTGGATCCGGGCGCCGGCGCCCTCGTTGATCCCGACGATCGGGCAGCCGGTCTTCATCGCCAGGTCCATCACCTTGGTGATCTTCTCGCCGTAGACCTCGCCCAGCGAGCCGCCGAAGACGGTGAAGTCCTGGGAGAACACGCACACCTGGCGGCCGTCGATGGTGCCGTACCCGGTCACCACGCCGTCGCCGTACGGGCGGTTCTTCTCCAGCCCGAAGGCGGTCGAGCGGTGCCGCGCCAGCTCGTCGAGCTCCACGAAGCTGCCCTCGTCGAAGAGCTGCTCGATCCGCTCGCGGGCGGTCTGGCGGCCCTTGGCGTGCTGCTTCTCGACGGCCTTGGCCGACCCGGCGTGCACGGCCTCGTCGAGGCGGCGGTCGAGGTCGGCGAGCTTGCCGGCGGTGGTGTGGATGTCGAGGTCCTCGGGGACCTCGGTGCCTTCTCCGGGCTGGGCGCTCACGCTGGTCGGTCTCCTTCTCGCACGGCGGCCCCCGGAGGGGCCCGCCCTGAGGGGGTGCTGGGACCTGCGCCAATCTAGACCCGTGACCGCTCCTCCGGGCTCGCGCCCACCCCTCGACCCGGACGCCCTGGCGACCGGTCTGGTCCCGCTCGGTCTCACGCTGGAGCTCGTCGCGACCACGGCGTCCACGAACGCCCTGGCCGCCGAGCACGTCCGTGCCGGCGCCTCGCCGGGGCTGGTCGTGGTCGCCGAGGAGCAGACGGGTGGGCGGGGCCGCCTGGACCGGCGGTGGGAGACGCCGCCCGGGACGGCGGCGGTCTACTCGTGCGTGCTGGCCCCGGAGGTGCCGGCGGCGTCCTGGCCGTGGCTGCCGCTGCTGACCGGCCTGGCCACCGCCCGCACCCTGCGCCGCCACGGCGTGGACGGTGGGGTCAAGTGGCCCAACGACGTCCTGGTCGACGACCGCAAGATCTCGGGGATCCTGGTCGAGCGGGTCGACGGCCCGCGCGGACCGGTCGCCGTGGTCGGCGTGGGCGTCAACGCCGACCTGCGTGAGGACGAGCTGCCCGTCCCGACCGCGACCTCGGTCGGGCTGGTGACGGGCCGCCCGGTCGACCGCACCGCGCTGCTGGTGGGCCTGCTGACCGACCTCGTGGCCGCCCACGAGGACTGGGTCGCGGTCGGGGGCGCGGACCGGCTCCGCGCGGCGTACGCCCGCGAGTGCGTCACCGTGGGTCGCCAGGTACGGGTCGCGCTGCCGGGCGAGCAGGAGCTGCGCGGCCTGGCGCGCACGGTCGACGCGACCGGCCGCCTCGTCGTGCGCACCGACGACGGCCAGGACGTGGCGGTCGCGGCCGGTGACGTCGTCCACGTACGGCCCCGGCCCGCCGCGACGCCCCCGTCGGCCGGGTTCCTGGGATGATCGGGTCCGTGCCCCCCGACGAACGGCCCCAGGACGCTCCCGAGCCGGAGCCCGCGCTGCGCGGCGACGGCCTTCCCGCGCCCGACGACCGGGTCGAGAGCGCGCTGCTGCGCGAGGAGCCGGCGTACGCCGCGGCCGAGGTCGCCGAGACCCTCGGTGTCCCGACCGCGCAGGTGCGACGGCTGTGGCGGGCGCTGGGGCTGCCCGACCACGGCGACGCCCGGGCGTTCACCGACTCCGACGTGGCCGCGCTGGGCGACCTGGTCGGGCTGGTCGACGGCGAGCTCGTCGACCTCGACCTGGCGGTCGGCACCACCCGCGCGGTCGGCCAGACGATGGCCCGGCTCGCCGACTGGCAGGTCGGCACGCTGGTGCACCGCGTGGAGGAGATCGAGGCGCGCGGCACCACCGCCCCCGCGACGGCCGCCGACGACGCCGTCCGGCTCGTCGAGCGGCTGCGCGAGCCGTTCGAGGAGCTCCTGGTCTACGCCTGGCGGCGCCACCTGGCGGCCGCGGTGGGGCGGATCGAGGCGCTCGGGGCCAACGAGGAGGACCTGCACAGCACCGAGGTGACCGTCGGGTTCGCCGACATCGTCAGCTTCACCGCGCTGTCGAACCAGATCAGCCGCGAGGACGTCGGCGACCTGATCGAGCGGTTCGAGTCCCGCTGCGCCGACGTGGTCGCGCTGCAGCAGGGACGGGTGATCAAGAGCATCGGCGACTCGGTGCTCTTCGTGAACGCCGATCCCGTGCGGGCCCTCGAGACCGCCGAGGGCATCATCAACAAGATCGGTCGCGACACCCGGATGCCCGACGTCCGCGTGGGCCTGGCCAGCGGCTCGGTCGTGCTGCGCCTCGGCGACGTGTTCGGACCGCCGGTGAACCTGGCCGCGCGGCTGACCACGGTGGCGCGCCGCAACCGGATCATCATCGACGCCGCCACCGCCGAGCAGCTCCCGCACGACCAGTTCGAGACCCGCCGGCTGCCCGCGCGGCCGGTCCGCGGGTTCGGCATCCTCGAGCCGCTGGCGGTCTGGCGCCACTGATCCGGCGCCCGGGGCCGTCGTGGGCTCCGGATAGGGTCGCCGCGTGTCCGAGCCCGCACCCGTCCTCGCCGTCGTCGGAGGCGGCCAGCTCGCCCGGATGATGGCCCAGCCGGCCATCGCCCTGGGCCTGCCGCTGCGTCTGCTGGCCGAGGCCGAGGGGGTCAGCGCCGCCCAGGTCATCCCCGACCACCGGGTCGGCGACCACCGCGACCTGGACGACCTCCGGGCGTTGACGGCCGGCTGTGCGGCGGTCACCTTCGACCACGAGCACGTCCCGACCGCGCACCTGCACGCGCTGGCCGCCGACGGCCTGGCCGTCCGCCCCGGCCCGGACGCGCTGGTCCACGCCCAGGACAAGGCCGTCATGCGTGCCCGGCTGACCGCGATGGGCGTGCCCTGCCCGCGCCACCTCCTGCTCGGCGAGGACGCCGGGCCCGACGACGTGGCCGCCTTCGGCTTCCCGTGCGTGCTGAAGACGACCCGCGGCGGGTACGACGGCAAGGGCGTGTGGGTGGTCCGCTCCGCCGCGGACTGCGACGAGCCCTTCGCCGCCGCCCGCGAGAGCGGCGTCGCGCTGCTGGCCGAGGAGCTCGTCGACTTCCGGCGCGAGCTGTCCGCGCTGGTGGCGCGCTCGCCCAGCGGCCAGGCCGCGGCGTACCCCGTCGTGGCCTCGACCCAGCAGGACGGCATCTGCCTCGAGGTCGTCGCCCCGGCGCCCGACCTCGACCCCGACCTGGCCACCCACGCCCAGCAGGTCGCGCTGCGGATCGCCGGCGAGCTCGACGTGACCGGCATCCTCGCCGTCGAGCTCTTCGAGAGGCGCGACGGGCGGATCCTGGTCAACGAGCTCGCGATGCGCCCGCACAACACCGGTCACTGGACGCAGGACGGGGCGGTGACCTCGCAGTTCGAGAACCACCTGCGCGCCGTGATGGACCTGCCCCTGGGCTCCCCGCAGGCCCGCGAGCGGTGGACGGTGATGGTCAACATCCTCGGCGCCCCCGAGCGCGACGGCGAGCCCGTCGGCCGGCTCTACGACGGCTTCCCGCACGCGATGGCCCGCGACCCGCGGCTGCGGGTGCACCTCTACGGCAAGGACCTGCGCCCCGGCCGCAAGGTCGGGCACGTCAACGCCTACGGCGACGACCTCGAGGACTGCCTGGAGCGGGCGCGGCACGCCGCGGCCTGGTTCCGCGGCGACCTCGGCAACGAGAGCGAGTGAGCAGATGAGCGAGCAGACCGACGGCCCGGCGCGCGGCGCGGCGGACGGCCGGGCCCGGGTGGGCATCGTGATGGGCTCGGACTCCGACTGGCCGGTGATGAAGCTGGCCGCGGAGGCGCTCGAGGAGTTCGACGTCGCCTACGAGGCCGACGTGGTCTCCGCGCACCGGATGCCCGACGAGATGCTCGCGTGGGGCCGCGGTGCTGCCGACCGCGGGCTGTCGGTCGTGATCGCCGGCGCCGGGGGCGCCGCCCACCTGCCCGGGATGCTCGCCGCGGTCACCCCGCTGCCGGTGATCGGCGTCCCGGTGCCGCTGCGCCACCTCGACGGGATGGACTCGCTGCTCTCGATCGTGCAGATGCCGGCCGGGGTGCCGGTCGCGACGGTCTCGATCGGCGGGGCGCGCAACGCCGGTCTGCTGGCCGTCCGCGTGCTGGCCGCCGCGGACCCCGCGCTGCAGCAGCGGATGGTCGACTTCCAGGCCGAGCTGAGGTCCTCGGCGCAGGCCAAGGGCGAGGCGGTGCGCGGGAGCGTACGAGGTGGTCGTGGCGGGTCGCGCGCCGGCTTCTGAGCGCACCCGGACGACCGGCGCGGCCGGTCCGGGGCGGGCCGGGCGGCTGGTCGGGCTGGACGTCGCCCGGTGCCTGGCGCTGCTCGGCATGGTGGCGACGCACGTGCTGCCGGCCACCGACGTCGACGGGATGCTGACGACGACGCAGTGGCTGGCCGGGGGACGCGCCTCGGCGCTGTTCGCGGTGCTGCTCGGGGTCTCGGTGGCGCTGGTCAGCGGCGGCTCGCGGCCGCACGCCGGGGGGTGGCTGGCCCGGGACGCCGCCGGGCTGGCGGTACGGGCGGTGCTGGTCGCGGGGATCGGGCTGCTGCTGGGGCTGCTGGACACCGGCATCGCGGTGATCCTGACCTACTACGGCGTCGTGATGCTGCTCGCGCTGCCGTTCCTGGCGCTGCGGGCGCGGGCCCTGCTCGGCCTGGCCGTGGCCTGGGCCGTGATGTCACCGCTCGTCTCGCAGGTGGTCCGCCCGGAGCTGCCGCCGCGGCAGTTCGACAGCCCGGCGCCGGAGCAGCTCGAGGAGCCCGTCCGGCTGCTGGGCGAGCTGCTGTTCACCGGCTACTACCCGGCGTTCTGCTGGCTGGCCTACGTGCTGCTCGGGATGGGCCTCGGCCGTCTCGACCTGCGACCGGTCGGCACCGCGCTGCGGCTCGCGGTGGTCGGGCTCCTGGTCGCGGTCGGCGCGACGATCGCCTCCTGGGTGGCCAGCGCCGCGGTCGGCTTCACCGGCGACGACCTGGCGGCGGTCGAGGGCGGCATGTTCGGCCAGACCCCGCTGGGGGAGTGGCGCTGGCTGGCCGTGGTCGCCCCGCACAGCACCACCCCGTTCGACCTGCTGCAGACCGGCGGCAGCGCGGTGCTCGTGATCGGCGCGTGCCTGCTGCTGGTCGCGGGGGTCGGCCTGGCCGGCGGGGGGGCCGTCCGCGTGGTGGCCGTCGTGTTCGGGGCCGGGACGGCCACGCTGTCGCTCTACGCGCTGCACGTGGTCATGCGCACCGAGCAGGTGTGGCCCACCGAGGAGCCGGGCTCGTTCCGCTGGCACCTGCTGGTGCTGCTGTGGTCTGGGGCCGTCCTGGTCGCGGTGGGACGCCGCGGACCGCTGGAGTGGGCCGTGGGGCTGCTGCCGCGGCGGATCGCGGGGCGCTAGGCGGGTCCTCCCCGACTCAGGCGGCGGGGAGGTGGCCGGCCGCGGAGGCGCGCTGGGCCAGGCGGGCGACCAGGCGGCGCAGCCGGCTGGGGCGCTGCGCGGGGGCGAAGAGGTGCAGCTGGTCGGTGCGGCCCTCGCGCTCGGCGATCAGCTGCACGACGTCGCGGTCGTAGGCGGCCGCCAGCTCGTCGACCAGGTGCATCCGGTCGTCCTCGACGGCGTCGTTGATCGCGCGGGCGTAGTGGTCGTGCAGCTCGTCGACCTCCTCGACCAGGCGACGGGCGGGGACGGGGGACGCGGTGGGGGTGGTCATGACACCAGTCTCCTCCTGGTCTTGGAACGATCCAAGGGGACGACGCGGTGACCTTGGGCACGACCGGAACACGCCGGCGATGCGTCAGCGCCGCCGACGCCACTCGATCGCGGGACAGGTGTCCATCACCATCGGCACGCCCGCGGCCCGGGTGCGCTCGAAGGCGGCCTCGTCGAGCACGCCGAGCTGGAACCACACGCCGCCGGCGCCGATGGCCACGGCCTGGTCGGCGAACTCGCCGGCGGCCTCCGAGCGACGGAAGACGTCGACCACGTCGACGAGGAACGGGATCTCGGCCAGGGTCGCGTACCCCTGCTCGCCCAGCACGGTGGGCGCCGAGGGGTGCACCGGCACGATCCGCTTGCCCCGGTCCTGCAGCAGCCGCGCGATCTCGTACGCCGTGCGCGAGCGGTCACCGGACAGGCCCACCACCGCCCACGTCGTGCTGTCGTCGAGCATCGCCCGGACGACCTCGGGGTCCTGCCAGGTGGTCGTGCCGTCAGACGTCATGCCGCCAACCTAGGCCCCGGCTCCCCGCGGCCTACACTGCTACCCGTGAGTAGTGACTACCCCATGTACGCGCTGTCCGAGGAGCACCAGGCGATCCGGGAGGCCGTCCGGGCGATCTGTGCCGACAAGGTCGCCCCGTGGGCCGCCGCCGTCGACGAGGAGGCCCGCTACCCCCAGGAGGCGCACGACGCGCTCCAGGCCGCGGACTTCCACGCCCCGCACGTCCCCGAGCAGTACGGCGGCGCCGGCGCCGACGCGCTGGCGACCTGCCTGGTGATCGAGGAGGTCGCCCGCGCCGACGTCTCGGCGTCGCTGATCCCGGCGGTCAACAAGCTCGGCTCGCTCCCGGTCCAGCTCGGCGGGGGCGAGGCGGTCAAGGAGAAGTACCTGACCAGGCTCGCCGCCGGCCAGGGCGGGTTCTCCTACTGCCTCTCCGAGCCCGACGCCGGGTCCGACGCCGCCGCGATGAGGACGCGAGCCGTGCGCGACGGCGACGACTGGGTGCTCGACGGCGTCAAGCGGTGGATCACCAACGCGGGCGTCTCGGAGTACTACACCGTCCTCGCGGTCACCGACCCCGAGAAGCGCACCCGCGGCATCACCGCCTTCGTCGTGGAGAAGTCCGACGAGGGCGTCACCTTCGGCGCCCCGGAGAAGAAGCTCGGGATCAAGGGCTCCCCGACCCGGGAGGTCTACTTCGACCGGGTCCGGATCCCCGGTGACCGGATCGTCGGGGAGGAGGGTCAGGGCTTCGACCTCGCCATGCGCACCCTCGACCACACCCGCGTCACCATCGCGGCGCAGGCCGTCGGCGTGGCCCAGGGTGCGCTCGACTACGCGCTGGACTACGCCAAGGAGCGCCAGCAGTTCGGGAAGTCCATCGCGGAGTTCCAGGGCCTGCAGTTCATGCTCGCCGACATGGGCATGAAAGTGGAGGCCGCGCGCCAGATGACGTACGCCGCCGCCGGGCGCTCCGAGCGCAACGACCCCGACCTGACCTTCTTCGGCGCCGCGGCCAAGTGCTTCGCCTCCGACGTGGCCATGGAGGTCACCACCAACGCGGTGCAGGTGCTCGGCGGGTACGGCTTCACCCGCGACTACCCGGTCGAGCGGATGATGCGCGACGCGAAGATCACCCAGATCTACGAGGGCACCAACCAGGTGCAGCGGATCGTGATGGCGCGCCAGCTGCTGGCCGGGGTGCAGTCCCAGCTCTGACGCCGCACCGCCCCGTACGACAGCAGCGGATCACTGCCACCAGGTGGCAGTGATCCGCTGCTGTCATCGACGCCGGTGTCCGCGAGCGGCACCTCGACGGTCCGCGCGCGTCATCTCGGCTGGGTCAGGCGCACTCGTCGCAGACGCCGTTGGCCGGCAGGGCCAGGTTGCAGTCCGGGCAGAGCGGGATCTCGCGCGCCTCCCAGGCGTTCTTGCGGGCGCGCGAGCGGCTGGCGGCCAGCTTGGGGGCCAGGGCGGCCTGGCCGCCGGACTCGGGCAGGTTGGTGGCCTCGAAGTAGCGGTGGCAGGCCAGGCGCTGGCCCGCGGCGTGGTCGTCGGCGTCGGCCGGCTCCTCGCCGGTGACGGCCAGGACCGCGGCGCGGTAGCCCTCGCCGACGCTGCCGGTGTTGTTGACGCACAGCGAGGCCAGGTTCGGCTCGTCGCGGGCGGCGCACTCACGGGCGACGCGGAGCAGGACGTCGCTGATCCAGTACTGGAGCAGCTGCTTGGTGTGGACGCCGGTGCGCTCGACCACCGCGGCGCCGAGCGCCTGGTAGGTGATGACGTCGTGGTAGCGGCCCGCGGTGCCGAGGAGGACCTCCCGGGCGGCCTCGGCCCGGGCGACGCGGAGCTCCTCGCCCTCGAGGACGGGCTCCGCCTCGGGCGTCTCCTCGTCCGTCAGGTCGGTCTCGGTGCTGACAGTGCTGGAATCGACCATGTCCCCGACAGTACCCGCGTCGGGGGCCGTTCCCGGACACGCCTCGGCCCCCGGGCCCGCACCGGCCCGTCGCCGGACGGTCGTCGGCCCGTCACCTCCTCGTCACCCGGGCCGCCCGTCACCAGGGGTCTGGAAGAATGACGACCCTTGCTCCTGGCGGGCGGCGCTGCGCCGTGTCCCGCGACCCGAAAGGCCGACAGCCCTCCATGGACTGCCACAGTCGACAGCCCCTCCCGCGCACCACGACCGGGAGGGGCCGCTCCTGATGTGGGTGCTCACGCTCCTCCTCGGCCTGCTGGTCGTGCTGGCGATCACCGCCGCCACCGGCTACTTCGTGGCCCAGGAGTTCTCCTACATGGCCGTGGACCGCTCCCGGCTCAAGGCTCGCGCCGCGTCCGGAGACAAGGCCGCCGCCCGGGCGCTCGACGTGACCGGACGCACCTCGTTCATGCTCTCCGGCGCCCAGCTCGGCATCACCGTCACCGCCCTGCTCGTCGGGTACGTCGCGGAGCCGCTGATCGGTGAGTCCCTCGGCACCGCCCTCGGCGGGGTCGGCGTGCCCACCGGCGTCGGCATCGCGGTCGGCACGGTCGCGGCCCTGCTGGCCTCCACGATCATCCAGATGCTCTTCGGCGAGCTGTTCCCCAAGAACCTCGCCATCGCCCGGCCGGAGCCGGTCGCGGTGCGGCTGGCGTCCTCGACGCGGGTCTACCTCCGGGTCCTGGGCCCGGTCATCTCGGTCTTCGACCAAGCCTCGAACCTGCTGCTCAGGGCGCTGCGGATCGAGCCGGTGCACGACGTCGAGCACGCTGCGACGGTGCGCGACCTCGAGCACATCGTGGCCGACTCGCGCGCCAGCGGCGACCTGCCGCGCGAGCTGTCCCTCCTCCTCGACCGGATGCTCGACTTCCCGGCCCAGGACGTGGAGCACGCGATGGTGCCGCGCGGGCGGGTCGACGTGCTGCAGGCCGACCAGACGGTGGCCGACGCCTGGGCCGCCATGGGCTCGGGCCACTCGCGCTACCCCGTGCTCGACGGGGGCGAGGTCGCCGGTGTCCTGCACCTGCAGGACGTCCTGGACGCCGGACCCACCGACGCCCCCGTCACGACGCTGACGCGCGAGCCCGTCCTGGTGCCCGAGGTCATGTCGCTGCCGGACGCGCTGCGCCGCCTGGCGCAGACCCGCGACCAGCTGGCCTGCGTCCTCGACGAGTACGGCGGCTTCGCCGGCGTGCTGACCATCGAGGACCTCGCCGAGGAGCTGGTCGGCGAGATCGCCGACGAGCACGACCCGGTCGACGCCCTCGCCGCCGGCGTGACCGGGGACGAGGACGCCGGCGCCTGGGAGGTCCCCGGTGACCTGCACCTCGACGAGGTCCAGCGCCACCTCGACCGCGAGCTGCCGCGCGGCGACTACGAGACGCTCGGCGGTCTCGTCATCGCCGAGGTCGGCGAGCTGCCCGAGGTCGGGCACCAGGTCGCGGTCGAGCTGCCCCAGGACCCCGCCACCCTGGGCGAGGACGACGTCCTGCCGGAGGTGCTGACCATCACCGTGCTCGAGGTCGAGCGGCACGTGCCCTCACGGCTGCGCCTCGCACTGCCACCCGACCGCGCCGGCCACCCTGACCACGAACCGACGGCCCCCGCGGCGTCGACCCAGCAGGAGGAGCGGGCATGAGCCTCGACAACCCGTACGTCGTCGTCGTGGTGACGACCGCCCTGATCGCGCTCAGCGCGTTCTTCGTGGCCGCCGAGTTCGCCCTGCTCGCGGCCAAGCGCCACCGGCTGCAGGACCAGGCGGCCACGAGCCGCTCCGCACGGGCGGCGCTGCGCAGCGCCGACGAGCTGACGGTGCTGCTGGCCGGCAGCCAGCTCGGCATCACCGCCTGCGCCCTGGCGCTGGGTGCGATCACCAAGCCCGCGGTCAACTACGCGCTGACCCCGCTCTTCGCGGACTGGGGCGCCCCGTCCTGGGTCGCCGGGGCGCTGGGCTTCGCGCTGGCCCTGGTCGTGGTGACGTTCCTGCACCTGGTGGTCGGCGAGATGGCCCCGAAGTCGTGGGCGATCGCGCACCCGGAGTCGGCCGCGACCCTGCTGGCGCTGCCGATGCGGGGCTTCATGTGGTTGTTCCGGCCGCTGCTGCTCGCGCTCAACGAGGCCGCGAACTGGTGCCTGCGCCGGGTCGGGGTCGAGCCCCAGGACACCGTGTCCACCGGGCAGACGCCCGACGACCTGCGCCAGCTGGTCGAGCACTCGGCGGCCGCCGGCACGCTGGACGCCCGCTGGTCCTCGCAGATCACCGAGGCCCTGGACCTGGCCGACCTGACCCTCGACGACCTGGTGCGGTGGGACCGCGCCGTCACGGCGGTCGGGTCGCGGGCCACCGTCGGCGAGGTCCGCGACCTCGGCCGCTCCTCGGGCCACCTGCGGATCCTGCTCCGCGACGCCGGGCCGACCGGCCCCGCCGGCGCGGTCACCGGCGTCGTGCACGTGCGCGACACCCTGGTGCTCGACGCCGGGGACACCGTCGAGCAGGTGGCGCGCCCGCCGTACCACCTGCCGGCCGCGACCCCCGTCTACGCGGCGCTGGCCGACATGCGCGAGACCCGCCAGCACCTGGCGGTCGTGACGGCCGAGGACGGTCGGGTCGGGGTGGTCACGATGGAGGACGTGCTCGTGCGTCTCTTCCCGGCGGTGGACTCGGCCGCCTGACCCGCCCGGGGTTGACGTCGCCATTTCTCTCAATCATCATTGACTCAATACTCGTTGAGTTGATGGAGCAGTCATGGACGAGGACCTGGTGGCCCGGGCCGCCCGGCACGCCGCGCTGGGCGACCCGGTCCGGCTGCGGATCACCGACCGACTCGCCTGGGGTGACGCCTCGCCCGGTGATCTCGCCGCGGCGCTGGGACTGGGCTCCAACCTGCTGGCCCACCATCTCGGGGTGCTCGAGGGGGCCGGCCTGGTCTCGCGGCACCGTTCCGAGGCCGACCGGCGGCGCAGCTACGTCGCGCTGACCCGCGACGACGCCACCTGCCGCGTGGTCGGTGCGGCGGACTGCTGCACCGACCCGCCGTGGGCCGGGGCGTCGCGCGTCCTCTTCGTCTGCACCGCCAACTCCGCCCGGTCGCAGCTCGCGGCCGCCCTGTGGAACGACGCCCGCCCCGGGATCCCGGCGGCCTCCGCCGGCACCCACCCGGGCGACCGGGTCGCCCCGGGCGCGGTGGACGAGGCGGCCCGTCGCGGGCTGCGCCTGACCGGCAGGCCGGAGCACCTCGACGACGTCCGCGAGCACGGCGACGTGCTGGTCACGGTCTGCGACCGGGCGCACGAGGAGCTCGCCGCGGACGACTCCGCGACGGTGCACTGGTCGGTGCCCGACCCCGTGCCCGACGGCCGCTCCAGCGCCTTCACCACCGCCGCCGACGACCTCCGTCAGCGGATCGGCGCCCTCCCCACCGTCCCCGCCACCCAGGAGCCCGCCCGATGACCAGCACCCCCGCCGCCCCCGCCACCCCCGCCACGCCCCAGGTCGTCTTCGCCTGCGTCCGCAACGGCGGCCGCTCCGTGATCAGCCGGGTCCTCGCCGAGCACTACGCCGGCGGCCGGGTCCGCGCGCTCTCGGCCGGCACCCAGCCCGGGGAGCACGTGCACCCCGAGGTGGCTCGCGCGCTGACCTCGCTCGGCCTGGACGCCTCGGCCGAGGTGCCGACCCTGCTGACGCGGGACACGATCGCCGCCAGCGACCTTGCGATCACCCTCGGCTGCGGAGAGGAGTGCCCGTACGTCCCCGGCGTGCAGTACCGCGACTGGCCGGTGGCCGACCCGGGCGGCCAGGACGACGCCACCGTCCGCGCGATCATCGGCGACCTCGACGCGCGGGTCCGCGGGCTGCTGGGCGAGCTGGTCCCGGACCACGAGCTGCCGCCCTCGGTACTCTCCGGGGCGTGACCGTCGCCCGATCCCTGCTGCTCTTCGCCCTCGCCGCGCTGGCCGAGATCGGCGGTGCCTGGCTGGTGTGGCAGGGCGTGCGGGAGCACCGCGGCTGGATCTGGATCGGGGCCGGGGTCGTCGCGCTCGGGCTGTACGGGTTCGTGGCGACGCTGCAGCCGGACGCGAACTTCGGCCGGATCCTGGCGGCGTACGGCGGTGTCTTCGTCGCGGGGTCGCTGGCGTGGGGCATGGTCGTCGACGGCTTCCGCCCGGACCGCTACGACGTGGGGGGTGCGCTGCTGTGCCTGGTCGGCGTCGCCGTGATCATGTACGCGCCGCGGTCGGCCTGAGCGCGTCACCGATCGCGAACGCGGCGTCCCGGGCGGGTCGGCCGACGCCGACCAGCGTGGCCGACGCGGCGCCGGTCCAGTCGCCGTACCCGACCAGCCAGACCCGGGGGTCGGAGGAGGAACGGACCGGGTGCGGCGAGCCGTCCGGTGCGACCGTGCACGGACGGCCGCGCTCGGTGGCCAGGCCGAGCCCGCGCAGGTGGCCCAGCGCCGGGCGGAAGCCGGTCGCCCACACCACCGCGTCGAGGTCGACCTCGTGCCCGTCGGGCCACCGGGCGCCGGCCGGGGTCAGCCGCTCGACCATCGGTCCGGCGACCAGGCCGCGTTCGTCGCGGGCCCGGCGCACGGCGGGGGTGGCGACCACGTCGCCGAGCGAGGCGACGTCGCGCACCGGTCGTCCGGCGGCCCGGTCCCGCACGGCCTGGGTGGCGGTCTCGAAGAGCACCCGGCCGTCGACGTCGTCGGGCAGGTAGCGCGGCCGGCGCAGGGCCACCCAGTGCAGCGCGGCCACGTGGGGCTGCAGGTCGGCCGCGAGCTGGGCCGCGGAGTTGCCGCCGCCGACCACGAGCACCCGCTGAGCGGTCAGCTGCTCGGGACCGCGGTAGTCGTGGGTGTGGAGCTGGCGCCCGCCGAACGCCTCGGCCCCCGGGACGGCCGGCCAGAACGGCCGGTCCCAGGTGCCGGTCGCGCTGACCAGCGCTCGAGCCCACCAGTCGCCGCGGTCGGTGCGGACCCGGAGCAGTCCGTCCTCGCCGGCGTCGACGACGTCGGTGACCCGGACCGGTCGGTGCACCGGGAGGGCGTACCGCTCCTCGTAGGCCGCGAGGTAGGCGGCCACGTGCTCCGCCGACGGGGTGCCGTCGCCGGTCCACGCCGGCATCGGCCATCCCGGCAGCGAGCTGAAGGCGGCGGGGGAGAAGAGCTCCAGGCTGGGCCAGCCGTCGGGCCACGCCCCGCCGGGGCGGTCGTGCGCGTCGAGCACCACGGTGCGCAGCGCAGGGAGGCCCTCACGCTCGCGCCGGGCCGAGACCCGGCCCAGGTGGTAGGCCGTCGCGAGCCCGGACTGCCCGCCACCGACGACGCAGACGTCGACCGTGCGGCCCTCCGGCGTCTGCTCCCGACCCGGGGTCGGTGCGCTCACGTGTCGTCGCGACGGCGCTCGAGCAGCACCGTGTCGCGCCACTCGCCGTCGAGCCGGGCGATCCGCGAGCGGACCGCGAGCGTCCGGTAGCCGGCCGCCCGGTGCAGCGCCAGGCTGGCCCTGTTCTCCGGGAACACCGAGGCCTGGAGCGTCCAGAGGTCACCGGCGTCGGCCTCGGTGACCTGGCGGTGGAGCAGTGCCTTGCCGACGCCCCGGCCGCGGGCCGCGGCGGCCACGTAGACCGCGCCCTCGCCGACCCCGGCGTAGCAGGCGCGCGCCGAGGTCGGGGAGACGGCGGTGAACCCGACCACCTCGCCGTCGACCTCGGCCACCCAGCGGTGGTCGGGCAGCCAGCGGTCCCGCAGCACGGTCGCCTCGGGGACCTCGGTCTCGAAGGTGGCCTGGCGGGTGGCGACGCCCTCGGCGTAGATCGCCCGCACCTGCGGGAGGTCGGCGTCGGTCATCGCACGGGTGGTGACGTCGGCCGGCAGGTCGGCGGGACAGCAGGGCGGGGTCGAGAGCGTGCCCATGACGGCGTCGGCAGCGTGCGGCAGGCCGGTGCAGCAGGCCGCGTTCACGCTGACCACGCTGCTGGTGCCCACCTTGTCCACGGCGACGAACCCGGCGTCGGCCAGGTGGCGCACGTGGTGGGAGCAGGTCGACTGGCTGATCCCGAGCTCGCGGGCGAGGTCACCGACCCGGGCGGACCCGGACGCGGCGGTGGCCACCGCGTTCAGCAGTCGCACCCGCGTCGGGTCGGCCAGCGTCGCGAACCACGCGGCGTACGTCGTGGCCGCGTCGCCCGCCAGGGCGGCGGCGAGGGGCGGGGCCTGCGCGGTGGTCATGGTCGGACTTTACATCGATCGCGATCGATTGACGGGGCGCAGGCGGCCGACTAGCGTCCTTGTATCGATGCCGGTCGATCGACCGGTGTCCCGTCCGTCCCCAGGAGCACCCATGGTCCCGACCCCCGCCACCCCGCTCGTCGTCGTCGGCGCGGGCCCGATCGGGCTGGGCGCCGCGGCCCACGCCGTCGAGCGCGGGCTGCCGGTCGTCGTCCTCGAGGCCGGGGACGAGGTCGGTGCCGCCGTGTCGGAGTGGGGCCACGTCCGGCTGTTCTCGCCGTGGTCGGAGCTGGTCGACCCCGCCGCGGCCCGGCTCCTCGACGCCGCGGGCTGGGTCGCGCCCGACCCCGCGGGCCTCCCGTCCGGTCACGAGTGGGTCGCGGCCTACCTCCGTCCGCTGGCGGTCGCCCTGGAGCGGGCCGGGGTGGACGTGCGTCGTGGGCACCGCGTGGTCGGCCTGGCCCGGTCCGGGCGGGACCGGCTGGTCGCGGCCGGTCGGTCGGACGTGCCGTTCGCCGTGCACGTCAAGGGCCCGTCGGGGCACGGGGTCCTCGAGGCCGCCTCCGTCGTCGACGCCAGCGGCACGTGGGGCGGCCCGGGCCCGCTCGGCGCCGACGGCTTCCCGGCCCCGGGGGAGCAGGAGCACGGTGACCGGGTGCTGCGGGCCGTCCCCGACCTCGGTGACCCCGCGCGCCGCGCGCGCCACGCCGGCCGGCACACCGTGGTGGCCGGTGCCGGTGCGTCGGCGCAGAACGCCCTGGTCGCACTGGCCGGCCTGGCCGAGGAGGTCCCCGGGACCCGGGTCACCTTGGTGCTCCGCCGGGCCGACACGGCCAAGGCCCTGGGGGCCGCCGAGCTCGACGAGCTCGCCGCGCGCGGAGCGCTCGGCAGCACCGCGCAGCGTGCGGCCGACGCTGCCGCGGTCACCACCGTCACCGGGTTCCGCACCGCGCGGCTCGAGGGTGCCGAGGACGGCCGGTTGGCGCTCGTCGGTCACGACGGGCGCCGGGTCGAGCAGGTCGACGAGGTCGTCGCGGTGACCGGCTTCCGTCCCGACCACTCCTGGCTGCGCGAGGTGCACCTCGACCTCGACGGCGAGCTCTCCGCGCCGTCGGGCCTGGCTCCCGAGATCCACCCGGCGCACCACTCGTGCGGCACCGTCAGCCCGCACGGGGCCGACCTGCTCCGTCAGCCCGAGGAGGGGCTCTACCTGGTCGGGATGAAGTCCTACGGCCGGGCCCCCTCGTTCCTCGCGCTGACCGGCTCCGAGCAGGTCCGCTCGGTGGTCGCCGAGATCGGCGGGGACCACGAGTCCGCCGCCCGGGTCGAGCTGGTGCTGCCCGAGACCGGGGTGTGCGGTGCGGCCCCGGCCTTCGACGGCGCCCCGGCCGGCGGCTGCTGCGGCGCGCCGGCCCCGGAGCTGGTCACGACCGGGAGCGCCGACGCGCGCTGAGGCCGCCGTCTCCGGGTGGTCGGGCCCCGCGAGGCAGGATGGGGGGCATGGAGACCGTGACCGACGCCGGCTGCGCCCCCTCGTCGCACGCCGTCGGGGTGGCCATGGTGCGCGAGGAGGCGGAGCGGCTCGCCCAGCTGATCAAGGCGCTCGGCGACCCCACCCGGATCCAGCTGCTCGAGATGATCCGCACCGCCCCGGAGCGTGCCGCCTGCGTCTGCGACCTGACCGGACCCCTCGGCCTCAGCCAGCCCACCATCTCCCACCACCTCAAGGTGCTCACCGACGTCGGCCTGCTGGCTCGCGAGCGGCGCGGCGCGTGGGCCTGGTACTCCGTCCGTGACGACCGGGCGGGGGAGACGGCCCGGCTGGTCGCCGACCTCCTCGGGACGCGCTGACCTCCGAGCGCGGGTGCGGGTGCTCCTGGACGAGCCGGCACCCCGGGCCGTCGTATCGACGGACGTCGATCTAGGCTGCGGATCGACATCCGTCTATCCCCGCTGAGGAGCAACCGACGTGCTCGTCGTCGCCGTCCTGATCTTCGCCGCCACCCTGACCCTGGTCATCTGGCAGCCCCGCGGCCTCGGCATCGGCTGGAGCGCCCTCGGCGGCGCGGCCGTCGCGCTGGCCACCACCGTGGTCTCGTTCTCCGACGTCCCCACGGTGTGGGGGATCGTGTGGAACGCCACGCTGGCCTTCGTGGCCATCGTGGTGGTCTCGCTGATCCTCGACGCCGCCGGCTTCTTCGAGTGGGCAGCCCTGCACGTCGCCCGGTGGGGCCGGGGGAACGGCCGGCTGCTGTTCGTGCTCATCGTGCTGCTCGGCGCCGCGATCGCCGCGGTCTTCGCCAACGACGGCGCGGCGCTGATCCTCACCCCGATCGTGGCCTCGATGCTGATCGCGCTGGAGTTCCCGGCCCGTGCGTCGCTCGCCTTCGTGATCGCGTGCGGCTTCATCGCCGACGCCGGCAGCCTGCCGCTGGTGGTCTCGAACCTGGTCAACATCGTCGTGGCCGACTACTTCGACATCGGGTTCGCGCGCTACGCCGTGGTGATGGTCCCGGTCGGCCTGGTGTCGGTCGCGGCCAGCCTGGCGGTGCTGCTGCTGTTCTTCCGCACGGCCATCCCGGCCTCCTACGACACCTCGCTGCTGGCCGAGCCGGCCACCGCGGTGCGGGACCGGACCACCTTCCGGGCCGGGTGGGTCGTCCTGGCCGTCCTGCTCGTCGGCTACTTCGTCGCCGAGCCGCTGCACCTGCCGCTCTCGGCGGTCGCCGGCGTCGGCGCGCTGGTGCTGATGGCGATCGCCTCCCGCCGGCCCGCGGTGCTGTTCGCCCGGTCCGGTCGCGGTCCGGTCGCGGTCCCGGTGTCAGCGGGTGGCGGGGGCGCCGGTGCCCCGGCGGCGGGGGAGGAGCGGATCGACGTCCTCCGCATCCTGCGTGAGGCCCCGTGGCAGATCGTGCTGTTCAGCATCGGGATGTACCTGGTGGTCTACGGCCTGCGCAACCAGGGCGTGACCGACGAGCTGGCCGGTGTCTTCAGCGCCTTCGGCGACCACGGCGTGCTGGTCACCGCCCTCGGCGTCGGCGTCGTCGTGGCGGTGCTGGCCTCGCTGATGAACAACATGCCGACCGTGCTGATCGCGGCCCTGGCCGTCGGCGCCACCGGCGCGACCGGGCTGACGCACGAGGCGATGGTCTACGCGACGGTCATCGGCTCCGACCTCGGCCCCAAGATCACCCCGATCGGCAGCCTGGCCACGCTGTTGTGGCTGCACGTGCTGGAGCGCCGGGGGATCCACATCGGGTGGGGGCAGTACTTCCGAGTCGGCATCGTGCTGACCCTGCCGGTGCTGGCGGTCACGCTGGTCGCCCTCGCCGGGTGGCTCACCGTCGTCGGCGTCTGACGCAGGACCGGCCGGGGACCGCGAAGTCCCCGGTCGGCCGGGGACTTCCGAACATGTCGGCCTGTGCAAAGGCCGACATGTTCGAAGGTCGCCCGACACGTCCCGGTCCTCAGCCCAGCGGGGGCAGGTCCAGGAACGCGTCCGCGGTCAGCGGCAGGTCGCGCACCCGGACGCCGGTGGCGTGCCAGGCGGCGTTGACCACCGAGGCGGCGGTGCCCACGATGCCGATCTCGCCGATCCCGCGACCGCCCATCGGGGTCGCCAGCTCGTCGACCTCGTCCAGCCACTCGACCTGCAGGTCGCCCACGTCGGCGTGCGCCGCGACGTGGTACGTCGCGAGGTCCTGCGTCACGACGTGGCCGAAGCGCGGGTCGCGGTGGCCCTCCTCGTGCAGTGCCCCGGAGATGCCCATCACCATCCCGCCCAGCAGCTGCGAGCGTGACGTCGTCGGGTTGATCACCCGGCCGACCGAGTAGACGCCGAGCATCCGGGGCACGCGGAGCTCCCCGGTCCAGGCGTGCACCCTGACCTCGGTGAAGGTCGCGCCGAAGGAGTGCAGGCTGTGCCCCTCGGTGTCGGGGTACGGCTCGGCACCCGCCGTGGTGTGCGCCCCGACCTCGGGGTGCGCACCGTGGTCGGCGCGGTGCTGCTGGACGGCCGCGGCGATCGCGGTGCCCCACGACGCCGTGCCCGCGGACCCGCCGGCCACGGTCGCGAAGGGCAGGTCGGTGTCACCGACGTGCACGTCGACCGCCGCCGGGTCGACGCCGAGGGCGTCGGCCGAGATCTGCTTCAGCACCGTACGGGCGCCGGTGCCGATGTCCACCGCGCCGATCGAGACGGCGTACCGGCCGCCGTCGAGCGCCTCGACCCGGGCCTCGTTGCCGGGCATGTAGAGCGTCGGGTAGGTCGCCGCCGCGACGCCGGTGCCCACCCACCAGTCGCCGTCCCTGGTGGCGCGCGGCCCTGCCGGGCGGTCGGCCCACCCGAACAGCTCGGCCCCGCGGACCAGGCAGTCGAGAAGACGTCGCTCGTTCCAGGGCTTGCCGGTCTCGGGGTCGGTGGCCGGCTCGTTGCGCTCGCGCAGCGTCACCGGGTCGACCCCGGTCGCCACCGCCAGCTCGTCCATCGCCACCTCGAGGGCGAACATGCCCGGCATCTCGCCGGGCGCACGCATCCAGGACGGGACGTTGACGTCGAGCGCGGCGACCCGGTGGGTCGTACGGCGGGCCGGCGCGGCGTACATCATCCGCGCGGCGGTGGCCGTCTGCTCGGCGAACTCCTTGAAGCGGGAGGTCTGCGAGGTGGCGTCGTGCTCGACCGAGAGCAGCGTCCCGTCGGGCTCGGCGACCAGGCGCACGGCCGAGCGGGTGGCCGTGCGGTAGCCGGCCAGCGCGAACATCTGCTGCCGGGTGGTCACCAGGCGGACCGGTCGTCCCGGCTCGTCGGTGCCGACGGCGACCGCGGCGAGGGCCGCGGCCATCTCGGGCGCGTGCGGCAGCCCCTTCGAACCGAAGCCGCCGCCGACGTACGGTGCCACGACCCGCACCCGGGCGGGGTCGAGCCCCAGCATCGGGGCCAGGGTGCGTGCGACCGGGTGCACGGCCTGGGTGGAGTCCCACATCGTCAGCGTGGTGCCGTCCCAGGAGGCCACCGCGGCGTGCGGCTCCATCGGCGAGTTGAACTCGTGGGGGGTGGAGTAGTCGCCCTCCACCACCACGGCACCGGGGGTGCGGACCGACGCGACGTCGCCGTCGGCCCAGTCAGTCTCGTGCCCGGCGTTGACGCCCTCGGGGGCGTAGGTCGCGGTGTCCCCGTCGTACGCCGCCTCGTGCGGCTCCTCCGCGTAGTGCACCCGGACCAGCCGTGCGCCCTCGCGGGCGGCCTCGGAGGTGGCCGCCAGGACCAGCGCGACGACCTGGCCACGGAAGCGGACCCGGTCGTCCTGGAGGACCGCCAGCTCCTGGTCGCCGGTGTCGGCCAGCCGCGGCGCGCTGTCGTGGTCGAGGACGCGCAGCACCCCCGGGTGCTCGAGCGCGGTCGAGGCGTCGACGCGCAGCACCCGACCGCGCGCGATCGTCGAGGTGACCATCCACGCCGCCACCGGCGGGCTGGCCGGGTCGGCGTGCTCGGCGGCGTACGGTGCGCGGCCGGTGACCTTCTCGGGGCCGTCGACGCGGTCGTGGTGGGTGCCCATGGACCGGGCGGTGAGCGGCTCGGGTCGCAGCGTCGTCATGCGGAGGCTCCTTCGGCGAGAGGGGCGGTGACGTCGCGCAGGGCCAGCGCGGTCGCGCCCCGCAGCATCGCCACCTTGTAGGCGTTGTCGGGGCCGGGACGGGCGTCGCCCAGCTCGGCGTCGACCGCCTGACGGACGAGCTCCTCGTCCGGGACCCGCCCGCGGAGCAGGGCCTCGGCGGCCTCGGCGCGCCACGGCTTGTGGGCGACCCCGCCCCAGGCGATCCGCAGGTCGGCGAGCGTGCCGTCCTCGGCGAGCTCGACCGCCACGGCCACCGAGACGAGCGCGAAGGCGTACGACGCGCGGTCTCGGGTCTTGACGTAGGTGGAACGCCGGGTCAGGTCGGTCATCGGCAGCTCGACGGCCGTGACCAGCTCGCCGTGCGCGAGGACGGTGTCCCGCTCGGGGTGGGAGCCGGGGAGGCGGTGCAGGTCGGCGACCGGCACCCGACGTTCCCCGTCGGGGCCGAGGACGACCACCACGGCGTCGACCGCCACCAGCGCGACCGCCAGGTCGCTGGGGTGCACCGCGACGCAGTCCTCGCTGGCGCCGAGCAGGGCGTTGTAGCGGCCGTACCCCTCGAGCGCCGAGCAGCCGCTCCCGGGCTCCCGCTTGTTGCAGGGGGTGGTGACGTCCTGGAAGTAGACGCAGCGCGTGCGCTGCAGCAGGTTGCCGCCGGTCGTGGCCTGGTGCCGGATCTGGCCGGAGGCGCCGGCGAGCAGGGCGCGGGCGACCGCGGGCCAGCGGCTGCGCACCAGGGGGTGCGCGGCGAGGTCGGAGTTGCGGACCCCGGCGCCGATGCGCAGCACCGGTCCCGACGGGCCGTCGGCCGGGCCGACCTCGTCGGTGGCCAGCCGGCTCACGTCGACCAGGGTGGTCGGGGTGGCGATGCCGAGCTTGAGGTGGTCGACGAGGTTGGTGCCGCCGCCGAGGAAGGTGGCGTGCTCGTCGGCGCTCACCGCGGCCACGGCCTCCGCGGCGTCCGCCGCGCGGACGTACGTCAGCTCCTTCATGCCGTCGCCCCCTGCTCCGAGCCCTGCTGCCCCGCGGCCTGGCGGGTCGCGGCGAGGATCCCGGCGTAGGCGCCGCAGCGGCACAGGTTGCCGCTCATCCGCTCGCGGATCTCCTCGTCGCTGAGGTCGGGCTCGGTCTCGAGGTCCTCGGTGACGTGGCTGGCGTCCCCGTCCTCGGCCTCGCGCAGCATCCCGACCACCGAGCACACCTGGCCCGGCGTGCAGTAGCCGCACTGGTAGCCCTCGTGGTCGAGGAAGGCCTGCTGCACCGGGTGCAGGTCGTCGCCGTCGGCGAGGCCGTCGGCGGTGACCACCTCGGCGCCGTCGTGCGCCACGGCCAGCGCCAGGCAGGTCAGGTGCCGGCGGCCGTCGAGCAGCACCGTGCAGGAGCCGCACTGGCCGTGGTCGCAGCCCTTCTTGGGGGCGGTGGCGCCGACGCGCTCGCGCAGCGCGTCCAGCAACGTCGTGCGGGTGTCGACGAGGACGTCGTGCTCGGTCCCGTCGACGGTGAGGCGGACGGTGGTGTCCATGGGGTCCTTCCCGGCGGTGGCAGAGGTTGGGGGCAGAGGTGGGGGCGGAGGTGGGGGCAGAGGTGGGGGCCCGAGGCCCGGCTCCACGATGCCCCCTGCCACCCCGTCTGCTTCCCACCCCTGGGGGTCGCGGAGCACGGGCGCGGCTCGTCTGACATCTGTCATGCCCCGGTCGTGGGCCGGTCATCACGACCGGTGACGGGGCGCACTGTCGGCGGACCCGGAACCGCGGGAGCGTGGAGCCATGACCACGACACCACGCCCACCCGCCGTCCGGATCGAGGGCCTGCGCCGCCGCTACGGCACGGGCAGCTCGGGCTTCGAGGCCGTGCGCGGCGTCGACCTCGAGGTCGCCGCCGGCACCATCACGGCGCTGCTCGGCACCAACGGTGCGGGCAAGACCTCCACGCTCGAGGTGGTCGAGGGCCTGGCCCCCGCCACCGAGGGCCGGGTCGAGGTGCTCGGCCTGGACCCGGTCGCCGACCGCGGCGCCGTACGCCGTCGCACCGCGGTGCTGCTGCAGACCAGCGGCTTCTCCGGCGACCTGACGGTCCGCGAGACGCTCGTGATGTGGAACGCCACCGTGACCGACGCGCGCAGCGTCGAGGAGGTGATGGACCTCGTCGGGATGCGTGACCGGGCCGACGTCGCCGTCCGCGCGCTGTCGGGCGGCGAGCGCCGCCGGCTGGACCTGGCCTGCACGCTGACGACCCGTGCCGAGGTGGTGCTCCTCGACGAGCCCACCACCGGGCTCGACCCGGAGAGCCGCCGCCAGGTCTGGCGGGTGCTGGAGGACCTGCGCGCCGACGGCGTCACCGTGCTCCTGTGCACGCACTACCTCGAGGAGGCCGAGGTGCTCGCCGACCACGTCGCGATCCTCCACGAGGGCCGCATCGTCCGGGTCGGCACCGTCGCCGAGATCACCGCGGAGGCGCCCTCCACGATCCGGTTCGGGCACCCGGAGGACACCGGGCTGCCCGACCTGCCGGTGCTGCCCGGTGCCGGGGTGACCCGCCACGAGGGCACCGTGACCGTCGTCAGCGACGACGTGCAGCGCGACCTCGGCACCCTGCTGGCCTGGGCCGCCGAGCACGGGCTGCGCCTGGACCGGCTCGAGGCGCGCGCCGCGTCGCTGGAGTCGGTGTTCCTCGACATCGCCGCCGACCGGACCGACCGGACCGACCGGACCGACCCAGAGCCCGAGCCAGAGCCCGAGCCCGCCGTGATGGAGGAGACCCGATGAGCACCAGTCACCCCTCGACCAGCCCGACCACCCCGACCAGCCCGATCAGCTCGCCGGACTCCACCGGCCGCGCCGGCGAGCGCCGTGCGAGCGTCCGGCGCGTGGTCGCCCTGGCCCGCGCCAACGCCCTGCTGATGGCGCGCAACCGGTTGACGCTGATCTACGCCGTGGTGGTGCCGCTGCTGCCGCTCGGCCTGCTGCTGGCCCAGGACCTCTCGGACCCCGTGGCGGGCGCCGGCGCCCTGATCACCTCGCTGGTCCTCGTCCTGCTCTTCCCCGTCTACTACAACCTGCTGTCGGTGGTGGTGACCCGCCGCGACGAGCTGGTCCTGAAGCGGCTGCGGACCGGGGAGACCCGCGACCGCGAGCTGGTCGTCGCCCTCGCCCTCCCGGGGGCGGTGCTCGCGGTGCTGATCTCGTTGCTCACCGCCGGCATCGGGATCGCCTTCGGGCTGCCGCTGCCGGTCAACGCGCTGCTGTTCCTCGTGGCCGTGGTCGCCGGCATCGTGATGATCGCCGCCCTCGCGCTGTGGACCGCGGCGTGGACCCGCAACGCCGAGGCCGCCCAGCTGACCAGCGGGCCGGTGCTGCTGCTGATGATCCTGGGCCAGACCGCCGTCGCCTACCCGGACCCGGTCCGCGAGGCCTTCACCTGGACCCCGGGGACCGCGATCGTCTCGTTGGTCCGGACCGGGTGGTTCGGCCTCGAGCCGGTGACCGGCGGGGCCCTCTCCCAGGAGCCCACCGTGGACTTCGCCTCCAGCTGGGTGCAGGCCGGCCAGCCGATGCTGGTGCTGGGGGTGTGGACCGCGGTCGCCCTGTGGCTGGCCGCCCGCTCGATGCGGTGGGAGCCGCGGACGTGAGCACTACCCTGGGCCCGGTGAGCCCGACCCCGCCCCGCGCCGCGACCCGGTCGCGGTGGCGGAGCTGGGGGGAGCGCAGCCAGGTCGAGCGGGTCGAGCTCTACGCGGTCCAGTCGCTCTACACGGTGCTCGTCGGGCTGCTGCTGCTCGTCAACGGGTCCCTGGTCGTCCGCCTCTCGGCCGAGCAGGCACCGGTCGGGGTGGTCGCGGTCGTCGTGGCGGTCGTCCTCGCCGTCGTCGGGTGCTGGGCGCTGCGCGCAGCCACCGACCTGTGGCCGCGGTACGGTCCGCTCCCGCGCCGTCGGCTGGCCGTCACGGCTGCCGTCTGCGCCGCCGCCCTCGCGGTCGCGGCCGCGCTGCCGGACGACCCGCGTACGGCGGTCGTGCTCGGCGTGTGGGGCGTGCTGTCGGTGGGGCTGGGGGGTTTCCGGGACCCGCGCGTCACCGGTGTCGTCGTGGTGGCGCTGCCGCTGGTGCTCGGGGTGCCGGCCGGGGAGGTGGTCGTCTACGCCTACGGCCTCGGCGCCGGGCTGTTCATGCTCTTCACGGTCCGTGCCTCGCTCTGGATCTACGGTGTCGTCCGCGAGCTGGACGGCGCGCGGCAGGCCCAGGCGTCGTTGGCGGTGGCCGAGGAGCGGTTGCGCTTCTCCCGCGACGTGCACGACGTGCTGGGCCGAAGGCTCTCGGAGATCGCGGTCCAGGCCGAGCTCGCCGCCAGGCTGGCCGAGGCCGGGGACGCCTCGGCACCGGCCCGGATGGAGCAGGTCCGTGGGGTGGCGCACGACGCCCTGCGCGAGGCCCGCGCCCTGGCCCGGGGCTACCGCGGCACCGACCTCGACCAGGAGCTGCAGGGCGCCCGGTCGCTGTTGTCGGCTGCCGGGATCACCTCGGAGGTGGCGCTGGACGGGCTGCCGCAGCACTGGCGGGAGCCGACCGGGTGGGTGGTGCGCGAGGCCGTCACGAACGTGCTGCGCCACTCCCGGGCGACCCGGGTCCGGATCGCCTGGTCGTCGGCCGGTGCGGGCGGGACGGGGACCCTGGTGGTCCGCAACGACGGCGTCGTCGACGGCGCGACCGGCAGCCCGGGCGGCAGCGGCCTGACCGGGCTGGCCGAGCGGCTCTCCCCGCTGGGCGCGCGGCTGGACGCCGGACGCCGGGGCGACGACTTCGTCGTCGAGGTCCTGGTGCCGGCCGCCGACCGGGCCGCGGTGGTCTCGTGAGCACCCCGATCCGGGTCCTGCTCGCCGACGACGAGCAGCTCATCCGCGAGGCGCTGGGGCAGCTGCTCGGGCTCGAGGAGGACCTCGAGGTGGTGGGTCAGGCCGGCTCGGGCGACGAGGCGGTGCTGCGCGCCGACGGGGTGGACGTCGCCGTCCTGGACCTGCAGATGCCCGGCCTGGACGGGATCGCCGTGGCCGAGCAGCTGGCGCGGACCCACCCGGCCTGCGGCGTGGTCATCGTGACCAGCCACGGACGCCCGGGCCACCTCAAGCGGGCCCTGGCGGCCGGCGTGCGCGGGTTCCTGCCGAAGACCACGTCGGCGCGGACCCTGGCCGAGGTGGTGCGGCGCGTGCACGCCGGCGGGAGGCACGTCGACCCCGAGCTCGCGGCCGAGGCGATCGCGGCCGGGGACAGCCCGCTGACCCCGCGCGAGGCCGACGTGCTGGAGCTGGCCTCGGACGGCGCACCGGTGGAGGAGATCGCGGCCCGGGCCTCGCTGTCGGCGGGCACGGTGCGCAACTACCTGTCCAACGCGGTCGGCAAGCTGGGCGCCGCCAACCGGCACGACGCGTGCGCGATCGCCCGTCGGATGGGCTGGATCTAGGACCGGGGTCGGCGACCGGTCAGAGGGCGAAGACCAGCACCGCACCGACCAGGGCCGGCAGCAGCCCGAGGGCGAGCCACGGCGAGCCGATCGGGCGCCTGTGGATGGCCAGGCCGGCGGCCACCGCGACCACCCCGAACGCGCCGGCGATGACGGTCAGCCCGACCCGCTCCACGACCAGGGCGGGGTCGATGACGGCGGCCGAGATCAGCAGGCCGACCGCGAGGTGCAGGATCGTGGTGACGACGAGCACCGACATCACCCAGGTCTGCACCCGCACGACGCTGGCGGAGTTCGGACGGTCCACCTGCGGGTTGGCGGGGTCCATCAGGTGCCGGGCCCGCTTCGGGGCGGGCCGCTCGACCGCGGAGCCGGGCCGGTTCCCGGGCTCGGTCACGGCGTGCCGCTGCCCGGGGCCGGGTCCTCGGTCCCGCCGGACGCCTCGTCGCCGGGGCGGACCAGCTGGGAGGTGTCCAGCCCGGACACCGCGTCGATGACCTGCTGCAGGGCCTGCGCCGGGAGGGCGCCGGGCTGGGAGAAGACCAGCTTGCCGTCCTTGAAGGCCATCAGCGTGGGGATCGAGGTGATCTGGGCGGCGGCGGCGAGCTCGCGCTGCGCCTCGGTGTCGACCTTGCCGAAGACGATCTCGGGGTGGGCCTGCGAGGCCTGCTCGTAGACCGGCGCGAACTGGCGGCACGGTCCGCACCACGACGCCCAGAAGTCGATCAGCACGATCTCGTTCTCGGTCACGGTCTGCTCGAAGGTCGCGGCCTCGAGGTCGGTGGTCGGCACGGCGGTTCCTCTCGTGGTGGGTCGGGGTACGTCGTGACAACGGTGACGGGGCGTGCGATGTTCCGCGGCGCCCCCGTCGTGCCGCAGCGCCCCGGGAGGGTGGGGGCGTCGTGGTCTGATCGCCCCATGAGCACCTCACGCACCCTGGAGATCCAGACCGACGCCGGGCCCGCCGAGGCGTACCTCACCGGCGAGGACGGCCGCCCCGGCGTGCTGTTCTTCGTCGACGCGATCGGGCTGCGCCGCCAGACCCGCGAGATGGCCGACCGGATCGCGTCCTGGGGCTACGTCGTGCTCGTGCCGCACGTGTTCCACCGCGACGGCACCGCCGACGAGCTGGCGCCGCAGGGCGACCTGCGCGAGGCCGGCGCCCGTGAGGAGTTCTTCGCCTCCGGCGTGATGGACCGGATCGGCGCGCTGACCCCCGACCTCTCCGGCCCGGACACCGAGGCGTGGGTCCGCACCCTGCTCGAGCACGCCGGTGACGGCCCGATCGGCACGACCGGCTACTGCATGGGCGGCCGCCTGGCCGTCCGCGCGGCCGCCGACCACCCCGGCACCGTCGGGGCCGTCGGGGGCTTCCACAACGGGGGCCTGGTCACCGACGAGCCGGACAGCCCGCACACGCTGCTGGGCGCGACCACCGCGGAGTACGTCTTCGGTCACGCCGACCAGGACTCCTCGATGCCGCTCGAGGCGGTGACCGCGCTGGAGGAGGCGCTCGACGCCGCCGGCCGGGTGCACCTCAACGAGGTCTACGAGGGCGCGGCCCACGGCTACTCGATGGCCGACACCTCGATGTACGACGAGCGCGCCGCCGAGCGGCACTTCCACGAGCTGCGACGGCTGCTGGACCGGGTGCTGCTGGCGGGCTGACCCGGCGACGGGCCGGCCGGGGTCAGGGCTCGACGCGCAGGATGCGGTCGTCCTCGGGGGCCGGGTCGCCGCGACCGTCCCGGTTGCTGGTCGTCACCCACAGCGAGCCGTCGGGGGCCGCGGCCACGGTGCGGAGCCGTCCGTACCGGCCCTCGAGCAGCGGGACGGGCCTGCCCGTCGTGCCCTCGTCGTCGACCGGGACCTGCCACAGCCGCTCGCCGCGCAGCGCGGCCATCCAGAGCGAGCCGTCCGCCCAGGCGAGACCGGCCGGGGAGGCGACCGCGGTCGGCCAGGTGCGCTCGGGGTCGAGCAGGCCGGCCTCGCGGGAGGCGCGGTCGCCGGTCCCCTCCACGTCGGGCCAGCCGTAGTCCCCGCCGCGCTCGACGAGGTTCAGCTCGTCGGCGGTGTCGTCCCCGAACTCCGAGGCCCACAGCCGGTCCTGGTCGTCGAAGGCCAGGCCCTGCACGTTGCGGTGGCCCAGCGACCACACGAGACCGCCGCCGGGGTTGCCCGGGGCGGGCCGGCCGTCGGTGGTGATCCGCAGGATCTTGCCGGCCAGCGAGCCGCGGTCGCGCGCCAGCGACTCCTCCCCGGTCTCGCCGGTGGAGACGTAGAGGTAGCCGTCGGGTCCGAAGGCGAGGCGTCCGCCGTCGTGCACGAAGCCCTTCGGGATGCCCTCGAGGAGGACCTCGGGCGTGCCGAGCACGCCCCCCTCGAGCTGGGCGCGCACGACGCGGTTGTCCTCGGCGGTGGTCAGGTAGAAGTAGACGGCACGGTCCTCGGGGTAGCCGGGGGCGAGGGCCACGCCCAGCAGACCCCCCTCGCCCTCCGGGGCGGCGGCGTCGAGGGTGCCGACCTCCTGCACGACCCGTCGCTCCCCGGTGACCCGGAGGACCCGCGCGGTGTCCCGCTCGGTGACCAGGGCGTCACCGTTGGGGAAGAAGGCCACGCCCCAGGGCGCGGCCAGCCCGCGCGCCACCGTCTCGACGACCCGCGGGGGGCCCTCGCCCCGGTCCCCGCCTCGGTCCCCGCGCCGGTCCCCGCCCTGGTCCCTGCCCTGGTCCCTGTCCGCCCCGGGTGCCTCCTCGACGGGTGCCGACGACGGGGCCTGCGGCTCGGGGGCCTCGGAGCCGCCCGGTGTCGGGGAGAGCGTCACGGAGGTCTGGTTGCCGTCCTGCCCGCAGGCGACCGCGGTGAGGGCGAGCAGCGCGGCGACGAGGACCGTCGCCGGCCGGCGGGGGGAGCCGGTCACGCGCGGTCGACCCGGTCGATCAGCTCACGCAGCAGCTGGTGGACGCGGTCGGGGTGCTCCATCTGGACGAAGTGGCTGGCGCGCAGGCGGACGTACCGGGCGCCGGGGATGCGGCGCGCGGCCGTGCCCATGTCGCGGGAGCCGGCCAGGATGTCGTGCGTCCCGGCCACGAACGTCGCCGGGACCTGGACCCGGCTCAGCGGGACGCGGGGGTGGCGGGACGTGGTCAGCGCGAGGTGCATGTACCACTCGACCGGCGTGGAGAGCATCTCGGCCATCGCCATCGCCGCCAGCTCGGGGTCGGGGACACGACCGATGAACCCGACCCTGGTGAGCGCCTCGAGCGAGCGTGCGCCGAAGGGGAAGCGGGTGGTGACCGGGCTCAGGCTCCAGCCGCCGAGGCGCAGGCCCCGGGCGAGGGTGACGGTGACCGCGCGGGCGACGGGGTGGGGGAGGTGCAGGGCGCCGAGCATGGTGGCGAAGGTGTCGCCGGGGACGCCGGCGACCGCGAAGATGCCGGCCACCCGCTCGGGGTGGCGCACCGCGAGCTCGAAGGCGGTGTTGACGCCCATCGACCAGCCCATCACCACCGGCCGCTCGAGGTCGAAGTGGTCCATCACCGACAGGGCGTCCTCGACGAAGTTCTCGATCCGCACCGCGCGGGGGTCGCGCGGGCGGTCGGAGCCGCTGACGCCGCGGTGGTTCCACGACACGACCCGCACGCCGCAGTCGGGGCGCAGCAGCGCCGGCCAGTGCAGCGGGTTCGTGCCGAGCCCGTTGCAGAGCAGCACCGTCGGGCCGTCGTGCCGGCCCTCGGGGTCGTTGGTCCAGGCCCGCAGCATCGTGCCGTCGTCGGACAGGACGTCGCGGTAGGCGATCGTGGGAGCGAGCGCGGCCCGCGCCGCGGAGGTCGGCATGCGCCCAGTGTGCCCGAGGAGGGGCGCTGCGGGGGCGTGTCCCGGGGGTGGGCCGGGAGGGTGCGTCGCTCAGGCCCCGGCGACCCGGTCGGCCCGGGCCGGGGCGTCGGTGGCGGCGCCGTCCGCGACGGGGCGTCCGGCCCGCCGGGCCAGGAAGTCCTCGACGTCCTCGCGCTCGGCGCGGCGCTGGGCGCAGTCCGTGGCGGCCAGCATCGCGTTGCGGCGGGCCCGCTGCTGCGAGCCGGCCGACCACGTGCGGACCCGGCTCACGGCGAGGGTCGCGGGCCGGGTCAGCAGCGTGGAGGGGATCAGCATCGGACGGCTCCGGGAGGTGGCAGGGCGGAGGTGCGGGGTGCGGCGGCCGGTGGCGCCGACACGTCGAGCGTACGGCGC
Organism: Nocardioides aquaticus; assembly: GCF_018459925.1. Taxonomy (NCBI): domain Bacteria; kingdom Bacillati; phylum Actinomycetota; class Actinomycetes; order Propionibacteriales; family Nocardioidaceae; genus Nocardioides; species Nocardioides aquaticus. Next base: position 1,304,859 of record NZ_CP075371.1, read on the forward strand.
CCGACCCGCCCCGGACGTGCCGGCGGTGTGACGTTCCGGTGAACGCGCGGTCGTCCTCCGGGGTCCGCAGACCCGCTGCCGCCCCGGCCGGCGGAGTCAGGCGTACCAAACGGTCCGACCCCGCGGCCGGCACCGCGCTGACCTGCGGCGACAGGGGCGGCGAGGCCGGGACGCCCCCGATCGGTACGCCTGGCTCCGGACCGACCGCCCGGGTCCTCGTCGTGGGACGGCTCAGTCGGGGACCGGGCCGCCGAGCCGCGCCCCGGCCCGGGTGGCGCCCGCGCTGGCCACGACCACGCAGCCCACCGCGACCCACTGGAGCGCGGCGAGCTCCTCGCCCACCACCGCGATGCCGACCAGCGCGGCCGCGGCCGGCTCCAGGCTCATCAGCACCCCGAAGGTGGCCGCCGGCAGGGTGCGCAGCGCGACCAGCTCGCAGGAGTAGGGCACCACCGAGCTCAGCAGCCCGACGGCGAGCCCGATGGCCAGGACCCGCGGCGAGGTGAGGGCGTCGGCGTCGGCGAGCAGTGCCGCGGGCAGCAGCGCGCAGGCGGCCACCACGCTGGCCACGGTCAGCCCGCTGATGCCGGCCCAACGCTGCCCGGTCCGGGCGGAGAGCAGGATGTAGCCGGCCCAGGCCGCGCCGGCCAGCAGGGCGTACGCCACTCCCACGGGGTCGAGGTCCGCGCGCTCCAGGCCGAGGGCGGCGACGCCGAGGGCGGCCAGCGCCACCCAGGCCAGGTCGCGCCCGCGCCGCGAGGACAGCATGGCCAGGGTGAGCGGTCCGACGAACTCGATCGTGACCGCGATCCCGAGCGGGATCCGGGCGAAGGACTGGTAGATCGCCCAGTTCATCAGGCCCAGGCAGGCGCCGAAGCCGATCACGACCATCCAGTCGTCGCGGCTGTGGCCGCGCAGCAGCGGGCGCGCGACCACCGCGAAGACCAGCGCGCTGGTGGCCAGCCGCAGCCAGACGAGCATCGTCGGGTCGACCTCGTCGAAGAGGAGCTTGGCGAAGCCCGCGCCGAGCTGGACCGAGACGATCCCGACCAGCACCAGCCAGACCGGTGAGGATCGGGGTGTCACCGGGTCAGGGTAGGCATCAGGGGACACGACCGACGCAGGAGGGCCGGATGACCGACACGAGGACCGACGACGAGACGGTGCTGCTGGTGGGCACGCGCAAGGGGCTGTGGATCGGGCGGTCCGACGCCGCCCGCCAGGACTGGGACCTGACCGGGCCCCACCACGACATGGAGGAGGTCTACTCCTGCCTCGTCGACACCCGGGGCGAGCGGCCCCGCCTGCTGGTCGGGGCGTCGTCGAGCTGGGTCGGTCCCCAGGTCCGGCGCTCCGACGACCTCGGGGCGACCTGGGCCGAGACCCCCGGCGGGGCGGTGCGGTTCCCCGACGACGTCGACGCCAGCGTGGAGCGGGTCTGGCAGCTCGCGGCCGGCAGCGCGCCCGGCGTGGTCTGGGCCGGCACCGAGCCCGGTGCGGTCTTCCGCTCGACCGACGGGGGCGAGAGCTTCGCGCTCGAACGGGCCCTGTGGGAGCACCCGCACCGGTCGTCGTGGGGAGCCGGGTACGGCGGTCAGGCCTTCCACACCCTGCTGCCCCACCCCGACGACCCGTCCTCGCTGATGGCCGCGATCTCGACCGGCGGCGTCTACCGCACCGACGACGACGGCGCGTCGTGGGCGCCGTCGAACCAGGGGGTCCGGGCCGACTTCCTGCCCGAGGGACAGCAGTACCCGGCGTACGGGCAGTGCGTGCACAAGGTGGCGCGGCACCCCGCCCGCCCCGACCGGGTCTTCCTGCAGAACCACGGCGGCGTCTACCGCTCCGACGACGGTGGCGCGAGCTGGACCTCGATCGCCGCGGGCCTGCCGACCGACTTCGGCTTCCCGGTGGTCGTCCACCCCCACGAGCCGGACACGGTCTTCGTCTTCCCGCTCGGCGGGGGCGAGGAGGGGATGGGCCGCTACGCCCCCGACGCGCGGCCGCTGGTCTGGCGCTCGCGGGACGCCGGGGGGACCTGGGAACCGCTCGGCCAGGGCCTGCCGGAGCGGGCGTACGTCGGGGTGATGCGCGACGCGATGTGCACCGACGACCACGACGTGGCGGGGCTGTACGTCGGCACCCGCGCCGGGTCGGTCTGGGCCTCCGTGGACGGGGGAGGGTCGTGGACCACGCTGGTCTCCGACCTGCCCGACGTGCTGGTGGTGCGGGCCGCGCGGATCCCGGCGGCGGTCAGCCCCTGAGACGCAGCTCGGCCAGGCGGGCGCGGGTGGAGGCGGTGACCCGCTCCACGACGGCCAGCTCCTCGGGGTCGACGTGCGCGCGCCAGGCGGTGGCGGCCTGCTCCGGCGACCGGTCGAGCCGGTGCAGGTCGCCGGTGTCGCCCGCGGACCCTGTGGGCGCGGCCGGGGTGTCGGCGGGGGTGTCGGCGGGCGCGGCGAGGCCGAGGTTGGCGCGCAGCGCGGCGAGCACGCACCCGTCGGCGGCCGCGACGTCCTCGTGGTCGACCACGAGCAGCCCGGGCAGCGAGGCGGCGTCGGCCAGGGCGAGCGCGTGCAGCACGTGCCAGAAGGAGGCCATCGCCTCCGCCTCGCCGACGGTCCCCGGCGCGGGCAGGTGCAGCGGCTCGCCGGCGGGGTCGCGGACGTCACCGGCGGCCGCGAGCACGCCCGCGAGCTCCTCGAGGTCGGGCGACCAGCCCATCCGGCGGTAGCTGCCGAGGACCGCGGCCGGGTGGCGGAGCACCAGCACCGGTCGGGCCCCGGTCGTGGCGACGACGGCGGGCAGGGACAGCAGGGCGAACGGGTCCTTGACCACGACGCGTGTCCACGGCAGCGGCGCGGCCCACTGCCGGTGGCCGTAGCGGGAGAAGACCCGCGGGTCCGCGCCGCGGTAGGCCAGGGCGAGCGCGCGCCGCTGCCTGGCCGTCGGCGTGGTCAGCCGGGCCCAGCCGTCGAGGGTGCCGGCCAGCGCGTGCTGACGTCCCCGCGGGTTCATCGGCTCCCGGCCGCCCAGGGCGGTGCCGGGGGAGGCGGCCAGCTCGCGGGCCAGCCACGTCGTGCCGGACCGGGGGACCCCGGTCACCAGGACCGGCGCGCGCCGGGTCACGTCGTCGCCACGTGCGGACCGACCGGCGGCGCCGTCGGCGACGCGGGTGCGGCCCCGATCCCGTCCGGGCCGGCGCCCTCGCGCTCGGCGGCGACCAGGCTCGGCTCGGGCACCCCGGCGGTGATCCGGGTGCCGTCGGCACGCCGTCCCCCGATCAGGGGCGTGTCGCCGAGCTCGCCGGCGATCCGGAGGCCATGGCCGTCGAGGTCGACCCGCAACGGACGGTCGGCCGCCACGGCGTACCGGGTGCCGCGCACCCAGATGGTCACCTCGTCCTCGGCGCCCGTCTCGACGACCTCGACGGCGAGGTGGTCGCCGGTGACCTCGACCCGGAGCCGGCTGCCGCGCCAGCGGACCGGGAAGGTCAGCGCGGGCCACTCCTCGGGCAGGCGCGGGTCGAAGCTGAGCACGCCGCCGTGGTCGCGCATGCCGGCGAAGCCGAACACCAGGGCGCTCCAGACGCCGCCGCAGGAGGCGACGTGGAGGCCGTCGACGGTGTTGCCGTGGAGGTTGTCGAGGTCGACGAAGAGCGCCTTCCAGAAGTACGACAGCGCGACCTCGTGATAGCCGACCTCGGCGGCCATCACCGACTGCACGACCGCCGACAGGGTCGAGTCGCCGGTGGTGATCGGGTCGTAGTACTCGAAGTCGGCGCGCTTCTCCTCCGTGGTGAACCGGTCGCCCTGCAGGAACAGCGCGAGCACGACGTCGGCCTGCTTGAGCACCTGGAAGCGGTAGATCACCAGCGGGTGGTAGTGCAGCAGCAGCGGCCGGGTCTCGGCCGGCGTGCGGGACAGGTCCCACACCTCGCGGTCGA